>NZ_JBICVJ010000024.1:0-82344 GCF_043198895.1 Streptomyces sp. NPDC048696 | reverse complement strand
AGCCGTCGGGGTGCACAAGCCATACCGTGCGCACGCCGTCGGCGTCCTGCCGGAGGTTGTGTTCGATCCCGGGGACCTCCAGGTCCACCATCAACACACGTCCCAGGCGTCCGGTACGTACAGCAGAAGGGCGGGCGGGTCAGGCAGCTGCCCGTAGTCGGGTGTCGTGGACGGTGAGGGCCTGGAAGCCGACGGCTGTGTCCTGCGGGCCGAGCGTCGCCAATGCCCACAGGGCACTGAGCCACCGCCCGGAGGACCAGATGCCGGTGGTCGGCGGCCGGAACGCTGCCACAGTGACGTTCTGGGCCGCGAACAGGGCGGGGTCGAGATAGGTCATGCCACCGGTCACGCACAGATACGCGCGGGCGCCGGTCACGGCGGCCAGGTCGGCGAGCCGGACGGAGCGGCCCAGTCGAGCGGGAAGCTGCTGCTGGTGTCGGCGTACTCTCCGATGCGGCCAGGCTGGTACGACTGGACCTCCTCAACTGCTCGGCCGCCGCAAGGCCGGGGCCAGCCGATGGCCAGACGGCTTCGGGACAGGGCGGTCGGTCCAGGGTGGGGCGTAGCCCCATCGCGCAGCGACGCCCGTAGGGCGCCCTTGACGGACCGTCGTGTCCCGCACCCTGAGAAGTCGTGTGGCCCCGGCTCCCCAGCCTTCGCACGATCACCTTCAGGGCGGGGACGTATCGCTGTACCTCACTGACCACGTTGGGGTGTACGCCGACACCGCTCGGGAAGCACGTGGAGCGACTGGAGCGACCGGGCGCCGACAATGCCCGGGCGGGCGCTGGGGAGCCCGAGGAGGTCAAGCTCGGGATGTTCCTCGACAACACCCGAAAGCGCGCCGCCAAGCTCACCACGCAGCGTCGCGCCGACCTCGACGCACTCGGCATGCGGTGGACCACAGCGGCACGGGCAGCGAGGAAGACGACGTGATGAGCGAGGATGCATACACCAGCACTCCCGTGGACCGGGCAGCGCAGGACATACGGGAGGGTGGCGCGGACGCGGCCCTGGCGGTCGCGGTCCGGTCGTACACGGCGCTCGCCGGGCACGTGCCCCCGGGCGACTCGATGACCGCAGAGGTCCTGCCCGTCCTGTGGTCAGTGATCACAGCGGACGAACGGGAAACCTACCCGGACCGGCTGCAGGAGTTCATCCACCGCTACCGCCCTGGGGGTTGCTGGCACGGGCAACCCGCACCGTCAACTCCGGGATCAGCGAGCCGGATCGGGAACGGACAGACATCTCGGACACCTCCGGTGCGGCGGGTCCCTCCACCGTCCCGCCGCCCTGGCCACGAGAAGTGAATTTTTTCGAACCAGCCACCTCCGACGCGCAACAGCGCTGGCCGCCCAACAGCAGCGCTGACCACTCGCACTGTCACCCCTACTGCGGCGCGACGTACAAGATTCCCGACAGACTCAGACACTCACCGCCCTGGGCATCCCGTGGTCAACCGCGAGAACGGGACGACCCTGGGGCCCTGCCCGGCTGGTCGTGCGTGGTGCTCGTCCCGGGTCATGCCCACGCTCGGCGCAGCATGCGGATCGTCAACGAGCCGGCGATGGCCGCGACCGCGGTCAAGGTGGCGAACACGGTCGCGGACGTGGCCATGTCGATGGCGTCACTGAGGTATCCCGTGGCGATCGGCAGGATGCCGGCGAAGGCATAACCTCCGGCGCTCAGCGCCGCGTTCGCCTCTGCCAGCCTGCCTGCCGGTACCGCTGAGTTGAGCAGGGAAAACCCGCCGAGCTGGCTCATTCCCTGCCCCGCGCCCGCAAGTACGGCCGCGGCGATCAGCAGGGGCAGGGACTGGGCGCGGACGGCGGCGACCGCGGTCAGCATTCCCGTGCCCGTGAGGATTCCGGCCTGGATCAGCACACGGCGTACCGGCGCACTCCTGATGGCGAACTGGATGCCTGTCGACGTCCCGAACATCACACATCCGATACCTCCAGCTATCAGGCGGCTGCTGGTGTGCAGCAGGGTCGTCAGCAGGCTCGGGCCAAGGGCGAGGATGAGCGAAGTCCCGGTCATGCCGGGCATGTACGCCATCAGGCTGGAGGTGAGGCTGGTGCGGTTCGCGCGGGGCACCGTGGGTATCCGCAGCCAGCGGTGTTCCGTTGCGGTGCCGGTCGACCGGGGGATGACGGTGAGCACGACGGCGAGCGCGGACAGGAGTACGAGGATCTCGACGGCGAACACGGTCACGGTGGGCGGATCCCACATCTGGGAGACGAGTCCGCCCAGCAGGGGTCCGGTGGCGAGTCCGACACCGATGGCGGCCGAACCGGCGAGGGACGCCGTCCGTTTACGGGCGGGGCCGCCGACGTCCGCGACAGCCGCGGTGCCGACCGACACCAGGGTGCCGACCGCCAGCCCGGTCAGGACGCGGGCGGCGATGAGTTCGGGGACGTGTCGTGCCGTCATGAACAGCACGCAGGAGGCCAGAGCGGCCATGAGGGCGGGGACCAGGACTTCGCGGCGTCCGAACCGGTCGGCCAGGACACCGGCGAACGGCAGCACGAGTAGCAGTCCGGCGGTGTAGGCGGCGAAGATGACCGTCGTAGTGGCGGTGGTGAAGCCGAGGCGCTCCTGCCACACCCCGAGCAGCGGGGTAGGGATGTTGGACAGCATGAACACGGCCGTGACGGGCCATGCCGCCGCCCACACATCCCAGCCTCGGGCGCCCGTTCGCGTGATCACAGGCCGCGTAGGAGCGGGAGCAGCTCCTCTGAGGTGCGCCGCACCGCGGTCCGGTATCTCGCCTCTGTGAGCTCGCTGGTGGGCAGGCGCAGGATGAGGTGGCGGGCGCCGTTCTTGACGTACTGCTGCAGCCAGTCGGCGACCTCCTCGGCCGTTCCTCCGAAGATGCCCTGGGTGGTGCGCATGGTGGTGAGAGGAAGGCCGTAGTAGGCATGGAAGTAGGACCACAGGGTGTCCTCCGCGTCTTGCTTCGTGCTGTCGACCGCGACGGAAAGGTAGACGGCTCCGGCGACGGCGTCGCCGGGGCGGCCGGCCGCGTCGCGCGCGCCGGCGACGTGGTTCCACCCTTCGCCGTACTTGTCGGGGGAGGTGGAGGTGGGCATCCAGCCGTCGAATTGACGGCCGGCGCGTTGGAGCATCTTCGGTCCGGAGTGCGCGATCCACAGGGGCGGCCCGCCGGGCTGCGCGGGGTTCGGCAGCAGGGAGGCGTCCTTCAGCCGGTAGTGCCGCCCCTCGTAGGAGACGGGTTGCCCTTGGGCCCTCCACAGTGCCTGGCAGATTTCGACCGTCTCCCGCATCCGCCCCGAGCGGGTGGCGAAGTCGAGCCCATAATTGGCGAACTCTCGCTCCGTGGCGGGTGAGGCGAATCCGGAGCCGATGCCCGCGATGAGGCGGCCGCCGGAGATGCGGTCGAGGCAGGCGAGTTCGTGTGCCAGGTGTACGGGAGGACGCAGCGGCATGAGGACGGCCGTACCGAGCTGGATCCGTTCCGTCACGGCGGCCGCGGCGGTGAGCGCCAGGAGGGGGTTCATACGGGAGCGGGCGAGGGGAGACTCGCCGGCCCACACGGAATCGAAGCCGCAGTCCTCGGCCAGCCTCGCGATCGAGGCCAGGTTGGCCGGGTAGGGGCCGTTGTTCACCACGGACTCCCGCCCGGGCAGGACGATGCCGACCTTCAATTCGGTCACAGCGCCCACGCCTGTCCGGGCACGATGGCTTCGATCTCCACGAGGAGGTCGTCGCGGCATACGGCAACGTTGAGGTACTTCACCTCAACGCCCGTGCCAAGCGCCTCCTCACACGTCGCGCGCACCGCCGGAATGTGGCTGTCATGCCGCACGTACACCTTGATCAGACGTAGGTCCTTCAACTCGTGCCCGCCGTCGATGCTTTGGGCCGCGAGGTTTTCCCGGGACACGAGGTGTGCGATGTTGTCGAGCACCACCCGGGTCTGGCTCTCCACGTCGCCCTTGTGCACGGTTTCGTGGCCGCGGATGGACGCGGTGCCGGACACGTACAGCGTGTCGCCGAGGATGGTGGCGCGGGCGAAACTCGGGGGCTTCGGTCCGTAGTCCTCGGGATAGTGGTAGGCGGGCGTCTGCTTCAGGTTCTCCACGTGCCTCGGCACGTCCTGGCAGGAGGCGAGGAGGAAGAAGGCGATTCCGCGGTCCCGCGTCCCGATCCCGGTGGCGGCCGGCATGTGCGCGGTGCCACGGCCCTTGTACGTCTCGAACGCCTGGGCCCGTCCCTGGACGAAATCCTGGTAGACCTCCATTCCTTCGGCATTGGAGCCGACGATGTCGCCGATGAAGTTCCACATGCGGAAGATATGGGCGTAGCCGAGGTGGTTGACCAGGGCGAAGGCCTTCTCGTACAGGTTTCGCACCGGAGGGGTGTAGACGTCCTGCTCGGGCAGGAGTCCGGCGATGAAGAGGTACTGGCCGTCGTTGGCATAGGCGAGGTCGTCACGGATGGCCCACCGGGGACGTCCCGGCACGGTCCACACCTCGCGGAACTCCTGGCCGGGCTCGGCGGCCATGGGGATGGCCAGGTCGGGACTGCCGTGTTCGGTCAGAGCCAGGGATGCGGTGGTGGTGAAAGTGACGGAGGCGAGGACGTGCCGCCCTTCCTCCGCTTTCGGTATCTCCCGAGTGGGGGCGAAGTGCGCGCGGATGCTCATCGTCAGCCTTTCGTGAGGTTCGGGGGTGGCGTGGGCAGAGGTCAGACGGCGCCGCTGAGCTGGAGACCGACGACCCCGCCGATGACGTTGAAGGTCAGCAGGGCTTGGCTGGGGAAGTAGGTACCCAAGGGCGACCGCTGACGAGGGTCACGGTCGTCCACTTGCGGTTGCGGAAAGGGCGGACATCGCAATGCACACCCCACACAATCCGTTCGCGGTCCTGCATACCAGCCCGGATGGTGTGCTTTCGGTGTGCTTCCGCCGCGCGCACTCAGCTTGACTCTGTCGGGGATCTTGGTGCCGTCTAGGTCGGCTGCCCAGGGTTCGCCAGGACTTCGGCCGGGGTATCTCGCGCTGGTCGAGGTAGTTCTGGAAGGCAGTCGGGCGGCGGGGCGAGGGGGCTTCTTCGGTTGGTGGCAGTCCGCTGAGGCGCTCGATGGTGACGGCGATGGCCGTCAGGACGTGCTGGATGTCGGCCGTTCCCTGTCCTCGGTAGCGGCAGCGTCGCATGCCATGTCCGTGGGCGAACTCGTTGACCGTGCCCTCCGCTCCGGAGCGGACCGCGTAGCGGGTCTTCCACTCGGGTGTCTGTTGCTCGTACGGATGCGAAGTTGCAGGTCGCGGAGCTCTCGTGGGGGAAATCCCACGGTGCGAGTGCTTTCGCCGGAGGTGGTCATCGGGTGCGCGCCGGGCAGGGCTGGCACTGGCTTTTGGTGAACCTGGCCACGATCAGCGGGGCCGCTGTGGGTCAGGAGGTCGGGCAGGAGCCGTGCCAGCCCTGGCTGACCTGGCCCTGGGGGCAGGTGACCTGCTGGCGGTCGTAGTCGATGGGGAAGTCGTCCCGGGCGAAGCCCTTGTTCCGGCGTTGTTGGCGGGTGGGGTTGCTGCGCAGTGGTCCAGAGACGGTGACCTGGTGTTCACGGGTGGCTAGTTCCCCGTGGGGCAGAGAGGTGTAGCCGGCGCAGAGCGGCGTCATTCTCGCGGAGTGCCCGGTTTGATCATGTGATGCCCAGGGCGGTGGTGTCGCGGGCGCGGTGGCGGAGACCAGTGGCGATGTTGGTGCGGCCGGCGGGCCGGAGCGGCGGAGGTCGGCTGGTCACACCAGCAGTGGGCCGACCACGGCATCGTCAACCTCTACAAGTGCCAGGACATCCCCGCCGAACGCTGGAACACCGTCAGCCCCTGAACCCCCGCACCCCGCCGGGCCGCCCGGCTGGCGCACCGTCAGCCAGGGCGGTCGAGCCGTTACCGGACTCGTCTGTCTTCGCTGAACACAGGCGCTCGGCTTCGTCGCGGCAAGCGCCGTGCGCAAGGACACAACCCCAGCCTCGCGAGCATCTACCGCGCGCTCGCCGGGCACGCGAAACGGGAGGTGTACCCCGAGGCCATCGAGGCCGCCCACGCCGACTTCGCCGCCCTCCAGAGCGGCGACGGCATCCCCCAGCCCCGTCCGGGGTTCGCAGCGGCGGCGGAAGCAGGCGCGGAAACCTCGTAAACCGGCTGGCCAGCGCCACAACGACCAAGGCGGCGGAGGTGCCCGCACACCTACGTGAACCGTCGGACTGGCTATGTGCGGTCGGCGGTGATGAGGAGGTAGTGGAAGCTGTTCTCGCGGTAGGCGGTGAGGAAGGCTTCTTCGATGCCGGTGGCGAGGTGGGAGCGGGCGCGTAGTTCCCAGTAGGGGATGGTCAGTGGGGTGAGGTCGGTGACGGTGATGGGGACGAGGCCGTTGGCGGCGAGGGCTTTGAAGTAGGCGCTGCGGGGGTGGATGTTGCAGGTGTAGTGGGTGTCGATGCGGCTGACGGCTTGGGAGCGGCCTCCGGTGAGGTCGTTGGAGCAGCCGGTGATGCACACGTAGCGTCCGCCGACTGCGAGGATGCGGGCGAATTCGGCGAAGGCCTGGTCGAGGTCGACGTACATGGTGGTCTCGTTGGTCCACAGCGCCTGCCGGGATCCGGTCTCCAGGCCGGTGTCGAGCATGTTGCGGAAGTGGAAGCGGACCTTGTCGTCGAGGGCGTGGCGCCGGGCCTGGGCGTTGGCGAAGTCGACCTGGTACTGGGAGATCGACACTCCGTCGACGTGGCACCCGTACCGGCGGTGTGCCATGAAGGAGGTGCCGCCGCGGCCGGAGCCGGCGTCCAGGAGCCGGTGTTCGCTGGTGAGGGGGCCGAGGTGGTCGAGCAGGAGGTCGGCCTGGGCGCTCTCCAGGCGGTGGAGTTCGCGAATGGTTCGCTGCTGATGGTCCGCGGCGGTGGTGTCGAGGACGGTGGGATCGTAGGCGCCGATGCCGTAGTGATGGTGGTACAGCTCGTCGACGTCGCCGAGGGCGAGGTTGACGTCGTCGTTGACGTGGGTGTCCCAGTAGGAGGCGACCGCCCGCTGGTAGTCGGTGTGCAGCACGGCCCGGGTCTGGTGGGGTGAGGTGGTCATGTTCTCTCCAGGGTGTGGGGGGCGTGCCCGTCGGTGGCGTGCCGGTGGTATCGGGGTGCGGTGCGGTGCCAGGCGAGGCTGCCGGCGCACCAGTCGAGTACGCCGTCGAGGAACCGGTGGAGCTCGCGTCCGCCTTGGTGGGCCAGTTCGTCGCACTGGCGGCGGAAGCGGTGCATGAGCTCGTTGTGGAGCTCTGCGCTGAGGCGCAGTGCCTCCTGCGGTGTGCAGGGCTGTTCGGCGGCGATGGCCCGGGGGAGGTTGAAGTCCCCGTCCGAAGAGCGGCTCTCGGTGCCGGCGGAGTAGATGTCGTTGGCGATGCTGGCTGCCAGGGCGGCGGTGCCGACCGCGTCGTGCACGTCGGGGTGGGCCCAGACGTCGGCGGGCAGCCGGTAGCCGCCGAGGGCGTCGATGACGGTCATGCACGGCAGGAAGCTGTTGGCCTGCCGGTTCATCAGGTACTCCCATACCTGTGGCTGGTACCGGGTGGCACGCCAGGTTCCTTCCTGTGCGAGGGCGGCGAACAGGGTCCGCAGCGTGTGGCGGGTCCGGTCGAACTGGGCTGCGGTGGTGATGCGCCGCAGGTGGCCGGCGGCGGACCGCAGGCCTTTGAGCGCGGGATCGTCGCGGGTGGCGGCGTCGAAGGCGGCCTCGTGGCGGTCCGGCAGGTGGGCCCTGCCCAGGGTGGCGGAGGCGGTCGCCAGCCGGGATCCCAGCAGGCTGGGCACGGCTCCGAGGTCCGGGGCGTCGCAGTAGTGGTCGTCCAGAGCCCAGATGGCGAGCGCGCACCGGGCCGGGACCATCAGCAGGTCTTCGTCGTCGGTTGCGGGATAGCACAAAGCGGCCAGCCGGCCGAAGCCCGCGTCACGCACCCGCTCCATCCGGCCGTCGTACAGGCCGATGCCGTCGGCCCATTCCAGGAGGCGCTCGTCGAGCCGGCCGGCCAGCACGGGATCGTCCCGCCGCGGCGGTGGGCAGTCCAGGCGCAGCAGCGCCGCGGCATGGCCAGGGTCCGGTCGCGACGGCCGCGTGGCGAACCGTCGTACCGCGCAGGTGCCCGGCCCCGTAGGGCCGCCGAGCGGGCTCACGACAGGTCCGGCGGCTTGTTGTAGTGGCCGACCTCGACGTTCTCCAGAACGCCCAGCGCACTGGGCAGGAGCGGCGCCACCGAGTAGTAGTTGCTGACGAGGTACGACAGCGTCGCCCGGTCGTCGATGCCCATGAAACGAACAGACAGCCCCGGCTCGTACTCGTCGGCGATGCCCCGCTGGTAGAGGCCGATCACCCCGCCGTTGTCCTCTCCGGTGCGCAAAGCCATGACCGAGCTGGTGAGGTCCGCGGAGATGGGGATCTTGTTGCAGGGCAGGAACGGCACGCCGCGCCAGGCCACCACATGGTGGCCGTTGAACTCGGTTCCTGGCGGACAGATCCTGGCACGGGTGCACTCGCGGGCGAAGGCCGCGATGGTACGCCGGTGGGCGAGGAGGAACTTCGTCTGCCGCCGCATCGAGATCAGCTCGTCGAGATCGTCCGGCGTGGGCGGACCGTGCCGGGTCGAGATCCGCTGCTGAGGGTCCGCATTGGGCAGCAGCCCGAAGTCGGGGTGGTTGACCATCTCGTGCTCCTGGCGTTCGCGCAGGGCCTCGATGGTCAGCCGCAGCTGCTGTTCGCTCTGGTCCTGGGGGCCGTTGTACAGGTCGCCGACGCGGGTGTTGATCCGCAGGACGGTCTGGGCGACGCTCAGCGGGTACTCCCGCGGACTGGTCTCGTAGTCGACGAACGCGGCCGGCAGCTGTGCCTCCCCGCGGTGGCCGGAGGCGACGGCGATGTCGGCCTCACCGCGGCGTGTCATCGCCGGCCGGGGACGGGCGAGGTAGCTGTCGATGTGCGCGGCGAGCTCGGGTGATCCGTTGCGGATCTGCTTGAACGCGCGGCGGGGAAGGACCAGCACGGTGCAGGCGGTCGCCGCCCGGTAGGTGAATTTCCACGTGCTCTTGCCGGTGAGGCAGTGCTCGCCGAAATGGGCGCCGTCGGCGAGCAGGCCGTGCGAGACGGCGTCCGTGTACGCGCCGGGGGTGAAGTGATCGACCTTTCCGCGGGCCACGACGATCAGCTGATCCGCCTTCTGCGCCGCGTGGGCCAGGATGGTTCCCGGTTCGGCCTCGCGCTGCTCGAAGGCACCGGCCAGGGCGTTGAGCACGTCGTCGTCGGGGAAGTCCCGCAACGGCGGGATCTCGCGCAGTGTTCGGGGGACGACGCGGAGGTGTGGTCCCGCCGGGTCGAATTTCACCCGGCCGTCGCCGACCGGGAAGGCCAGGCGCCGGTTGACGCGGTAGGTGCCGCCGGGGACGTCCACCCAGGGCAGGATGCGCAGCAGCCAGCGGGAGGATATGCCCTGCATCTGGGGAACGGACTTGGCGGTGTGGGCGAGGTTCCGGGCGGCGTCGATGCCCACCGCCGACGGTTCGAGCGGGGGATCCTCCGACTGGGTTATGGATTCGAGCACGGCCGACTCCCTTCCTGGGACAGAGGGTGTGAGAGATACGAGCCGACCGGCCGATGGGCAGCCCCTCAAGCCCGCGCACGGTGCACAGCACCAGTTCGGGATCGGGTGTGCGGCTTCGAGCCCCAGTCCAGTGGGACGCGCCGCAACCGGCAACGCGAGAGGGGCCGTTCGAGCGGAATCCGTTGGCCCCTGCCACCGAAGCCCAGCGGTGTTCGACAACTCGCGCCAGGGGCGCGAGTCGTATCACCATGGAGTGCCGAAAAATGCGGGCCGCCGTTGCCGGCTGTGCAGACGGGGGGTTCGAAGACATGCCTCTGAGCGTGTTCTCTGGCCATCAGCCACATCGCGGCCCGCCTGCTGCCGTCGGCGTTCCTGCCTGGCTGGAAGGCCAACTGGAAGGCCAAGCCGTGTCAGGCCTTCCGCCAATAGGGCGGAAATCCCGGGATGGCGTCTTACGTTCAGCCGGAGAGGTAATCCCTCCTGATATACGCCGCACTCGGCCAGCCCTGCCGCTGTGCACAGGTCCTGCCAGGCCATGCATCGAAGGAGATCCTCATGCGCCTCCCTCACGGTCGGTCGGCGCTCGCCTGCGCTCTTCTCACCACGGTGCTGCCGGCAGGCCTGCTTCCTCTCGCTGCGCAGGCCGCGTCCCCGTCGGTCCGGGCGCGGGCTCATCGTGCGCACCAGGCGGTACGTACCTTCGACGAGCTCGACTGCGAAGGGCCGGAGGAGGACCGGCTGCCCTCGACGGACGAGGGACAGGGGGCGGTACATGTGCCGGGCACTGCGGCGTTCGTCCCGGCGCCCGTACCCAGCGGCCTGCCTCCCGCTGTCGTCAAGTGGCCTGCCAACATCCCTGACCTGGACGATGCCCGGCGCATGCTGTCCGAGCTGGAGCTGGGAACGTTCGACAGCAAGGGATTCCAGCGGACGGCGTTCGGCGGTAAGAGCTGCTGGGTCCTGCACGGCGCGAACAAATGCTCCACCCGTGAACTCGCCCTCAAGGCCCTCTCCGACATCCCCGCGACCCTCAAGGACGGCTGCAAGGTAGTGGGCGGCCGCTGGCGCAGCGCGTACGACGGCATGACCCTGACCAATCCGCTGCGCGTCGACATCGACCACATCGTCCCCCTCAAAGCCGCGTGGGGCTCGGGCGCCCGCGACTGGCCCGAATACAAGCGCCGCGCGTTCGCCAACGACCTCAGCGGCGCCCCGCAGCTCATCGCCGTCTCCACCTGGAGCAACCGCGCCAAGGACGACAAAGGCCCTGACAAGTGGCTGCCCCGGGGATACGAATGCACGTACAGCCGTGCCTGGATCGGAGTGAAGGACTACTACGGCCTCCGGGTCACCACAGCGGAGCGCAACAAGCTCCAGAAGGTACTCGGCGACTGCAAGCAGACGTAGGCGTGCTTGTCCTCGGCCCACGTCACCAGGAGTGGGAGCGCTCACGCCGACCGTGCAGGCGCCTGTGTCAGCCCAGCGTGTACTCCAAGACGTAGGAGTGGCTGCCGTCCTCGGACCCGATGATCTCGAAGGCACCCGTGATCCCCGCGAGGTCACCGGAGCCCGTTCCCTGGACGACGCGGATCGCGATCTGCTCGCCATGGCTACCGGGCGCGCTGTGCTGCAGGACGAAGGAGCCCTTGCGGCCGTCGAGTTCGCCCGTGAACCGCTCCACGGCGACATAGGCCACGGGACTGCCCTCGATGTCGGCCACCGACAGCATGCTCACGGTACTGGTGCCGGCCAGGCCCCCCTGGAAGGTTTTGGTGATCCGCACGCGGCCGAGCGCGGCGCCCGGGCCCTCGTCGAGCACCTCCGGCTCGAACGATGTGAGGTCGAACGTTCCGCTGGCCTTCGTGCTCATTGCGCGCCCCTCGAATCCTGATCGCCTGTATCGCACGGCAGCCTCGCACACGGCACTGACAATCCCCCGAAGACGACCGCCGGAAGCCCGGCTGGGGCGGCGCCATGGCGTCGCAGGATTCAGGGGCGGGTGCGATGTGGTCTCGGCCCGTTCCCCGTTGCCCCCCGAGTTGCCTCTGAGTTGCCTCTGAAGATCATGAGCTCTTCAACAAGGCGCACGCCCAAGGTAGTTACAGAGCCACGCGCTGCCACCCACTATCGCCAGCTGCCACCCGGCACGGTCCGGGCCTCACGGGGATTCGACTCCTCCCGCAGCAAGGGCACCGGGGCGCGCAGGGCAAACGCGCCGGGGAGGTCGAGGCGCCTGCCCCGGCGTTCGGTGAGCGTGGCTCCCTGTACCGCCAGACTCGCGTCGACCGCGCACTGGCCCGACCGGACGCCCGTGAGGTGGGCGTCGCGGACCACGCAGACGAGACCGGAGATCCAGAAGACCACCTCCAGCTCCACCTCCAGCGTGCCGATCTTCGCGCCGTCCACGTACACGTCGATGTAGGGCCGGTGCGCCGACTTGATCCGGTGGGTCGCCATCGCGACGACCTCCTCGCTGCCCGGAACGTCCCGGGTGCGGTGCGCTGCTTCGCGCAGGGCGGCGTATCTGCACCAGCCGCCTACCATCAGGTCGAACATGTCGAGGCCGAGGAAGTTGTCGACGACGGTGGCCAGCTCGTGTTCGACGGCCCGGTCGGCGGCGGATGTCATGCCGTGCACGGAGCCGAGCAGCGGACCGACCGTTTCATGGGTACGCAGCGGGGTGTCCAGGTCCTCGCCCTCGCCGAGCAGGAACGAACGGACGGTCAAGGGGGGCAGGGGCGGGGCCGGCGTCTCAGTCGTGAACGTCGTCATCGGTCCACCTCGTCGATGGTCGCGGAGCCGGGGTCCGCGTGCGGGTCGAGCCGGATGGTGCGGGTCGGGGGTTCGCCGGGTGCGCGCAGTTCGGTCAGCTCGGCGGTTGCGGTGGCCGGGCGGAGGGTGGCGCGGACGTGGCCGCGGACCCAGCGCGGGCCGCGGTGCAGCCGACCGAAGTAGACGGCTGCGGCGGCGGCCAGGACCACTGCGCCGCCGAGCGAGGCGGAGCCGACCACCCAGCCGACGGTGCCGCTGTTGACGGTCCCACCGCCGGTCGTTGCGCCGGTGTCGGTACCGCCGTTGCCCGTACCACCGTTGCCGGTGCCGCCATTGTTGGTACCGCCGTTATCGGTGCCACCGTTGTTCGTCCCGCCGTTGTCGGTACCGCCGTTATTCGTCCCGCCGTTATCGGTACCACCGTTATTCGTCCCGCCGTTATCGGTACCACCGTTATTCGTGCCACCGTTGTCGGTACCACCGTTGCCGGTGCCGCCGTTATTCGTACCGCCGTTATTCGTGCCGCCGTTGTCGCTGACCGTGAACGGGGACTCGCCGTACTGTTCGGGATGGTCCGCGCAGACCGCCCGCACCGTGTGTTCGCCCGGCCGTGCGTCGGCCGGGACCGTGATCTCGGTGGTGAAAGTGCCCGGCTCGGCCACTGCGGTGGTAGCGAACGGCTCGGCGCCGTCCCATTGGAAGTCGACCTTCGCGCACGTGAACCCGGTGCCGTCCGCGCGTACCTTTGCCTTTTGCGCACCCTGCTGCGGGGTGAGGGTGAGTACGGGGTTCGCAGCCGGGCTCTCGACGACCAGGCTGGCGTCCGCGTAGCTGGCCGGATCGCTGGTACACGCAGCCCGGAAGGTATACGTATTCGGGGACGACTTCTCCGGGATGACTTCCGTATACGAGAAGTCGCCGTTCTCCGTCACGGGGATCGCGGGTGCGATGTCGGGCCCGTTGACCACGTAGAGGTCGACGCTCTTGTCGGAACACCGCGCGAACCCTTTGCCCTGGACGGCGATCTTGGTTCCGATCGATCCATGGCCGGGGTCGAGTGTCAGCGTCGGAGTCTCGGCGGGCGTGGTGCTGCCACCGGGCGTGGTGCCGCCACCGCTGGTCACCGTGAAGGGAGCCTCGGCGTGGTAGGCGTTGCCGGAGTCGCAGGCCGCCTCGATCGTGTGGTCCGGCCCCGCTGTGGCGTCCTGCGGGACCACGATGGTGCCGGAGATCTCGGGGACATGCACCGTCGCCGGTGTCGCATGCCCGCCGTCGAAAGTGAGCGTCGCCTGGCCGCATACCTCGAAGCCGGTGCCGGTGACCGAAACACGCGTTCCGGGCTGTCCCTCATGGGGGGACAGGGTGAGCGCCTGCGCCCTCAGCGGCGCGCCGACCGCCGTCAGGGGCGTAAAAGCGAGGGGTCCCGCGCTCATCGCGGCGCTCAGAAGTACCGCGATCAACGATCGACGCACCAGCCGCACGGCGGAGAACATGAGGGAGGGTGGGGATGGGGGACCACCTCTCATTGTCCTCTCTTGCCGGTCAGGGCACCAGCCGGTACCGGTCCGGTACCAACCGTGACCGTGGGGACCGCCGGAACGCCTCCAGGAGCCTGCCGCCGCAGCGGTCGGCTGTTTCTCGCCCGCCCTGGCCACCTGGACCACCCGGACCGCCCGGACCGTCCTGGAAGCGGATGCCGGCGGCGTGTCCCGAAGCGTCCAAGAGTGTCCAAGATCGTCCAAAGGTCTTCCCTGGCCGCTCGGCTCCGACCGAGACTCCGCTGGTGGGCGCGCGCCCTGCTCGCATCTCTGTTCGATCTGATCTCGCAGCGAAGGAGCTCACCATGCGCACTACCACCAAGGCGACCGCTCTCGACTCGCCGGAGTTCGACGACCTCTTCGATCTGGACGTTCAGATCGAAGTCACCAACACCGTCGGCGAAGTCGGCTTCACCAGCTGGGGCTGCAGCTTGAGCTGTAGCTGCTTCCAGCCCACCCTCTGCTGCTGACCGACCGCTCCAGCCCGTAGCAGACGTACCAGCGCACGGGGCCCGCGTACCGGACCGCCGGCCCCGTGCCCTGCGTTCTTCGCCCGCCGCCGCCCCGAGGGAACGCCTCTGATGCCTGATCAGCCCGCCGCCCCGCCACTCTTTCGTGCCGCGCCGGTCGCCCTGCTGCGCGCCCCGCTGCGCGGATGGTCGCAGCGTCCGGACTGGGCCGCGGTGACCGGGCCCGAGGGCTTCTCGGCCGCCGACCGTGCGGCCTGTCTGGTGGTGCTGCGCGGGGCCGCCGCCGACTCGCTCTTCATGGATGCGCTGCGGGTCGCCAGTCCCTCGCTCGCCCGGCTCGTGGCCGCGAGCGTCGGCACGGTCGACGGGCGGAGCGACGCCCAGTTGCGTCGGGCCGCTCTCTCCGTGCTCCGTTACGAGCTGCGGCTGCGCACCCGTTGCACCCCCTTCGGGCTCTTCGCCGGGGTCGCCCCGGCGCGCTTCGACGCAGCGGACGGGTCGGGCCAGGTTGTCTGGAGCGAACCGCCGAGCAGCCGTACTCGTGTCGATCTCGACTGGCTGTTTCAGCTCATACGTCAGTTGGAGCAGCAGGCGGAGCTGCTTCGGCATCTGACCCTGTACGCGCACACCGGCACCGTTCGGCGTGGTGGGCGGCTGGTGATGACGGCTCCCTCCAACCCGGGCAGCCGCGCCGGTGGCACCGCGCGCAGTGAGGTGTCCGTGCGGCTCACCCCGGTGGTCGCCGCCGCGTTGGAGCTGGCCGGTTCGGCGGCCACCGGCTCGGAGGCGACTCGTCCGGGGACGACCGTTTCCGGGACGGCCAGTTCGGGGATCACCGGCGCCGCTCTCGCCGCCGGGCTTCAGCAGCGGTTTCCCGAGGCCCGGCCCGGGCAGATCGCCGGGCTCCTCGCCACCCTCGTACGGCAGGAGTTTCTGATCACCGGGCTCCGTCCCGTGCTCGACGGCGGCGATCCGCTCGGCTGGGTCATCAACGTGCTGGCCGCCGCCGAGCGCTCGGCCGGTCGGCCGCTGCCCGTGCTGGCCGCGCTGCGCGCCGTCGCCGCCGATCGCGACCGGTACGACCTCGCCCCGCCGGGCGAGCGCGCCGCCGCGCTGTCCGCGTTGGAGGACCGCCTGCGCGCGCTGGCCGACACCGAGCGGCCGCTCCACGTCGATCTCGCCCTCGGCGCTCGGGTGCGGCTGCCGCGGACCGTCGCCGACGAGGCGGCCCGCGCCGTGGACGTGCTCTGGCGGCTCGCTCCGCACGGCCGTGGCGTGCCCCATCTGCGGCCGTACCACCGGGAGTTCCTGGAGCGCTACGGCGTCGACCGGGTCGTCCCGTTGGCCGAGCTGCTTGACGAAACGGTCGGTCTGGGCGCGCCCGCCGGTTACGAGTGGCCGCCCTCGGGCAGGACGCAGGAAGCGCCGTACCGGCCCGCCGACGCCCGGGACGCAACTCTCGCCCGCATGGTGGGCGGCGCGGTGCGGGCGGGCGCGCGGGAGGTCGTCCTGGACGACGAGCTGGTGGCCCGGCTGACCGCCGCCACGCCCGTATCCGGGCCGGCGCCGCGCTCCTTCCAGCTCCTCGGCTCACTGGTCGCCACCGATCAACACGCCCTGGCCGACCGGGATTTCCGGCTGGTCCTCACCAGCGGGCCGAGCGACGCCGAGGCCGGGGCCACCTTCGGCCGGTTCGCGGGCCTGCCGGGAGCCGCCGAGCCGGTCGACTCGGTCCTGGCCGAGCTCGCCGACCTGGCCTTCCCCGAGGTCGACGGGGCGATGCACCTCGGGGTCGCCTACCAGCCGCGGGCCACCCGGGCGCTCAACCTGGCCAACAGCCGCCGATCCGCCCGGCACCAGGTCTCCATCGGCCTGCCGCCGGACCCCGGTGCGACCGATGTGCCGATGGAGCAGATCGGTGTGTCCGCGACCCTGGACCATCTGTACGCGGTGCATCTGCCGACCGGTCGTCGGCTGCTGCCGCACGCGCACAACGCCGTCGTCCTGCACCGCCAGGCTCCGAACGCCGCCCGCTTCCTGCTGGAGGTGGGCCGGGACGCCTACCGGATGTGCGCGCCGTGGGACTGGGGCGCGAGTGTCCACGCGCCGTTCCTGCCCAGGGTCCGGTACGGCAACGTGGTGCTCAGCTCCGCCGTGTGGCGGCTCGACGAGCTGCGCGAGTCGACCTCGCTCGGCCCCGCCGACTGGCGCGCGGCGGTGGACGGCTGGCGCCAGCGCTGGCGGGCGCCCGAGCGGATCGTCCTGACCAAGTTCGATCTCCGGCTGCCGCTGGACCTCTCCGAGGCCTGGCACCTGGAGCTCCTGCGGGACGCGATCGCCAAGGATCCGGATCTGATCGCCGTCGAGACGGACGGTGGCGAGGACCGCTCCAGCGGCTGGCTGCGGGACGGCGCAGGCCATGCCCACGCGGCCGAACTGTGCGTCGCCTTCGTCAATGTGACGGAGCATCATATCGAGGCGGAGCAACATATCGAGGCGGGGCATCACTTCGAGGTGGTGTCGTCGGGGATGTCGGCGGATCCCGAGCCGACCGCAGCGCCCGCCCGTCCCCGTACGACCGATCCCGGCGGTGACTGGCTCTACGCGCGGCTCTACCTGGCCGGGCGGCACACCGACGGCTTTCTCGTCGAGCACCTTCCCGCGTTCCTGGCCGCACTGCCGGGCCCGGTCGGGGAGTCGATCGACCGCTGGTTCTTCATACGGTACCGGGACGACGCCGACCACCTGCGGTTACGTTTCCACGGCCCGGCCGACCGGCTCTGGCCGCAGCTGCTCCCGCCGCTGCGGGACGCGGTGGCGCGGTGGCGTGCACAGGGGTTGGTCGGGCGGTTCGCGCTGGACGGTTACGAACCCGAGTGGGAGCGGTACGGCGGCCCGCGGGCCCAGGCGGCCGCCGAACGGTTCTTCACCGCCGACAGCCGCACCGCGCTCGCCCTGCTCGCCGCCGAACGGCGCCACGCCGCCGGGTCGGCCGCCGGGGCCGAGCCGCCGTGGGACAAGGAGGTCCTGGGCGCGCTGTCGGTCGCCTCGATCGCGCACGCCTTCGGTGCAGCGGCACAGCCCGATGCGGTCGACGATCCGCTCGGGCGAGGGCGAGGGCGAGGTGCCGCCTCGGACCGGTCCGCCCGCTATCAGGAACCCGCCGCCGCCTGGCTTTCCGGTGTACCGGCCGAACCCTCCGACCTGCCCGCCGACTTCCGGGCACGCCGGGCGTACTGGCTCGCCCTGATCGACCCGGCCGGCGGCAACCCGGGGCTCGGCGCGCATCCGGCCGGACCCGCGATACTGGCCGCGCTGGCCGATCAGGCGGATCAACTCAAGGCGTACCGCGCCGAGTTGGACCATCTCGTCGAGCGCGGCACCCTCTCCTCGCCGCTCCCCCGCGTCCTGTCCGCCCTGCTCCACATGAGCTGCAACCGGCTGCTCGGCCCCGACCGGGAGGCCGAACGGCGGGCGATGGCGCTGGCCCGCGCCTGTGTGATCCAGAACGCCGACCGAAGGAGGCACCAGCGGTGACCGCGGCCACCAGCCTGATCGAGTCCACCGTCGAGCGGGTCGCCGCCGCCCTGGCCGCGCCCTGGCCCGGGCCGCAGCTCGCCGCACCCGTCTCGCTCGAAGGCGGCACCGGCGCCGCGCTCTTCCTCGCCGAGCTGGCCCGCCGCGACCCGTCCCGGCTGCCCGCCGTGCACGACCGGATCGTCCCGGCCGCCCGGGCGCTGACCGGCACCGCCTCGGTCGGCCTCAGCCACGGCCCGGCGCCGGTGCTGGCCGTCGTCCAGTCCGCCCGGATCGGCGACCATTACGTACGGCTGCGGCAGACACTGACGACCCATCTGGCGTCCGAACAGCTGGCCCGGCTCGCCGCCCCCTCGCCCGGGCCGGGCGTGGGCTGGTCCGACTACGACGTGATCACCGGCCCGACCGGCACCGGCCGGCTGCTGCTGGCCGCGGTCACGGAAGGCGACCCGGTCGAGCGCGCGGCCGCCGAGCCCGCCCTGTCCGCCACCCTCGACCGCCTGGTCGCGCTGGCCCGGCCGGTGCGCGTGGACGGGCAGCCGGTGCCGGGCTGGTGGGTGCCGAACGCGCGGCAGGCATCCGCCGGTGACCGCCGGGTCTTTCCGCGCGGTGACGTCAACCTCGGCCTCGCGCACGGCATCGCGGGCCCGCTGGCCCTGCTGACGCTCAGCGCCGAGCACGGCTTCACGGTGACGGGCCAGCTGGACGCCGTGTACGCGATCGCCGGGTGGCTGGCCGCGCGCGCCGACCGTGACGCGTTCGGCCCGGCCTGGGAACCCCGGCTCGGCCTCGACGAGGAGCTGGCCCGGGCCCGGGGCGAGGACTCGGGCCCGGGGGCGGGCCCGGCCGACGTCTCCCCGTATGCCGCCGCGTTCGGCGGCGCGTGGTGCTACGGGGCGGTGGGCATCGCCAACGCCCTGTTCCGGGCCGGGCGGCTGACCGGCGAGGGCGACTGGAGGCGGCTCGCCCTGCGCAGCGCTCATGCCCTGGTGCACCGGCCCGACGCCCTGGCACACCTCCAGGGCCCGACCGTCTGCCACGGCCTGGCCGGGTTCGTACAGAGCCTGTGGCGGCTCGGCCGGCTGGCCGGGGACGCGGCGCTGCTCGACCACTGCGCCGAGATCGCCGAGCAGGTGGCCGAACTCTGGGACCCGGCGGCCGCCTTCGGCTACCGCCATGTCGCCCCGGCCGACCGGCAGCGCGGCTGGGAGCTCGACCAGCCGCTGGGCCTTGAGGACAACCCCGGCGTCCTGGAGGGCGCGGCGGGGGTCGCGGCGGCCCTGCTCAGCGTCACGGCCGGTACGCAGGGGGCGGATCCGGTGTGGGACCGGGTGCTGCTGCTGTCCTGACGCCTGACGCATCGTCGGATCCACCCGCTCCCCTCCCCCGGAGGTTTCCGCATGACCGTCACCGACGCCGCACAGCTGCCGCCGCTGGATCTGCCGCGCGGTCAGCTGCTCCTGATCGGGACCGGTGCGATCGGCGTCGTCGAACTGCCGGGCTGGGCGATGGCGTTACGGGTGTACGGCTGGTCGGTCCGGGTCTGCCTGACCGCGTCGGCGAACGCCCTGGTCTCCCGCCAGGCCCTGGCCGCGATCACCCAGGCCCCGGTCAGCGGGCCGGACTGGGACACCGCCGAGGGCCGCGTGCCGCACCAGGAACTGGCCGACTGGGCCGACCTCGTACTCGTCCTGCCCGCCACCGTGAACTTCATCGGCAAGCTCGCCGCGGGCATCGCCGACAGCCTCGCCCTCACCACGGTCCTCAACACCCCGGCCCCCGTGGTGATCGGGCCGTCGATCCCCGCCACCGCCCTGCGCCGCCCGGCGGTCCGCCGCAACCTGCGCACCCTGCACGAGGACGGCTACACCGTGGTGCCCCGCAGCCCCGCGCTCTCGGTCCACGCGGGCGGGCCGTCGCAGGGCTGGACCAGCGACCTGCCCACCGCGCTCCAGGCGGCGGGCCGGACCCTGGCGGCGGCGTCCGCGCCCGAGGCCTGAAGGAAGCAGAGCCCCGGGCGGCCCTCCCGCCTTCGTGCGCGGCCAGTCCCCACGGCGTCAGGGGTGGCGCACCGGCCGGATCATCGCCGTGTACACGGTGGATTCGCGCAGCTCCCGGTGGTCGGCGACCCTGCGGTATCCCCAGGCCTCGTAAGCCGCCTGGAGCGCTCCGTCGCCGAGGGCGGGGTCCACGAGCAGCGTGACGCGCTCCTCCGGCCGCAGCGACAGCCAGATCTCGTGCAGCTGCGTGGCGACACCCGTGCCGCGCCAGGGCTTGCGTACGGCTATCTCGCTGAGGACGGCGGTGCGCTGCCCGGTCTCCCAGGTGACGTATTTCGGCAGCGGCAGGATCATGTTCGACCACCAGTCGGTGTCCGCCGCGAGGGAGAACCCATGGCAGTAACCGACGGGACGGCCTTTTTCGTAGCCGATGGCAACCGTCCAGCCCGGCAGGGACGCCGCCGCTTCCAGGCGCGCCTCGAAGGGTGCGCCCGCTGCCGACTCCGGGGACGACTGGGAGGCGGAGTCTGCCCCGCAGACCTCCGAGCGCACTTCCAGCAGGCTGTGCTTGACGTACGGCAGGTGCTTGGCGTCTGCCAGGCTGTATTCGACGGTCACCATGCCTCGCCCCCCCTCACTCGCCATCGCCCACCAGGCAGGGGTCAAGGCGTCGGCTCGCAGCAGGAACCGAGCAGCCAGGATACCCGAAATCCGACCCGCTCGGCTGTTTTTGACCACATGTCGGCACCGTGCGGTCGCTCACGGAAGTGCCGTCTGCCGGGGCGATGGTCAGCGGTAGGCGGCGAGGAAGGCGCGCACACCGGCGGCGGCGCAGCAATCGAGGTCGGCCTCGGTGGGCTGGGCGCCGCCGGTGAACATCGCCTTGTTCACCGGGGTCCACAGCAGCAGGCCGGAGAAGTGGTTCGCGGCCAGGAGCGGGTCGTCGACGCGGAGCAGTCCGTGGTCGGCCAGGCGCTGGAAGGCGGTCGCCAGGGTGGCCATTCCGCGCTCGAAGCCCTGTTCGTACCAAGTGGTGCCCAGTCCGGGGAAGGTGCCGGCGCTGGCGATGATCAGGCGCCGCAGCTGGAGCACCTGGGGCTGGGTGAGGGTGGCCAGCAGTCCGCGGGCGAGCCGGGTGAGGCTCTCTTCGAGGGTGTCGGCGTCGGCCGGGATGTCGGCCACCAGGTCGATCATGCCGTCGAGCCGGTCGGTGGTGGCCAGCACGATCTCGGTGAACAGCTTCTCCTTGTCACAGAAGTGCTTGTAGACGGTCTGCTTGGACACCCCGGCCAGTTTCGCGATGTCGTCCATGCTGGTGCCGGAGTAGCCCTTCTCCAGGAACACCGTGGTCGCGGCTTCCGTGATCTCCCGGTGCTTGCGCGCCGACCGGACCTGCCCGTTCGCTTCCACGCCATCCCCTCTCGTCATCAGTAACATCAGTACTGGACAGTCTAGTTTTCTATTGAGTACTGTACCGTCCAGTTCCCGAGAGGTCGGGACATCCGAACCGACCGGGCCGAACCGATATCCGTAAACACGTCGGCCGGGTGCGGCCGCCAGGGCGATCCCCACACTGACAGGAACGGAAGAGGGCACATGTCGTTTCAGGCGTACCTGGACAACATCGAGGACAAGACCGGACTCACCCCCCGCGAGTTCATCGCGCTCGCGCACGAGCGCGGGTTCAACGAGCCGGGGACGAAGGCGGGGGCGATCCTGGCGTGGCTCAAGGAGGACCACGACCTGGGTCGCGGGCACGGGATGGCGCTCGTCCACGTCATCAAGAACGGTGCGCGGATCGACGCCAAGCACGTCGGCACGACCGGCTCCCACCGCGACGAGTCCGACACCCTGTGGCTGGACGGGAAGAACAACCGGCCCTGACCGCTGTGCCCGCCCGGCTGCGACCGGCCGCACCGGGCGGGCGCGGGTGAGGTGTTCCACCGCGTCGGCGTGGGGTCGAGGACCGCCCCGACCCCGGCGACCGACAGCCCGCCGACGCCGATCAGCGCGCGGATCGGCGGCAGCCGGTGCGCGTGTGCGTCGTCGTAGACGGCCTGCGTCGCACCGGCCAACCGGTCGGGGGCGAGCAGCCCCTCGCGCAGGTAGTACGCGATGGTCGCGATCGGCGCCCCGGTCCTGCGGCTCAACTCCCCCATGGGCACGGCCGTTTCGTCCCCTCGATCATGGTGCGGTGTCCCCGGAGCACCCGGAACACCTGGAGAACCCGGAGCACTACGTTCACCGCGTCCGCCCGGGCAGCACAATGCACCCATGCGTATTCCTTCCGAACTGACCGCGATCGACAGCCGGGTCCACGCCTGGCTGCCGCACTTCCCCGGCACCTGGGGCATGGCCAACTGCGTGGTGGTGGCCCCCGGGGACGGGGCCGGCGAGGCCCTGCTCGTCGACACCCCGTACACCGGCCATCTGACGAAGGCGCTGATCGCGGCGGCCGGGCGCGTACTGCCGCCCGGCGCCCGCATATCCACGGTGGTCAACACGCACGCCAACGGTGACCACAGCTACGGCAACGGGCTCTTCCCCGACGCGGAGATCATCAGCACCGACGCCAATCTGGCGCATCTGTGCGCCGAACCGGCCCCGCAGCAGTTGCAGGCGATGCTGGACGGCTGCGGGGACCAGGTGCCGTTCGAGCGGTATCTGCTGTCGCACTTCGGCCGGTACGACTACGCCGGTCTTGAACTCACCCCGCCCAACCGCACCTTCAGCGGCCGCCTGGACCTACTGGTCGGTTCGACGCCGGTCGAACTGTACGAGGTGGGGCCCGCGCACACCGCGGGCGACCTCATCGTCCATCTGCCGGACAGCTCGGTCGTCTGCGCCGGGGACGTCCTGTTCATCGGCGACGTCCCGGTCCACTGGGCCGGTCCCCTCAGCGGCGTGACCGACGCCTGCCAGAAGATCCTCGACCTCGACCCGCGCGTGGTGGTCCCCGGCCACGGGCCGCTGGTGGGCCCGGCGGAAGTACGGACGTACATGGGTTACATGGAGGAGCTGAGCGGGCGCATCCACGCCCTGCACGCGGCGGGCACCGACGTCGACGAGGCGTCCCGGGTGCTGCTGCGCGAGCACCGTCGGCCGGGGCTCGGCCTGTGGGAACGGCTCGCGGTGCTGACGGCGGTGGAGTACCGGCATCTCGACGAGGTGGCCGACCCGTTGTCCCTGGTCCAGATCCTCGACTCGGCGATCCGCCTCGCCCCCGACTGCGTACCGGCGTCGGTGGCGCCGCGCGGGGACCTCACGGCGGAGCTGTCCCGGATCGCGGGGTGACCTATCACGGCGTGATAGGTCACCCACTCCCCCGGCCGAGGGCGGCTCGGATTATCACGGCGTGATAGATCACCCACTCCCCCGGCCGTCGGCGGCTCGGATTATCACGGCGTGATAGGTCCGCCACTCCCCCGGCGGGAGCCGCTGCCTATCACGCCGTGATAATCCGGCCCCGCTCAGCGCGCGTTCACCGGCGCGGCGGTGAGGCGCGCCTCCTTGTCGGCCTCCGCCTGGAGGCGGTCGAGCATCCGGCCGCGTTCGGCCGGGGTCATCCGCGAGATGGCGATCTCGGCGCAGGCGACCCCGTCGGTCCAGGGCATCTTGACGACGGGCCGGGCCCCGGGCGCGGAGTTGGCCTCGGGCCGGGGGGCGGGCACGTCGTTGCCGGGATCGGGAACGGGATCGGGAACGGGATCGGCACCCGACCTATCACGCCGTGATAGATCACCATCGGCCGCGGCGGGGCTATCACGCCGTGATAGGTCAGCGTCAGCCGACGCCGCCGGGCTATCACGCCGTGATAGATCATCTTCTGCGCGCTCGTGGCTATCACGCCGTGATAGGTCGCCGGAGAGGTCGCCCTCCCCCACTGACCTATCACGCCGTGATAGGTCCCCATCGGGCGCGGCCGGGCTATCACGCCGTGATAGGTCGGTGTCGGCCGACGCCGCCGGATTATCACGCCGTGACAGCCGCTCCCCCGCCTGCCGCGACGCCTCGCGGCGCTCCTCCGCGGCCGCCGCCCGCGCGTCGGCCTGCTCGCGCTGCTCGTTCGGCTCGTACTTGGACAGGTTGCGTACGTGCTCGACCTTGCGGCGGCCTTCCAGGAGGTCGGCCTGGAGCTCGGGGGTGAGGTCGAGGACCGACAGCTTGGAGGAGATCGTCGACTGGGCGATGCCCAGGCGCTTGGCGGCGCGGCTCTGCGAGCCGTAGAACTCGACGAGCTTCTTCAGCGCGTGCGCCTGCTCCAGCGGGTTCATGTCGTCGCGGTGGACGTTCGCGACGAACGCCGCCTCCAGCAGCGACTCGTCCGTCGAGACGAGCGCGTTGTCGACGCTGACCCGTACCACCGCCACGCCCGCCAGCCGCGCGGCCGCGAGCCGGCGGTGGCCGTCGATGACGATGTAGCGGGTGTCCGGGTCGAGGTCGTCGGCGCGTTCGGGGCGCTCCAGCAGATACGCCTCGACCGACGCGACCGTGATCGCGTTGACGAGCCCGATCTCGCGGATGCTGTCGGCCAGGCCCTCCAGGTCGCGCAGTTGCTCACGCGGGTTGTCGGGGTTCTGGCTGATCCGGCCGACGGGCAGTTCCGTCGGGTCCGGGACTCCGGCGGTCGGGGCGACGGTCGCCGCGCCGATCGCGGCCCGGCGGGCGGACACCGCCCGGGCCTGACCGAACGACGACCCGGCTCCCAGGTCCTTGGCCTTGCTGCTCACTTGCTGATCTCCCGGGCGAGGGCGCGCAGTCCGACGGACTGGTCGCAGCGGGGGGCGTACGACAGGAGCGGACGCTTGACCCGTACCGCTTCCTTCTGTTCCTTCAGGTCGCCGATGACACCGACGACCCGCGGGTCCTTGATGTCCATCCAGGACTGGAGGGAGGACGTGGCGATGTACCCGCGCCGGGCGTCGTAGTGGTTGACGACGATCCCGAGGTAGTCGAGCTCCAGGGCCAGGTCGGCGCGCATGTCCTCTATCTGCGACGTCAGCAGGTCGTACGCGTCGGCGCTGCTGTCCTCGGCCTGGACGACGATGAGCGTGCCGGAGTTGCCGGGCACCTCGTCGGGGCGGCGGCGTCCGTAGTACGCGGCCGCGTCCATGCTCAGGCCCAGGCTCGGCGGGCAGTCGATGAGGATGACGTCGTAGTCGGATTCCACCGGGGCCAGGGCCCGTTCGAGGGCCGCCTCCCTGGCCCGTACGGACGCGAGGCGCACATCGAGGAGGAACGCGTCCGTGCACGCGGGCAGCAGATGGAGCCGGTCACCGAAGCGCTGCTCGTCGATGGCGACGATCACCTCGCGCAGCTCGCCCTTGGCGTCGCCCGCCATGTGGTTGGTGAGCGAGTCGCCGCCCATCGGCAGCGGCTCCTGGCCGAGCTGCTTGGTGAGGTGGCCCTGCGGGTCGAAGTCGACGAGCAGTACGCGCTGGCCGAGGCCGGGCAGATCCTCCAGGGCGAGCGGGTCGCTGCCGCCGCCGTCCCCTTCTTCCATGAGCGCGGCGAAGTGCTTCGAGACGCGTACGGGCATGAGGACCGCGGGGTCCTCGGCCAGCGCCTCGCCGGTCCCGGCGGTGATCGCGGTCTTGCCGACGCCGCCCTTCTGGTTGCAGACGATGATGCGCCGCACGATCGCGGGCCGCCGCACGGCGGGGGCGGGGTGGTGGTCGAGCCAGACCTGTACGGACTGGGCGAGGCCCTGGATGAGGGAGACGCCCCGGTCCTTGCAGTCGGCCCGGAAGCCGGACCACTGGGCGGCGGGCAGGAAGGTGGCGAACGATTCGGCGCCGGAGGTGTCGATGGGGGAGAGGTTCGAACCGAGGCTGCGCCACGTCGTGATGCCGGTCTCGACGGCTTCCTGGATGTCGACGCCGAGCTGTGCCGCCCGGATCTTCAACTCCTGGCGAAGCCGCAGCGGAAGCTTCGAGACGACCTTCTCCCGGTCGCCTCTGGTTACAGGTGAGGTCATGGGGAGTAACTGTACTAACGCCGGAGATCATTTGATGGACCGACACGTTAGTTTTCTGGCTTGCGATGGGGGCGTACGGGATGAGACGGGGCAAAGTGGCCGGTGGGGGAGGGGAGTTATCACGGCGTGATAGGTCGGGAAGCGCGTTGGTGATCTATCACGGCGTGATAATCCGGGCCGGAGGGGGGAGTCGTCGGCCGGGGGAGCGGGTGATCTATCACGCCGTGATAGGTCGATGGCAGATCGATGGCGCGGGCCGGGCTATCACGCCGTGATAACTCGGCGGCTCTGCGGCGGCCCGGGCGGAGCTATCACGCCGTGATAATCCGAGCCGCAGGGTGGGGAGTCGTCGGCCGGGGGAGTCGATGATCTATCACGGCGTGATAATCCGAGCCGCCGTCGGCCAGGGGAGGGGGCGACCCATCACGGCGTGATAGGTCGACTCATCGCCGCACCGGCCGAGCTATCACGCCGTGATAGCCCCCCGGCTACCAGACCTTGCCCGCCTGCTCCCGGGTCGTACGGTTGATGCGGTTGAAGAAGTTGGTCATCGCGACCTCCAGGACGATCGAGGACAGCTGCTCCTCGGTGAAGTGGTCGGCGACCGCGTCCCATATCTCGTCGGTCACGCCCGGCGCGCCGTCCTGGATACGGGTCGCCGCCTCGGTCAGCTCCAGCGCCGCCCGCTCCTCGTCCGTGAAGAACGGCGTCTCGCGCCAGGTGACCACGCTGTGCAGCCGCTCCTCCGTCTCGCCGTGCTTCTTCGCCGCCGCGACACCGGCGTGGACGCACGGGCTGCACCCGTTGATCTGGCTGGCCCGCAGATGCACCAGCTCCAGCAGGCGGGGCTCGACGCCCCCGGCGTGGATCGCCTTGTGCAGGTGCTGGATCGCGGTGGTCAGGTCGGGGCCAGCCACACCCTTCATACGTGCCGCACGTGCTTCCACGGTCCTGCTCCTTCGTCGGTTACGTACGCCCTTGTGGGCCCGTCATCACCCATGACGGAGCAGTTCCGAGGAAGGTAACCCCATGGCCGACACCAGCCCGAAGGACCCGGCGCCCGACCCGGCAGCCCCCGCCGACCCGGTCGCCGACGCGTTCCAGGCGCAGCGCGACCGGCTGCGCGCGGTCGCGTACCGCATGCTCGGGTCGCACGCCGATGCCGAGGACGTCGTCCAGGAGGCATGGCTGCGGCTCTCCCGGCAGGACGCGGAGAGCATCCACAACCTCTCCGGCTGGCTCACCACGGTGGTCGGCCGGATCAGCCTCGACGTCCTGCGCTCGCGCAAGTCCCGCCCGGTGGCGTCCTACGAGGACCGGCTGCCCGAACTGGTGGTGACGTTCGACGACGCGCCCGCCCCCGAGGACGACGTGGTGCTCGCCGACACGGTCGGGCTCGCGCTGCTCGTCGTACTGGAGTCGCTGCGGCCGGGCGAACGGCTGGCGTTCGTCCTGCACGACATGTTCGCGGTGCCGTTCGACGAGATCGCCAAGATCCTCGGCAAGTCCACCGACGCCACCAAGATGCTCGCCAGCCGCGCCCGCCGCAAGGTGCAGGCGACCGAGCCTCCGACGGGAGCCGGGCCGGAACAGCGAGCGGTGGTCCAGGCGTTCCTGGCCGCCTCCCGCGACGGCGACTTCGAGGGGCTGCTGCGGGTGCTCGACCCCGAGGTGCGCTTCACCGTCGACACCCCGGCCGGCGTGGTCGTCACCCTCGGCGCCACCGAAGTCGCCGCGGGCGCGAAGCAGTCCGCGAGCGCGGCCGCGCTGGGGCGTCCGGCTCTCGTGGGCGGCCTGCCGGGAGTGGTGTCCTGGCGCGCGGACGGCACCCCGCTCGCGATCCTCGCGTTCACCGTCGTCGACGGCAGGATCACCGACATCACGGCCCACACCGACCCGGCGAAGCTCGCCCGGATTATCACGGCGTGATAGGTCGGCGGGGCGGGCTATCACGGCGTGATAGATCATCTTCGCGCTCGCGCCTATCACGGCGTGATAGCTCACCAACGCGGCGAGCGCGCCTCCCGACCTATCACGCCGTGATAATCCGCCGACCCCGTACACCTACTTCTACGTCAGCGACACGTACAGCACCCCCACCATCCCGTACACCCCCGTCACCACACCGCCCCACGAGAACGCGACGAGGATCTTGCTGCGGTGGCGTATCGCGTACGGGTCGTTGCGGGCGCGGGAGCGGCTGAACGAGGTCCGCATGCCTCGGTAGTCGGCGAGCATCGCCACCGACACCAGCGTCCAGCAGACGAAGACCAGGAGCAGGAACAAGTCGAGAAGGCTCATGGTCGTCCCAACGTCCCACCCCTCATATCCGTTCTCGGCTCTCGGCCCGCCTCCGCGCGCAGCATCGGCGTACGGGCGTGCCGCCGCCGGTCGCCGGGGTGGAAGACCAGGATGATCATGCGCGCCCCGGGCGCCGCCATCGGCTGGGCCGCGCACATCGTCACCCAGCCGGGGCCCAGCGCGAGGTGGTGCAGGGGGCGTTCGTCGCCGTCGAGGTGGATGTAGGCGCTGGCGCGGTCGTATATAGGGGAGGTGACCGGGTCCGCGAGGACTTCCTTTTCTATCTGCCGCAGCGTCTCGTCCTGCGGGTCGGCGGCGAGCGCGCCGCGCAGGTGGGGGAGGACGAGCGGGGCCCAGGCGTTCTCCCAGTCCATCAGGATCGAGCGCGCGGCCCGGTCCAACGCCATCCACCGCATGGTGTTGTGCGGGACGCGGCCCGCGGGGAAGAGCGTCGCGAACGCCGAGTTCCAGGCGAGCAGGTTCCAGGAGCGGTCATGGACGTACGCCATGTGCGCGATGCCGTCGACGGCTTCCTGCCAGACCCCGGGGATCTCCTCGCCGGACTGCGGCCTGAGCGGGTACGGAGGATCTTGGCCGAGACCGTACCGCCACAGCGCGATCCACTCCTGCTCGTTCATCTCCAGGAGCCGGGCCACGTCCTCCAGGAGGTCGGCGGGCGGGTTGGCGTAACGGCCGGACTCCAGGCGCCCGTACGTGTCGGGGGAGCGGTGCAGCAGCTGGTCCATCTGCGCCTGCGAGAGGCCGGGGGCGCGGCGGCCCTGGCGGGTCGGGCGGTGCAGTCCCTGGCTCTCGGGCTTGATCAGCGCACGGCGTTCGCGCAACAGGCCGCCCAGGGCGACCTTGTCCGCAACCTTGTCCATGAATCGTGTTTCCCCAGTGAACTGTCGAACACCGACCGCCGCCACCGCTCTCCAGTGCGAGCGTTTTCAGCCGTGACCGGTGCGGGAGCGGCGCCGGGCGGACGGGGCCGTACCGGCCCACCGGTTACGCTGCCTGGTCTGACATGCAGCGATCAAGCGGTTACGGCTGCGTACGTACGCCCGGCGTACACACGCAGCCGCACGGCGGGGGCGAACCAGGTGGAGAGCGAGATTCCCGGACTTCCCGGAGATCCCGAACAACAGGCGCGGACGGTCCCACCGACAAGCGCCCGGCTGCCGCCCGAGGCCGTCGAGCTGTACGGGCGGATCACCCGGCACGAGCCGCTGACCCCGCACGACGAACCCGTCCTCGCCAAGCTGCGCGCCCGCGGCCTGGTGGCCGTCGACCCGGACCTGCCGGACATCCCCGTGGCCCTGGACCCGCAGGAGGCGGCCCGGCGGCAACTGGACGCGGATCTGCGGGAGATGGCGGCCCGGGCGGCCCGGATGGCGGCGATACCGGAGGACGCGGACGAGCTGAGCGTGCACTTCGAGCGGGCCAAGTGGCGCTCGGGGCGGGGCTCGGAGTTCCTGACCGAGCCGGGTCTGGTCAACGCCCGGATCGAGCAAGCGATCAGCCAGGCGCAGAGCGAGCTGCTGACGGCCCAGCCCGGCGAGCCGCGCGGCAGGGAGATGCTGGGCCTCGCGATGGACCGGGACAGCCGGGCGCTGGAGCGCGGGGTGAGTGTGCGCACGCTGTACCGCGACAGCCTGCGCGACGACGAGGCGACCCGGGAGTGGGCCCGGGTGATGACCGGCCGGGGCGCCCAGTTCCGTACCCTCAGCGGTCCGTTCCAGCGGTGCATCATCGTCGACCGGCGCACCGCCTTCATCTCCGACCACATCGTGAACTCGGTGCCCAGCCACGCCGCCTGGCACGTCCTGGACCGGGCGGCCGTCGCGTACATGGCGGAGGGCTTCGACCAGGAGTGGCGGCGGGCCGAGATCTGGCACGGCGACCCGCGCCCCTCGGACGTGGCCGCCGGGGCCCGTACGACCCGGCTCCAGCGGGAGATCTTGCGGGACACGGCCGCGGGCATCGAGCAGCGGATCACCGCCCAGCGCCTCGGCATCGGGCTGCGCACCCTGTCCAAGGAGATCGGCAAGCTGCGCGAACTGTGGCAGGTCTCGACGCTCGCGGAACTCACGTACTGCTGGGCGCTGTCGGCGGAGCGGCTGATCGAGGAGGAGTGAGCCGGGGACGCCGTGGCGCGTGCGGAAGTTGAGAAGCCACGGACCAGCCAACCGGTTTTTCGGCGGAAAAATCATCGGGAGAAAACCCGGTCGGCTGTGTTGCATGCTGAGCCCGGCCGACCGGAAACACCCCGCAGCCTGGGGCGACTCCGGTCCGTACGTCCGCTGTCACGGGGGACTGCCATCCGTGCGCATGCCAGAACCGGCAGTGCGGGGCCTGCCGTCAGGTCCTGCCGGGCATCGCGCGGGGCCGGGTGCCCGAGCCGGGGCGCCCGGACGCTGCCGAGTCTCGGCAACTCCCGTGGCCGGCGCAGGCGTGCCCGGCGCCCGTCCCGCCCCCGTGTCCCGGCGCGGACGGTCGCCCGAAATCTTCTGGGTGAGCGCGCTGGTGAGCGCCCTGGTGTCCCCGGCGGGAAACGGGGCCCGGTGACGGGCCGTCCAGCGGGCGTAGCAGCTACCGAAGCGACTCAAGCGACTGAGGCCCGGAGTTCTTGGCGTGTCCCGGACCAGTCGGGGGAGCAGGTGCGGCGGTCGGTCGCTTGAGTCGCTTCGGTAGCTCAGCCGGGGGGCGGCCCGGGCGGGTTCAGTCGCTGCCGTTCGGTCGCTTCCGAGGCGTTCGGTCGCTGATTCGGGGCCCGGGAGTGACGGCTTCCGGGGCTCCAGGAGGGCCAGCGACTGAACGCAGCTACCCGGGAAAGTTCGGTAGCTGTTCAGTCGCTGCCAGAAAACCGCAGGTCAGATGATGTTTCGTCAGACAATCAGCGACTGAAGCGACTCAGGCTGCAGTATTCCTCGGGGATATGGCGTTCTGGCTCATGTGCGCGTGCGACTCATAGATAGAGTGATTCAGTCGCTTTGAGTCGCTGATTGATCTTCCGCAAGCCTGTGACCTGCGGTTTTGTGCAGCACGAAGCACAGCGACTGAAAAAACTTCGGTCGCTGGATCCGAGTTGAGTCGCTGGTCTTCGGTCGCTGGGTCTTCGGTCGCTCCACCGGGCCCGGCCACAGCCCCGCCTCCGCGCCTGCCGGGCCAACGCCTTTGACCCGGCACCGCCCCCGACGCCCCCCGGGTCAACTCCCGCACCGGGCGGCGCCGACTGTCCCATCATCGACACGGGCACCGGCTTTTGCGTGGGCCTGCGCTCCCCAGCCCCGAAGCTTCGCTAACCTATGTCCGTCGTTGAGTCGCTTCAGTCGCTGAGTAGGGGAACCGCATGACTGCTGAGCTGCGTTTTCCGCGCAGCGACTCAGACCAGTCAGCCCCTGCGCACCCGGCCTCGGCACAACCTCCGGCCCCCGCACCGCCGCTCGCTGCGCCTTCAGTCGCTGCCCCCCCGCCGGGCGACCCCGCCGCTGCCCCCGCACCGCCGCTGGTCATGGCCCGCTGGTGTGCCTCCCGGGGCTGGCCGGTCCACCCGCTCTCGCCGGGCCGCAAGACCCCCGTCGCCAACTGCGCGGACTGCCGCCTGCCGGGCCACCGCCGGGAGGTCTGCGCCTGCGTCGACGCGGGCCGTTGGTGCCACGGCTTCCACGCCGCGACCGTCGACCCCGAGCGCATCGGCATGTGGTGGGGCGCGCACCCCGGACTCGGCGTCGGCGTCGCGTGCGGCCCCGCGGGCCTGGTCGTCATCGACGTCGACGACCACGACAAGCCGCCGCCCGCCCGGGACCTGCTCCTGCCGGGCATCCCGATCCACCCCGAAGTCGACCTGCGCGGACTGTCCAACGGCTTCCACACCCTCGCCGTCCTGGCCGCCCTGCGCGGGCACCCCAGCCCCGCCGACGACGCCTCCACGCTGCGTGTGCGCACCCCCTCGGGCGGGCTGCACGTCTGGTACCGGGCCGCCCCCGACGGGCGCCGCTGGCACTCCTCCGTCGGGTCGGGCGGCGGCAGTTCGCTGGCCTGGCAGGTCGACGTACGGGCGCACGGCGGCTACATCGTCGCGCCCGGCACCGTGACCCCCGCCGGGACCTACACCCCCCTGGAAGGGGCCAAGGAGCCCGCTGTGCTGCCCTCCTGGCTCGCGGCGGAGCTGGAGCGCACGGGGCACCTGCGGGACGCCCAGGAGGCCGCACAGCGGCTCGTACGCCCCATGGCGCCCTCCCGTGCCCGGCAGGCCGTCATCGCGGCGGGCGGCGGACGCGACCAGGCCACCCGGGTCCTCGCCACCGCCCTGGCCGAAGTCGCCGACTGCGCCTCGGTTCCCGAGGGCGCGGGCTTCACGGACAAGCTGAACCGGGCCGCGTACACCGTGGGCGGTCTGGTGGCCGCCGGGTACCTCACCGAGGAGGCCGCCGAGCGGGGCCTGCTGGAGGCCGCCGAGTACGCCCGGCCCGGCCAGGACCGCCGCTCGGCCGCGGTGGTCCGCAGCGGCATGGCCGCCGGCTCCCGCCGTCCCCTCCAGCTGCGGAGCCGCCCGTGACCGCCTCCGGCAACGGCAGCAACGACAACGTGCTGTTCGACTTCGACCCGCAGACGGTCGCCTCGCAGATCCTGGCGCACACGGCCCGTACGGCCCCCACGGGGCACACCAAGGCCCCCGACCCCGGAGGGGCCGTGCTGCCCGCCCAGGGCGGCTCCGAGGCCCGTACGCACGCGCCCGGGGCCACCGAGGCCGGGCTGCTGCCCGACACGCTCACCGACCGGGGCAACGCCAAGCTGTTCGTAAGGCTCTTCGCCGACGACTACCGCCATGTCCCGGGCCTGGGCTGGTACCGCTGGGACACCACGCGCTGGCAGCTCGACGAGGACGACACCGTGATGTGGGCGGCCGGGGACCTGGCCGAGAACATCGCCGCCACCGACCCGCGCGGCCTCTACACCGTCCAGGCGCTCCAGCAGCACCGCCGCCGCGCCCTGTCGACCTCCGGGATGAACGCGATGCTCGCGCAGGCGCGTTCGGCCCCCGGCATGGTGCTCAACGCCTCCCTGCTCGACGCCGACCCGTACGCGCTGTGCACCCCCGCCGGGATCGTCGACCTGCGCACCGGCCTGGTGCGCACCCCCGACCCCAACAAGGACTTCCACTCCCGCTCGACCTCGACCGGGCCCCGCCAGATGGCCACCCCCCGCTGGAACCGGTTCCTGACCGACACGTTCGGCGAGGACCAGGAATCCGCGGAGATGATCGCGTTCCTGCATCTGCTGCTCGGCTACTCGATCACCGGGGACGTCGGCGGGCAGATCATGCCGTTCCTGTTCGGATCGGGCAAGAATGGCAAATCGGTACTTCTGGATGTGGTGATGAAGCTGCTCGGCGACTACGCCGACGCCGGGCCCCCCGGTTTCCTGATGGCCCGGCCCTTCGAGGGCCACCCCACCGACCTCGCCGAACTGCACGGGCGCCGCGTCATCGTGTGCTCCGAGGTCAAGCCCGGCGACAAGTTCGACGAGGCCCGCGTCAAGCTGCTCACCGGCGGCGACCGCATCAAGGCGCGCCGGATGCGCCAGGACTTCTTCAGCTTCCAGCCCACCCACAAGCTCTGGCTGCTCGGCAACCACCGCCCCGAGGTCGGCACCGGCGGCTTCGCCTTCTGGCGCCGTATGCGGCTGATTCCGTTCGAACGGGTCGTCTCCGACGAGCGCAAGATCGACAACCTGGCGGACGTCCTGGTCACCGAGGAGGGCCCCGGCATCCTCAACTGGCTCATCGACGGCGCCCGCCGCTACCTGGGCGGCGACAAGGACCTCACCGGCCCCGAGCGGGTACGGATCGCCACGACCGTGTACGCGGAGACCGAGGACCACACCGGGCGCTTCTTCGAGGAGAGCTGCGCCCTGCACCCCGACCACCGGGCGGAGCAGACCCGCCTCTACGCCGCGTACCGGGCCTGGTGTCAGAATGAGGGGGCACCCGTCATCACCTCCCGCGCGTTCGCCGCGCGCGCACGCGAACTGGTCGGGCTGGCCTCGCCCAAGGAGATGATCTTGTCCAATTCGCGGAAGTACTACCCGGGCATCGGACTGCTCGCCGACGAGGAGAGGGCATGAGCTCCCTGATCACCGACGACGAGATCAGCCACGAGACCGAGCTGGTCTGGCTGGAGGACATCTCCGTGCTCGACTACGTGCGCCAGAGCCTGGACCGGCTGCCGACGCGGCGCAGCAAGCCCGCCTACCACCGCGACGGCCGCATGGTCGGCTACGCGCTGCTCGGCCCCAAGGCCAAGGCGTCCCCCTCCTCCGGCACCTGGCGCCGCCGCGTCTTCTGGGTCCTGCCGCACGACCGCGACAGCGAGCCGGACGGCCTGTACGCGACGGGCGCCCCGGCCGAGGCCATCGACCCGCGCACGCTCGCCCCGGGCAGCAAGGGCCGCAAGACCGAGCGCTCGGAGGGCGGGCCGCCGTCCTCGGCGATGCGCGAGCTCGGGATAACGCTGCCGCTCTGAGGTCAAGGGGAGAGGTCAAGGGGACGCGTCGACGGCCCTCGTCACCAGGTCGCGCCCGCCGGCTGCCGCGTCGTCGCGTTCAACCGGTTGAACAGGTTCGTCAGGGCGATCATCAGGGTCAGCGCGGCGAGCTGCGTCTCGTCGTAGTGGCGGGCCGCCTCGTCCCAGACGGCGTCCGGCACCGGATCGGGGCGATCCGCCAGGCGCGTCGCGGCCTCGGTGAGGGCGAGCGCCGCCCGCTCGGGCGCGGTGAAGCACACCGCCTCGCGCCAGGCGGCCACCGCGTGCAGCCGCTCGTCGCTCTCGCCCGCCTTCTTGGCACTGGCCACACCGCCGTGCACGCAGTAGCCGCACCCGTTGATCTGGCTGGCCCGCAGATGGACCAGCTCCAGGGTGCGTTGCGCCACCCCGCCCTTCTTGGCGGCCTCGAAGATGTCCAGGAGCGGGCGCATCGCGGTGGGGATCACCACGGCGGGGTTGCGCATCCGGGACGGGCGTGTCGTCGTCGGCGCGGTCATGCGGTGCCTCCTTGTGCTCATCTCACGAAGCCCAACGAGCCAGTACGGCAAACGGGACGCCCTCGTACGACACAAGACGCTCCCAGAAGACGCCCCCGTACGGCAGAACAGGATGGGGCAGGACAGAACAGGACCAGAGAGCCCCGGGTGAGACACAACCGGGTCGGCGCACCCCCGGCGGGGAGGTGCGCCGACCCGGTGGACGCGGCGGGGCTCAGCTGTTTTTGGCGCCGTTCCCGGACAGCACCGGGATGTTGTCGAGCACGTGCGAAATCGGCTCGTCGCCCTTGGCCTGCGTGGAGTTCTCGGTGCACTGCTGGTTCTGCGGGGCGGAGAGGATCGGCACGTCCTGGATGGCCGTGACCGGGATGGCGCCGACGACCGAACCCACGTTCACCTTTACCGGAACGCCGAGGCAGAGCTTGTTGAGGGAGCCCTGGACGGTACCGAGCTGCGGGCTCATGTCCCCCTTGGTGGCCGCGTTGCCGAACTTCTGCTCGGCGTCGTTCCCGCTGAACGACGTGGTCCCGCCGTCGTTCCCGATGGCCAGGGCCGCCGGCGCCACCATGATCGTGACACCGGAGACGGCTGCGGCGACGGCCGCGGCCGACCACAACTTCTGCATGTTGGCTCCTCTATGAGTCCGACTCCACTGACGGAGATCTGCAACGATCAACGGGTGGACCGGGCGCTGGTTGCTCAGGACGGGGAGGAATAGCCCGGATGGCTCATTCAGCCCCATAACCGGCGTGCCGCACGGTATGGGTGAAGACATCTGTCCGCCGGATCGCGAGGTGAACACACATGACGGAGCCCGAACGCGCCTGGCACAGACAGGCGTTCATCCCCGCCAGCCGCCCCGCGAGCCGCACGGAGTCCGCCGCGCCCGCGCCAGTGGCGCCGGAACCGCCGATCTACCAGGAGCTCGCCGCCGCCTGGGCCGCCCAGGGCCGCACCCTGCCGGGCCGCCCCGACCGCGAGTGGACGGCCGTGATCACCCGCCCCTGCTGGCCCGCCTGAACGACCGTACGTACCGCGTACGTTGCCTGCGTACGGGAAAGGGCCGGACCACCGTGTGTGAACAGCGGTGATCCGGCCCTGTGGTCCCGATGGCGTGCGTCAGCCGTGGTCCGTCAGCTGTGGCGGGAGCCGTTGCCGGACAGGACGGGGATGTTGTCGAGGATGTGCGAGAGCGGCTCGTCGCCCTTGGCCTGGGTCGAGTTCTCGGTGCACTGCTGGTTCTGCGGGGCCGAGAGGATCGGCACGTCCTGGACGGCGGTGACCGGAATGGCACCGACGACCGAGCCGATGTTCGCCTTCGCCGGAAGCGCGATACAGGGCTTGTTGAAAGAGCCCTGGATGAGCGCGAACTGCGGGCTCATATTGCCGTACGTGGAGGAATTGCCGTACGCCTGCATCGCGCCGTTGCCGCTGAACGTGGTGGTCCCGTTGTCGTTCCCGATGGCCAGGGCCTGGGGCGCCGCGGCCGCGGAAACTCCCACGACCGACGCGGAAACGGCAACTGCCGCCATAGCCTTCTTGAACACTCTGGTCCCTTCCTCATGGATGCCCCGCCCGGAGTGGATGCCCCGGACGGAGCTGTCGGAGCTATCTGGTCAACTGACTTGTCGCGCTTTGGTTTCCCGCTGTCACCCGTACGGCCGATATCGCGGGCGCCCCGGCTTTACCGGACAGACGGGCGAGGGGGAGAGGCGCGGCGCGGGCCGCGGCGCGGACGTCAACCGCGTTTCGCCGCCGCCATGTTGGGGCGCCGGTGCAGATGCAGGAAGGACAGCCGGGTGTTGGTCTCGGCCGTGCGCAGCGGGGGGATCTGGTCGGCGGGGGCCGGGGCCGGGCGGTCGCCGAGGCCCGCGAACAGATGCCAGTCGTCCGGCGCGACCCGCCACGACAGCCGGCCCGCCGCCGTGTGCACATGCACCAGTGACCAGCCCGTACGCTCCGAGGTGACATCGCCGCCGTGCAGCCGCGCCACATAGGAGATCAGGGCGGCGCGCTCCTGGTGCAGGGCGTCGAGCTGGGTGTGCAGGGCCGCCAGGCGGTCCACCAGCCTGAGCTCCCGGTCGCTCCAGAAACCGCGGCGCCGGCGTCTGCCGACCCCCGCGTCAGCCGCGCTCGCGCGCTTCAAAGGGCCTCCCGTTGTCATCCCGCTACCGCTGTGCGGAGCCCTGGAGAGCTCCGGAGAAACGAAACGGAATGATAAACGGCCTGCAAGTGTTCGCCCCCGTGGCGCGCCGCGCGACACCCTGAATTCGGTTCCCCACCGATCGGGTGAATGGGCATAACTAAACCCCGCCAAGGCAGTTGATCGGAGTGCAGTAAACGCGTGAACTCCTCTCTCCAGAAAAGGAACACCCCCGTGATCAAGAAGGTTATGGCGGCTACGGCGGTCACCGCGTCCATCGTCGGTGCCGCGGCCGTCACCGCCCCCCAGGCCATGGCCATCGGCAACGACAACGGCACGACGTCGTTCAGCGGCAACAACGCCAAGCAGGCCTTCGGCAACCAGAAGACCGAGGGTGACATGAGCCCGCAGCTGGGCCTGGTCCAGGGCACGCTCAACAAGCCCTGCGTCGGCCTGCCGGTCAAGGCGAACGTCGGTTCGGTCGTCGGTCTCATCCCGGTCACGGCTGTCCAGGACGTGCCGATCCTCTCGGCCCCGCAGAACCAGCAGTGCACCGAGAACTCCACGCAGGCCAAGGGCGACGAGCCGCTGTCGCACATCCTCTCCAACATCCCGGTCCTGTCCGGGAACGGCGCCGTCGGCAGCTGATCTGTGGCGACGGCTGTTTCTGTCGGCGGCTGATTCCAGCCCTGCCGGGGTTTGTGCCCGCCGGGCACGACGCCGAGGCTCTGAGCGACCGGGCTGCCGGCACCTCGTTTCCCGAGGTGCCGGCAGTTTCATTTCTTCACCGGTTACGCGTGTGTGGTGCACCTGGCCCGACCGAGTGCCAAGCGAGTGAATACACGGCGTACGCCCCGCCGCTGGTTTCCTTTACCGGGCGCGATCGTTACCAATTCGTCAGCGGTGCCTCTCCGGTGCGCGCCGCGCGCAACAATTCGTTGCGATGGCCTTTCTCAAAGGAAAGAGAAACAAGTGAAGTACAGGAAGACTGCCACCGTCCTGGCCGGCCTCGTCATGGCGGCGGGCGCGGCCACGCCGGCCCTCGCCGACGCCAACGCGCGCGGCGAGGCCGAAGGCTCCCCGGGCGTCCTGTCGGGCAACGTCATCCAGGTCCCGGTCCACGTCCCCATCAACGTGTGCGGCAACACGGTCGACATCATCGCGCTGCTGAACCCGGCGTTCGGCAACCACTGCCAGAACGACTGACAACGCACTACGGATTTCTCCCGCCGGCTTCGGGACGTGCGGCGGCATATCCCGAAGCCGGTACCCCGACCGGGACCGTGAGCAGGATCAGGAAGGCATTGCATTGCGACAGGTCATCACCAAGACACTGTTCACGGCCATGGCGGCCACCAGTGTTCTCTCCATGAGCGGCGCCGGCGCTCATGCGGCCGAGGTGAATTCCGAGAACGGGGAATCGCCAGGTGTCCTGTCCGGCAACTCCATTCAGGCGCCGCTCGAAGTCCCGGTGAACGTGTGCGGCAACACGGTGGACCCGGTGGGCGCGCTCAACCCGTCGTTCGGCAACGGGTGTTCGCACGGCGAGCACGAGTCGGGACGGCACGAGCGCCACGACCGGTATGACCGCGACGACCGGCGGGAGCGCTACGAGTCGTCCCGCGAGTCCTACCGCGACTCGGACCGTGACGAGCGCTCCTCGTACGGGGACGACGAGGACGGGGACTACGGCTCCGAGCGGTCGTACGACGAGGACCGCGAGTACGGCGAGGGCCGCCACCATCGCCACCACTACGGCGAGGAGCGCCGTCGCCACGATGACTACGGTCAGGAGCGCGAATACGGCTCCGAGCGCCACCACCGCGCCCCCTCCGGGTCCGGGACGACGCACGCGGACGTCCACGGCTCCCCGGGCGTGCTGTCCGGCAACGCGGCCCAGGCGCCCGTGAAGGCGCCGGTGAACCTGTGCGGCAACACGGTCGACCTCATCGGGCTGCTGAACCCCGCGTTCGGCAACCAGTGCGCGAGCACGGAGAACGCCGCGCACCACGACGCGCCCCCGCACCCCGTGCAGCGGGCCCACGCCCCGACGCCCCCGCCGACCCCGGCACCCCAGCCCCCGGCGGCACACCCGCCGGTCGCCAAGCCCCCGGTCGCCAAGCCGCCGACCCGGCCCGCGCCGCCCATGCCGCACGCGCCGAAGCCGCACCGCCCGGTCGTCCACCACCACGTGACGCACGCGCCGCCGCTCATGCCTCCGGCGCACCACGCGACCCCGCCGGTACAGCACACCGCCCCGCCGGTGCACCACGTTCCGCCCGCGCACCACACCGCACCGCCGACGCACCACGCGCCCCCCGTCCACCTCGCCCCTCCGATGCGCATCCCGGCCCCCCAGCCGCCCGTGCACCACCGCCCGGCGACCCCGACGCCGCCCGCGCCGCAGCCCCCGGCGGCCAAGCCGCCCGTGGTCACCCCGCCGGTCACGGTCCCGCCGCGCCACGAGCAGGCGCCCCCGGCGCACCCGGTGACGCCCGTTCAGCCGGTGACGCCGACCGTGACGCCGCGCCCCGCCATGGCGCCGCCCGCGCCCCGGGCGATGCCGTCGCACGTGCGGGAGCACGTACGCGAGTCCATGCCGCACAGCGGTCCCCGGCACGCCAAGCCCGCGGCTCAGCCGCCGGTCGCGGCGGCGCCCGCGCGGCCGCAGCTCGCCGCGACCGGCGGGGACGCCGACCTGCTCGGCGCGGCCACCGCGGCCGCCGCCGGGCTGCTGATCGGCGGCGGGATCCTCTACCGCCGGGGCACGGCGGCCGCGTCCGCCCGCCGCTGAGACGACCGTACGAACGCGGTGAGGCCCTTGCGTACCGCGTGCAGGCCCCAGCCCGCGCTCATGGCGAGCGCGGGCGCCGGGTCGTCCAGGGCGAACCAGGCGCCCTCGGTGGCGCCGACACGGTCGCCGCGGCCCGGCCGTCCGCCCGTCGTCAGCAGGGACAGCAACGCGTAGTTCTCGACGACGAAAAGGCGGCCCACAGCCGCCGCCCCGCCCGCCCCTTCCTGGCGGCCCGTCAGGTCCAGATGCAGCGCGCGCACGACGTCGAGCCCCGAGCGGTCGGTGAACAGGCGGAACTGGGCGCCGGGGCGGGGGTTGAAGTCCAGCAGGTGGTACGCGCCCGTCGCCGCCTCCAGGCGGAAGTCGAGGTCGGCGATGCCCCGGTAGCCGACGGCGGCGATCAGGCGGCGGGCGCTCGCCTCGACGGCCGGGTTGGGCACCCAGCGGCCGACGGCCGTCAGCCCCGCCTCGGCGGGCCAGGCGCGGTCCTTGCGGCCGACCCCGCCCGCGAGGAGCGTGCCATCGCGGCCCGCGCACCCGTGGAAGAACCAGTCCCGGCCGGGCCCGGCGGGCAGGAACCGCTGCAACAGCAGCGCACTGCCCGCCGTCCGCCGCCGGGCGTACAGCGCGCCCACCTCGCGCGCCGAGCGCACCAGCGTCGTACTGCGCAGCCCCGAGCCGTGCGGAAGCAGCCACGGCCGACTCCACTTGGCGACCACGGGCAGCCCGAGCTCCGCGACAGCGGCCACAGCTTCCTCCGCGCTCCCGGGAATGACGGTCGTCGGATGCGCGATGCCGTACGCCGCGCAAAGGCGGGCCAGTTCCGCCTTGTCGGCAACTGATTCGACGATGTCGGCCCGCTGCTCCGGAAGCAGAAAACGGCCGCCGATCCGTTCGCGCAGCCGGGCCACGGCGAGGGCGCCGAGATCGTCCATGGGAATGAGTACGGCCGGTCGGCCCCGGCCGATGAGGTCCGATACGCGGACCAGCGAGGCCAGGACGTCGTCGTCCGTCACATCGTCGTCCGTACGGCCGCGCGGGGGCGGGTGAATGCGGCCCGGGCGCAGATATCGCGAGCGGGCGATGGGACTTGACGCGGATTCGGCCACGACATGCACGTCGACCCCCGCCCGTCCGAGCGAACGGACGGCTCCCAGGGTGCCGTGATGGAACGGGTTCTGATCGATCCTCAGAAGGACGGCGGGGACGCGGCGATCGAGCGCGGGCACGGAATGAGGCATCCTCACCATTCCCTACGTCACCCCTTCCTCGGTTACCCGAACGGATTATCTTCCCAATCAGCGCAATAACAATATTTTCCCACTGGGTATATCGAGTATGGGGAGTGATTCGGCACCAAGGAGTGGACATGCGCCAGGGGAAGCACCGCCACACGAAGCAGCGCCACGCCAAGCACCGGCAAAAGCGCCGGCCGGCCACGGCGACGTACAAAGTGGCGTGCTCGGTCCTCGCGGCCGGCGCCCTCGTCTCCTGCCTCGCCGTCGCCCCGCCGCACCGCGCCCCGGACCCCACCGGCGGCGTCGGCCCCGGCCCTGTGCACCCCTCCACCACGTGGTTCGGCGCGTTCCTGGAGTCCGACGACCGGGGCGTCCAGCGGATGGGCGAACTGGAGAAGTGGCTCGGGGGAGCGGAACTGAGAGTGGGTCACACCTATCTGCCCGGCGAGAGCTGGTCGGACATCGAGGGCCGCGCCCGATTCCTGGAGAGCTGGGCCGCCTGGCGCCGGGCGCGCGCCGACCGGCTTTTCGTCCTCAACGTCCCCATGCAGGCGGCCAACGAGGACAACCTCTCCGACAACGCGGTGCGGCGTCTGCTGCGATCGGGCCAGCAAGGCCGCTTCGACCGGCATTTCACGGCACTCGCCGAACGCCTGGTGGCACTGAACATCCCGGACACGGTGATCGTGCTCGGCTGGGAGATGAACGGCACCACGTACACCCATCGCTGCGGACCCGACCCGGAGGCCTGGAAGAAATACTGGCGGCGGGCCGTCACCGCGATGCGCGCGGTGCCCGGCCAGAAATTCCGCTTCGATTTCGCACCGAGCCGGGGGCGGGACGCCGTTCCGTGGACAGAATGCTATCCCGGTGACGACGTGGTCGACATCATCGGCATGGATTCGTACGACCAGCCGCCGGGCCGGAAGTTCGACGAACAGATCCAGGAACCGTACGGGCTGCAGCAGCAGGTGGACTTCGCGGCCGCCCACAAAAAGCAGATCTCGTATCCCGAATGGGGCCTGTTCCGCAACGGCGACAACCCCGAATACATGCGCCGCATGCTGAACTGGATGGACGCGCACAAGCCGCTCTACAACACGATCACGGACTACTGCCCGCACGGGGTCTGGAGTTGCGCGGCGAACCCGAAGGCGTCGCAGGTCTACAAGTCGATCCTGTTCGGCCGCACGGACCCGACACCGCTGCCGGTCCCCACAACCCCGACGAAGCCGCCGGTCACGCCACCGGTGACACCGCCGGTGATGCCGCCGGTCACGCCGCCCGTGGTGACACCCCCGGCAACCCCGGCCATCCCGGCGACCCCGCCCGTGGTCCCGCCCGCCGTCCCTCCGACCACGCCCCCGACCGGCAAACTCCCGCCGCCGAACTGCCAGCCGGTGGACCTCGGCGACTGGGTCGAGTACTGGCTCGGCGGCAAGCTGTGCCTGCGGTTCGACTGGTACTCGCGCAGGAGGTAGACACTCAGCTGCTGTGATCACGGAGATCCGCGAACGCCCGCCACCTGGGTCGTTCCGCGGAAATCCGCGAGGGCCCGCCCCACCCGCCCCGGACCAGGGGCGGGTGGGGCGGGCCCGATCCGCAGGTGACGGCTGGGCATGGGTCAGCCGAGTACGGGTCAGCCGACCCGCATCCAGTTCTGGTCGCTGTGGCCGTTGCAGTCCCACAGGATGACCGGGGTGCCACTGTCGACGGCGCCGTTCAGGGCGCCGATGCACTTGTTGCTGTTGTTCTTGTAGGCGGCGTGGCTGCGGATGCTGGAGTACCGGGGGTCGCTCGACACCCTGTCGATGTACCACTGCTGGTCGGCGTTGCCGTTGCAGTCCCAGCCCGAGATCCTCGTACCGTTGTCCGTCGCCCCCTCCCAGGTGCCGAGACACTGGCCGTAGCCGTTCTTGATCTCGTAGTAGTCACCGCCGCCGTCGCTGCCCTTGTAGTCCGCGACGCGCCACTGCTGGTCGGGGTTGTGGTTGCAGGTCCACAGGATCCCGAGAACCTGGTACTCCATGGACATGTCGATGGCCAGGCAGTGGTTGCCGTTCTGGTTGACGAACTCGTTGGTCGAGGTGGCCGAGGCCGTCCCCGCCGTGGAGAGCGCCGCCCCGGCGGTCAGTGCCAGAGCCGATGCGGTCATGGCCGCGGTCTTGAGGATGCGCATGGATTCCCCCGTCATTGAGCGGGCCGCCCTTCGACCCGCACGAAGATACTGACGGCGCCTTCCAACAACCGGCTAACATCCCGCTCACACGGCGTACGCGCCGTGCGCGGACCAACAGCGACGCCGATGCCGACAGCCGACGGCAAGCGGGTCCGGTGCGGAACGCGTCGATCAACGCGCCTCACCACCCCGCCACCCCCGCAGCCGCCGCACACCCCCCGCGACCCGCCCCCGTACCCCCGCGTACCCCACGCACCACCACACCAGCGGCGTCCACCGGCTGCGCCGGGCCAGCAAGTAGCGGTGGTTGAGGGCGGGGGTCGGGCGCCAGTGGTGTTTGTACGGTTCGTTGCCGCGCAGCAGGCTCAGCACCGAAGAAGCCGACGGGGTCGACGGGGCTGAAGGGGTTTGCGAGCCCGACGGGGCCGGCGGGGTGGACACGGCGTTGCGGGTGCACGCCCGGAGCAGCAGCGCGGCCACGTCCACCTTGCGGGCGCGCAGGCCGGGGTGCGCGCCGTACAGGTACGCGCCGGTCAGGGACGGGGCGCGCAGGGTCAGGTCCACCGCCACCACCTTGTCCTCCAGGCGGAACTCCGTCACCACCGCCTCCCCCCGCGCCACCATCTGCCGTACGGAACGCGTCAGATGGTCGGCGAAGCGGGGGCGTACGTGTTCGGGGGTCACCCCCCGGCCGCGCCACTGCATCCGGTGCAGGGACAGCAGCGCCTCCAGCGTCGTGGGGACCTCCGCCACCGGTACCGGGCGCTCGGCCACCCCGAGCGCGTCGATCTTGCGGAGCTTCGCGCGTACGCGCTGCGCGCGGTTGGCGGCGAGGCGGGTCAGGAGGTCGTCCATGGGAGCGGCGGGCAGTTCCAGGCAGGTCGAGTCCGGCAGGGTCGCCCGCGCGCCCGGCCAGTGCGCGTGCAGGAGTTCCGCCGCGCCTCCCGGGCGTACCTCCCGCAGGTCCACCAGCGCGCCCCCGGCCGTCTCCCGTACCGCCGTCACCAGGGCGTGCGCCGCCTCCGGCACGCATGTGTCGTCGAGGAGTACGTCCTTGTAGTCCGAGATCCGGCCGCCCAGGGGGACCAGGACCCGGAAGGGGCGGTACGTCAGCATCAGGGGGGCCGCCGCCACCAGTTCGCCGTCCCGGCGCACCAGGACCACGCGCAGGCGGCCGTTCACGCCGTACGACAGCCACCACGAGTGCAGCCAGGCGTGGCTCTGGAACGGGGTCGCCGTGCGGCAGCGGGCGTGCAGCCGCCCCCACTCGGGGGCCAGCGCCCCGAACCGGCCCGCCTCCGTACAGACTTCCACCGAGAAGGAGGAGCGGTCGTGCGCAACCCGGGCTTCCCCCACGACCGTCACTGCGCGCCGCCCCCCGGCCGCGCCGCCGTCAGCTCCGCCGCCGGTGCCCGCCCCGCCGGGGACGGTACGGGAGCGGGCTGCTCCTTCCTGCCCGGGCGCCGCCGTACGAGCAGGACCAGAGCGCCCGTCAGGCCCCCGGCGCAGCCGCCGACCAGGGCCGTCAGGGACGCGGGCGCCGACGACGGGTCCACGGGCCGGGCCGCGCGCGAGAACTGGACCAGGCGCACGCCGGTGCTGGCCTCGGTGTGACGGCCGTTCAGCGTCAGCGCGCGGGCCACCGCGTTGGCGATGTCCGCCGCCTGATCCGGGCGCCGCGAGCTGCCCGTGATCGCGATCATCGGCGCGTCCGGCGACGTCGCCGTCTGCACGTCGCGGCGGATCGTCTCGGCCGGCACCCCCGCCCACGCCTGCGCGTCCCCGATCACCGCGACCTGGGTCGCGACCCGCCCGTACGCCTGGGCGAAGCCGAGGGCGGTGGCCGGGTCCGACTTTCCGGTGGGCGTCACCACGACATAGCTGGTCGCGCTGTACTCCGGTGGGCGCACCAGCCCGTACACACCGCCCACCACCGTGCCGAGCAGCGCGCACGCGGGCAGCGGCCACCACCGGGGCAGCGGCCGGGCGCGGTGGGTGCCCATGGACGCCACGGACGCCACGGACGCCATGGACGACCGCGCCCGGCGCCAGGGGCTGGGGGATTCGCTCATCGAACGCTCACTCCTGATACTCCCGATTCTTCCGATACTCCTGAAACTCCTGATGTGACGTGCCTGCCGACCGAGCGATGCAGCGCCGCCTCGTACACCGCGCTCAGGCGGGCCGCCGAGGCCGCGACCGTGTAGTGCTCCACCGCCGGGGGCACGGGCAGCCGCGCGCACCCGCTCTCCCGCACGCGGCGCAGCGCCCGCGCGAAGGACGCCTCGTCGGTGCGCACCGCGCCCGGGGCGTCGCCGGGCGGCAGGTCGTCGACGGCCGGGCACGTCACGTAGACCACCGGAAGACCCGCCGCCAGCGCCTCCACGACCGCGAGCCCGAACGACTCGTCGGCGGACGGGGAGGCGAGGACGTCCATCGCGGCGAGCAGCCCCGCGAGGGTCAAGGAGCCCTCGCCCGCCGGATCGCCCCCGTACGCGCACTCGCCCGCGAAGCACACCCGGTCCGCCACGCCGAGCTGCCCGGCCAGGGCCCGCAGCGCCGGTTCCCGCTCGCCGCCGCCCACCAACAGCAGCCGGGCGTCCGGGAGGTGGGGCAGTGCCCGCACCAGGACCTCGAACCGCTTGCCCGCCACCAGGCGGCCCACGCCCCCGATCACGAACCCGTCCCGGGGCAGCCCGAGCAGCGCGCGCGCCCGGGTCCGCAGCAGCGGGTCGAAGCGGAAGCGGGCCGCGTCGACGGCGTTGGGGACGACGTGGATGCGGTGGGCCGGTACGCCCCACTCCCGCAGCCGCCGGGCGATCGTCGCCGAGACGGCGACCGTGGCGGTGCCCAGGCGTTCGGCCGCCAGATACAGCGCGCGCACCCCGGCGCCCAGCGGGCGGCCCTCGATGGTGGTGGCGCCCAGCGAGTGCTCGGTGGCCACGACCGCCCGTACGCCCGCGAGCCGGGCCGCCGCCCGCCCGTACAGGCAGGCGCGGTAGAGGTGGGTGTGGACCAGGTCGTACTCGCCCCGGCGGATCAGCCGGGTCAGGCGGGGGAGTGCGCCGAGGTCGCGGTTGCCGGACATGCCGAGGTGGTGGACGGGGACGCCGTCGGCGGCCAGGCCCTCGGCCACCGCGCCCGGGTTGGTGAGCGTCACCACCTCGGCCCCGGCGGGCAGATGACGCAGCATCAGCCGCAACTGCTGCTCGGCGCCGCCGATCCCGAGTCCGGTGATGACGTGGAGGACCTTCACGACGTCGCCTCCGGAGGTGGAGGCGGTGACGGCTGTACGGGACCGCCGTCGGCCGGGCGTTCGGGCCTACTCCCGGGCGTACTCCCGGCCGCAGTCCCAGCCGTGGTCTCCGACGGCCGCGGCCCCCGTTGCGCCCCCAGCACCCCCGACCGGTCCTCGGGGACGAAGCCCGCCCCCGGGCCGTCCCCCGGCGGGCGGCGGCGCCAGCGGTGCAGGCGGCGTTTCAGGTGCAGCCGCAAGCTGGTGTCGTTGTCACCGATGTGGACGCGAGGCAGGGCGTAACGGCCGGTCAGGGGGCCGGGGTCGATCGCGCACGCGTAGCGGTAACCGGCCGCGCGCACGGCGTCCATGGCGCGCTGGTCGACCGTTCCGTACGGGTAGCAGAAGCCCAGCACGTCCCGGCCGGTCAGCGCGCACAGCAGGGCGCGGCTCTCCTCGGTCTCGCGGCGAAGGGTGTCGTCGTCGGCGGTGGTCAGGTCGGTGTGGAGCAGGCCGTGCGAGCCGATCTCCATGCCCCAGGTCAGCGCCCGCCGGATGCCCGCCTCGTCGAGGAGCGGGCGGCGCGGGCCGAGCGGGTCCCACTCGTTGGTGCCGCCCAGGCGCCCGGGCAGGGCGAACAGGGTGGCGGTGCAGTCGTAGCGGCGCAGCAGCGGCAGCGCGTGCTCGGTGAAGTCGGCGTACCCGTCGTCGAAGGTCAGCCCGACCAGCTTGCTGCCGCCGCCCGCCGCGCGGGCCCGCAGCAGCCGGGCCATGCCGACGCCGAGCAGCCCGCGCGCCCGCAGCCAGCGCAGTTGCCGCTCCAGGCGCGGGGGAGTGACCGTGATGTTGTACGGGTCGTCGTCGCCGGGGCGCTCGCGGGCGCCGACCGAGTGGTACATCGCGACCCAGAGCGGAGGGGAGGTGTCAGCGGGCATGCCGGAGCCTTCGGGTGACGGGGCGGACGAGCAGGGCGAGCAGGGTCAGCGGGGCGAAGCCGCGCACCCGCGCGGCCCGGGCCAGGAAGGTGAAGGTCAGCAGAGCCGCCAGCGATCCGGTGGCGATCGCGGCGGCGGGCTCGGCCACCCGCGCCGCGCACCACCAGCAGGCGCCGCTCGCCCCGGCTCCGGCGGCGGCCAGTTTCGCCAGCTCGCCGCCGAGCCGCCCCCGCTCAAGCCCGACGGAACGCCGTCCCGTCCCGGCGAGCAGCCCCAGCGCGCCGGCCGCGATGCCGAGCGCGTTGGCGGCGGCGATGCCCGAGGCGCCCCACCGGGGTGCGGCCCACGCCCCGGCCGCCGCCGTGACGGCCAGGCACACCAGCATGGTGGCGGCCGGGTACCAGGTGGGCCGGGCGGCCGAGAAGTACGAGCGCACCAGGACGCCGACCATCGTCTGGGCGAGCAGCCCCAGCGCGTACACCCGCATCACGGCGGCCGTGGCGGCGGTGTCGGCGGGGCCGAACGCGCCGCGCTGGAACAGGAGTCGCACGATCTGCGGCGCGCAGCCGATCACCACGGCCGCGCCGAGCAGCACGATCGCCCCCGCGACCAGGAGGTCGCCCTCGACGCGCCGCCGGGCCCGCTCCCGCTCGCCCGCCGCGAGCGCGCGGGCGACCACGGGGAAGGTGACCGTGCAGAGCATCAGGGACAGCACCATCGGCATCTGCGCCACTTTCTGGGCGTAGTTGAGATGCGAGATGGCGCCCGCCGGGAGCGGGGCCGCGAGATGGCGTTCGACCAGGGTCTGGCACTGGCGGCTCAGCGCGAAGACGATCACGGGGGCGACCATGGCGAGGCGCAGCGCGTCGGGCCGCTTTCCCGGCGCGGGCCGCGCGGGCCTTTTCATGCCCGTACGCGCCGTACGCCGCACCCCCCGCCACAGCGACGGCGCCTGCGCCGCCACCATCAGGGCGCCGCCGACCGCGACCCCGGCCGCCGCCGCCCGTACCCCCCAGCGGGCGCCGAAGGCGAGCAGCACGGTGATGATGCCCGCGTTGTACGCGAGGTAGATCGTGGCCGGGGCGAGGAAGCGGCCGTGGCCACGCAGGGCCGCGCTGCAGTACCCGGCGAGCCCGAAGGTGAGCGCGCAGGTCGCCGTCAGCCGGGTGCAGTCGACCGCGAGGCCCGGCTCGGGCAGCCCGGGCGCGAGCAGGTCCACCAGCGCGGGCGCCGCCACGACCAGCAGCAGCGCCACCGCCGCGAGCGCGAGCATCAGCCGGGGGAGGGTCGCGGCCACCAGCGCGCGTACGGGGTCGGGGCGGCCGGGACGCGTACGCCCGCGCCGCACCGCCGCCAGGCTGAACGCCGGTACGAGGATCAGCGCGAGCCCGTCCTCGATGAGCAGCGTGGCGGCCACCTCCGGAACGGTCCACGCCACCAGGAACGCGTCCGTGTCCCCGTCCGCGCCGAAGACGTGCGCGAACGTCTGGTCCCGTACGAGCCCCAGCACCGCGCCCGCGACGGTCAGCGCGGCGGTGACGGCGGCCGCGCGGGCGAGGAACCTGCCGGTGGAGGAGGCGGGTTCGAGCTCGCGGCCGAGCGGCGCCCGCTCCAGGGCCCGGGGGGCGTCGGTGCGGGGGACGTCCGTGCGGGACGTACCGGTGGTGCGGAAGGCCTCGGTCATCGCCCCGCCCCCCACCCGGAACCGTCCCGCCGCCCCACCGCCCACCACGCCGCGAGGCCGAGGACGATCGCGGTCAGGACGGTGGAGGGGCCGCCGATGTCCCCGTAGAAGAAGTCGACGAGCAGCCACACGAGCAGCCCGGTGCCGACGAGGCCGCAGTCGGCGTCGCGGCCGGACGCGCGCCCGGACCCGTACAACACGCGCAACAACCGTCGCACCGCACACACCAGCAGCGCCCCCCACCCCGCCACCAGCGTGCACACGCCCACCAGGCCCTGTTCGCTGAGCACCAGCAGGTACATGTTGTGCGGGGAGAGCAGCGGCTGGCGGTGGAAGGCGGCGCCCGCGCCCGCCGTGTCGCTGCCCGAGGACAGGGCGAGCGGGGCGTGGCTGTCGCGGTGGGCCGGGAACCCCTTCAGGCCGACGCCCCTCACCGGCGACTCGCGCCACATCCCGACGGCCGCGCTCCACAGGGTGTACCGGTCGGTGACGGACTGGTCGGGGGCGTCGGCGACCTGGGTGATGCTGGACAGGCGCTCCTGGAGCAGCGCGGTGCCCGCCCCCGCGCCGCCCACCAGGACGACCGCGAGCGCGGCCCCCGCCACCACGACGAGCAGGGCCCGCCGGACACCCGAGAGCAGCAGCAGTACGCCGCACGCGATCGCCGTCGCGATCCACGCGCCCCGGCTGAACGACAGCGCGAGCGGCAGCAGAAGCACCGTCGCACACACCAGCGCGAGCGGCCGCCACGCGCGCCCCGCCCACGCACCGGGCTCCGGCGTACGGGCGCCGGGCGCCAGCGCGAGCCCCACCGCGCCCACCAGTCCGTACGCGACGACCGTGGCCATGCCCATGATGTCCGAGGCGCCGAAGGTGCCGACCGCGCGGATGTCCTCGCCCATGTACGAGGCGCCGGTGACGGTCAGATACTGGTGGACGCCGACCCCGCCCTCGAACAGCGCGAGCGCCACCAGCGCCCCGGCGACGACGCGGAAGTCGTGCCGGTCGCGGACCAGGAGCAGCACCGAGACCGGGACCAGGACGAAGATCTGGAGGTAGCGGGCCATCCCGGGCAGCGCGTCCGCCACCTCGCCCGCGCCCGCCGCCGCCACCGCGATCCCCACCCCCGCGAGCGCGAACAGAGCGGCCGCCAACGGCGCCAGCGGCCGCGACCCGGTGCGCAGCGCCGACCCGAAGGCCCACAGCACCAGCACACCGGAGGCGGCGTCCGCGAGCGTCCCACTGCCCGGGCCGTCGCCGCCGCCCGCCCCGCCCGGCGGCGGCACCGCGAGCAGGACGAGCACGGCGAGCAGCGGCAGCAGCCGTACGAGGCGGCGGGCGGTACGGGGAGTCACGGGCCCGGCGGCGGCCCGGGGCGCCGCCCCGGCCGCGACCGCGCTCATGTCCGCCCCCGGGCCGGGCGCACCCGGGCGTACCTGATATGACACATCGTCAGCTCCCCGTCGGACGCGCCAGGGACGCCGCCGTGCGCACCAGGACGCACACGTCCTGCCAGGGCGACCAGTGGTCGATGTAGTAGTTGTCGTAGCGCGCTCGGTCCTCGATCGAGGTGTCGCCGCGCAGCCCCTGCACCTGGGCGAGCCCGGTGATCCCGACCGGCATCCGGTGGCGTGCCAGATAGCCGCGGTGCGCCTGCCCGAACTGGGCCACGAAGTAGGGCCGTTCCGGGCGCGGCCCCACCAGGCTCATGTCGCCGCGCACCACGTTCCACAGGTTCAGCAGCTCGTCCAGCGAGGTCAGCCGCATGATCCGGCCGGTCCGGCTCATCCGCTCGTCGTCCGCGACGCTCCAGCGGGTGGCCGCCTCGTGCGCGTCGGCGGGCCGCAGGGTGCGGAACTTGAGAAGCGTGAAGGTGTGCCCGTCGCGCCCCACGCGCTCCTGGCGGAACACCACCCCCGGCCCGTCGCTCCACCGCAGCAGCGCCGCGCACACCAGCAGCACCGGAGCCGCCAGGAGCAACGCCGTCACGGCGACGGCCAGGTCCAGCAGCCGCTTCACCACGAACCCGGGCCGGGCCACGTCCGTCATCTGCACCCGCCGCACCGGGAACGCCGCGAGCTCCCCGCCCCGCCCGCCCGCCGCGACCACGGGGGCGCGGGTGTCCACGTACCACAGGGTGCAGCCCCAGGCGCCGAGCTGGCTCAGCAGGACCGAGTGGTCGGCGGCGTCGGCGTCGGTGAACAGGACGTCCCGGACGCTGTTCTGGATGATCGCGCGCTGCACCTCCTCGATGGTCCGCAGCACCGGCACCCCGGCGCCGTCCGGCGGCTGCGCGGTCACCGGCACCACCACCCCGACCGGCCGGATCCCGCCCAGCGGACGCCGGGCGAGCGCCGCCGTCACCCGCAGCGCCGCCCCGGGCGGGCCCACCACCAGCGCGGAGCGCGGCGCGCGCGCCGCCCGGCGCCGCCGCACCCCGTACACCGCAGCCCGCCCGCAGCAACTCGCCCCGAGCTGGGCCGCGCACGCCCCGGCCAGCGCCCCGGACCCGAGCGCCAGGTCCGGCCGCAGCGCGGCGAGCACGGCCGCGAGCACGCACCAGGCGACGGCCGCCCGGAAGGCCAGCGCGGGCACCTCGTCGAGGACCCCGCCCGCCACGATCGAATGCGGCCGGTACAGCCCGGCGTACGCGTGGAGCGCGAGCACCCCCGCCACGAGAGCGGCGGCGGCCGGCCCCGGCACGGCGGCCGCCGCCACCCCCGCGAGCGCCGCCGCGCCGTCCGCCGCCACGAGAAGCACGTCCGTACGCGGGCGGGGCGCGCGCCGGAGCGGGAGCGGTGGCGGGGTCTGCTGTCCGGGTGCGCCGCGCGGCGTCGCCACCACCGACACGGCCCCCGCCGCACCCCCGCCGCCCCGGCGCGGACCCGCCGGGGAAGGAACGCTCCCTGGAGGGGGAACGGTGTTGTCCGCAGTCACTGGTGGATGGCTTCCCTGTACTCGGAGCGCCGCGCGCCGGCCACTTCGCGGTACACGTCCGCGATCGTTCCCGCCGTCTGCCGCACATCGTGGGTGGTGGACACGTGCTGATGGCCCTGGTGGCCCAGGGCGTCACGCAGCGGCGCGTCACGGAGCAGAGCGCCGACGGCCCGGGCCAGCGCCTGCGGACTGTCCGGCGGGACGAGGCAGAACGGCGCGTGCCCGGGCGGCAGGCTCTGGGACGAACCGCCCACATCTGTAACGACGACGGGTTTCTGGCAGGCCATCGCCTCCAGCGGCGCCAGCGCCATGCCCTCCCACCGCGAGGGCAGGACGACGACGTCGGCGGCCCGGTACCAGGCGGTGACGTCCTCGACGGCCCCGGCGAACACCACCGAGCCGGGCGCGGCCGCCCGCAGCGCCTGCTCGTCGGGCCCGTCGCCCACCAGCACGAGCCGCGCCCCGGGCAGCTCGCTCCCCAACTCCCGCCAGGCGTCCAGGAGTACGTCCTGCCCCTTCTGCCGGCAGAGCCTGCCCACGCACACCACCAGCGGCGCGTTCGGCGCGATATGCGCGAGCGCGGGCAGGGCGGCGCGCGGGTCCTCGCCGTCGCGCCGGGGCCGGTACCGCTCCAGGTCGACACCGTTGGGAACCACCGACCAGCGCGCGCGTACCCCCGCGCGCTCCCCGGTGCGCCGTTCACCCTCGCTGACGCAGACCACCCGTGCGGTCCAGCGCACCGCCACCCGCTCCCACAGCCGCGAGGCCAGCGCGACCGCGCCGGTGACCGCCTCGAACGACCAGGCGTGCGGCTGGAACACGGTCGGCACGCGCCCGCGCACGGCGACGCGCGCCGCGACGCCCGCCTTCGCGCTGTGCGCGTGCACCACATCGGGTCCCAGCCGCCGCACCAGCCGCCCCGCCCGCACGCTCTCGCCCACCAGAGAGGGCCCCGGAGCGCGGGTCGCCTCCCATACGTACGTATCCGCCCCGAGCCGGGCGAGCTCCGCGCCGAGCCGCCCCGCGCGCGGGCACGCCACGGACACCCGCATCCCGTCCAGCAGCTGATGCCGCACCAGATCGACCACGACCCGGGCGACCCCGCCGTCGACGGGCTGCACGAGATGCAGGACGTGCAGGGGTTCGGCCTCCCGTTCGGTCCCTGTTTCGGCTGCTGGAAATTGCGGCTGCACGCGCTCACTTCCGCTCATGTGAAGGTATTCGTATAAGCGGGCCGCCGAACGGGTGTACTTTCACCGGCTCGGTCATGGAATTCCGCATTGCTGAGCCGGATGGCCGAAGCGCCCGGACAGACCCTGTTTCGAGTGGTCAACGGGCGGGGGGCAACTGTAGCCGTATTCACCGCGAGGGCCCGCTAGGAATGGGTTTTCGGAGTGTCCCATCGGGTGATCATCCGTATCCATTCGTAAACAGGCTCGTTGAGGAAGTGCCTCATCGTCGACCTGAAAGGAAAAAGTGATGAAGCGCATTGCCAAGTCCATGGCGATGGCCGGTACGAGCGCGGCCGTCGTCGTCCTCGGCGCCGGCGTCGCGGCGGCCGGCGGCCACGGTGGCGCGCACGCCGACGGAGTCGCGACGCACTCCCCGGGCGTGCTCTCCGGCAACGTCATCCAGGTGCCGATCCACGTGCCCGTCAACGTCTGCGGCAACACCGTCAACGTGATCGGTGTGCTCAACCCCGCGTTCGGCAACCGCTGCACCAACGACTGACCCCGTCAGTCGACGTGAGTTCACCCCGCCAGGAGTGAGTTCACCCAGTCAGGCCACAACCACGGGCCTTGACCTGCGTTGATCGATAGACCGGGCGACGACGCCCGGTCACAGCCCCACATTCAAGAGGAGCGCTTCTTCATGTCGCGTACCGCCAAGGCCCTCGCTCTTTCCGCCGCTGCCGCAGCGGCCGTCGCCGCCGGTGCCGGCGCCGCCGCCGCCGACGCCAACGCGGGGGGCGAGGCGAGCCACTCCCCGGGCGTCCTGTCCGGCAACCTGATCCAGATCCCGGTCCACGTGCCCGTCAACGTCTGCGGCAACACCGTGAACCTCGTCGGGCTGCTGAACCCGGCGTTCGGCAACACCTGCGTCAACAACTGACGTCTCACCACGTCTGACGTCTCACCACGTCACGGTTGTACCGAGGCCGCTCTTCCCCACCGGGGAGGGCGGCTTCGTGCGTGTACGGACGGTCGGCCATCCGGGGGACGGGGCCGACGGGCCGCCCACGAACGGCCGCACGCCCCGTCAGTTCACGCTCATGGGTTCGCCCAGCTCAGAGAGGTGAGGATCTGTCAGTTGATCACACGGTGTGATCATCCGGTTGCAGGTGGGTCATGGCGCACACAAGGTGAGGGACATCCGTTCCCTCACGAAGGAGACACCCTTCCATGCGTGGTCGCGCCTCCCGTCGAATCACCGCAACCGCCGTCACCGCCTCGATGGCCTTCTGCGTCGCCGGTGCCGCAGGCACCGCGATGGCCGCCGAACAGCCCAAGCCACGCCCGGTGGTGGTCCCGGCCGAGGCACCGGTACCGGGCGCCGACGCGCTCCTCGCCCAGATCAAGGCGCTGGGCGACATCGGGGCAGTGCTCACCCCGGTGACCGACCTGGTCACCGCGGCCCTCAAAGCGGACGACGGCAAGGTCCCCGCAGCGGACCTGGACAAGCTCACCGCCGCCGTCAAGGCCGCGATCGCCAAGCTGACCGCCGCGGTCCCGGCCACCCCGGCCACCCCGGCCACCCCGGCGGCGCCGCTGCCTGTACCACAGCCCCCGCTGCCCGGACTTCCGCTGCCCAAGGCGGCGCTGCACGGCGCGCCCGCGGCCGCGGCCAAGGCGCCGGCGGCGGACCTCAAGGGCGACGCCCTGGCCGCCCTGCAGAAAGCCGTGGACCAGCTGGTCAAGGACCTCACCGCCGCCAACGCCACGGCGCTCGTGGGAGACGCCACCGCGGTGGTCACCGCCCTGGTCGGCTTCGTCATGGCCACGGTGCTGGGCAGCGGCCTGCCCCTCCCCAACCTCCCGGGCCTGCCCGCACTCCCCAAGCTCCCGGTCTCGGGGCTGCCCGTTCCGCTCCCGCTGTCCAGCCTCCCGAATTCCTCCTGAGCGCCGCACCCTCGTACGACCCCCGCACAAACGGAAAGCGCCGGTCCCCGTGGACCGGCGCTTTGTGCTGTACAGATGCCTTCCAGCTGATACGAGGAACGCCTTCATACGAGTATCGGCGCGGCCCACTTCATACGAGTGGTCCGGCAACAATTTCCCGATTACTGGGTTTCCCCCGGGCGGACAGGTCGTTACCCAGGAAGAAGCAGTGCGAAAACCCTTAATGGCGCGACATAAGTCGCCACAGGAAGGAAATGATGATGAAGTCGACGAAGCCGATGCACGCGATGAAGGCCGCCGCGATCGTTGCCGGTTCCCTGGCGGTCGCGGGCGCCGCGTCCCCGGCCTTCGCGAGCGGCGGCTTCGACACCGCGGGCATGGCTCCGACCAGCCTCAACGGCGGCCTGGAGACGTTGGCCAGCCGCACGCTCGCCGACCCCACGCCCACGATCGTCCAGACCCAGGCCCTCGACCCGACCAAGAGCGACTCCCTCTTCCACACGGTCGCCCAGGCCACGGGCGGCCTGAACAAGACGAACGGCATCGCCCCGGCAGGCCTGCTGGGCGGCCTTCCGGTCGGCCACTGACAAATAGGTGAGGAATTTCCGGATCTGCACAATTCGCAAAGCGAATGAATCCGGAATGTCTGAGCGCACGAAATACCTGAGCGGGCACCCCCAGGGGCGCGGGGAACTGCGCGACCGGCCCATGACGGCCCGCAGTGACCGCAGTCAAAAGAACCACCGGCAATCCCGATTCGCCCTAACGGGTGGCGATTGGTCCGCATCGCGAACCAATGTCGCTAGAGTCCCGCCATGACCACAGCCCCCCGCACCGTACGCCCGTCCAGGAACGCCCGGTTGGGCACCCTCGCCCTGCTCGCGTGGAGCGGCCCGCACCCCGAAGAGGGCCGTGACGTGGCCTTCCTCCTGGCGTACTCGCTGGGTGACGGCGAAGGCGGCCCCGAGGGCGCCGAGGCCGCCGCCCGGGAGCTGCTCGACGAGCTCGGTATGCCCGCCGGAACCGTCCATGACCCGGACCACGGGGCGACGCTGCCCATCACCCTCCTTCTGGAGGGCGGCCAGGCGGTCCTGACGATGCCTCACTTCAACGTCCAGTGCGCCACCCCGCCTCAGTGGATGGAGGCCGCGCAGGCCCAGGGCGGCGCCAACTTCATCTTCGCCACCCGCCCGTGGCCCGAGGCGGTCCCGGGCAGGCCGCTCACCGAGGCGCAGCTGCAGGCGTTCGCGGGTGACGCGGACACGCTGACGACGGCGGCCCACTGCGTGCTCCCGGCCCGCCGCCTGCGGAGGTAGGACACGTACGTACGCATGAGAACGGCGTGTGCCGGAGACGGGAAAGTCTCCGGCACACGCCGTTCTCGGATACCGACCGGTGGGGTGGGACTCAGAGGATGCCCAGCACCAGGCCCAGCAGACCCAGGTGCCCACGGTGATCCCGGTCGTCCCGGTCGTGGCGACCGTGTTCCCGGTCGTCGCGGTCATCCCGGTCGTAGCGACCGTGATCCCGGTGGTCGTCCTTGCACTTGTCTCCGTACCCGCACTGATGGGCCGCCGATGCCGGGGTACGGGCCGTGGGCGCCGCCTGGGCGGCGCCGGCGACCGGAAGGATCGCCACGGCGGACAGGGCGGCGGCTACAGCTATGTGACGAAGCGTCATTTTCGGTGTCTCCTGATGTGGTGAACACGGACACCTAGGACGCTAATCCGACAAATCACACCTGTCGCGCTGAGCGAGCAAGCGATTACTGCACGCGAGTGTCGACGGCTGTCGACCCGTCAGGATTCGATCCCGTCAGGATTCGACCCATCAGAAGTCGGCCCGTCAACAATCGACCCGTCAGGTACGGAGCTGACATGACGACCCTCGTTGCATCGAGGGCGGCACATCAAGACCAGGGCGCAGAGACCAAGGCCCCGGAAGCGCGTAGGCCTCCGGGACCCCAGCAGGCGTTCATTCTCCTCTGCCCTATCCGCAACAACGATCCACGGCGCGGAACGTCACGGTCGTCCGCCGGATCGGACGGCAAGTGATCGGGCAAGTGATCACTTGAGGCGGAACGGTTTCAGGACGGCCTCGTTGTGCCCGATACGTACGGCTGGAACCCCTCACTGAACGACCAGCCGCTGGTCACTGACCGACCAGCCCCGGGGACAGAACGGAGACCCTGTGTGATCAGCGAAGACCCGGCGGACCGCCGCCGGCCGCGTTCCGGACTGCGACGCCTCGGCGCCGCATGGCCCGGCCGCCCCCGGTGGACCGCCCCCGCGTCCACTCGCCGAGGAGTCCTGCGGGGCCTGTTCACCCTGTCGGTCGTCACCTTCACCGGCGGCACCCTCGCGCGCATCACGGCCGCCCCCCGCGCCGAGGCGGACCCCGGCGCTCCGACGACCGCCCCGACGGATCCGACCAGCACGTGGCTCGGCCAGGCCTTCGACGCCTCGGCGCGACCGGGCCCGCCGGCCTCCTTCGACGAGACATACCGGGGCCGCCGCATCCAGGGCCGCATCGTCCCCACGGACGTAAGCGTCGAGGCGCACCCGGCCGGTCAGGCGGCGCTGCCGACCGGCGCACTGGCACCGGCGGCCGCGAAACCGCACCTGAACGCGAACCCGGCGTCAGGCGCGCCGAACCAGGCCCCGGGCACCGGGCAGCACGGCCCCGCCGGCGCCTCCCACGCAGGTCCGGGACCCGGCTTCGAAGCCCTCATCGACGGCCGCCGTCTGCACCTCATGCGCCGGGCGGACGGCACGTATCTCAGCGCCGTCGACCACTACACGTCGTATCCGACACCGCTGGAGGCCGTGCGCGCGGCGGTCGACGAACTGGGCCGCGCCCGCCTGGCCGCCACCCCGCTGCACGGCACGTGACGCACCGACAGCACCCCCCAGACCCACAGCACCCACCGCACCAACGAAACCCGACGCTCCACGGCATGTGACGCCCACCGCCCCCGACAGGCGAGGTGAGACAACCCGCATGGTGTACATCCGAAAGAACCAGAAGAACCTCACGAAGGCCGAGAAGAGGGCCTTCGTCAACGCCGTCCTGGAGCTCAAACGACGCGGTACATACGACGAGTTCGTCCGTACGCACATCGAGTACTTCGTCGGGGACGGCGACGAGGGACTCCGCGTCGCCCACATGGCACCCTCCTTCCTCCCCTGGCACCGCCGGTTCCTGCTCGACTTCGAACGCGAGCTGCGCAAGATCAACCCGCGTGTCACCGTCCCGTACTGGGACTGGACCAGGGACAACACCCCGGCGTCGTCCCTGTGGGGCGAGGACTTCATGGGTGGCAACGGGCGCCGCGAGGACCTTCAGGTGATGACCGGGCCCTTCGCGTACGGGCACGGCCACTGGCGTATCGAAGGCGTCACCGAGGACCCGTTCCTCACCCGCGACCTCGGCCGCCAGATGGCCCGCCGCCAGGACCCGCTCGACCTGCCGCCACGCGACGACCTCAACCGGGCCCTGCGTGACGCCGTCTACGACGTCGCCCCCTGGGACTCCACCAGCAGCACCGGCTTCCGCAACAAGATGGAGGGCTGGGCCGACGGCACCGGCGTCGACAAGCTCCGCACCCACAACCGGGTGCACCGCTGGATCGGCGGCACGATGATCGGCGGCGGCGCCGTGAACGACCCCGTCTTCTGGCTGCACCACGCCTTCGTCGACCTCATCTGGTCCCGCTGGCAGACCCGCCACCCCAAATCGGGCTACCGCCCCACCCAACCACCCCCGTCCGGCGATCCCCAGAACGGCCGTGTGGCCGCCCTCCACGACCGCATGCCGCCGTGGAACACGACTCCAGCAGCGCTGCTGGACCACTCCAAGATCTACAAATACGCGGACTGACACGTACGCACCGCCATCTACATACTCAGAGGCGCACTCAGACATACGTACGGCCTCCCGGAAAAGTTCCGGGAGGCCGTACGCGTGCGGCCGGTCGGATGACCGGGCGCTGACGGGCGGTCAGTGCCCGTAGCCGCCGCCGTGGCCGCTGTTGTTCTCGCAGTGGTTGCCGAACGCCGGGTTCAGGGCGCCGATCACGTTCACGGTGAGGCCGCAGACGTTGACGGGCACGTGGATCGGCACCTGGATGACGTTGCCGGAGGCCACACCGGGGGAGTGCGACGCTTCGCCGTGCGCCCCCGCGTCGGCCACGGCCATGCCGGCACCGCTCAGGGCCACCGCGCCCGTTGAGGCGAGGACGGCGACGGTCTTCGCGATACGAGACATCAAGTTCTCCTTGTTTGTTCCAACGCTTCGGGGCTGACGGCTTCGGGGCTGACGACGGCCATCGGCCACCGCGAAGCCGCAGTTGCCATGGCTAAACGCGCCCGGCGTAAAGAAGTAACGGAGGTTTACTGCGTCTCGCCGAGGCACAGGGGGACGACCGCGACCTCGACTGCACCTCGGCTGCGGCATCGGCCTCGGCCTCGGTCACGACCTCGCGCTACGGCGTCTGCTGATGCCGGGCCGCGCGCCGGGTCAGCGCGAACGCCGCCCCGCCGGTGATCAGGAGGGTGCCGCTGGCCGCGCCGAGGACGAGCGGGAGCAGCTCGCTGCCGGAGCCGCCGGTGTGCGCCAGCTCCGGGGGCTTGCCCGGGTGCGGCGGCGTCGTGCTGCCGGGAGGAGGCGTCGTCTCCTCGGGAGGGGTCGTCGTCTCCTCGGGAGGGGTCGTCGTCTCCTCGGGAGGGGTCGGCGTCTCCTCGGGAGGCGTGGTCCAGCCGCCGGGCGTGGAGGGCGTCGGCTTCGGCGGGTGAGTGGGTGTGCAGGGGGGCTTGGTGTGGGTCGGGGTGGGCGTGGGGGTGTGGGACGGGCGGGGGTGCGAGGTCTCGTTCCCGTACCCGTTCTCCTCGCCGTTACCGTGCTCGTTCCCGTACTCGTGGCCGTTCCCGTGCTCGTGGTCGCGTCCCTGCTCGTGGTCGCGGCCGTGTTCATGGTCGCGGCCGTACTCGTGCCCGTGCCCGTAGCTCCCGCCGCCGCCGTTTCCGCCGTAGCTGTTGCCGCCGCCCTGGTGCTCGTCCCCGTACCCGTCGTGATCACCACGGCCGTCGATGCGGCCTTCGGTGCGGCCTTCGCGGCCGTCGGAGGCGGAGTCGGCATGGCCACCGGGCCCGGAGTACGGACCGTCCTGCCCGCCCGCCCGCCCACCGGACTGCGTACTCGACTGCGCACCGTCCTGCGAACCGTTCTGCGTACCGGAGTCCGCCCCGGCGCCCGTCCGCTGCCCGGCGACCGGCGCGGCCGCCGCCCCCGGCGGCGCGGCGGCGGACCGGTCGCCGCCCGGGTCATGGCCGACCGCGGCGGCGCTGTAGGCGGTGCCCAGCGTGGTGACGAGGCCGGCCACCAGGGCAGCCCGCGCGACAGAACCAGAGATGTTGTGCATGCCGAACTAACCCTTCGACAGAATGCGAGGAGAAAGGACCAAACGACCAGCTGAACCAGTCGGACCGTTATTGAACGGACCAGATGCTGATACGAATACTCCGGGCATCCGGGGAAACGCCGTATCCGCGCGCGTGTCCGCACCGGACGGCGCGTGCAGCAACCCGTCTAGCGCAAATCGGATGATCTGTTCGGCGGTAGGAATGTGGGACTGCAGGAGTGCAGGAGTGCAGGACTACGCCCTCGCCCGGGCGGGCTCGAAGGAAATACGCTGGGCCCGTACGCGATTGTCGAAGTTGGAGTGCCCGAGGTCGGGCCTTCCCACGGTACGCAGGGCGAGCGGCCGGTTCAGCAGCTCCCGCAGCAGGGATTTGATCTCCACCCGGGCCAGATGGGCCCCGAGGCAATAGTGCGGCCCACCGCCCCCGTACCCCAGATGCGGATTGGGCCGCCGGGTGATGTCGAAGGACTCGGGATCGGCGAAGACGGCCTCGTCGCGGTTGGCGGAGGCATACAGAAGCATGACCCGGTCACCGCTCGCCAGCGCATGCCCGCCGCCCAGAACATGAGGGCCGATCACATTCCGCCGGAACTGGATGATGGGTGTGGAGAACCGTACGATCTCGTCCACGGCCCCGTCGGCGTACCGCTCGAAATCACCGGCCAGCAGTTCCCGCTGTTCGGGGTGGTCGGTGAGCAGGACGAGCGCATGGGCGATGGCATTGCGTGTGGTCTCGACGCCGGCGACCATGAGCAGCGAGAAGAACGACCCCAACTGCCGTGTGCTGAGCGCCTGTCCGTCGACGTCCGCGCACACGAGCGCGGAAATCAGATCCCCGGTGGGCCGCCGCCGCCGCTCGCGCCCGAGGGCGGCGACGGTGAGTTGCATACGGCCGAGCGCTCGAAGTCCTCGCCCGGGGACGCGAATGCGGGAGCGGAGCGTACGGGCGATTCCGGCGTTCTCGGACGCCCGGTCGACCTGCCGGGCGATCTCGATCCGCCCCTGCTCGGGCACGCCCAGCATGTCGCAGATGACCCCGAAGGCCATGCGCGAGGCGACCGCGGAGACGAATTCGTCGGCCCGGGAGGCCATCACGTCGTCGACGATACGGGCGGCGAGCCGGCCGATGTCCGCCTCGGCGTCGGCGAGCACCCGGGGGGTGAAAGCCCGCGAGACGATCCGCCGCAACTGCGCGTGCCGCGGCCCGTCCAGATTGACCATGGAGTCCCCGAAAACCGCTCGCACCCAGCGGGGCGGCTCGGGCGCGGTGACACCGGGGGCGCTGGCGAATACCTCGGGCAGCCGACTCGCCTCCACCACATCGGCGTGCCGCACCAGCGCGTAGAACCCGCGCTCGGGTCCGCGCCAGGACGCCCGCCGCTCGACGAAATAGGCGGGCCGCTCCAACTGCCGCAGCCGTGCGAAGGCTTCAAGACGCCGTTCCCGCGAAAGCGTCCAGAAGGCGGGATCCGCGAGATCGATCTCTGCACCGCGCACGAGCACACCCATCCGCCATTACAGTTGTAACTGTCACAACTGTAGTAACTGTCACATAAAAGGCTCGAAAAAAGAAGAATCCGGTCCCGGGGACACACCCGGGACCGGAGAGAAAGAGAGAGCGCGACGATCAGCGGGGATCAACTGAGCAGTTCGTGCCCGGCCTTGGCGGCGTCGGTGCCCGCCCGGACCGCTTCCCCGACGGCCTTCACCCGCTTGTTCAGGTTGTGCCCGACAATCTGCTCGGCCACCGGCTTGGCCTGCTCCCCGGCAACCGTCGCCGTGTGCGCGGCGCTACTGATGGTCCGACCGAGGTCAAGCGCCTGAGCAGAAGGAGCCATAGCGGCCACCAGTGCCGACCCTGCCACCGCAGTACTGAGAACTCGACATACATTCATGCCCGTATCAACGCCAAAACCCCGACGAGGGCACGCCCCGGCCTTTCCGGCCCGTAGTCGTATGAATTCCCCGGGACTTGAGTGACCCAAGGGAATCCCATAGGAAAATCGCCCACTGGATTAACAGTATTAACGGTGGGAGCGGCGTGAAGGCTGTGATCGCTGTGATCCCTCCGTTTCTGCGCCCAACGCCCCCGCGACCAGCCCCCGAACGGCCTCGCGGGGTACGGCTCCGCCGCTCACCAGGCGGTCGAAGACGAGGCCGTCCACGCAGGCGAGCAGGGTGAGGGTGCGGCTTTCGACGTCGGCCGCGGCGGCCTCGGGGGTGTGCGCGGCCAGGAACCTCGTCACCGCGTCGCGCGCCGCGTTGTCGCGCGGTACGAGGATCTCCCTCAGCTCCGGATCGCGCGCGCTCTCGACGGCGCAGGCGTAACGGGCCAGCGAGCGGCGCCGGCCGTCGCCGGTGAGACGCCGCTGGACGAGCGCGGCGATGGCGTCCGTCAGCTCGTCGGCGTCGCGCGGCTCGGGGGAGTCCTGCCCCGCCAACTGGAGTTCGGCCTGGTCGAGTTCGACGAGGCGGCGTACGAGCGCGGTGAGCAGGGCGGCCCGCGTGCGGAAGTACGCGGAGGTGGTGCCGGGGGGCAGGTCCGCCGCCCGGTCCACGGCACGGTGGGTGAGGCCCCGCATGCCTTCGTCGGCGAGGACGCCGATGGCGGCGTCGGCGAGGGCGGTGCGTCGGTCGGTGGTCACGCCCTCTTTCTACACCCGGTTTCTACATCCGTAGAAGCGGCGTAGTACGGTCGTTCCGTCGTCGCCTTCTACAGATGTAGAGGGCGGACGGTCTGATGACATCGGCGAAAGGGGCCCGGACATGGGCAACAGTGCGGTGGTGGTCGGCGGGGGCATCGGCGGGCTTGCGGCCGCGATCGGGCTGCGGCGGATCGGCTGGGAGGTGACGGTCGTCGAACGCGCACCGGTCCTCGCCGACGTCGGCGCGGGCATCTCGCTGCACGCCAACGGCTTGCGCGCGCTGGACGCCCTGGGCGTCGGCGAGCCCGTACGCGAGGCGGCACGCGCCCAGTACACCGGCGGCACCCGCACCCCCGCCGGCCGCTGGCTGGCCCGTATGGACGGCGCCGCACTCGAACGCGCCCTGGGCACCCCGATCGTCGGCATCCCCCGCGCCACCCTCCACCGAATACTGCGCGCGGCCCTGCCGCAGGAGTCACTGCTGCTGGGAGCCGAGGTGACGTCGGTGGACGTCTCGGACCGGGCGCGGCCGCGAGTGACGTACGCGGAGGCGGGCGCGGACGGGGGCACGGGCGGCGACGGGGGCGGGACCACAGACAGAAGCTCAGAAAGCGGTGCTCCAGAACGAACCACCCTCGAAGCCGACCTGCTGATCGCCGCCGACGGCCTGGGCAGCCGGATCCGCTCCCGGCTCTTCCCCGCCCACCCCGGCCCCGCCTACAGCGGCTCGACGGTCCTGCGCGCCATCACCGAGCACCCGGTGGGCCTGCGCACCGACTTCGAGCTGACGTGGGGGAGGGGCACGGAGTTCGGCCACATCGCGTTCGCGGACGGCCGGGCGGAGTGGCACGCGGTGCTCAACGCGCCCGCCCGTACGCGCTACCCGGACCCGCTGGCTGAGCTGCGCCACAGGTTCGCCGGATGGCACGACCCGGTCCCCGCGCTGCTGGCGGCGACACGGCCCGAGGCGGTGCTGCACCACGACGTCAACGAGTTGCGCACGCCCCTGCCCTCGTACGCCGTCGGCCGTGTCGCCCTCCTCGGCGACGCCGCCCACGCCATGACGCCCAACCTCGGTCAGGGGGCCTGCCAGGCGCTGGAGGACGCGGTCACGCTGGCCGCCGCGCTCGCCGACGCGCACGGCCCGACGGCCGTGGAGTCCGCGCTCGTACGCTACGACGCCGAGCGCCGCCCCCGCAGCCAGGCCGTCTCCCTGGCCGCCCGCCGGGCCGGCCGAATGGGCCAGCAGCTCACCCACCCCCTGGCGGTCCGGCTGCGCAACACGGCCCTGCGCCTGACGCCGTCCGGCGCGGCCCTGCGCATGATCCTGCGCCACGCGGACTGGACCCCGCCGAGGCTGGGGTGAAGCCGGGTTAGCGGGCGGGGTCCGGACGGTTAGCGACTTGTTAGACCGGCCTGTCACCCTGATACCGCGAAGGGGGCGCGCCCGCAGGGGCCAGGGGAGTCCGTCGTGCTCACAACTGACGACTCACCCGGCACCCTGCCCGTTCCCCCTTGCCGCTCCTCGATCGAGACCACGGTTTCCCGGCCGGCGCCGGCCGGGAAACCATCAGGCGGAAGCCGGCCCAGGGCTGACCTGACCGGCGGGCGACGCGCGTCGGCTCACTATCCGCTGCGTGCTTGTGCGCAACCGGCCGTACCCGAACAGGAGAGTCGTCGCAGGCCGTGGCGGTCCGTCAGGAGTGCCCGCGGGATGGGGCGAATGGCATATTCGGTGCAGGCTCCCCGAGTTGTCGGTGGGCGCGGGTAGAGTGCGCCCCGCTCATACGGAGTAGGTCGTTCCGTACCTCCGCAGCCTGTGAAACATCGACAAACAATCCTAAAAGGGATCCGCTCGGGTGTGCTTCGAGTCACCCTTTCGTGCGTGACGTGCATCACAATTCGCAGGAGGAATGCGCGTCAAGCTGGGCTCTTGCCCGATTTCGAGTGTCCAACTGCGCAGACCGACATCTGGCTAGCTGGTGCAGAAGCACTGCAATACAAGGCAAGATGGGGGCATCGTCGCGGGGGAGTGTGATCGCCATCACATTGACGGCGTTCAGCTTGCGTACGCGACGGTAACCCGCATGCGGATAGAGGGAAGGGCCCCACCCGTCGCCCGTGAAGCTCAAGGTGAAGCCCTCCTCGCATACCGTCTGCAGCGCTGCCCCGACCGGTCAGGTCGGGGCTTTGCGCGTCAGAAGGGCCAGTTGTCCCGCACGATCTTGTAGAGCGTGTAGACCGGTCCCATCCAGCGAGCCGTTCGGTACGGCTGTTCCCGCTTGCTGCAGCAACGGCAGTGCCCCGCTGGCTTGTTGTTCTTCTCGGCCATCGGGATCGACCACCCCATTTCCTGGGGCCTGCGGATTTCACAGGCCCGTTCGGCAGGTCCACACCTTCGTGGACCCCCCGTGGACACGAGGGCGCTTGGACCCCTGGGGTGATTGATGAGGGGCAGCGTACCCGGGTGGCGCGGTGTTCGCCTCGACGCCAACTGCCCGTCCCCGTACGGTGCATGGGGCACTCCGTGCCATGGCTGGGGGTGCATGCGGCACCGAGGCGCATCGGCACGGTGTGATAAGCCCCCTAGCTGCGGCGGGGGTTGACGGTGCATCTGGAACGCGGTGTCAGTTCCCGCGTGCTGAGTCGCGTAAATCACACAACGGGCGGCTTCCCGGTGTGAACCTCACGCCTCCTCTTTTCGTACGCGTACCACCGGTACGCCGGATAGGGATGAACCGCACTGGCCCCGGCCGTCTCATTGCACCCGGCGTTGCGGATGTGAACGCCGGACGCCGAGTCCGGGCTGGAGCGGAGAACGGGAGGCGTGGTCACGGTCGCGGGCGGAGTGCCCGATGTGTGCTGTGTGTCATCGCCTCGGTGGGGACCTCGTACATCTGCTTGGGCACTGGCGCAGGCTCGCGCCTTGGGAGCTGGTGAGAGCTCTCGATGTCAGCCAGGGCACCTCTCATGCGGTAACCGCATATCTGATACGGTTATGGCATGGGACTGGAGGAGTCGCTGAGGCTGACGGTGGCCGCGTTGATGCAGGTGACCGGTGAGTCGCAGACGGATGTCGCGGCGGCGCTGGGGCTCTCGCAGACGCAGGTGTCACGGCGTCAGTCGGGGGCGACGGCCTGGAGTCTGCGGGATTGTGACGTACTGGCCGAGCACTACGGTATCGGCGCGCTCGACGTACTCGCCGGGCCGACCCGGGCGTGCGAGGCGCTGCCGGTCGCACGCCGTATCGCCACCACGCATGCGGGTGGTTCGAAGAACGGGGCCGGGGCGTGAGCGACTTCGACGCGATCGACTCGCTGCTCGCCGAGGTCGGCCCCGAAGCCGAACTGCCCGAGCCCGCCGAACGGGTCCGGCTGCGCGAGCAGGCCCGGCTGTCCAAGACCCAGGTCGCCCGCGCCCTCGGCGTGAGCCCCAGTACGGTCACCGGCTGGGAGACCGGCCGCGAGCCGTCGGGCGAGGTGCGCACCCGGTACGCGTACCTCCTGGACGGCTTGCGCGCCAAGCTCGACGCGACGGCCGAGCCGACCACCACCGGCACTGAAGAGCCGGACGCATCACTGGCGGAGGCCGCCGAACCCACAGATGTCCCCGAGGCCGACGATCTGGACGACGACGTCGAAGTCCTCGCCACAGCCGAACCCTGCGTCCTGTGCGGCCACCCCGCCCGCACCCGCGTGGCCGGGTTCGCCCAGCACCTCGACCCGGCCGACTGCCACACGGCGCAAGCGGCGCCCGCCGCCGCACCTCAAAAACCGGCACCAGCACCGGAGCCGACGGCGCCCGCGGCCCGCCCCCGACCGTCGCAGTCCCCGAAACCCCCCACCCGCCGTGCCTTCCAGGACCAGCCCGACGCGACACACCTGATCACCCAGGCCGTCCAGGCGGCCCTCGCCGAGCACAAGGGGGACATCGAGGCGGCCACGGCCGCGCTGCTGCGGCGGGCGATCCCGGACGCCATGCGGTTGCTCGACGACACGCGCAAGGGCGCCCGTTACGACATCATCGCGCACCCCTGGATCCCCGACATCCTGCGCAAGCAGACCGCGAAGGGCGCCGACCAGATCTGGGAGGCGCGCCCCAAGTGGACCCGCCACGAGCTGCCCAGTGGCCGCCACGAGGTGACCGCGCTCGACATCAACGGCGCCTATCTGTCCGCGCTCAAGACCCACCTCCCGCTCGGCCAGCTGGAGCACTCGGCGGGCTTCGACCACGACCGCCGCCGGGCCGGCGTGCACCTGATCACCCCGCCGGCGTGGGAGCACGAGGCGGTCCTGCCGAACCCGATCGGCAACCGCGACGAGCCCGGTCCCCTCTGGGTCACCGAGCCGACCCTGCGTCTCCTGCTGCGCCTGTCCGGCCCCAAGTACGGCCTGTGCGACCCGCCCGAGATCCATGAGTCGTACACCTCCGGCGCCACGGAGAACCTCCTGGAGAAGTTCCGTATCGCCCTCAAGGACGCCCGCGACACGGCGCTGGCCGACGGGGACGAGGTGACACTGGAGTACGTGAAGGCGATGTACTCCAAGTTCGTCTCCACGATGGGCGAGTCGAACTACAACCGCGAGCTGTACCGTCCGGACTGGATGCACATCATCCGCTCCCAGGCCTTCGCCAACCTCTGGATGAAGGCGTACAAGGCGCACGACGAGGGCCTGACCGTCGTACGGGCGATGGGCACCGACGAGCTCCACGTCATCGGCGACTGGCGCCAGGTGTTCGCGGAGGGCCGCGGCGTGAGTGAGGTCAAGCTGAAGGACGTGTACGACGTGGGCCGGGCGGCGGACGACGCAGCGGCGGACGACGTGAACGACGAGGAGGGCTGAAATGCCGGAGCGCACCCACGAGTTCGGCCTCTACGGCGCCCGCGGCTACAAGGGCAGCGAGCTCGTCTTCCGCGTCCTCGACGACCTCGCGGGCGGCATCGCGACCCCCGTCACCGCCAGGCGCGGCCTGCTCGCCCGCCTCCACTATCTGACGCGTACCCCGCACGCCCGCCAGGCCGCCCGCGAGGCGGGCCTCACGGTCACCGAACGCACCCTCAAGGCGTGGCTCGACGAGAAGCGCCGGCCCACCCCCGCGAACCTGGACCGCGTCGAGGCGGCGTACTGGACGGTCCGCCGCCAGAACGTCGCCCGCCACCTCCTCAAACGTCTCAACTCCCGGGGCGGCACCCGCGTCGAGCTGCACCCCCTCAACCAGTCCCAGGTCGACCGCCCGCGCCAGCGGATCGTCGAATACCGCACGATCAACGTACGCCGCTGGGACCGCATCGTTCAGTGCTGGTCGACCGGCGACACCCAGGGCCTGGACGACGAGTGGACCACCGTCATCGAGGACCTGGGCTCGAACTGGGGCCAGTACGAGTACGTGACGAACGTGGGCTTCGCGGCCTGAGCGCTCCTGTAGGGGCTCGGATTTCGCCGCACGATCTCACGCTTGGCCAGGGGGCTTTCCGGCCGGACGCGAGTGCGTCGGCGACGTGGCCGACGCAGCCGGGCTCACCGCGCCAGGTGTCGCTCCAGCGCGGTGAGGAACGCGTCCGGGTTCTCCAGGTGGCAGGCGTGGTCGCCGGGAAGTTCGAGAACCCGGGTGTCGGGCAGCCGTTCGTCGAGGACGGCGACGACCCGCTTGAGCCAGTCGGTGGTCGCGGAGCCGTGGACCAGGAGGACAGGGCACCGGATGCCGGCGAGTTCGGTGACGTCGCGGTCGGGCCGGTCGGCCTGCTCCGAGCTCCAGGACAGGGCCATCCGGTGCGGGACCCAGCGCGGCCAGGCGGGGTGGTCGCGGGCCTGGTCCTTGGACGGCGCGAGTCCGGCGAGTTCGAGGAACTCGGCCAGGTCGTCCTCGCTCACGTCCCGTCCGGCCAGTCCATGCAGGAACTGGTTCAATCGGGCGACCTCGGGGGTGGACTCACCGAGGGCGTCGAGGATCCAGTACGCCGCGGGCTCCACGAGCGTCAGTGTCCTCACCCGCTCCGGATGGGCCAGGGCGAACTCGATGAGGGCCCGCCCGCCACCGGACCACCCCGCGAAGTCGGCCGTCCCGACCCCGAGGGCGTCCAGCGTCATGAGCAGCGACTCACGCTCGATCGCCGCGGTGTACCCGGCGTCCCCGCGCTCGCCGGCCGAGCCGAGCTCGTTGTGGATCGGCTGCACCCTGACGGTCCTGCGCCTCGCCGACAGGGCCTCCGCGAGCGGCGTCCACGACACCCATCCGGTGAGCCCGCCGGGCACCAGGACGACCGGCGGCCCCTCGCCCTTCACCTCGTTGACCAGGACCCTCGGCTTCATCGTCCACCTCTGACGGGCTGACAGCAGATCCCCTCAAGGTAATCGCGATCCCGATGTCGCGCAGAGCGGTGGCGTATCTGTGACACGAGGGCCGGGGGCCCGGGACCTGGCTCAGGGCAGGGTCCAGAGGGGCCGCGCTACCTTGCCCGTGGGGGCGATGGGTGCGGGCAGAGAGCGACGGGCCGGGCCCGCGCCGCCCGAAGGCTCACCCGCGGCACGGTGGGCACCGTCCTCGTCCGTACGCCGGTCTGCCGACTCACCCACCAGCCGACTCCCGCGCGGGGCGGCCCGTCAGAGCTCTTCCCCCGACAGCAGCGGTTCGAAGGACCGGTACGCGTCGTAGTTCCGGAAGTGCCTGGTGTACAGCTCGGCCCCGTCACCCGGCTCGGGGTCCGCGACCTCGCTGACGTCCACCACATGGAGCAGCTTCCACGTGACGGTCTCGCCGAGCTCGTTCTCGTAACTCGTCTCAAGGCGCTTGCCGTGTGCAAGCGCCTTGTCGCGGGCCTCGTCCTCGTCCCGCGCCGTGAGCAGGACGAAGTTCTCCTGGTAGAGCGGGGCCTGGCCTTCGGCTGTCGTCGACGCCTCGCAGAGCAGGACACCGACGTAAAGGCTCATCTCCCCGGCCACCTTCGCTTCGGTCTACTTCTGGCTACTTCTTGCTACTTCTTGAACCGGTTGTCGTTCAACAGCTTCCAGGCCGTTTTGCAGGATGCCTCGCCGCAGCCCTTGATTTCCCCGAGGGTGTCGCCGTAGTGCTGCCCGGGGAACACCGACCGGATGGAGCCCTTGCGGCAGCGCGAGATGAAGTTGTTCGCGATCTCCCCGAGGTTGTCGTTGGCGGCGCACGCGTCGTCCGCGACGACGGCCGTCGCGGTCGTGGTCGTAGCGGCTGCTGCCGTGGAAGGGACGCCGCCCAGCGCGGCGACGGCGACGAAAGCCGCCGTCGCGACCGCGCGCCCGATGCCCCGCCGCATCCGCACGCCCCTTCCCGCCGACGTCAGCAACCGGCCATCTTCCCGTACGCGATCCACACTTCACCCTTGTTGTTGAGGCTGACATTGCCGCTCTTGTGGAGGTACGTGTAGGTGCCCCGGTACTTCCTGAGCTCGCCGAACTGCGACTCCAGGGTCATGTACGGCGAATCGATCTTCCAGTCTCCGGAGTACTTCGCGTACACGCCGTCGGTCCCGTCCGTACCGCTCGCCCAGCACGCGCGTGAGCCCGAGTAGAGGACCAGATTGCCGTCGTACTGCATCTCGAACCGGTAGCCCCCGTTGCGCAGGCACTGGCCCGGGAGCATCCGGTCGTCGAAGGAGGTGCCGATGCCGCGGCAGTCGGCCGCCCGGGCGGCCGCCGGGGCTTTCGCGGAGGTGGATGCGGGGGCGGGGGCGGCGGACACCGGCCCCGCGGAGGAGGTGACGGTCGCCAGGAGACCCGCGAAGGCGAAGACGCAGGTACGGGAGAGATTCCGCATGCGGTGCCGGTGCTGCATGTGGTGCCTTTCAGTTCTGTTCGACTCAACTCTGTTCTGTTTCAGCCCTGCTCGGCCCTGTTCAGCACAGCGCTCGCTCCCCGTGACAAGGCGCCATCGTGCACGGGGAGTGACGACAAAACTACTTCAAGTCACCGCTCGGCACCAGTCCCCGCCCGTGTACTCCCTTTGGCTGGTACTCCCTTGAGTGACCAGCCCTTCGGCGGTCTGCGAATATCGTGCACACAGCAACGTGGTGACAGGGCGTGAACAAGGCGGCGCGGACGGCAGTGCGGCGCGCGGGCGGCAGTGGGGGCTTCAGCATGCAGACGGTGTCCGAGCTCGCGGGCCAGGAGGGCTTAGCGGCGGGACTGAGCGCGATCGTCACCTGGATCACCCTGACCGACCGCTGCCACGGCAAGGGCCGCCTGCTGGGCAGCGTGCACGCGGCGGCCCTGGCCTCGGCGGTGTGTCTGCTGATGGCCGCGGCGGCCGGCGCGGGCGCGTATCTGCTGCCGCTGGCCTCCCACTTGCCCGCCGCGACCTTCGCGCTGGTGGGCGCGGGCGTGACCCGGCGGGGCCGCAGACAGCAGGAGGGCGTGAGCGCGCTCACCACCGTACTGAGTCTGGGCGTGGCCCGGCTGCTCGTACGTCTGGAGGAACGGCTCGCCCTCGACCGGGCGGACTGGTGCGACCGGCTGATGGAGATGGACGGCCCCAAGGACCGGTGGCGCGCCCAGCGGTTCATGGACGACGTCGCCCACCATCTGCGCGAACGCTGGGGCTCGGACAAGACGAAGGCCAAGCACATCGAGGAGCGCTACCGCGAAGCCGTCGACGCGTTCGCCCGATCGGCGCAGATCGAGGCCCGTATCGACACCGCGTGCGCCGAGGACCGGCGGGAGTGGACCGGGCTGCGCGCCCGGACCGACGCCGAGAAGCACGAGAGCCGCCGGGCCCACGGCACCGCCCTGCACCACTGCAAGCTGCTGCTTCATCTGGCGCACGAGTACGGACGGCGTACGGACGACCGCGCGGTCGAACGCCTGTGGCGGGCCAGCCAGGAGGGCAACGCCACGGCCGCGCTGCCGTCCCCGCGAAGGCCGTTCCTGCACCGCGTCCTGCGCAGGAGCGCGGAGCGCAGCCGGGGTTAGGGGGCGGCCGGGGTTAGAGGGCGGCCGGGGTTAGAGGGCGGCCGGGGCTAGTGGTGCGTGGGCGCCAGGACCCGTTCGCGCTCGCCCGCGAGTGAGGTCTCGGCGGCAGCTTGAGGCACCGAAGGCCCGGTGAACAGGACCTCGACGCCCGCGTCGAGCGCGGCGGCGGCCAGCGCGAGCGACCGGATGGTCAGATTCGCGTCACCGGACAGGATCTGGCTGACCCGGCCGGGACTCACGCCCATGCGGGAGGCGAGTTGGCTGCGGGTGAGGCCGCGTTCCTCCAGCAGCCCGGCCAGTGAGGCGGCAGCCTGCCGGGCCACCGCGCCCGCCACTAAGTCGGCACAGCCGGGATCATCCTTGGCGAACCAGGGCATGTCAGCTCCTAGACACTCGTCGACGTTCCTGTTCAGCTCCTACTCACAGGATGCCACCTTTAGTTGGAGCTAAAAACACGCTTCACGCGAAAGCCCCAAGAAGAGCCACAGGACGCACCTGAACCGGAACGATGAGAACACCCCGAAGACGAAGGAGTACGTACGCGCATGACCAGCACCGCGGACGCCGCCGCCGACCCGGTCGACCTGCTGGTGGTGGGCGCGGGCCCGGCGGGCGTGGCGGCCGCGCTGATGGCCGCGAGCCTGCGGATGCGCGTCACCCTGGTGGAAGCGGCCGGGGTCGGCTCGAAGGTGGCGGAGATCGGCGCACTGGAGAACGTGCCCGGCGGCTGGACGACGGGCCCGCAGCTCGCCGAGGCGTTCGCGGCGGACATCGCCAGGCATCGGGAGTCGGGCCGCCTGACGCTCGTCCGCGCAAGGGCGACGGCGGTGACGGGCTACGACGCCCGCGCCGAAGTAGCCCTGGAAGACGGCGAGTTGCTGACGGCGGCGTCGGTGGTAGTGGCGACCGGGGTAACGACGCTGACGCCCCAGGACGTGGACTGGGTGGAGGTCAGGGGCGAAGTCCCCCGCGTACCACCCCTATGGCGAGCCGCCCCCGAGGAGGTCGCGGCCCGCGAGGTGGTCGTCCTGGGCGCGGACCGCCCCCTGGGAACGTGGCTGCGCGCCCACCCGCACACCGACACCCGCTTCCGCGTACTCCACCCCGCCCACGACACGTACAAGACGGCCGAGGTCGCGGAGGACCGCAGGGTGCGCTTCGACCTGGTCGAGCGGGTCCGGATCGCCCCGCGCCCGGGCGGCGGGTACGACATCGCCGCGCACCACCCGGACGGCACGAGCCACCGGGCCACCGCCGACGCCCTGCTCGCCAACCTGGGAAGCAAACCGGCCGCGCTCGACGGCCTGGTCACCGGCCCGGACGGCTACTGCCCGCCGGACGCGCAGCACCCGCGCGTCCTGGTGGCCGGCGACCTCAAGGGCGCCCGGATGCAGCGCATCGCGGTGGCCCTGGGCGACGGAGGCCGGGCGGCGCTCACCCCGTACTACGGCTCGCTGGGGACGACTCCGTGAAGCTCCCTGAAGCTCCCTTGACACCCCGTTCCGAAGCGGGCCGATAATTGCTCCTCGCGAAATACGGGCCGGGGGGCCGAGGGTTCCAAAGGGGCCAGGGGGGCCGAAGTGGACAACCGGGCGTCAGAGGGGGGATTCCAGAATCCCCTCACCTTCCTCGGTGCCGCACTGAGCACCACCGCGTCCGTCATCATCGCGCTGGCGGCCGGAAAGACCGACGACAACCGTGCGTTTCTCGTCTTCACGGCGGTCTTCGTGGCCATCCTGGCACTCGCGTTCATAGTGATGCTCCTGATGCGGCCAAGACGCACGGGCGGTGCGAGGAACACGGGTCGCACAGGACTGGATCCCCCCGACTCGGAGATGACGTACGACGTCTTCATCTCCAGCCCGATGGCGTCCTTCCCGACGACCGAGCAGTACGAGGAACACCGCGCCGGAATACGCCAGGTGGTGGAAGCCCTGGAACGGCACTGCCAGTTCAAGGTCTATTACGCCGGACTCGCCCTGCCCACCCAGAGCAGCTTCCAGCGGCCGGACCTCGGCGCCCAGCGCGACGCGGCGGCTCTACGCCAGAGCAAGAGGTTCCTGCTGGTGGTGCCGCTTGCGCTGATATCGAGCGTCTACGTCGAAGCGGGCTACGCGCTGGCGCTGCACAAACCCTCTGTCTACTACCACCACAGTGACGTGGAGCTGCCGTTCATGCTCCGCCAGGCCTCGCAGTACGGGAACGACTTCCCGCGCTGCAAGGAATACGGGTATGCGCGGATCGAGGACATAGTCCAGGACATCGAAACGAACAAGAGCTCGCTCTTCGATTAGCGGGAAGGCCCGTGACGACGTGGACAGCCGTGATGACGACATGCGTGAGGAGATGCCGGTGTCCCAGGAGGAAAAGGCCGCGAGGCTGGGCGAGTTGCTGCGTGCGCGCGGCCTTTCGATCAGCACCGCGGAATCGCTCACCGGCGGAATGCTGGGTGCGGTGATCACCGGAACTCCAGGGGCATCCGACTACTACCTCGGCGGAGCCATCACGTACGCCACCGAAGCGAAGGCGAGAATCCTGTCAGTCGACGAACACGTCCTCGCAACCCAGGGCGCGGTGAGCCCGGCGACGGCCGAGCAGATGGCCCACGGCGTACGCCTGCTCTACGCCAGCTCGATCGCCGTCTCGACCACCGGAGTCGCCGGCCCGACCGGCCAGGACGGCAAGCCGGTCGGCCTGGTCTACATCGGCGTCTCGGACACCGCGACCACCCTGAGCCACGAGTTCCGCAGCACGGGCACGACACGCGAGGAAGTGCGCCGCCAGACGGTCGAGCAGGCGTTGGACATCCTGATCGGGCATTTGGAGAAGGAGTGACGACGAGGGAGCCCAGCCACTACCGGGCGTCGACGCACACCGTGACGGGCAGCTCCTTCAGGGCATGGGAGCGGAACGAGGTCCGCCACGCTAGCTGTTCGGCAGGGGTGGCCAGAGCGAGGCGGGGGAAGCGGCGCAGCAGGGTGGCCAGAGCTATCTGTGTCTCCATACGGGCCAGGGGCGCACCGAGGCAGTAGTGCATGCCCTGTCCGAGGGCGAGGTGGGCGGTGTCCTCGCGGTGGATGTCGAAGCGGTCCGGATCGGGGTAGCGGTCGGGGTCGCGGTGGGCGGAGGCGAGGCACAGCATCACGGTGTCACCGGCGGGAACGGTCGTGCCCGCGATCTCGATGTCGACGGTGGGGAAGCGCCGGATGGCCATGTGGTTGGGGTGGGCGTGACGCAGGAGCTCTTCGACGGCCTGCGGTATCAGACCGGGGTCGGCCCGCAGAGCCGCAAGCTGCTCGGGGTGCTGGAGAAGCGCCAACACCCCACTGCTGATGAGGTGTTGGCTGTTCTCGCTCCCGGCCATGAGGATCAGGAAGACGAGGGAGACGAGCTCGTCCTCGGTGAGCCGGTCGCCCTCGTCGCGGGCGGCGATGAGACCGGAGAGCAGATCGGAGCCGGGGTTGGCACGGCGGGTGGCAACAAGGGCGAGCAGGTACTCATGAATCCCGGCGATCGCGGCGGCGAGCTCCTCGCGGCCGGGCGGCGCGAGCATGGTGGTGACCCAGGCCGAGAAGTCATGCCGCTCCTGCTCGGGGATGTCGAAGAGATCCCCGATGACGGTGAGCGGAAGCGGGTTGGCGTACGCGGCGACCAGGTCGACGTGCGGGGCGCGGGCCAGCTGCCGCTCCAGGCCGTCGGCGAGGCGCTCGGCGGCGGCGAGCACATGGCCGCGCAGGGTCTCGACGTGTCGCGGGGTGAACGCCTTGGAGACGAGGCGACGCAGCCGCAGATGGTCGTCCGGGTCGATGTTCAACAGGTTGGCGTCCAGCGCGGGCGGCAGTGCGAAGCCCGCGTAACCGCCACGGGAGTGCGCCTTGTTGACGGAGAGCCGAGGGTCACTCAGCCCTGCCCGAACGTCCGCCTCGCGCAGCACCAGCCACACGGGGGAGCCGTCGGGCAGCGCGATGTGGTGGACGGGGGCTTGGGCACGGAGCTGTCGGTACGTCGCGTACGGATCGACGAAGTGCGAGGCATGGTCGAACGGCCGGGGCAGGGCGTCGGCAGAGGCCGAAGAAGAGCACATGGGAGGTCTTCCACCAGGGTTGAGGTCGTGGGCGCTGGGTTCAGGCGGTGAGGGGCTGACGGACAGGGGCCGCCAGACCCACGCCCAGGGCGCACCCGGCGAGGAGTCCCGCGCCGTGGTTGTTGGTCATCAGGCAGAGGAGGAGCCCGGCGGCGGGGATGAGGAGTACGAGCCGGCGCAGGGCGGGGAGGCTGCCGTGCCGGGCGTAGGAGACGGCGAGGGCGCCCACCAGGCCGCAGATGGCCATGGAGTCACCGCCGCCGTGGCGGCTCCAGCCGGCCATGCTCACGGCCTGCGCGACGACACCGCTCACCGTGAACGCCAGCACCATCGGCCACGGCCCGAGCCGCCGCTCGGCGACGGGAGCGACGGCGGCCAGCGCGGCGACGTTGAACAGGATCTGGAACCACCCGGAGGACTGCACGGCCAGGGCAGTCCCGGCCCGCCACCACTCACCGCCGGGGTGACGTTCCAGAGCGCCGATCATGGATGGGAAGACCGTCTGAGCCAAGCCGAGCACCGCCATGACGGACACCAGCACGGCGGAGACCATGGGGACGGGCCGCCGCCACATCCGCAACAGGGCCAGCGGAGGAGGAAGGTCCTTGTCGCCCTGAGTGGTGAGCGCGGCCAGGAGTCGGGTCCCGGTGACCATGACGGCGGCGGCGCAGGCATAAAGAAATACGGTGTGACTATTCATGATCGCAGCCTGCCAGAAGCCCGACGGGCCGTCGGCGGCCACGGCTGCGCGAGCGGGGGACACACCGCGGTCCCACCGGCCGGATCGGCGGGCAGGGTGCGGCCCGGTTCCTGCCGGTGCGTGTTTTCGGGGTCGTGATCACGAGAGGGTCGTGGTGTCAGCTGACGCGGACACGATCAACCCACTTGATCTGGCCGGTCCGGACGTGGTTGGGCGGTGTCGTTCGAGGTTGTTCCGGGTTTGGTGTGGAGGACGTCGCGGGCCTGGTCCGCGGCGCGGGCAATGCTTTCGGAGACGAAGTCGAGGAAGCGGGCGATGTTTTCGAGGCGGGCGGCGGCCGGGGTGGCGGACCCCAGAACGCCGACGCCCTGCCGTGCGGTGTCGGCGAGGTGGGCGGTGCCGCGGGCGCTGGCCATCATCGACTCGTACCAGACGTCGGCGTCGATGATGTAGCGCTCGCGGCGGCGTTCGTCGCGTTCCCGGCGGACGAGGTTCTGCTCTTCGAGGAACGCGATCGCTTTGGAGACGGACGCCGGGCTGACCTGGAGATGCTGGACGAGCTCGGACGCGGTGAGGCTGCCCGCGTCGCTGATGAAGAGGCAGGCCAGCACCCGCGCCATCATCTGGGGGGTGCCGGACTGCATCAGGACGGTGGTGAGCGTCTCCTCGTACCGGCGCACGGCCTCGGCGTCGCGTCCGTAAGCCTGCGGGGGCGCCTTGGGGTCCTGGGGTGCGGCCTGCCTGCGGCGGTGGGCGCGGTGTGCGGTGGCGCGGTGGGCGATCTCGGCGCGGTAGGTGGTGGGGCCGCCGTTGCGCATGACTTCGCGGGTGATCGTCGAGGTCGGGCGGTCGAGGCGTCTGGCGATCTCCGCGTACGCGAGTGAGTCGGCCAGTCCCAGTGCGATCTGCTGGCGTTCGGTCTGGGTGAGCCGGCCTCCTGGCATCGCGGCCTCCTTCGTGGTTCGTGGTGCTCCCAACATAGCGTTCACCTTCAATCTATTGCAACGAACAGGGTGTGGGTTGTTGCATTCAACTCCATTCCATTGCAATGATTTATCGGCTTTGACCTGCATGGATGGCAATTCCATGCAACACACTTGTTGCCGAATCCATGAACGCAACGTAGCTTTTCCGTCATCAGAAACGAAGAGCTCAAGGAGAGCACGATGCAGAAGTTCGACACCCCCGCCCCCGTCGTCGCCGTCCTCGACATCCCCGCGGGACGTATCCAGCTCATCGCCGCCGACCGCGCCGACACCACGGTCGAGATCCGGCCCGCCGACGCCTCCAAGAACCGCGACGTGAAGGCGGCCGAGCAGATCGAGGTGGCCTACGGCGACGGCGTCCTGCGGATCGAGGCCCCGGCGGCGAAGAACCGGATCCTCGGAAACTCCGGATCCGTCGAGGTGACCGTCCAGTTGCCCGCCGGCTCCCGCGTCGAGGCGAAGGCGGGCGCCGCCGAACTCCGGGGCGTCGGGCGCCTCGGCGACGTCGCCTTCGACGGCGCGTACCGCCAGACCAAGATCGACGAGGCCGCGAGCCTCCGCCTCACCGCGACCGAGGGCGACGTCGAGGTCGGCCGGCTGGGCGGCCCCGCGGAGATCAGCACCACACGGGGCGACATCCGCATCGCCGAGGCCGGGCGCGGCACGGTCGTGCTCCGCACCCAGTCCGGCGACATCTCGGTCGTCGCCGCGCCCGGCGTCTCGGCCGCCCTGAACGCCGCCACCGGCCACGGCCGCATCAACAACGCCCTCAAGAACGACGGCACCGCCGAACTCGACATCCGCGCCACCACCTCCCACGGCGACATCACCGCCCGCAGCCTCTGACCCGCGGCCTCCAACGAGCAGAGCCAGGACTGTCCGGCCGGGCCGACCGCGACCGCGATCCTCTCGGTCACCGCCGACGACCCGGCCGCCCGTCCCCAGGAGCCCGCGCTCCACACGCGGCGCCCGGAGAAGTCGAACAAGACGCTTCACACGACCAGGGGGACCCATGAGGAAGAACAGCACCTGCTCGACCGGCGCACAGTGGACCGGCATGGTGCCGGTCGACGACACGGCCCTGGCCGTCAGCGACACCGGCGGCCCCGGGACCCCCGTGATCTACCTCAACGGCCAGTTCGCCACCCAGGGCTACTGGCGGCGGACCATCGCCGAACTGGGAACGGAGTGGCGGCACATCACCTACGACGAGCGGGCCCGCGGCAGGAAGTCGAAGTGTTCGGCGGACTACTCCTTCGAGGCCGCCGTCCGCGACGTCGACGCCGTTCTCGCGGCCAGGGCAGTGGACCGGGCCCTGCTGGTGGGCTGGTCCTACGGAGCGGTCGTCGCGGCACACTGGGCCGACCGCAATCCGGCCCGTACCCTGGGCGCGGTCCTGGTCGACGGCGCGTTCCCGCACGACTGGCTCGACGAGGCCATGGAGCAGCGCATCCGGAAGCTGTTTCGGCGGATGGGCTGGTTCACGCCGCTGCTGCGCCCGACCGGCCTGACTCCGCGGATGAGCGCCGAGGAACAGGCGAACAGCAACATCGAACTCGGCAGGCTCTCCCGTGAGCACGAGCTGGGCCCCGTGCTGGACAACATCACCGTCCCGGTGCGGTACGTGGTCGCTTCGGGCACGTCCTTCGGAAGCCGCGGTGATGAGCAGGAACGGATACGCGCCGGCCTCGACGCGGTGACCGCCCGCAACGCGAACATCCGCGTCAGCGCGAAGGTCCCCAGCAACCACGGTGCGATCATGAGAAAGGACTACCAGGCCATCGCCGGGGCCGTACGCGAGGTCGCCGCGCTGGATCGCGGGGGTGCTGAAGCCGGACCAGCGGACTGACGGTCAGTCAGGCGGCGGTGGCCGTTCTGGAGCGATCCGCTGTGCAGGAACGTCTCACCTATCGGCTGGCCTATGCGGGCCCTGCGGTTTTGGAGAATGTGCGCCTGCTGGACCCGCTGCTCGCTTCGGGTGCGGCCCTGACGTGTACGGCGGGCCGGGCTCTGCCGAGCCGTCTGGCTGCCGGGACGCAGGTTGAATGCTGGGCCAAGGCTCCGGGTGCGCCCGGGCACCATGAGTCGACGGCGCAGGTGTGGGGGACGACGGCGGACGGGGCCGTCTCGCCGGACGGCGCGCCACTTCCCGCACTTGCCCTGTACGCGCGGGCCGTCGCCGGCTACACCGTGCCCGAGGTGAGGGCACGAGCCAGACCTCACGCTCACCCAACGCACGGCCACGAGAGAGACCATGGACACCGCGCTGGACGCGGTGTCCGTCGTCCGCAATCAGCGCTCCAGCGACATACGGTGGAGCGTGCCGGATGCGCTGTTCTACGCGCTGATCGCTACCGCCGTCCTGGTCGTGCTGTACCCCGCGTTGGTCGGCATCAACGCCGGTCCCCGCCACATGCCGGTGATGGTGCTGCTCGGCGCCGTACTCGGCTTCGGTGTGTATCTGGTGTCGAGCCTGCAGCACTCCTTCGCACCGCCGCTGGGCATCGAACCCGACGCATACCGCCAGACCCTGACCCGATTCGTCCAGCTCGACAGCACCACCTAGAGCACCGGGCGCGCCCGCGCTCAGGCGTGCAGCCGCGCAGAGATGGGCCGTTGGTCTGCACCCGCAGTGGTTGAGAGCGTGCACCGGGCCGTGTCGCGAGGACAGGGCTGCATGGTGCGGTTATGCACTCTTCGTTTTCGTCCGAGAGCTCTGCTCGGCCCAACTCTGTGTCCCGGCGCGGCTTTACCGCAGGAACCGTCGCTGTCGCGGCGGCGCTCGGGGCGCCTGCGGCCGCTGCGGCCGGCGCCGCCGAAGCGGCGGCCAACCGAGCGGCCTCCGCGACCGGATCCCTGCTGACGCAGCGCTGCGTCGAGGTCGCGAGGGCCCTGTTGCTGCGCGGACCCGACGCCGAGGACCTGGTACCGGCCTACCGCCAGATGCTCGTTGGCGCGGGGCTGCCCGCTCGGCCGGGCGGCGAAAGAAGGTACTCGTTGGCAGGGCGTCGCGGCGCGGGCCGGTGAAGGCAGGCGGGGCATTGGCTTCGAACGGGCCCGCCGGGCGCCTCCAGCTTGCCACCGGCACTGCTACCAGAACTGGGCCAGCGCGCCTTGCCTGTACGGGCCCGGGTCGACGCTGAGGTCGCCGGCGAACGGCCGGTCGAGTACCAGGACGAGCAGCAGGCTGAAGCCGATGAGAGCGGCGACGGAACCGACGAAGAACAGCTGCGCTCTGCGGCTCGTGTTGCCGTACAGAAACGTGAACGGAATGATCAGGAGTGCGCCGCCGTACACCAGTACCTGGAGCAGCGGGGGCAGTTCCTGGCCGGACTGCGCTATCCGGGACCGGCGCTGTGCGACCACACCGTTCAGGTCCGCGACGGTCTGCCCGTAGAAAGCTTTCTCCCGCTCGGTGGCCGGCTCGTAGGACTGGAGCACGGTGTAGATGCCGTCCATTCTGCTCTCAGTGGCCGCGTAATCCGCCTTCCCGGCCCGCATGAGGGGCCACTGCGTCTCCACGACTCGGTGTACGTAACCACTGACAGCGGCGTTCAGCTGCCGCTGCTCGGGGGGCGGGAAGGCGCGGATGTCGCGGACGACCTGGGCCAGGCCGGTCGTCTCGGCGGCGACCACCGACCTGGCGTCCTGCATCTGAGTCCACAGCGTCACCACGACGAAGGCGAGGATGATGCCGTAGATCGCGCCGAACATGCCGAGCAGCACCCCGACCATGTCGTTGTGCTCACCCTCAGCCAGTTTCGGATACCGGCGGTGCGCCAGGGTGCCCCCTGCCACAGCCACGATGACAAGCCCGCCGACCACCACCGCGGCGATCTCCAGCGTGGACAGATGGTTCAGCAGCCACAGTTGCAACGGTCCCCCGAACACCCCGAACAGACATCCCCGGCACCCATCCCGGCGCGCGACCCCGGCCCGGACACCAGGCGTCGCCACCGCGGACGAGAACAACCTCCCCGGTGTGCTGCGCAGAAACCGTTACGGATATGCGCGCCCGCCGTGCGCATTCACCCGGAAGAGGAAGAGGCCGACGCGTACCGGACACGC
>NZ_JBICVJ010000023.1:0-86654 GCF_043198895.1 Streptomyces sp. NPDC048696 | reverse complement strand
TCCGCCTTGCAGCTGCACGCACCACGACCCCGCTCACCAGCACCGAAACCGCACCCGGCACCGCAGGCGGCCAGATCCACCGGACAGGCCCTAGGCGTGCGACCGGCGGGCACCTGCGGCACGATGGCGAGCAGCATCCGATGAGGAGATCACCATGACCGCGATCATCGCCGTCACCGGAGCCGGTGGAGCCGTGGGCGGGCGGGTGGCCCGGCGGCTCGCCGACCGGGGCGTGGCGGCCCGGCTGCTCGGGCGCGACCCCGCGCGGCTGCCGGAGCTGCCGGGCTGCGCGAAGGCGCCGCCCGCCGCGTACGGGGACGGCCCGGCGATGCGGGCGGCGCTGGCCGGGGCCGGAACGCTGTTCCTGGTCTCCGCGCACGAGGCGCCCGACCGGGTGCGCGACCACGTCACGGCGGTGGACGCGGCCGTCGCCGCCGGGGTGACGCGGATCGTGTACGTGTCGTTCCTGGCCGCCGCCCCCGACGCCACCTTCACCTTCGCCCGCGACCACTGGCACACCGAGCAGCACATCCGCGCCTCGGGCCTCGCGTACACGTTCCTGCGGGACAGCCTCTACCTCGCCGGGATCGCCGCGATGGCCGGGGCGGACGGGGTGATCCGGGGACCCGCCGGGGACGGGCGGGTCGGGGCCGTGGCGCACGAGGACATCGCGGACGTGGCCGCCGCCGTCCTGCTCGGCGACGACACCGAGCACGCCGGGGCCACCTACGACATCACCGGCCCCGAGGCCTTCACCCTCGCCGACGCGGCGCGCGAGCTGAGCCGGGTGGCGGGCCGGGAGATCACCTATGTGCCCGAGACCCGCGAGGAGGCGTTCGCCTCACGCGCGGGCTACGGCGCCGAGCAGTGGGAGCTCACCGGCTGGGTGAGCTCGTACGAGGCGATCGCGACCGGCGAGATGGCGGCCGTCTCGGACACCGTGCCCCGGCTGACCGGCCACCCGGCGCAGTCGTTCGCCGAGTACCTGGACGCCCACCCCAGGAGCTATCGGCACTTGACGCCCTGACGCCAGACGTCGCTGATCAGCGGCACGCCCGGCCGGTAGGCGAGGTGGACGTGGCTGGGCGCGTCGAGCAGCGCGAGGTCGGCGCGGGCGCCGGGCGCGATCCGCCCCACGTCGGTGCGCCGCAGCGCCGCCGCGCCCCCGGCGGTGGCCGCCCAGACGGCCTCGTCCGGGGTCATCCCCATGTCCCGTACCGCGAGCGCGACGCAGAACGGCATGGAACTGGTGAAGGACGAGCCCGGGTTGCAGTCGGTGGACAGCGCGACGGTCACGCCCGCGTCAAGGAGCCGCCGGGCGTCGGGCCACTGCGCGCGGGTGGAGAACTCGGCGCCGGGCAGCAGCGTGGCCACCGTACGGCCGCTCGCCAGCGCGTCGACGTCGGCGTCCGTGAGGTGCGTGCAGTGGTCGGCGCTGGCCGCGTCGAGCTCGACGGCGAGCTGGACGCCCGGGCCGTACGAGAGCTGGTTGGCGTGGACGCGCGGGGTGAGCCCCTTCGCCTTGCCGGCGAGCAGGACGGCCCGGGCCTGGTCGCCGTCGAACGCGCCCTTCTCGCAGAACACATCGACCCAACGGGCGTACGGGGCGCACGCGTCCAGCATCTCGCCGGTGACGAGCTCGACGTATCCGGCGGGGTCGTCGGCGTAGTCGGGCGAGACGATGTGCGCGCCGAGGTAGGTCACCTCGTCGGTGTGCTGGGCCGCGATGCGCAGCGCGCGGGCCTCGTCGGCGACGGTGAGCCCGTACCCCGACTTGGTCTCGAACGTCGTGGTCCCCTGCCGCAGCGCCTCCCCGATGTAGCGGCCGACGTTCGCGCTCAGCTGCTCGTCGGTGGCGGCGCGGGTGGCGGCCACGGTGGTACGGATCCCGCCCGCCTTGTACGCCTGCCCCGACATCCGGGCGTTGAACTCCTGGGTGCGGTCGCCCGCGAAGACGAGGTGGGAGTGGGAGTCGACGAAACCGGGGATGGCGGCGTGGCCCTCGGCGTCGTGCCGGTGGTCGGCGTCGGGCGCCTCACCCGCCCGCCCGACCCAGGCGACGGTGTCCCCCTCGATGACGACGGCGCCGTCCTCGATGAGCCCGAGGGGGCCTTCGCCGAGGGCGGGGTCGTTGGTGACGAGGGTGGGGATGTTGGTGATGAGGGTGGTGGTGCGGGTGGTCATGGCTTCCTCTCGGTGCCCTGCGGGCAGCTGGGTGCGTCGGCTGCGGGCCGGTGGGGGCTGGTCGCGCAGTTCCCCGCGCCCCTTGATGGGCCCTTCGGGCCCTCCTTCAGGGGCGCGGGGCTGTGACATTTGCGGCTCCGCCGCGTGGGCGCGAGCAACCCAGCACGATCCGCAGACGAACGGCCGGGGCGCAGCCCCGCTGGGGGCTTCACTCCCGTAGGGACGCGATCGCCTCCGCCAAGGCTGTCGGGACGTCCGGGATCGTCGTGTGGACGCCGTCGCGGACCACGTGGCGGCCCGCCACCACCGTGTGCCGCACGTCCGCCGACGACGCCGCGAACACCGCCGTCTCGGCGCCCAGCCGGGCCACCGGCCCCGCCGTACGCACCGAATCGAGCGCGACCGTCGCGAAGTCGGCGCGCGCGCCCGCCTCAAGGCGGCCCGCGTCGCTCCAGCCCAGCGCCGCATGCCCGGCCGCCGACGCCGCGCGCAGCAGCTGCGCGGCCGTCCAGTGCCCCCGCGTCCGGGTCCGCAGCCGCTCGTTGAGCTCCATCGCCCGCGCCTCCTCCAGGAGGTCGATCACCGCGTGGCTGTCGCTGCCCAGCGAGAGGGGCGATCCGGCGCGCTCCAGCTCCACCGCCGGACCGATGCCGTCCGCGAGGTCGCGTTCGGTGGTGGGGCACATGCACGTACCCGTCGCCGACGAGCCGAGCAGCGCGATGTCCTCGTCGGTGAGGTGGGTGTTGTGGACACCCGTGGTGCGCTCACCGAGCACCCCGTGGTCGGCGAGCAGCCGCGTCGGCGTGCACCCGTGCGCGGCCAGGCACGCCTCGTTCTCGGCGACCTGCTCGGAGAGGTGGACGTGCAGCGGCGCCCCCCGCTCGCGCGCCCACTCGGCGACCGTGCCCAACTGGTCGGCGGGCACGGCCCGTACGGAGTGGATCGCCGCGCCCAGACGTACGCCGTCGCGCGGTTTCAGCAGCGCGGCCCGCTCGGCCCACGCCTCGGCGCTGCCGTCCGAGAAGCGCAGCTGGTGCGTGGACGGCGCCTCGCCGAAGCCCGACGACAGATACGCCGTGTCCAGCAGCGTGATCCGGATCCCGGCCTCCTGCGCGGCCGAGATCAGCGCCTCGCCCATCGCGTTGGGGTCGTCGTAGGGCGTGCCGCCGGGCGCGTGGTGCAGATAGTGGAACTCGCCCACGGCCGTGATCCCGGCCAGCGCCATCTCCGCGTACACGCCTCGCGCGAGCGCGTAGTACGACTCCGGGGTGAGCCGGGACGCGACCGTGTACATGACCTCGCGCCAGGTCCAGAAGGTGCCGGAGCCGACCTGGACGGTGCCGCGCAGGGCCCGGTGGAAGGCGTGCGAGTGGGCGTTGGCGAGGCCGGGCAGGGTGAGGCCGCGCAGCACCTCGGCGCCGGGGGGAGGCGTCTCGACTCCCTTGCGCATGGCGGCGATCCGCCCGTCCGCGACCTCCAGCAGCACACCCGGTTCGACCTCGGGGTCGAGCCAGGCGTGCTCCAGCCAGTACGACGTCACCTGCACGCCAGGCCCTCCAGAACATCGGCGAGTGCGATCACCCCGGCGACGCAGTCGTCCTCGCCGGCGTACTCGGCCGGGGAGTGCGAGACGCCCGTGGGGTTGCGTACGAACAGCATGGCGGTCGGGATCGTCCCGGAGAGGATCCCGGCGTCGTGTCCCGCGCCCGTGCCGAGGACGGGGGTGTGCCCGCCGAGGATCTTGCCGAGCTCGTCGCGCAGGGCGTGCTCGAACTCGACGACGGGCGTGAACGACTCCCGTACGACGGTCAGGTCCACGCCGTCCCGCTCCGCGCGGTCCTGCGCGGCGCGCTCGATCGCCGTGACGACGGTGTCGAGGGTCGCCTGGTCGGCGGCGCGCGAGTCCAGCCAGCCGCGCACCAGTGACGGGATGGCGTTGACGCCGTTCGGCTCGCAGGAGATCTTGCCGAAGGTGGCGACCGCGCCCGCGAGTTCGGCTTCGCGGCGGGCGGCGAGGACGGTCTCGGCGTACGTCAACATCGGGTCGCGCCGGTCCACCAGGCGGGTGGTGCCCGCGTGGTTGGCCTCGCCCGCGAAGTCGAACCGCCACCGGCCGTGCGGCCAGATCGCCGAGGCGATGCCGACGGCGTCGCCGCTGAGGTCGAGGGCGCGGCCCTGTTCGACGTGCAGCTCGACGAACGCGCCGATGCGGGCGAGGCGTTCGCGGTCCGGGCCGATGGCGTCCGGGTCGTATCCGGCCCGCTCCATCGCCTGCGGCAGGCTGATGCCGTCGGCGTCGCGCAGCCGGTGGGCTGCCTCGACGGTGAGCTGTCCGGAGGTGAGGCGGGAGCCGACGCAGGCGAGGCCGAAGCGGGCGCCCTCCTCGTCGCCGAAGTTGACGATGGCGAGGGGCCGGGTGAGTACGGCTCCGCGTCGTCGCAGTTCATCCAGCGCGGCGAAGGACGACACGACGCCGAGGGGGCCGTCGAAGGCGCCGCCGTCGGGGACGGAGTCCAGGTGGGAGCCCGTGACGACGGCGTCCCCTGCGGTCGGGTCGCCGTCCCAGGCCCACTGGTTGCCGTTCCGGTCGAGCTCGTAGGTCAGCCCGCGGGACTCGGCCTGTGCCCGGAACCAGGCGCGGCACTCGGCGTCGGCGCCGGTCCAGGCGAACCGCCGGTACCCGTGGGTCCCGGCGTCCCGCCCGATGGGCGCGAGGTCCCGCCACATGTCGTGGAACGAGGGGGCCTCCCCCACCCCGCCCCTCCCCTGAACCCTCCGGGGGTGGGTGGGGGTGAGGGAGGAGGGTTCCCTCGGGGGCTCCGCCCCCGAACCCCCCAGCGGGGGCTGCGCCCCCTGCACCCCGCCACGGGGCTCAGCCCCGGACCCCTTCGCCTCGCCTCGGGGCTCCGCGCCAACCTCCCGCGCCCCGCCGGGTGCCTGCGCCCCTTCAGGGGCGCGGGGCTGTGACATTTGCGGCTCCGCCGCGCGGGCGCGACCAGCCCCCACCGACGGTGAGCCGACCGACGACCCAGGGCCGGGCCCCGGACCGCCCTCGGCCGACGGGGTGCCCGCGCCGCCAGGGGCCGACGGGGTGCCCCCCATCATGCGTCACCCTCCCGCATCGGCACGCGCACGCCCCGCTCGTCCGCGACCGACTCCGCGATGTCGTACCCGGCGTCGACATGGCGGATCACGCCCATCCCCGGGTCGTTCGTCAGGACGCGGCGGATCTTCTCGCCCGCCAGCGCCGTGCCGTCCGCCACCGTGACCTGGCCCGCGTGGATGGAGCGGCCCATGCCGACGCCGCCGCCGTGGTGGATGGAGACCCAGGACGCGCCGGAGGCGACGTTGACCATGGCGTTCAGGAGCGGCCAGTCGGCGATCGCGTCCGAGCCGTCGAGCATCGCCTCGGTCTCGCGGTACGGGGACGCCACCGAGCCGCAGTCGAGGTGGTCGCGGCCGATGGCCAGCGGGGCCGCCAGCTCGCCCGACGCCACCATGTCGTTGAAGCGCTCGCCCGCCTTGTCCCGCTCGCCGTAACCCAGCCAGCAGATCCGCGCCGGAAGCCCCTGGAAGTGGACGCGCTCGCCCGCCATCTTGATCCAGCGGTGCAGCGACTCGTTCTCGGGGAACAGGTCGAGCATCGCCTTGTCGGTCTTGTGGATGTCGGACGCCTCGCCCGACAGCGCCGCCCAGCGGAACGGGCCCTTGCCCTCGCAGAACAGCGGGCGGATGTACGCCGGGACGAAGCCGGGGAAGGCGAACGCCCGGTCGTAGCCCGCCAGCTGGGCCTCGCCGCGGATCGAGTTGCCGTAGTCGAAGACCTCGGCGCCCGCGTCCATGAAGCCGACCATGGCCTCCACGTGCCGGGCCATGGACTCGCGCGCCCGGGTGGTGAAGCCCGCCGGGTCCTTCGCCGCGTACGTCGCCATGTCGTCGAAGTCGACGCCCACCGGCAGGTACGACAGCGGGTCGTGCGCCGACGTCTGGTCGGTGACGATGTCGATCGGCGCGCTCTCGGCCAGCATCCGCGGCAGCAGCTCCGCCGCGTTGCCGAGCAGGCCGATGGAGAGCGGCTTGCGCTGGTCGCGGGCCTCGACCGCCAGCTGGAGCGCGTGCTCCACGGAGTCGGCCTTCACGTCCAGGTAGCGGTGCTCGATGCGGCGCTCGATGGCGCGCGGGTCGCAGTCGATACAGATCGCGACGCCGTCGTTCATCGTCACGGCGAGCGGCTGGGCGCCGCCCATGCCGCCGAGCCCGGCGGTGAGCGTGATCGTCCCGGCCAGCGTGCCGCCGAACTTCTTCGCCGCGACCGCCGCGAACGTCTCGTACGTGCCCTGGAGGATCCCCTGGGTACCGATGTAGATCCACGAACCGGCCGTCATCTGGCCGTACATGGTCAGGCCCAGCGCCTCCAGGCGCCGGAACTCCTCCCAGTTCGCCCAGTCGCCGACCAGGTTGGAGTTGGCGATCAGGACGCGCGGGGCCCACTCGTGGGTCTGCATGACACCGACCGGGCGCCCGGACTGGACCAGCATGGTCTCGTCCTGCTTCAGGGTCCTGAGCGTGCGCACCATCGCGTCGAAGGAGCGCCAGTCGCGCGCGGCCTTGCCGGTGCCGCCGTAGACGACGAGCTTGTCGGGGTGCTCGGCGACCTCGGGGTCGAGGTTGTTCTGGAGCATTCTCAGGGCGGCTTCCTGCTGCCATCCCAGGGCGCTCAGTTCCGTACCGCGCGGTGCCCGTACGGGGCGGGGTCCTGACATGGCGAGGCCTCCTCACGACGTGACTCAGATATTCACATCCTCGCCGCCTGAATAGAACTAGTCAATACATCGGTACGTCTGCGCGTCGGCGCACCCGGTGATTGGCTTGATCCCATGACGGACACGCCCCCGACCGAGACGGACGCGGCCGTGCGCCGCGACGAGGCGGTACGGGCGGCCGTGGAACAGGGCGTGGTCGGCCCCGAGGCGCCGCTGGCGGCCCTGCTCGACGTCACCGGCATCCGGGAGGGCACGGCCGCGCTGCGCGCCGCCTTCGCCGCCGTGACGACGGCGCCCGTGCTGCACGCGTTCGCGGTCAAGGCGTGCCCGCTGGTGCCGGTGCTGCGACTGCTGTCCGCGCAGGGCCTCGGCGCCGAGGTCGCCAGCCCCGGCGAGCTGGCCCTCGCCCGCGCCGCCGACATCGGGCCCGGCCGCACGGTCCTCGACTCCCCCGCCAAGACCCCCGCCGAGCTGCGCGAAGCCCTCGCGCTGGGCATCGCGGTCAACGCCGACAACGCGCAGGAGCTGGCCCGCCTCGACGCGCTGGTGGCCGCCGCCCCGACCGCCTCGCCGCTCGGCCTGCGGATCAACCCGCAGCTGGGCGCGGGGTCCATCGACGCGCTGTCGACGGCGACCGCGACCTCGAAGTTCGGCGTCGCGCTGCGGGACGAGGGGGCCCGGGAGTGGATCGTGCGGGCGTACGCGGACCGCCCCTGGCTGACCCGGCTGCACACCCACTCCGGCTCGCAGGGCGTGCCCCTTGAGCTGATGGCCGAGGGGGTGCGGGCCGCGCACGAACTGGCCGAGGAGATCAACGCGCGCGTGGGCCGCCGCCAGGTCGACACGCTCGACATCGGCGGCGGGCTCCCGGTCAACTTCCACTCGGACGAGGTGACACCGACGTACGAGGAGTACGCGCGGCTGCTACGCGAGCGCGTGCCCGGCCTGTTCGACGGCTCGTACGCGCTGGTCACCGAGTTCGGCCGGTCCTTGCTCGCCAAGCACGGCACGGTCCTCGCGCGCGTGGAGTACGCGAAGACGTCCGGCGGGCGGCCCGTCGCGGTCACCCACGCGGGCGTGCAGATCGCGGCCCGCACCGTGTACGCGCCCGCGTCCTGGCCGCTGCGGATCGCCGTGTACGACGCGAAGGGACGCCCCAGGTCCGGCCCGCCCGTCGTCCAGGACGTGGCCGGTCCGGCCTGCTTCGCGGGCGATCTGCTGGCGCGGGGGCGGGCGTTGCCCTTGCTCGAACAGGGGGACTATGTGGCGGTGCTGGACACCGGCGCGTACTACTTCGCCCACCACTACGCCTACAACAGCCTTGCCAGGCCGGGGGTTTACGGCTTCACCGCGTCCGCGGAGGGCGCCCGCTTCGCGGTGGTGCGGCGCCCCCAGACAGTGGCTGAGATCGTCGCGGAATCGGGCGGCGCGACCCCGGACGCACTGCTCTTTTAGCTCCGTTCACGTCTGCGGCAAGGTGGGAACTGCGCGAGCAACCACGCACGATCCGCGGACGAACGCGAGCAACCACGCACGGCCCGCAGGCGGGAGACGGCCTACTCCACGAACAAGCCGCGTACCGCGGCCCCCGCGTCGAAGTCCTCCAGGCGTGCCTGCGCGTCCGGGAGGGAGTCGCACATGGCCTCAAGCAGGACACGGCCGAGCAGCATGGGGGCGCAGGCCGTGTCGAAGGCGAGGCCGGTGCCGACCGCCGCCGGGATCAGCAGATCACTGTGCCGCGCCACCGGCGCGAAGGCGGAGTCGGCGACCGTGACCACGGTCAGCCCGGAAGACCGCGCGTACGACAGCGTCTCCACGACCTCCTTCGGATGCCGCGGCAGCGCGAAGCACAGCAGCGCCGACGCCCCGGCCCGGACCGCGGCGTCGATGCGGTCCACCAGCATCGACCCGCCCTCGTCGAGCAGCCGTACATCCGGATGCACCTTGGCCGCGAAGTACGCGAACCCGCGCGCCTGCGACGAGGCCGCGCGCAGCCCGAGCACCGGCAGCGGACGGGAGGCGGCCAGCAGCCGCCCCGCCTGCTCGACCGGCGCCGGGTCGGCGAGCAGACCCGCGAGGTGGCGCAGGTTCTCGATCTCCGCCTGGACCGCCTGCTGGTACTCGTTGTACTCGTCCTCGTCGCCCGGCGGCACGCTCACCGGCGCCACCTCGCGCAGATGGCGGCGCAGGGCCGGGTAGCCGTCGAAGCCGAGGGCGACCGCGAAGCGCGTCACGGACGGCTGGCTGACCCCGGCCAGTTCGGCGAGCTCCACGCTGGAGAGGAACGGCACGTCGGCGGCGCGGCGCACCATGCTGTGCGCGATCCGCCGCTGGGTCGGGGTGAGCCGGCGCCCCTCGAAGAGCTGCTGCAGCCGCGCGGCAGGGCTGTCGCTCATGCCGGCCCCCTTCCTCTGTCCAGATGTGCCGCACCCAGAATATTCAGTCGCCCCGCACTCTGCATGACCATATGCAGCCGGGCAAGTACGGGGGCTAACCCCACTGTGCCCGTGCCGTCGGCTCCGTACCGTGGAAGCATGGAAGCCCGCGACACTGAGCTCAGGAACGGTCCGCTTCAGGACGCCGAGCTGAAGAAGGAACTCGACGCCACCCTGCACGCCCGCCGGGAACTGGGGCCGGAGTACGAGAGCGCCCTCCTGGAGTCGTTCCTGGAGAAGGTCGAGCAGCGCGTCGACGGGACCGTGGACCGTCGCGTGCGGCGCCAGCTGGCCGAGCAGCAGATGGTGGTGGCCCGGGGCGGCCGCCCCGCCGCGAGCAGCGGCGAGATCAGCTTCGGCGAGCGCTTCGGCTTCGGCATGATCTCGCTGATCCTGGCCATCCCGCTGTCCGCGATCGGCGCCGTGAACGCGGGGCTGAGCGGCCTCTTCGTCACCTGGGCCGGCATCCTCGGCGTCAACGCCGTGCACGCCGCCCGCCCGTGGCCGTGGCCGCGCCGCGAGCGGGCCGACGCCACGGACTGAGGCCGACCGGCCCCCGTACGTACGGACAGAAGCTGAGCGCGGGGACCGCCGCACCCCCGGTCGCCCGGGGGGCGGGACGACGGCGGTCCCCGCGAGGGACACGGTCCCGGGTCAGGGCCGGTCGCGCGTCCTGGGCGCCGGGAGGTCCGGGAGCCGCTCCGGAGGTCCATGACGCCGCTGGTGGTGCCGCCGGGGTCTCCCCCGCCGACATCCACCAATGTGCCGCACCCGTGTTAAGCGCGTGCTGCGCCAACGTGTCGCGCTCGTACCAGTTCCGCGACCAATGCGCCCGGACGCGCCCGCCGCTGACGGACGATCGGCCCCCGTGGGGATCAGGGGTGGGCCGGATGCGCCGGGTGCGCGGTGGACGGCTCGGTCGCGGGCGGCAGCCGCCGCCGGCGCCGGTGCTTGAGCAGGGCCCAGGGCGCGCGGGCCCCGCTGACCTCGGTACCGGCCTCCGCCGCCGCCTCGGCCGCCGCCTTCGCCACCGGCAGGATGTCCTCGTCGCGGTCCGCCTCCAGCTGGTCGGCGTCGGGCCACAGGCCCAACGAGGCGCAGAGCGTGGGCAGGACGGCCATCGCGGCCGTCGCGTACCCCTCGGCCGAGGGGTGGTAGTTGTCCGGCCCGAACAGCTCGCGCGGGTTCGCCTCGAACTCCGGGCCGAGCAGATGGCCGAGCGACACCGTCCGGCCGCCCTGCTCCACCACCACGATCGTCTGGGCGGCGGCGAGCTGGCGCGAGACCCGGCGGGCCAGCCAGCGCAGCGGCTGGTAGACCGGCTCCACCGAGCCGAGGTCCGGGCAGGTGCCGACGACGACCTCGGCCCCGGCCGTGCGCAGCCGGCGCACCGCGCCCGCCAGATGGCGCACCGAGGTGGTGGGCGGCATCCGGTGGGTGACGTCGTTCGCGCCGATCATGATCACGCAGACGTCGGGGATCCGGACCGGATCACTGAGCAGCAGGGACACCTGGCGGTCCAGGTCGTCCGACTGGGCGCCCGGCTGCGCCACATTGCGCAGGGTGACCATCTGCTCGGCGACCGCCGCGAGCCCGGCGGCCAGCAGCGCCCCGGGCGTCTGCCCGGCCCGCCGCACGCCCTGCCCGACCGCCGTGGAGTCGCCCAGGATGCCCAGGCGCAGCGGGGGCGAGCCGTTGGCGTACGCGACCCCGTACAGACCGTCGGCGCTGGGCGGGTGCGGCGCGGTGCCGCCGCCCACCGAACGCTTCGCCAGCGCCGCCTCCGCGAGCAGCAGACCGAGCGCCGCGGCCCCGAGCAGCCCGATGCCGCCCCCGCCGAACGCCGCCCCCGCGGCGATGCGGCGTGCCACCCGCGCCCGCGACCCGGCCGAACCGGTCAACACACTCCCAGCCACCGCCACCTCCCTGGCCACCTCCTAGGAGCCGTACATCAGCTACCTGCCCGGTGACAGGTGTCGCTCAATCACGCCATGAGGTGAACACGCCCGCACTCTGCGCATACGCTGGCGGCACCATCACGGAGACCCCGGAGACAACGGTGCAATTCCACGACTCGATGATCAGCCTCGTCGGCAATACCCCGCTGGTGAAGCTCAACAGTGTGACCGCGGGCATCCAGGCGACGGTCCTGGCCAAGGTCGAGTACTTCAACCCCGGCGGCTCGGTCAAGGACCGTATCGCCGTGCGCATGATCGAAGCGGCGGAGCAGAGCGGCGCGCTCAAGCCGGGCGGCACCATCGTCGAGCCCACCTCGGGCAACACGGGTGTCGGCCTCGCCATCGTGGCCCAGCAGAAGGGCTACAAGTGCATCTTCGTCTGCCCCGACAAGGTGTCGCTCGACAAGATCAACGTTCTGCGGGCGTACGGGGCCGAGGTCGTCGTCTGCCCGACGGCGGTCGACCCGGAGCACCCGGACTCGTACTACAACGTCTCGGACCGGCTGGTGCGCGAGACGCCCGGCGCCTGGAAGCCGGACCAGTACAGCAACCCGAACAACCCGCGCTCGCACTACGAGACCACCGGTCCCGAGCTGTGGGAGCAGACGGACGGGAAGATCACGCACTTCGTGGCGGGCGTCGGCACCGGCGGCACGATCTCCGGCACCGGCAAGTACCTCAAGGAGGTCTCCGGCGGCTCGGTGCGGGTCGTCGGCGCGGACCCCGAGGGCTCGGTCTACAGCGGCGGCTCCGGCCGTCCGTACCTCGTCGAGGGCGTCGGCGAGGACTTCTGGCCGACGGCGTACGACCGTGAGGTGACCGACGAGATCGTCGCGGTCTCCGACAAGGACTCCTTCCAGATGACCCGCCGCCTGGCCAAGGAGGAGGGCCTGCTGGTCGGCGGCTCCTGCGGCATGGCGGTCGTGGCGGCGCTGCGGGTGGCCGAGGGCCTGGGCCCGGACGACGTGGTGGTCGTCCTGCTGCCGGACTCCGGCCGCGGCTACCTCTCCAAGATCTTCTCCGACGAGTGGATGGCCGGGCACGGCTTCCTGGAGGAGGCGGGCCCCTCGGCCCGCATCGGCGACGTCCTCGCCGACAAGGTGGGCGCGATGCCCTCGCTCGTCCACATGCACCCCGAGGAGACGGTCGGGGAGGCGATCGAGGTGCTGCGCGAGTACGGCGTCTCGCAGATGCCGATCGTCAAGCCGGGCGCGGGGCACCCGGACGTGATGGCCGCCGAGGTCATCGGCTCGGTGGTGGAGAAGGAGCTCCTGTCGGCCCTGTTCGCGCAGCGCGCCTCGCTCTCCGACCCGCTGGAGAAGCACATGAGCGCGCCCCTGCCGCAGGTCGGCTCGGGCGAGCCGGTCGCCGAGCTGATGGCGGTGCTCGGCGAGGCCGACGCGGCGATCGTCCTGATCGAGGGCAAGCCCTCGGGCGTGGTCAGCCGCCAGGACCTGCTGGCGTTCCTGGCCAAGGACTCGGCGAAGTAAGCAAGGCATCGGGGCGCCGCACCTTCCGGGGTGCGGCGCCCCTTCGCATGTGCGGGCGCCGCACCCCACCGAACGCGCCCCCCGAACGCGCCCCACCGGACACGCCCCTCTGAGCGACCGCTTAGAAAAGAGGTCCGCATCACACGTCGCGTTGGATGACCAATTCCGTACGTACGGGTAACTTCCCAGAGAGCCAGCCCGCTTAGCCTCTGGAGCCGTGATGCCCGAAGCCGTGATCGTCTCGACCGCTCGTTCCCCCATCGGCCGCGCCTTCAAGGGCTCCCTCAAGGACGTCCGCCCGGACGACCTGACCGCCACGATCATCCAGGCCGCCCTCGCCAAGGTCCCCGAGCTCGACCCGCGCGACATCGACGACCTGATGCTCGGCTGCGGCCTGCCCGGCGGCGAGCAGGGCCACAACCTCGGCCGGATCGTGGCCGTGCAGATGGGCATGGACCACCTGCCGGGCTGCACCATCACCCGCTACTGCTCGTCCTCGCTCCAGACCTCCCGCATGGCGCTGCACGCCATCAAGGCGGGCGAGGGCGACGTCTTCATCTCGGCCGGTGTCGAGATGGTGTCGCGGTCCGTCAAGGGCTCCTCGGACGGCATGCCCGACACCCACAACCCGCTCTTCGCCGACGCCGAGGCCCGCACCGCCGACGTGGCGCAGTCCACCGGCGCCTCCTGGCACGACCCGCGCGAGGACGGCCTGATCCCCGACGCGTACATCGCGATGGGCCAGACCGCCGAGAACCTGGCGCGGCTCAAGGGCGTCACGCGCGCGGACATGGACGAGTTCGGCGTCCGGTCGCAGAACCTCGCCGAGGCCGCCATCAAGAACGGCTTCTGGGAGCGGGAGATCACCCCGGTCACGACCCCGGACGGCACCGTGGTCTCCCTGGACGACGGCCCGCGCGCCGGTGTCACCATCGAGGGCGTCCAGGGCCTCAAGCCCGTCTTCCGCCCCGACGGCCTGGTCACCGCCGGCAACTGCTGCCCGCTCAACGACGGCGCCGCGGCGCTGGTCATCATGAGCGACACCAAGGCCCGCGAGCTCGGCCTGACCCCGCTGGCGCGGATCGTCTCCACCGGCGTCACCGGCCTGTCCCCCGAGATCATGGGCCTGGGCCCGGTCGAGGCCTCCAAGCAGGCGCTCAAGCGGGCGGGCCTGACCGTCGGCGACATCGACCTGTTCGAGATCAACGAGGCGTTCGCCGCCCAGGTGATCCCGTCGTACCGCGACCTGGAGATCCCGCTCGACAAGCTGAACGTGAACGGCGGCGCCATCGCCGTCGGCCACCCCTTCGGCATGACCGGCGCCCGGATCACCGGCACGCTGATCAACTCCCTCCAGTTCCACGACAAGCAGTTCGGCCTGGAGACGATGTGCGTGGGCGGCGGCCAGGGCATGGCCATGGTCATCGAGCGCCTCAGCTGACACCTTTCAACCCCTCCGCCACCGGTTCGTGACCGAATCTCCCCCAGGATGTGACGTACGTCCCGGGGGAGAGGCATTACCGCAGGTCAGGGCGTTTCCGGGGTAAACCTCGGGCAGAAAGACCTGTCCATTTCGTGACGTAATGCACTGACAGGGAGAGCGGGCCCACGACAAGCTGAGGTAGGAAGTCGGGGAATCGTTTGAATCCGGGAGTAAGTCAGTGAGCGCCATGTCTCTTGCCCTGCTGCTGACCACGGCCGCTGCCACGGCCGTGGGCGCCGCTGCCCTGCACGCGGTCCACGGGCTGCGCAAGCAGGTCGTGGCGCTGCGCGCCGACCTCGCGGCCGACCGCGCGCCCCTCTCCGCCACCGTGCCCCACCAGGTGCGCGGCGCCGAGACCCCGCTCGCCGAGATACGCGCGGCCGTCGCCGAGGCGCTGGCCGAGGAGCGCGAGCGCGAGCTGGCCGAGGCGCGCGCGTTCTGGGCGGCGCAGGAGGCGCGGGACGCGGCGGACACCCCGTCGCTCCTGGGCGGCCTCGCGGGCCTGGGCGAGGACGCCGCGCTGTTCCTGCCCCGGCAGGCCGACTTCGCCGGTCTGGAGGCCACCGAGCTCGGCGTGGAGCCGTACGAGGAGTTCCCCGAGGACTCCCCGGAGCTCGCGGCCGCCCGCCGCCGCCACCCCTCGCACCCCGACTTCGTCCCGGTCCAGACGCCGGTCGTGGCCGACCACGAGTCCACGGTCGCCCGCCTGGAGACGCTGGCCGAGGCGGGCACGGCGCTCACCGACGTGCGTCCGGGGCCGCTGGGCACGCTCGATGTGTACGTCTTCGCCGACGGCACCACGCTCTGCATGACCCCGGGCCACCGCGAGACCTCCGAGCGCCTGGCTCAGGCGCTGCGCGAGGGGGAGAGCCCGGTGCTGCTCGGCGGGTCGGGCATCTCCGGTGCGTACGCGCTGACGTTCTCGTGCGGCGAGGAGAGCGTGTACATCCTCGCGGACCGGGTCATCGCGTCCCTGTAGCCCTTGTGCGGGCTTCTACGGGCCTCTACGTGCTTGACGGGGCCCGGAGGGCCCCGGAACTATCCGAACGCCCGCTCCCCCGCCTCCCCGATCAATCCCACGGCCTCGTCCAGTTCCGCGGACGGGGCCGTCGTCGTGGAGCGCAGGGCCTCGGCCAAATCGCGGCCCGCGACCGCCACTTGGTCCGCGACCGCGAAGGCCCCGGCGTCCGGCATCACGCGCGGCTCGCGGTCCGGGGTCTCAAGACGCTGGGCCCGTACGGACAATTCCCTGGCCAGCGCCAGTCCTTCGGCTGCCGCGCCACGCCGGAGCCTGCTCTCGGGGGCGGCACGCAGCCGGTCGGCGAAGCGGTCGACGGCGGCGAGGAGCGGGGTCACATCTAGCACGCCGCGACCCTACGCGCCGCCCCGGGACTGTTGCCAATACGCGAACGCTCAGGCACGGTGACGTGAAGGACCCTCTCCCGCGTTCCGGGCTCCGCCCGAACGGGGGGACCCCCAGGCAATGCGTCCGGAGGCGCCGATGTCCCAAGTCTTCTCCGCAGAAACCCATCGCAACCTGCTCTCCCGCATCCCCCACTGCACCGGTCGTGAGGTCTCCGACTGGTTGCGCACCGTAGACGAAGGCCCTTCCCTCGTACGGTTCGAGGAGAAGGTCAGCTGGCTGAGGAGCGAGCACGACCTCGCATACGGCCATGCCAAGGCGATCATCCACGAGTACGACCTGCGGCGGGCCGCGCGCCGCCTGCTCTGAGGAGAGGTAGGAATCCCCCGTACCCGAAGGGCAACGCACAGGGGCCCGTCCGGCAGCTGCCGGACGGGCCCCTCCTTCATGTGCGCGGGCGTCAGTCGTCGCCCTGGAGGATCGCCACCAGACGCAGCATCTCCAGGTAGATCCAGACCAGCGACATCGTCAGACCGAACGCGGCCAGCCACGACTCCTCGCGCGGGGCGCCGTAGGTGATGCCGTCCTCGATCTGCTTGAAGTCCAGCGTCAGGAAGAAGCAGCCGATCAGGATGGCGAGCACGCCGACCGCGAAGCCGAGCGGGCCGAAGCTGCGCAGACCGCCGCCGGAGGCGCCGCCGAAGGCGACCACCAGCAGGTTGACCATGGTCACCAGGACGAACGCGATGGCGATGGTCATACCGATGCGGGCGTAGCGCGCGGTCACGCGGACCCAGCGCTGCTTGTACGCGAACAGCGTGGCGCCGGAGACCGCCAGCGTGCCGAGCACGGCCTGGAACGGGGCGCCGGACCAGCGCTCGTTGTACATCTCGCTGATCACGCCGAGGAAGACGCCCTCGAACGCGGCATAGCCGATGATCAGCGCCGGGACGGGCTTCGCCTTGAAGTTCTGGATCATCGCCAGCACGAACGCCACCAGCGCCGAGCCGACCGCCAGCCCGTAGCTGGTCGTCGAGACCGGCAGCAGGGCCCAGGCGAGCACCGCGCCGAGCGCGACGACGCCGAGCGTGATGGCGGTGCGCGAGACGACGTCGTCCATCGTCATCACGTTGCCGCGGGCCGGGGCCTGCGGGGCGCCGTACTGCGTGTCCTGCTGGGCGTAGGGGTTCGTCGCGTACGGGTTCGCCTGCGGCTGGCCGTAGGGGGCCTGCGCGTACGGGTTGCCCCCGGCCTGCGGCGCGGTGTTGAAGCCCGCGTAGCCGTTGTCGCGGCTGAACCCCCGTCGCGAGAAGACCGGGTTGCTGCTCCTCATCTCACTCCTCCATGGCCACCGTGCGCGGCCTTGACGTCAAGGGTAATGGGAACGCAAAACATTCACCCTAGTGCTCTGGGAGGATCTTTCCGCGCCACATCCGACTCACACCAGGGTTCCACGGTCACAAGAGTGCCACGGGGGCGGGTGCCGGGTACGTCGGCACGGCCCGGCGGTCCCGAACACCCGGGCCTGCGGCGGCCGGGGCGCGCGGGGCGGGAGCGGGCGGTGGGGGCCGCGGTGGCGGGAAGCTTGCGGAAGTGTTTACCCGGGTGTCACCCATTCGACGAAATACGGTACTTCCGCCCACCGAATTAACGGTTCTCTGCTTCTCTCCCCAAGGGGGCGTGAGGTGCCCGGAGCCGGACTTGAACCGGCACGGCCCGAGGGCCAGCGAGGTTTAAGCTCGCCGTGTCTGCTTTCCACCATCCGGGCTGGTCGCGCGGTTCTTACGTTCGCCCGAAGAGCCTATCCGGACACGTCCCTCACACGGCGGAACGTCAGCCGATGTTGTCTTATTTTATTGGCGTCTGAGGGTGCGTCAGTCCGCCTGACGTTGGCTCCGGCACATGCCGGAGGCGGTTGGCCGGCATACCGGTCAGCCGGACTGTACGTAACGGAATGACGCGAATTCGACTCCCCCGCGTGCGCTCCCGGCCGGGCCGGCGCCGCCGGGGGTCTCTCAGGGGCGGCGTCATACCCGAGGAGGAGGCGAGTAGTGCCGGCATAAGACTCAAGTGGGCCACCGAACGGGCACAGCGACTGACGTTCCGGGGGTGCGGCGGCATCGAGACTGGAGGGGTCCCCAGCCACGTCGTTCGAGGAGTCCTCCGTTGACCACCATCCCCACCGCACACCGCGCCACCGCGGTGGCCGCCCGCGCCACCGAGCTGTCGAAGGTCTACGGCGCGGGCGAGACCCAGGTGGTCGCGCTCGACCGGGTGTCGGTCGACTTCCGCCAGGGCGAGTTCACCGCGATCATGGGCCCCTCGGGCTCCGGCAAGTCGACGCTGATGCACTGCGTGGCCGGGCTCGACTCGTTCAGCTCCGGGTCGGTGCGCATAGGCGACACCGAGCTCGGCTCGCTCAAGGACAAGCAGCTCACCCAGCTGCGCCGGGACAAGATCGGCTTCATCTTCCAGGCGTTCAACCTGCTGCCGACGCTGACCGCCGCCGAGAACATCACGCTGCCGATGGACATCGCGGGCCGCAAGCCGAACAAGGAGTGGGTGGCGAAGGTCATCGAGATGGTCGGCCTGTCGGGCCGCCTCTCGCACCGGCCCACCCAGCTCTCCGGCGGTCAGCAGCAGCGCGTGGCCGTGGCCCGCGCCCTCGCCTCCCAGCCCGAGATCATCTTCGGCGACGAGCCGACCGGAAACCTGGACTCCCGCTCCGGCGCCGAGGTCCTGGGCTTCCTGCGCAACTCGGTGCGCGAGCTCGGCCAGACCGTGGTCATGGTCACCCACGACCCGGTCGCCGCCTCCTACGCGGACCGCGTGATCTTCCTCGCCGACGGACGCGTGGTGGACGAGATGCTGAGCCCGAGCGCCGACGGCGTGCTCGACCGGATGAAGGAGTTCGACGCCAAGGGGCGTACGAGCTGAACCGCGTGCCACCGGCACCGGCCACCCCCCTGTTCGAACTCCCCCAGGACTGAGAAAGCCCATGTTCAAAACCGCCCTGCGCAACGTGCTCGCGCACAAGGCCAGGCTGTTGATGACCGTGCTCGCCGTGATGCTCGGCGTCGCCTTCGTCTCCGGCACGCTGGTCTTCACCGACACCCTCAAGAGCGCCTTCAAGCACCAGTCGGCCAAGAGCTACGACAACGTCGCCGTCGCCGTCACCTCGTACGGGAACCGTGACGACGAGAAGCAGGACCCGGGCGTCAGCAAGCAGACCGTCGCCAGGATCGAGGCCCTGGACGGGGTCTCGTCCGTCAACGGGCGCGTCGACGGGTTCGCCGGCGTGGCCGACCAGCACGGCAAGCTGATCGGGCAGGGCTGGGCCAACAAGGGCGGCAACTTCTCCCCGGGCAAGGACGGCACGGACCCCGCGTACACCTTCGCCGACGGCTCCGGGCCCGTCCAGGACGGCCAGATCGCCCTCGACAAGGACACCGCCGACAAGGGCAGGTACAAGGTCGGCGACCGGGTGCGGGTGGCGACCAACGGGCCGGTGAAGACGTACACGCTCTCCGGTGTCTTCACCACCGAGGACGGCGCGGTCAACGCGGGCGGCAGCCTGGTGCTGTTCGACACCAAGGTCGCCCAGCAGCTCTATCTGAAGCCGGGCTTCTTCAAGAACCTCAACATCTCCGCCAAGGCGGGCGCCGACGCGACGAAGATCCTCGCCGAGGTCAAGCCGCTGCTGCCGGAGCACTCCGAGGCCAAGACCGGCCAGGCGCTCGCCGACCAGGAGGCCAGCGACATCGAGCACGGGCTGAGCGCGCTGAGCCAGACGCTGCTCGCCTTCGCCGCCATCGCGCTCTTCGTCGGTGTCTTCCTGATCTCCAACACCTTCACCATGCTGGTCGCCCAGCGCACCCGTGAGCTCGCCCTGATGCGCGCCGTCGGCGCCTCGCGCTCCCAGGTGCGGCGCTCGGTGCTCGCCGAGGCGCTGGTGGTCGGCACGCTCGCCTCCACCGTCGGCTTCGGGCTCGGCCTCGGCCTCGCGGTCGGGCTGCGCTCCGCCATGGACTCCTTCGGCGTCAAGCTCCCGGCCGGTTCGCTGATCGTCTCGGCCACCCCGGTCATCGCCGCGCTCGCGGTCGGCGTCCTGGTCACCCTGATCGCCGCCCTGCTGCCCGCCTGGCGCGCCGCGAAGATCCCGCCGGTGGCCGCGATGAACAGCGTGCACGGCGTCGCCACCACGAAGTCCCTGGTCGTACGGAACACGATCGGCGCGATCATCACGCTGCTCGGCGCGGGCGCGGTCCTGTCCGGCGCCGCCACCGGCAAGGACGGCAAGACCATGATCGGCCTGGGCGCCTTCCTGGCCCTGGTCGGCATCATCATCCTGATCCCGCTGCTCTCCCGCCCGGTCATCGCGCTGGTGCGCCCGGCGCTGGCCAAGGCGTTCGGTGTCTCCGGCAAGCTGGCCAGCCAGAACGCGGTCCGCAACCCGCGCCGCACCGGCGCCACCGCCTCCGCGCTCGCCATCGGCCTCACCCTGGTCACCGGTCTGTCGGTGCTCGGCGTCACGCTCGGCAAGTCGATCGACAAGACGACCACGGACAACGTCAAGGCCGACTACATGGTCCAGATGGCCAGCGGGGGCGACCTGGACAAGTCCGTGGTGCCGGAGCTGCGCAAGGCCGCAGGCGTCACGGCGGTCTCGCCGCGCCAGTCCTCGTATCTGAAGCTCGGCGACTCGCACCAGGAGGTCGCCGGGGTGACGCCGGGCGACATCGAGAAGGTGATGCGCCTGGAGACGGTCTCCGGCTCGCTCGCCACCCTCGGCAAGGGCCAGGTCGCGGTCGACGACGAGACCGCCGACAAGCGCGGCTGGAAGGTGGGCACGCGGCTGCCGGTCGAGTTCAACGACAAGAAGACCGGGCAGCTCACCGTGGGCGCGGTCTTCAAGAAGCAGGACTTCCTGTCCTCGGTGCTCGCCTCGACCACGCTGCTCGACCCGCACGAGACCCGCTCGTTCATCCGCGAGGTCTTCGTGAAGATGGACGGCGGCGCCACCAAGGCCAATGAGCAGGCGCTGGTCAACGCCCTCGGCGACAACCCGGCGATCAGCTTCATGGACCAGCAGGACATCCGCGACGCGTTCGGCGGCATGATCAACACGCTGCTCAACATCATGTACGGCCTGCTCGCGATGGCCCTGATCATCGCCGTCCTCGGGGTGGTCAACACGCTGGCCATGTCGGTCTTCGAGCGCCAGCAGGAGATCGGCATGCTGCGGGCGATCGGCCTGGACCGCCGTCGCGTCAAGCGCATGATCCGCCTGGAGGCCGTGGTCATCTCGGTCTTCGGCGCGGTGATCGGCGTGGGCCTCGGCACCTTCCTGGCCTGGGCCATCGGCCAGACCATCAAGGGCTCGGTGCCGGAGTACGCGCTGGTCATCCCGTGGGACCGGATCGCGCTCTTCCTGTTCCTCGCGGGCCTGGTGGGCGTCCTGGCCGCCCTCTGGCCGGCCCGCAGCGCCGCCCGTCTGAACATGCTGACGGCGATCAAGACGGAGTAGGGCCACCTACAAGGGGGAAGGGCCCGGGACGGCCTGTGCCGTCCCGGGCCCTTCCCCTTTCTCGTTACGTCGTAGGGCTCATCGGGCCCGCGGGGCTCCCCCAACTGCGTGCCCGCAGCGGCATTCCCGAGGCTCCGTCCGCCGGGGGCTTCACGGCCAGGATCTGGTTGACGCCGATCCGGTTGGACTCGAAGGACAGCGCGGACGCGGCCATGTAGAGCCGCCAGACGCGGGCCCGGCCGGGGCTCGCCAGAGCGGTCGCCCGCTCCCAGCCCGCCTCCAGGTTGGTCACCCACTCGCGCAGGGTGAGGGCGTAGTGGTCGCGGATGGCCTCCACGTCCCGCGCCTCGAACCCGGCCTCCTCCAGCGTCGACAGGGTCCGGCCGAGCGGCGCCAGTTCGCCGTCGGGGAAGACGTACGCGTCGATGAACTCGTCCACGTGGTACGCCGCTTCGTCGCGCTCCGGGCGGCGGGCGATCTGGTGGTTGAGCAGCCGGCCGCCGTCCTTGAGCAGCGCGTACAGGTCGTCGGCGTACTCGCGATAGCGCTCGGTGCCGACGTGCTCGGCCATCCCGATCGACGAGATCGCGTCGTACGGACCGTCGTCCACGTCCCGGTAGTCCTGGACGCGGATCTCGATACGGTCCGTCAGGCCCTCCCCGGCGATGCGCTTTCGGGCGTACGCGGCCTGTTCGGCGCTGAGCGTGATGCCGACGACGTGGACGCCGTGGTGGCGGGCGGCGTGGATGGCCATCGAGCCCCAGCCGCAGCCGACGTCGAGCAGCCGCAGGCCCTCGGTGAGGCCCAGCTTGCGGCAGATCAGCTCCAGCTTGTCGCGCTGGGCCTCCTCCAGGGTGCCGCCCTCGCTCCAGTACGCGCAGGAGTAGACCATCGAGGGCCCGAGGACGAGCTCGTAGAACGCGTTGCCCACGTCGTAGTGGTGGCTGATGGCCTGCCGGTCGCGGCGCCTGGTGTGCAGACGGCCGGTGCGGCGGCGCAGCTCCTCGGCGGGCGGGGCGGGCGGCGGCAGCGGTCCGGCGAGCCGGATCAGCTCCAGGGCGGCGGCCCGCATCCTCGGGTCGCGTACGGGATGGACCGTGTCCTTGGGCTCGCTGCCGCGCTCCCAGAGCAGCCCGGCCATCAGGTCGAGCGCGTGGTAGAGGTCGCCCTCGATGTCGAGCTCACCGGCCACCCAGGCGCGGGCCAGGCCCAGTTCGCCCGGCCGCCACAGCAGCCGGCGCAGGGCGCGGCGGTGGCGCAGGACCAGGACCGGAGCGCCCGCGGGACCGGACTCGCTGCCGTCCCAGGCGCGGATCCGGACCGGAAGCGGCTCCCCGAGAAGCTTGTCGGCGAGAGCGGTCAGCCGCGAAGCGGCGTCGGCCATGGTCCACACCTCCGTGAAGTCGAGCCCACGATTGCCCGGCACCCCGGACAACAGTGCCCCGGCCACCGGTCATCCCGCTACAGCGCCACAGGCGTACGGGACCGGCGTGCGGGTGACGGCAAGCGGCCACCGGTGGCGTACACGCCGAAGGGGCGCTTACCGCCCGCGGCCACCGATGGCCGGGTACGCCGAAGGGGCCGCCCGCACCACGGATGGCGGGCGGCCCCTTCGGGCGTACTGCTTACTCGACCGAGGTCAGGAGGCCTTGGCCTTCTCCTCGACCTTCGCGGCCGGGGCCGGAGCGGGCTTGGCGGCCTCGTAGAACTCCTCGCGCGGCGTCTCCATGGCGCCGAGCGAGACGACCTCGCGCTTCAGGAACATCGCGAGCGTCCAGTCGGCGAAGACGCGGATCTTGCGGTTCCAGGTGGGCACGGCCAGACCGTGGTAGCCACGGTGCATGTACCAGGCGAGACGGCCCTTGAGCTTGATCTTCATCTTGCCCATGACGATCATCGCGACGCCCTTGTGCAGGCCGAGACCGGCGACCGCACCCTTGTTGGCGTGGCTGTACTCCTTCTGCGGGAAGCCCCGCATGCCGGAGACCACGTTGTCGCCGAGGACCTTGGCCTGGCGCAGCGCGTGCTGGGCGTTCGGCGGGCACCAGGCGTTCTCGTTGCCCGCCTTGCGGCCGACGAGGTCCGGGACCTGGGCGTTGTCGCCCGCGGCCCAGATGTAGTCGGTGCCGGTGACCTGGAGGGTCGGCTGGGCGTCCACGTGGCCGCGCGGGCCGAGCGGCAGGCCGAAGCGGGCCAGCGCCGGGTTCGGCTTGACGCCGGCGGTCCACACGATGGTGTTGGAGTCGACCTCAAGGCCGTTCTTCAGCACGACGTGGCCGTCGACGCAGGAGTCCATGGAGGTCGAGAGGTAGATCTCGACACCGCGGCCCTCAAGGTGCTCCTTGCCCCAGGTGCCGAGCTGCGGCCCGACCTCGGGGAGGATCTTGTCGGCGGCGTCGACCAGGATGAAGCGCATGTCCTCGCGCTTCACGTTGGTGTAGTACTTGGCCGCGTCGCGGGCCATGTCCTCGACCTCGCCGATCGTCTCGGCACCGGCGAAGCCACCGCCGACGAAGACGAAGGTCAGCGCCTTGCGGCGGACTTCCTCGTCGGTCGTGGAGTCGGCCTTGTCCAGCTGCTCCAGGACGTGGTTGCGCAGCCCGATGGCCTCCTCGACGCCCTTCATGCCGATGCCCTGCTCGGCGAGGCCGGGGATCGGGAAGGTGCGGGAGACCGCGCCGAGCGCGATGACCAGGTAGTCGAAGGGCAGCTCGTAGGCCTCGCCGACGAGCGGCGCGACCGTGGCGACCTTGCGGTCCTGGTCGATGCTGGTGACACGGCCGGTGAGCACCTCGGCTCCGCGCACGACGCGTCGCAGCGGGACGACGACGTGGCGCGGGGAGATGCTGCCTGCGGCGGCTTCGGGGAGGAAGGGCTGGTACGTCATGTACGACCGCGGGTCGACGACCGTGACGGTCGCCTCGGCGTAGCGCATCTTCTTGAGAATGCGCCGTGCCGCGTACAGGCCTACGTACCCACCGCCTACGACGAGGATTCGGGGACGCTCCGTGGTGCTCATGCCATCGAGTATCCACCCCCCTCACACCCCTCGCTCGTGCGCCCCTTCACAAGGTCTGACGAGGCCTCTGCTACACTTCGCGGCCCACGTGACCGAGGTCATGGCGTCCGGGGGGAACCACGGTGTAGTGGGGAACGTTGTTCACCCCTCCTGAACTGGCCCTCACAGGGTTGTACGGACTGGACCACGGGTCCACGACACACGCATGTAACACGCCAACGTTGGCGCGTTCCGCGCCCTCCTGAGCCCGTTCGACCCCAGAAGAGACCCCCAGGGCCCCTAAATGGCCTCCGCCAGCGGGTTTTCCTTGTGAAGAACTTCACGAACTTTCTTCAGGAGGGGGTCCTGGATGCCCCTGAAGGGGCCCACCAGGGGCCTTCCGGCGGCCTTCCCAGGCGACCGGCGATCCCACAGGGCACGGCTTCCCAAGTGGCACTGGCTCACGGCGACCGTTTTGACCGTTCGATCCCCCGCAGGGGCGACTCGGCTCCGGCCCGGGTCGGTGCCCGGACTGTCTCAGGTCGTGCTCCCCCTTCTTGTGCCGGGGGTACCGTCGGAGTGTTGCCGCAGATGGGAGTTCATCGTGCCGCAGAGCGTCGAAGAGCACACCGGTACCCGGATCGCCCGGATTCGGAAACAGCGTGGCCTGACGCAGCAGGGGCTGGCGATGCGCGCCAGCGTCTCCAAGTCGCTGCTGTCGAAAGCCGAGTGCGGGCAGCAGCCGGCCTTTCCGGCACTCGTCTCCGCCTGTGCCCGCGCACTGGGTGTCACGACGTCCGATCTGCTGGGCCAGCCCTATGCCGAAGAGCTGCGCCGCGACCGCATGGACGCGTTGATCCAGCCCATCCGGGAGGGTCTGGAGAACTGGGATATCGCTCTCGACTGGGACAGCGCACCGCGTCCGGCCGCATTGATCCGGGCCGATGTCCAGCAGGCCCTCGTCCAACGTCGTCAGGCGCAGTACACGGACATGGTGCGTGACCTACCAGCATTGATCGACGAGTCGGTGCACGCGGTGCACACCACCGCCGGAAACGAGCAGCGACTGGCTTACGAGTGCCTGGCGGGGACATTCCGTTGCGTCTTCACCGTGGCGTGGAACTTCGGCTATATCGACCTCGCCACCGTCGCACTGGACCGGCTGGCGTGGACCGCGCCGCGCGCCGATGAGCCAGGCCTCGCCGCCATGCATGCCTACCTGCGCGCCCAGACGTCGATGTCGTCCGGCCGGTACGACGTGGGGATGCGAGTGATCGACCGTGCGCTGCGGGATCTGGAAGGCCAGGACGCGCGTCGCCCAGCCGGCATTGAGGCCATGCGGGGCGTGATGCACCTGCGGGCTGCGGTGCTCGCGGGACGGATGAAGGACCGGGAGCACGCTGATTCCCGCCTGGCCGAGGCTCACGCTCTGGCCCGGACCACGGGCGAGTTGCCTGACTTCGGCGTGACGTGGGGGCCGACGAACGTCGGAGTCCACGCTGTGGCCATCGCTTCCGAGATGGACGACTTCGGGCGCGCCGTCGAGCTTGCCAACGACGTACGCATTCCGCGCGGCTGGACCCGCTCAAGAGCCGGTCACCACTGGATGGACCTCGGGCGGGCACATGCCTGGGCAGGCCACCCGGAGCAGGCACTCGACTGCTTGCAACAGGCCCGGCGCATCGCACCGCAGCAGACGCGCTATCACCCCACCGTGCGGGAAAGCGTGCTGGCCCTCAAACGGCGGGAACGGGCTCGCAACAGCTCACTGGCGCAGTACGCGGAGTGGGTAGGGATCTAGCAGACCCCGGGGCGAGGAGTTGCACAGTTTGGTGCAACTGCACCGCGTTGCAGGTCGACAGGCTGACGTCCAGTCAGTACCCCCGCGACCGTGCGACCGGTCCGGGGGCATGGCCAACGCCGATTGGAGCGTCGACATGCCGCACTGTATCGCCCGTGCCTTCGAACTGCTGTTGCGGATTCTGCGGCCCGTGCCGGGCCGTCACCGGGCGGCTGCCGGGCCTCCGATCGTGGTGGACCGCGACTCACCGACACTGCCCTTGCTGCGCGTGCGGGCGGACCTGCGGGTGGCAGTGTTGCGAGGTGAGGACGGCGCGCTTGCGCGCCCGAATCTGGTGGCCCTCGGGCAACGGAAGAAGGAGCACGGACAAGCCTCCCGGCGGCGAGTGTTGCTGCGCGCACTCCACGGCTTCGACATGGCCCCGTACGTCGTTCACGGCGTGGTGATGAGCCGGTGAACGCTACGGACCGGGCCACACGGCAAACGCGCATGCTGGAGGAAGCGGGGCCCCGGGGGCTGGGGTTGTGCTGGGAGCCGACGCCTGGCAGTGCAGCCCGGAACTGCACGCTGGGCAGCGACCATGCCGGGGACCATTTCCACGAGTACTCGGGGGTGCGGTGGGACCGCAGCGGCGGGCGGCTGTGACCGGGCCCGGGTGGCCGGAGCCGCATGCGCTGCTGACACTGCGGGTTTCGCGTGACGGCGGACAGACTTGGGGGCCGCAGCGGGTGCTCCCGAGCGTGGCTCCGCTCGCGCCGCTGCTCACGAGCCAGTGGCCACCGTGCCAGTGCCCCCGGTGCGTCCCGGGATCACCACGGGCGGCGCGGCTCGTGGCGGGTGTCGCGCCGACCACCGGCGCAGGCGCGATGGAGGTCCGACGGCTCGGGGGCCGGGACGTTGTGCTGGACCGTACCCGGGAACACCAACCAGGCACCGCCGCTGATCAGGCTCAACATGGTCATCCCCAGGACGAGACGCAGCAACCCGCGGGCACCCCCGCCTACGGCCAGGAAGGCCCGCGATGAACTGGGAGCAACCCGCTCAACGGCTGGCCGACGAGGTGACCGACCCCGACTCCCGCTGGCGCACGCCTGTCGCACGGACACCCCGACACGCGCTGGTGCCACGGTGGTGGGCGCGGGACCGAGCGGGCCGGTGGGCCCTACGAGACGGCGCTGCCGATCCGGCCGCATGGATGCAAGCCGCGTATGCGAAATTCATGCTCACCCGCACATGTAAGGCCACCCTCGGCGCCGTAGAACCGGACGGCACGTCATGACCGGTCGGCGCCCGGATCTGGCCGACGAGCTACTACGTCGCAAAGCGGCCGACCAGCACGCGCGCGGCGTACGCGAGCACGGCCTCGTCGCGCCGGACCTCGACGGCATGCGCACCGTGGACGCCGAGAACACCACCGCGCTCAAACGGATCACCGCCGAATACGGCTGGCCCGGCCGGACTCTCGTAGGAGAGGAGGCCGCCGACGCCGCGTGGCTGCTCGTGCAGCATGCCGACGCCGACCCCGACTACCAGCAACACGCTCTCGCGCTCCTCCGCGATGCCGTCTTACGAGGCGAGGCCGAGCCCCGTCACCTCGCGTACCTCACCGACCGCTGCCTCGTTCACCGGGGCGAGCCCCAGCTCTACGGCACGCAATACGTCACCGATGAGCAGGGACTACGCCCACACCCCGTCGCCGATCCGGACAAGCTGGACGCGCGGCGCGCCGACGTCGGCCTCCGCCCGCAGGCCGAGTACGACGCCCGGATACGCAAGGACTACTGAACCTCCAGCGGCCTTCTCAGGCGACCGACCAGGCGATTCCGTCGAGCATCGCCTGCGAAGTGACACTCACTCGCCGTCGTTCGTGCAGCTCCATGCAATGCCATCGAGCATCGCCTGCGAAGTGACACTCACTCGCCGTCGTTCGTGCAGCTCCATGCAATGCCATCCAGGATGTCGTGCTCGCTGACCACGACCTCGTCCGCGCCCGTGCGCTCCATGACCGCGAGCAGGACCAGGGCGCCCGCCGCGATGACGTCGATGCGGCCCGGGTGCAGGACCGGGATCGTCTCGCGCTCCGCATGGGTGGAGGCGAGGAGGCTGTCCGTCACCTCCTTCACGCGCGCGTAGGAGACGCGGGCGTGGTGGATCGCCGTGGAGTCGTACGCGGGGAGGTCGAGGGCGATGGCCGCCACCGTCGTCACCGAGCCCGCCAGGCCCACCAGGGTGCGCGGCTCGCGCAGCGGGACCGTCTGCTCGGCGAGGTCCAGCGCGGCCTCCACGTCCGCCCTTATCGCCGCGATCTGCTCGGGCGTGGCCGGGTCGCCGGGGTGGTGGCGCTCGGTCATCCGGACGCAGCCGACGTCGACGGAGCGGGCCGCCCGGACGTGCCGCGAGCCGACGACGAACTCCGTGGAGCCGCCGCCGATGTCGACCACCAGGTAGTCCCCGTCGCCGTGCAGCTCCTTGGTCGCGCCGGTGAAGGAGAACTCGGCCTCCTGGTCGCCGGTGATCACCTCGGGCTCGACGCCCAGGATGTCCAGGACGCCCGCGACGAACTCGTCGCGGTTCTCCGCGTCGCGGGACGCGGAGGTGGCCACGAAACGCAGGCGCTCGGCGCCGAGTTCCTTGATGACCGCCGCGTACTCGCGGCAGGCCGCGAAGGTGCGTTCCAGGGCCTCGGGGGCGAGGCGGCCGGTGCGGTCGACGCCCTGGCCCAGGCGCACGATCGTCATCCGGCGGTCCAGCTCGGCCAGTTCGCCCGTCGTGGGGTCGACGTCGGCGACCAGCAGGCGGATCGAGTTCGTGCCGCAGTCGATCGCGGCGACCCGGGTCGTCGTCACTTCGCCGACTCCCCCGCCTGGGGCTCGCCCGCCTCGGACTTCTCCGTGCACGGCGTCACGCACGGACCCTTCGCCCACCACTCGGGCAGCATCGCGATGGCCTCGTCGCCCAGCGGGTTCACCCCGGGCCCGGCCACCAGCGAGTGGCCGACCAGGACGTGCAGGCACTTGACCCGGTCCGGCATGCCGCCCGCGCTCGGGAAGCCCTCCAGGACCTCGATGGCGTCTCGGCGCGCGATGTAGTCCTCGTGGGCGGCGCGGTAGGCCGCGGCCAGCTCGGGGTCGGCCGCCAGACGCTCCGTCATGTCCTTCATGACGCCGTTGGCTTCCAGGGTGCCGATCGCCGACGCCGCGCGTGGGCAGGTCAGGTAGTACGTCGTCGGGAACGGCGTGCCGTCGGGCAGCCGGGGGGCCGTCTCGACCACGTCCGGGTTGCCGCAAGGGCAGCGGTGCGCGATCGCGCGCAGACCGCGCGGCGGGCGGCCCAGCTGCTCCTCGAACGCGGCGATGTCCGCGGCGGTCGGCTCGGTGCTCGGCGTCTGGGGCGGAGGGGTAAGCATCTGGATTTCTTCTGTCTCTTGTCTGTCTCTGTCTACCGCTGGACTTCAGAGGGGGCGGCGCCGGGCCTCGACGGCCGGGTCAGTCGGCCGGGCGGTCGGCCTTGTCCACGCCGTCCCAGAGGTTCGAGTGCCAGGCGCGGCCGGTCGCGGCCTTGCCGTCGCGGCGCTCCTTGCCGGCCGCCGGGTCGGGCACGGTGTAGCCGGTCTCGCCCGGGAACTGCATGTGCAGATGCTCGCGGGCGAGCCGCTTGATGTACGCGTCGTCCTGGAGCCGCGCCTTCTCGTCGCGCAGCCGCTCGACCTGCGCGGCCGCCTCGCGCTCCTTGCGGCGCTGCTCGGTGATGTCGCCGCGCTGGGACACGTACTGCCGCATCGGGTACGCGAGCGCCACCACCAGCGAGCACATCACCAGGGCGAGCAGCGCGGCCCGGCCGGTGAGCCGGGAGCGGCGGGCCTGACGCTTGGTCTGGGAACGGTAGACCCGGGCGGCGGTCTGCTCGCCGAGCACCTTGAGCCGGGCCGCGGTGGAGAACCGGTCCCGGTTGCCCTTGGCCATTCGCCCCGCTCCCGTCACGTACGTACAACGTCCCCGGACACGGTACGGGACCGCGGCCGGGGACGTACGTACGACAGGGCGGTCAGCCCATGTCAGGACTGCTCAGCCCACATCAGGGACTGGTCGGTCCGCGTCAGGGACTGCTCAGCCCTTGAAGCGCGGGAACGCGCTGCGGCCCGCGTACACCGCCGCGTCGTCGAGGATCTCCTCGATGCGCAGCAGCTGGTTGTACTTGGCGACGCGGTCCGAGCGGGCCGGGGCGCCGGTCTTGATCTGACCGCAGTTCACCGCGACCGCGAGGTCGGCGATGGTGACGTCCTCGGTCTCGCCGGAGCGGTGGGACATCATGCACTTGAAGCCGTTGCGCTGGGCCAGCTCGACGGCGTCCAGGGTCTCGGTCAGCGAGCCGATCTGGTTGACCTTGACGAGCAGGGCGTTGGCGGAGCCCTCCTCGATGCCGCGGGCCAGTCGCTCCGGGTTGGTGACGAACAGGTCGTCGCCGACGATCTGGACCTTGGCGCCCAGGCGCGAGGTGATGGTGTTCCAGCCGGCCCAGTCGTCCTCGTACAGCGGGTCCTCGATGGAGACCAGCGGGTACGCGGAGACGAGCTCCTCGTAGTACTCGGTCATCTCGGCGGCCGAGCGGGACTTGCCCTCGAACTCGTACTTGCCGTCCTTGTAGAACTCGGACGCGGCGACGTCGAGCGCCAGCGCGATGTCCTTGCCCGGGACGTAACCGGCCTCCTTGATGGCCTCAAGGATGAGGTCCAGGGCGGCGCGGTTGGACTCCAGGTTCGGGGCGAAGCCGCCCTCGTCGCCCAGACCCGTGGAGAGGCCCTTGTTCTTCAGGACCTTCTTGAGGGTGTGGTAGACCTCGGCACCCCAGCGAAGGGCCTCGGAGAAGGACTCCGCGCCGATCGGGGCGATCATGAACTCCTGGATGTCGACGTTGGAGTCGGCGTGCGACCCACCGTTGAGGATGTTCATCATCGGGACCGGCAGCAGGTGCGCGTTCGGGCCACCGAGGTAGCGGAACAGCGGCAGGTCGCTGGCCTCGGAGGCGGCGTGCGCGACGGCGAGCGAGACGCCGAGGATGGCGTTGGCGCCCAGCGAGCCCTTGTTGTCCGTGGCGTCCAGGTCGAACATCGCCTGGTCGATCAGGCGCTGCTCGGTGGCGTCGTAGCCGACGAGCTCCGGGCCGATCTGCTCGATCACGGCGAGGACGGCCTTCTCGACGCCCTTGCCCTGGTAACGGTTGGGGTCACCGTCACGCAGTTCGATGGCCTCGAAGGCACCGGTGGAGGCACCCGAGGGGACGGCGGCACGGCCGGTGCTGCCGTCGTCGAGGCCGACCTCGACCTCGACCGTGGGGTTGCCTCGGGAGTCCAGGATTTCCCGGGCTACGACGACGTCGATGGACGGCACGAGCATCTCCTTCTGGGATGTGACGCGAATACGACCGGGCCGCGTGGTCCGGCACCCCTGAGCCTAGCCGCCTCCCGGCCATCGGCCAGCCGACCGACCGGCCCGTGGGACGAAACGGGGGGCGAAATGTTTCTGAACGGAACAAAGCCCCGCCCCCGCGCGACGGGGGATGCGCGCGGGGGCGGGGTTTTGTGCGGGGCTCGCCCCGCAGCCCCGGTTCAGCTTTCAGCTGAGCGGGTTCGCTGCACCTTCGGTGCGGGGCGGTTCGCTGCGCGTTCGGTGCGGGTCCGTTGTGGCTGGTCGCGCCCACGCGGCGGAGCCGCACAATGTCACAGCCCCGCGCCCCTTGGTGGGCCCTTCGGGCCCTCCCCAGGGGCGCGGGCGACCGCTTACGCCAGGTGCAGCTGCTGGCCCGGGTAGATCAGGTTCGCGTCCTTGACGACGTCCTTGTTCAGCTCGAACAGCTTCTGCCAGCCGCCCTTGACGCCGTGCGCGGCGGCGATGGAGCCGAGGGTGTCGCCGGACTTCACCTTGTACTCGCCGTCGCCGGTCTGGACCGGCGCCGGGCGGGACTCGCCGCGGGAGGCGGGGGCCGACTCGCGCTGCGGGGCCGGGGCGGCCTTGGGCGCGGCCTTCTTCGGCGCGGCCGGCTTCGAGGACGAGGAGGAGTGCGAGCCCGAGGTGTCGACGTTCGGGGACGCGCCGCCGGACGTCAGGTTGCCCGCGCCCGCGCAGGACCAGGCACCCGGGCCCTGCATCGCGAGCAGCTTCTCGGCGGTGGCTATCTGCTGGCCCTTGGTGGCCAGGTCGGCGCGCGAGGCGTACTGGGTGCCGCCGGCGGCCGCCCAGGACGACTGCGAGAACTGCAGGCCGCCGTAGTAGCCGTTGCCGGTGTTGGTGGACCAGTTGCCGCCGGACTCGCACTGGGCGACCGCGTCCCAGGTGGCGACGGAGGCGGCGGAGGCCGAGCCGGTCGCCATCAGCGGGGCGGCGACGGCGGCGCCGGTGACACCGGCGAGCGTGGCGATACGGGTGGCCTTGCTGGGGCGGCGGTGCTTGCCCTTGCCGGAAAGCAGCATGGAGTGTCTCCTCACCGACGCCTGCGAGGTGAGCTGTCGGGTTCGGGCGTGAGCTGCCCGGCCGCGCGTACTGGCGCGCGGCTTCACCCCAAGCCGGTCCGTGGCCGTCTCGTACGTCGCGCCGTCTGGCGTACGTCCCTCAACGGCCGGGCCCGGCACTTACCTTGGGTCCCCCGCTCCTGCCTACGGCGCGTCAAGCGTCGGCTGTTCCCGGCGACCGACGGCAGGATTCGGCGTTTTCGGTCGCAGGGGCTCGTGGTGACGAGCGCTCCGACCGTAAACACACCAACCCCTGATGTTCAAAGGGGCACATCGGGGAGAAAACGCCCGTAGCGATCCTCCCGTAACCACTGTTTCCGCAGGTCGGGGGCGTCCCGCACGTACCGGACGTACGGGACACGCCAGTTGACGGAAAGAGACTCATGTCTCACTTGCGCAGAAGTGGACATACGCCCCTGAACTACCCGTGGGTGATGGCCGGGTTGTCCGGCTTTGCCAGGTTCAGGTCAAGGCTCTGGCCGGGCAGGATGAGGTCCGGGTCGGAGCCGATCGTCTTCTCGTTCGCCTTGTAGAGCGCCGACCAGCCGCCCTCGACCTTGTGCGAGCGCGAGATGTCCCACAGGTTGTCGCCGGGGCGGACGGTGTAGTCGCCGTTCGCGGCCGTGGCGTCGCCCGCCGTACGTGAGTCGACGTCACCTCGCGAGGCGCGGGGCTGCGATGCGTGGGTGTCGTCGGTGCCGCCCGGGCCGGCGGTCGCGGGCGCGCCGGTCTCGGCCGGGTCGGGGGTGCCGCGGTGCTTGCCGCCGGAGGACGTGCTGGGCGCCGGGGCCGTCTTGTCGGGCGCCGACGGCGTCGAGCCCGTCTTGCCGTCCTTGCCGCTCTTGCCGTCCTTGCCCGTCGACGGGGTCGTGGACGGCTTGGGCGCCGTGGAGGCGGAGCCGGAGGGCGTGGCGGGCGCCGGAGTCGTCTTGGCGGGCGCGGACGGCACGTCGGCGGAGGGGGACGTGGGCGCCGCCGACGCGGTGGTGCCCGGGTCGACGGCCGGGGTGCCGCCGCCGCTGGTGAGCCCGGAGACCTCGGTGCAGCTGGTGAACGCCTTCGGGCCCTTGGCCGCGAGCACCTTCTCGCCGACCGCGATCTGCTGCGCGCGGCTGGCCATGTCGGGGCGCTCGGCGTACGACGTGCCGCCGTAGGTCTCCCACGTCTCCTGCGAGAGCTGGAGCCCGCCGTACAGGCCGTTGCCGAAGTCGGCGCTCCAGGCGCCACCGCTCTCGCATTCGGCGACCCGGTCCCAGGTGGTCGCCGAGGCCGCGTTCGCGCCGCTCGCCGCGAAGAGCGGGAGGGCGAGGGCGGAGCCCGTCACCCCTGCCGCGACGACGAGGGCAGGAGCCTGGCGGGGTCGTCGGTGACGTCCGTTCCCGGAGCGCATGCTGTGGCCTTCCGTGTGACTACGTCGGTGACCGCGGAGCCGGTTGGTGAACCGGTTGCCGAGTCGAGGGGTGAACGTAGCCGTACTCGAACGCTTGTCACAAGTCGATGCACCCGCGATAACGCGAAAGTCACAGTTTTGACGGTCCGTCAGGTTACCGGCGGTGCGACGGCGGTGTGAACTCGACCGGGAGCGTGCGCAGTCCGCGCATGATGAGTCCGCCGCGCCAGCGCAAATCGGCAGGATCCGCCCCGAGCCGCAGGTCAGGAAGGCGCCGCAGCAACGTCGCGAGCGCGGTCCTCGCCTCCAGGCGGGCCAGTGGCGCGCCCAGGCAGTAGTGGATGCCGTGCCCGTATCCGAGGTGCTGGTTGTCGCGTCGGCCGAGGTCCAGCGCGTCCGGGTCGGCGAAGCGCTCCGGGTCGCGGTCGGCGGAGGCGAGCACGACCAGCACCGGGTCGCCCGCCGCGATGTCCTGGTCCCCGATGCGCAGCGGCCGGGTGGCGAACCGCCAGGTGGCCATCTCCACCGGCCCGTCGTAGCGCAGCAGTTCCTCGACGCCGGTGTCCAGCAGGTCCGACTCGCCCGCCGCGAGCGAGGCCTGCAGCCGCTCGCGCTGACCGGGGTTGCGCAGCAGCGCGTACATCCCGTTGCCGATGAGGTTCACGGTCGTCTCGAATCCGGCGAACAGGAGGATGAAGGCCATCGCGGCGGCCTCGTTCTCCGTCAGGTGCTCGCCGTGGTCGCTCGCGCGGATCAGCCCCGAGATGAGGTCGTCGCCCGGGTTCTCCCTCTTACGGTGGATGAGCTCCAGCAGATAGCCGCGCATCTTCTTCACCGAGCGGGCCACGCCGCCGCGCGGGCCGCCGCCGTGGCGGATCATCATGCCCGCCCAGTCGCGGAAGTCGTCCTGGTCCTCGCGCGGCACGCCCAGCAGGTCGCAGATCGCGTAGATGGGGAGCGGGAACGCGAACTCATGGATGAGGTCGGCCTCCCCGCGCTCCGCGAACCGGTCGATGAGGTCGTCCGTCAACTCCTGCACCCGGGGCGCGAATTCGGCGACCGTACGGGGAGTGAACGCCTTCGACACCAGCCGCCGCAGCCGGGTGTGGTCCGGCGGGTCGATGTTCAGCAGATGCGTCATCAGGTCGGCCTTGCGCTCGCCCGGGATGCCCGTCTTGCCCTTGGCGTGCGCGGGCTCGTCGTGGTGCGCGGGGTTCTTGGAGAGCCGCTGGTCGGCGAGCGCCTGCTTGGCGTCCGCGTACCGCGTCACGAGCCAGGCCTCGACTCCGCTGGGCAGCTTGGTCCGATGCACCGGCGCGTGCTCCCGCAGCCAGCCGTACGCGGGGTAGGGGTCGGTGGCGAACTCCCAGGTGAACATTTCCGGCATCGATGATGTGGGGTCCTGCACCGGGTCAGCCCGTCTCCGCCGTGCGGATCGCGTCGCGGTAGGCGCGGGCCGCCGCGCGCAGGGCCGCTTCCGGGTCCGTGCCGTCGGCCTCGGCCGCGACCGCCAGGGCCAGCAGGCGGTAGCCGATGCCCTCACCGGTGGGCAGCGGGACGTCCAGGCCCGCCATCCGCACCCGGGACGCCAGCTTCGCGGCGAGCGCGAGGCCCGGCTGGCCGACAGGGACGCCGTCGGTCACCGACTCGCGCCGCTTCTCCGCCGCCTTCTGCCGCAGCCAGTGCTCCTTGACCTCCTCCGGCGTCTCGGCGCTCTCGTCGCCGAAGACGTGCGGATGGCGGTGGATCAGCTTCTCGACGATGGTCCCGGCCACGTCGTCGACGGAGAACGGCTCGTTCTCGTCCTCCTCGGCGATGCGCGCGTGGAAGACGACCTGGAGGAGCACGTCCCCCAGCTCCTCGCGCAGCTCGTCGCGGTCACCGTCCTCGACGGCCTCGACCAGTTCGTACGCCTCCTCAAGCGCGTACTTCGCGAGCCCCTTGTGGGTCTGCCGCGCCGACCACGGGCACTCGCGGCGGATGCGGTCCATGACCTGGACGAGGTCGAGCAGCCGGGCGCCCGGCAGGTCGTACGAGCCGGGCAGCAGCTCCAGGTCCGGCATGGAGACCCGGCCGGAACCGGCGAGCCGGGCCAGCCCGTCGGTGAGCCGCCGGTCGCCCTCGCCGGACTGCAGGACCACCACGGTCCGCCCCCCGGCGCACTCCTCGACCAGCTCCTGCGCGGCGGGCGCGGCCGTTACGACCTCGACGCCCGCCTCGCGCAGATACGGCAGCTGCGGGTGCGCGGGGTCGGCGCACAGCACCCGGTCGGCGGCGCGCAGCGTCTGCCACGCGGGCCAGGACAGCAGTCCGGGCGCCACGCGGTGGCTGGCGGTGAGCAGGACGACGCGGCCGGGTTCTTCGAGAGTCACCTCCCGAACCTACCCCGACCCGTCCGGCCGCCACCCGTCACCCGGTGACCGCGGCGTCCTGTTCCGGCTGGTCGGGCTTGGTCTTGGTGACCTGGCTGAGCCACGGCGCCTGGTAGTCGGTGAGCTGGATCGCTTTGTCGTCCCAGGTGCCGTACCGGGGATTGACGTCGATCCTCAGCGCCTTCGACGCGGCCGCGAGCGTCTTGGTGACGGCCGCCTGGCCCTGCGGGGTGCCGAGGTCCGCGCCGGTCGCGGCGGCCAGCTTGGTCAGCTGGACCTGCTCGCGCACCGCGTCGTCGATCTGGTCGGGGGCGAGACCGCGCTGCTGGAGGAGCATGTCGGCGAACGCCTTCGCGCCGCCCGCCTGCTGGGCCATCGCGGCCCGGGCTTCCTGGAGCTCCTTGCGGCTGACCGTGACCCCGGCGTCGGCGGCGGCCCGGTCGAGGACCTTGTCGAAGATCAGCCCGTGCAGCTTGGCCCGGCTGAGCTGGCCGGTGTTCTTGATCAGCTGGGCGGCCTGCGGCGAGGCCTGCTGTGCCGTACGGACGTCCTTGACCTGGCTCTGGAGCGCGGAGACGGCGATCCGGTCGCCTCCGACGACGGCCGCGGCGCCCGGGTGGGCCTCGCTGCCGCAGGCGGTGAGGAGTGGGCCGGCGCCGAGGAGCGCGACGGAGACGGCGAGTGCGGTGCGACGGCGGCGGTGCAAAGGAGCCTCCCGGCGGATCGTGCGACAGTGCAGCGACCTGATGACCTTGCGGTGATCGATGTTAGGCAGTCTCAGTGGCGCGGGCCACTGGTTCGCCCAACGATTCGGCCGCCGCCGGGGTCTCGGGCCGCAGCATGATCGTCCGGGAGAGGACGAAGGTGACCGGAATCGCCGCCGCCGCGGCGATCAGCGGCGCCCAGGTGCTGCTCAGCCCCAGCACGCCGACCAGTACGTACATCCCGGTCGTGGTGATCACGAAGTTGGCCGCGTTGGTGAGCGGGAAGAGCAGGAACTTCCGCCAGGTGGGCCGGGTGCGGTAGGTGAAGTACGAGTTGAGGAAGAACGAGCCGACCATGGCCAGCAGGAAGGCCGTGACATGGGCCGCGACGTACGGCACCCAGCGCAGGAAGAGCAGGTAGAGCCCGTAGTACGCACCGGTGTTGACCACCCCGACGAGGGCGAAGCGGACTATCTGGGTGGCGGTTCCCGGCTTCATCGGCGGGCGAACTCCCGGTTTTGACGGTCGGGGTGCTGGCGGTCGGGCTGCTGCGGAACGGCCGGGGACGTGCCCGGGGCCTCGGTGTTCGTCGCCTGGACCAGGAAGTGCGGACGGCGCTTGACCTCGTAATAGATACGGCCGACATATTCGCCGACCACCCCGAGCATGACCATCTGCACTCCGGCGAGCGCGGTGACCACCACGAGCAGGGTCACATATCCGGGGGTGTCCACGCCGTTCACCATGGCGACACCGACGATCCACGCGGAATACGCCGTGGCGATCCCGAGCAGCAGCATGCCCAGATAGACGGCGGCCCGCAGCGGCTTGTTGTTGAACGAGATCACCCCGTCCAGGCCGTAGTTCAGCAGTTTTCCGAACGTCCACGCGGAACGTCCCTGCTCACGCACCGCATTCTCGTAACCGAACGTGGCGGTGGGGAATCCGACCCAGGCGAAGAGCCCCTTGGAGAAGCGGTTGTACTCGGTGAGTTCGAGTACCGCGTCGACCGTCCTGCGCGAGAGCATGCGGAAGTCTCCCACGCCGTCGACCAGTTCCACATCGACCAGGCGGTTGATCAGCCGGTAGTACAGGCGCGCGGTGAGGGTGCGGGTGACGCGGTCGCCCTTGCGGGTGCGCTGGGCGATCACCTGGTCGTGCCCCTGGTCGTGCAGCTCCATCATGCGGCCGATCAGCTCCGGCGGGTGCTGGAGGTCGGCGTCCATGATCACCACGGCGTCGCCGGTGGCGTGCCGCAGCCCGGCGAGCATCGCCGCCTCCTTGCCGAAGTTCCGGCTGAACGAGACGTAGCGGGCGCGCGGATCGCGGGCCGCGATCTCCTGGAGCAGGGGAAACGTGCGGTCAGCGCTGCCGTCGTCGACATAGAGAAGTTCGAATTCCGCGTCCAGCCGGGAGATTTCCTTGGTCACCTGATCATGGAAGCGGCCGATGATCTCCTCTTCGTTGAAGCAGGGCACGACAATCGAGATGAGCACGGTTCTCCCCCGTCGATACGGAGTACGGCTGTGGCAGTCAACGAAGAACAGCGGGGCCAGACGTCGGGGGCGGATTCACCGAATGACGGCCGAGCGTCGATTAAGTGAACTGAACCCCTGGACCGCTGATTTACGTGCACGGGTCCGGCATATTCGAGGGCAGCGAACAGCAGAGGATCCCGAAGACGATGCCGACTCTCGAAGCCGTCCAGCTTCCCCCCGCCGCCCCGGCCGTGCCCGCGGGTCCCGGCCGCCCCCGCGCGCGGGCCGCCGCTCTCGCCGCGCTGATCACCGTGGTCGCGGTCTGCGCCGCCGACGCCGTCGCCCGTACCTTCCCCTTCGGGCGGCACACGCGCAGCGTCAACGACCTGGGCAACCAGTTCGTGCCGTTCCACGCCCACCTGTGGGACCTGCTGCACGGCCGCGCCCACGGCGGCGCCCTGGTCAACTGGCAGTCCGGCTACGGGACGTCGTTCCTGCCCGACGTCGGTACGTATCTGGGCAGCCCGTTCGCCCTGCTCGTCGGCGTCTTCCCGCGCGACGAGATCGACCTCGCGGTGTACGTGATCACCGTCCTGAAGATGGTGGCGGCGGCCGTCGCCATGACCGTGCTGCTGCTCGCGCTGCGCCCGGGGGCCGGGCGGCGCTGGGCGGCGGGGGTGCTCGGGGCGGCGTACGCGCTGTGCGGATGGTCGGTCGTCGAGGCCACGTACAACACGATGTGGCTGGACGGTCTGATCGCCTTCCCGATGCTCTGCCTGGTCGGCGAGTGGGCCAGGAAGCGGACCCGGTGGCACTGGCTGACCGGGCCCGTCGTGGTGGCGCTCGCCTGGACGGCGAACTTCTACACCGCGTACATGGCGACGATCGGCGCCGGTCTGGTCCTGCTGCTGCGGCTGTTCCTGGAGGAGACGGACGTACGCGCACGGGTGTGGGCGCTGGTGCGCGCGGGCCTGTCGAGCGCGCTCGGCATCGGGCTCTCGGCGCCGGTCCTGTTCACCGTCTTCCTGGGCACGAAGCACGCGTATCCGGGCTGGAGCAAGGAGTTCGCACCGGTCCCGTGGAGCGACTTCCTGGCCCGGTGGCTGCCCGCCACCTACAGCTTCTCCAGCCCCGCGCTCTTCCTCGGCACCGGCGCCCTGCTGCTCGCCTGCACCCTCGCCTTCAACCCCGGGGTGGAGAGCCGGGAGCGGTACGCCTGGACCGGGCTCGCCCTCCTCGTCGCGCTCTCCTTCCAGTGGAAGCCGACGCATCTGGCGTGGCACGCCTTCCAGACCCCCAACGGCAGCCCGTACCGCCAGACGTTCGTGCTCAGCGGCATCCTGGTGATCGCCGCCTGGCTGTCCCTCGCCGACGGGCTGCCCGGACGGCGCGCGCTGCTCGGCGGCGGCGGGGTGCTCGCCGTGATCGCGCTCGGCGCGGCCTTCAGCGACCTCGTCTCTGCCTGGTCCTACCCCATGTTCGCGGGCGGGCTCGTGGCCGCGCTCGGCGCACTGCTGCTGGCCGCGCGTGCCCGGGGGCGCCGGGGCGTGGTGCTGGCCGCCGTGCTGCTGATGGCCGGGGCGCAGACCGCGCAGGGGGCGGTGACCGTGGCGTACGGCGACCGGGAGCGGCTGCACCGGCTCGACAGCTACCCGGCCTGGGGCACCGCGCACGACCAGCGCGAGGCGGCGGTTACGCGGGCCGACGGCTGGCCCGCGTACCGCACCGACCCGGGCCGGCGCCAGATCACCGGCAACGACCCGCTCCTGATCGGCGGCGAGGGCTCCTCGTACTACAGCAGCCTCACCCCGGACGTCCTGACGAAGACGATGACCGCGCTCGGCGGCGGCTGGACCTCGCGCGGCCGGTCCGTGCAGAGCCTCGACAACCCGGTGACGGACGCGATCTTCGCGGTCGGGGCGCGGGTGCACACCGAGAAGGGCCACGCGCCCACCGTCACCCGCGCCCCGGTGCCGCCGCTGGTGACGGTGCGGGGCGGCAACGGGAGCCCGAAGTACGGGAGTTCGCCGTTCCGGAATCAGGAGATGCTGCTCGGGGCGCGGGTGTACACGCTGCCGCGTACGGTCGCCCAGGGGTGTGCGGCCGGGCAGGAGGTGTTCCTGTGGGCGCCCGAGTACACCGGGTGGGCCCGGCTCGGCGGCGGCAAGTGGGTCGAGTTCCGGGGCGGCGCCCCCAAGCGCCGCGCGGCCCTGGCCCCGCTGGGTCTCTCCACCGGCACCGCGTCCGGGGTGACCCTGCGCCCCGCGTACAAGAAGGCGCGGATCGGCTGCCTGGACCGGGGCGCGCTGACGGCGGCGGTGGACCGGCTGCGTACCACCGGGGCCACGGACGTGAAGGTCACCGACAGCGGCGTCCGGGCCACGCTGCCCGCCGGGGCGCGCGGCACGGCGGTGTTCGCGATGCCGCGCATCGCGGGCTGGCGGTGCGGTACGGACGGGGGTCCGGCGAAGCCCGCGAAGTCGTATCTCGGCCTGGTCTCCGTCGAGTTGACGGGCAAGGGCTCCCCCTCCACCGTCTCCTGCGCCTTCCGCCCGCCGGGTCTGAAGGCGGGGGCGGCGGCGGGGGCGGCGGCGCTGGCGGGGCTGATCGGGGTGGGCGCGTTCACGGTCGTCCGCAGGCGGCGGGCCGGAGCCCGCCCCTGAGTCGTCCGTATACGTGAGCGGCGGGGCAGGGACGGCTGTCCGTCCCAACCCCGCCGCTTCCTCCCGCGTCCTACTTGGCCACGACCGCGACCAGCGAGTCCCAGGCGTTGTGGTCGACGGTGAGCGTCACGCCGCCGTACGTCTCCTTCTTCTCCACCGCGTACTGGTGGCCCCGGCGGTGGCCCGCCCACTTCGTGCCGAAGGGGTAGCCGGTGGTCGTCGACGCCGTGCCGTCGTACGCCGCGTACCAGATCGCGTCCGGCATGTCGGTGCCCGGCGACTCGGCGGCGACGGCGGCCGCGCTGGAGGAGGCGAAGCCGTAGAAGCCGGTGCGGTACGCCTTGGCGTGCACGGCCTTGTTCCAGGCGCGGGTGTAGGTGAGCACGGTCTGCTTGCAGGAGGTGTTCGCGGTGTCGAAGCCCTCCATGTCCAGATAGACCGCGCCGCCCGGGCGCATGCCGAGCGCGGACGCCTTGGCGGCGGCGTCCGCGCCGTCGGCCGCGCCCAGCGAGGCGGCGTCGGCGGCCGTCATCTTCTCCGGGTTGCTCCCGGAGCGGCACGGCGGCTGCGCACCCACGTACAGCGGGATCAGCTTCCAGCCGGACGCCGAGACCGACTTCACCCAGGAGGCGGTGAGCTGCGGCTGGGCGCAGCCCCGGTTCTTGCCGCCGATGTAGACGGCGGCGGCCCCGTACGGCGAGGCCGTCTTCCACGCCTTCATCTGCGCGAGCGTGGGCGCGGTGCAGGTGTCGAAGGCGCGGCCGGTGAAGGCGGCGGGCTTGGCGAGCGCCACCGGCCGGGCGGGGGCGGCACCGGCGGCGGCCGTGGCCCCCGACCCCGAGCCCGACCCCGACGAGGAGGCCGCCTGGGCGGTGAGCGCACCCCCGACGAGCAGGACGACACCGCCCACGGCCATCGCCACGGTGCGGTGCTTTCTGGATATGCGGTGCTTGGGCAAGGATCCCCGGTTCCTGTCTCGCGACCGGGCGCTCGGCACGGTCACGTCTCTGGTTCCCGGCCTGGTGGGTGGCCGGTACGCACATCGGCGGGCGTGGTGCGGCGGTTGCCGCGACCACGCCCGCCGAAGGGCGACTTGATGGTATTCGCCGTCCTCAGTGAGCCGGGGTCATTCCCTCGCCCGAGTGGACCCTGCGGGGCTGCCGTCCAGAGCCAGCGGAAGCACGTTCAACAGCTTCACCGCTGAACCGACCGGAAGCGCTCCGATTTCCACGTACGCGCGCCCCTTGTTGGTGACCAGGGGACGCGCCCGCGCTGCCTCTTGCTCGGGAATCCCGGCGCGTCGCAGTGCTGCCCTCAGCAACGCCGCCGTGTGCTCCGCCTCAGCGAGTGCGCTCTTGTACTGGTCCATGGGGATCACTGCCCCGCCTCCTTCGGGGCGCAAGCCGTATGCCAGTAGGCCACGCTGGGAGAGGACTCCCGGCGGGCCGGCATTCCCCGACGGCACGTCTCAAGGCTCTTGACCGGCTTCAGGCACGCGGGGCACGTTTCGCCTTTGGGCGCGTACGTCGTGTACTCCCACTGTCCGGCGCTGGTGTCCGCCTCGGTCATGCGCCGGCCCCCGCTCGCCGGTGCAGCGTGAGGGGGCCGGTTGTAGCTTTGGGCACTGTCGTCAGCCTCCATGCGGTTGGTGGCCACGCCCCCGGACGTTCGCCGCGTCGCGGGGGTCTGACTGTTCGGCACACGAGTCGTGCCGCCTGAAGAGCTTCAAGCAGGCAGGGCACCGGAAGGAAGAGCGAACGGGGAACCCCGCAAGCCCATTTGGGGAACCCCGTTACGGAGCCGGGGCTACCCTGGGAAGATCACTTCCGTCCCGGCGAGGTGGCCCATGGACGACCGCGCAACCCAACGCAGCGGTTACCCGCTGACGATCCCCGACGCGCTTCTACAGAGCGAGGTCATGCGACAGGCCTGCGCCGCAAGGGACTTCCAAGAGATCTTCCGTCTCGTCAACCGGCGCACCGGTTCCAGTTACGCCGTCATGGCGGCAGATGGCGGGTTGGCTGGCACTTGATGCAAACAGTCACGCCACCGCCACAAATTATTTCGTGGAGGCTGTTCGAGTCGGACGTGAGGCAGATGAGCCAGGGCTCGCAGCAAGCGCATTGGCTTACATGAGTTTGCAGGAAACATATCGAGGTCAGCGAGCCTCTGCCCTCTCCCTGGCCCAGGAAGCCGCCGCATTGAACTCTCGGAAGCTCACGCCACTGACCCGCACGATCCTCGCAACCAGGCTGGCCAGGGCATATGCGGCCATGGGGGATGAAAGATCGTGCTTGAAAGCACTGGAAGCGGCAAGAAATGATTTTGATAAGGCAGGCGGCGTGGAGGAACCACACTACGTGTCCTATGTCGACTCCATTGAGGTTGCCGCCCAGGAAGGAGCCTGTTTTCTGGAACTTGGCATGAGCAAGGAAGCAGTTATGTCACTTCCCAGCGCGATCGGGCTCTTGGGTATTCATGCCCCTAACAGAGTTCGCAACCAGGTCCACTACCTTTCGCGGCTCGCCAAGTGCTATCTCCTTGACAGAGAGGTTGAACAGGCATGCCGGACAGGGCGTCACGCGCTCGATTTCAGTCGCACGATTGGTTCGGCGCGCGTCAGTGAACGTCTTGGGGAATTCGACGAACTACTCACACCTTATAGCGGCGTGTCCAGCGTCGCCGCATTCAAGGAAGAATACCGGACGTCTATGCGCGGGATGCCGGGCTGACCTTTCTAGATGCCCCGGGGGCCAAGAATTGCGGCACGCAGCGCTTCCCTATTGCTCAGGTCTGCGAGTACCAAATCGGCCCCGGATTCCATAAGCACCTCCACGGAACTGCTTCCGGTCGCTACGCCGACAGCGAATGCGCCTGCATCGTGAGCACCCTTGATATCATGCGGTGTGTCACCGATGACGAAAGTTCGCTTACCGGCAAAGGAGGCTGGATATTTCGTCTCTGCTCGTTCGCGAGCAAGCCGGACAAGATCGGCACGGTCACTTCCGTCATCGCCGTAACCGCCTACATCCAGGTCGATACCGTCGGCAAGTCCGAATGCTTGCAGCTTCGTCTTGGCAATAGGTCGAATGTTTCCAGTCACGACTGATTGCACTACGTGCTCGGCCTGGAGTGCCGAGATGGCCTCCAGGGCTCCCGGCAGTGCGTATCCGGATTCTCGAATACGCCCTTCCAGCTCCTGTGCTGCTGCTCCAAGAGCGGTGTAGAACTTTGAAACGGATGCCTGTGACGCTTCGACGTCATTCAGTTTCAGGGTCTCGATAATGATGGCGCGTTCTGTCCGGCCGACCATTGATGCAAGTTGGCGAAGGGGGCGCCCTGTAACTGAGCTGAAGGCGCTTTCGTAGATGGCGCGACTCACTCCGCCAATACTCACAAGAGTATGGTCCACGTCCCACAAGACGAGTGCTGCATCACGTTGACTCATCGACACTTGGGCATCGTCTCACGCCAACTCGGCTGCCAGGACTGGGTGAAGACGGGCTGAGGCGGATGCCCGGACCGCGCGGGACCGGGCCCCTCACCCCCTCACGCCGTCAGCCCGTCGCACCTCACCCCGTCGGCACCTTCTGCTGCGGGCACTCGGTGAGCACCTTCTTCATCGCGGCCTTCTCGGCGTCCGTCACCCACAGCTGGTACTTGATCTTGACGGCCACCTGGTCGGCCACATACGGGCAGCGGCCGCCGGCGAACGTGGGCAGCCAGGTCGCCGCGTCCCCGTCGCTCTTGCGGCGGTTCGCGCTCGCGTCGACGGCCAGCAGGTTCAGCGGGTCATTGGCGAAGGCCACCCGCTTCTTCTTGTCCCACTGCTGTGCGCCCTTCTGCCAGGCGTCCGAGAGCGCCACCACATGGTCGATGTCGACCTTGCTGGCGCCCCGGACGAACTTGATGCTGTCGCCGGTGTACAGGTCCTGGGTGAGCGTGCCGGACGCGACATCGCACTTGTTCTTCAGCTTCACGTCCTTCAGGTCCCGCTTGAGTATGTCCTCGCGGGTGGCGCAGCCGTTGGAGTCGGTGTCGGTCCAGCCCTTGCCGAACTGGTCGCGCGAGTAGCCGGTCTTGGCGGCGCGGCCCTTGACGGGCAGCGCGTCGACGGCGGCGAGCGCCGTCCCCTTCGCGGCGGGCCCGGCGGGAGCGGGCGCGCCGGACTTGTTCTTCTGGGCGTCGGAGCTCTTGGAATCGGAGCAGCCGGTGAGAGCGAGTGCCGCCGAAAGCAGGGCGGCGGGCAGGGCGATTCGATAGGTACGCAACACGGCGGGCCGTCCTCACAGGAGTTGGCGGAACCCGGCAATCCTATGAAGTCCTACCCGGCGATCCGGCGGCCACATCGGCGCGTAGGCGTACTGCGCGCGAGAGGGCGACCGCCCGCGCACGGCGCGGGCGGCCAGTGATCCCTACGACCCCGGAGCCCGGATTCCTACGACCCCAGAATGGTGGTGAGGAACTCCCCGGTCCACGCCAGCAGTTCGCGGCCCACCACCGGCTTGCCGCCGATCTTGCCCGCCGTCGGGCGCGGCACCAGGATCTGCCGCGTGGGCGCCTTGATGACCGTGCGCGGGTAGAGCCGCTTCAGGCGCAGCTCCTGGGACTCGCGCAGCTCCACCGGCGCGAAGCGGATGTTGGAGCCCTGGAGCACGATCTCGCCGACCCCGCAGGCCCGCGCCAGCATCCGCAGCCCGGCCACCAGGAGCAGGTTCTCGACCGGCTCGGGCAGCTTGCCGTACCGGTCGGTCAGCTCCTCGCGTACCGCCCTGATGTCCTCCTCGGAGTTGGCCGAGGCGATCGCGCGGTAGGCCTGCAGGCGCAGGCGCTCGCCCGGCGCGTAGTCGTGCGGGACGTGCGCGTCGACCGGGAGCTCGATCTTGACCTCCAGCGGCGCCTCCTCCTCGGCGCCGCCCTCCATCTGGGCCCGGTAGTCGGCGACGGCCTCGCCGACCATCCGTACGTACAGGTCGAAGCCGACGCCCGCGATGTGGCCGGACTGCTCGCCGCCCAGCAGATTGCCGGCGCCGCGGATCTCCAGGTCCTTCATCGCCACGTACATGCCCGCGCCCATCTCGGTGTGCTGGGCGATGGTGGCGAGGCGCTCGTGGGCGGTCTCGGTGAGCGGCTTCTCCGGCGGGTAGAGGAAGTAGGCGTAGCCGCGCTCGCGGCCACGGCCGACGCGGCCGCGCAGCTGGTGCAGCTGGGAGAGGCCGAAGTTGTCGCCGCGCTCGACGATCAGGGTGTTGGCGTTGGAGATGTCGATGCCGGACTCGACGATCGTCGTCGAGACGAGCACGTCGAACTTCTTCTCCCAGAAGTCCACGACGACCTGCTCCAGCTGGCTCTCGCCCATCTGGCCGTGGGCGGTCGCGATGCGCGCCTCGGGGACGATCTCGCGCAGCCGCGCGGCCGCCCGGTCGATGGACTCGACCCGGTTGTGGATGTAGAAGACCTGGCCCTCGCGCAGCAGCTCGCGCCGGATCGCGGCGCCGATCTGCTTCTCCTCGTAGGGCCCCACGAAGGTGAGCACCGGGTGGCGCTCCTCCGGCGGGGTGGTGATCGTCGACATCTCGCGGATGCCGGTGACCGCCATCTCCAACGTACGGGGAATGGGGGTCGCGGACATGGTGAGCACGTCCACGTTGGCGCGGAGCTTCTTCAGCTGCTCCTTGTGCTCCACGCCGAAGCGCTGCTCCTCGTCGACGATGACCAGGCCGAGGTCCTTGAACTTGGTCTCGGAGGAGAACAGGCGGTGGGTGCCGATGACGACGTCGACGGCGCCGTCCTTCAGCCCCTCCAGGGTCGCCTTGGCCTCGGTGTCCGTCTGGAAGCGGCTCAACGCCCGTACGTTGACCGGGAATTGGGAGTAGCGCTCGGAGAACGTGCCGAAGTGCTGCTGGACCAGGAGCGTGGTGGGCACCAGGACCGCGACCTGCTTGCCGTCCTGGACGGCCTTGAAGGCGGCCCGGACCGCGATCTCGGTCTTGCCGTAGCCGACGTCGCCGCAGACGAGGCGGTCCATCGGGACCGTCTTCTCCATGTCCTCCTTGACCTCGGCGATGGTGGAGAGCTGGTCGGGCGTCTCCGCGTACGGGAACGCGTCCTCCAGCTCGCGCTGCCAGGGGGTGTCCGAGCCGAAGGCGTGGCCGGGCGCGGCCATGCGCGCCGAGTACAGCCTGATCAGGTCGGCGGCGATCTCCTTGACCGCCTTCTTGGCGCGCTGCTTGGTCTTGGTCCAGTCGGCGCCGCCGAGCCGGTGCAGGGTCGGGGCCTCGCCGCCGACGTACTTGGTGACCTGCTCCAGCTGGTCGGTGGGGATGTAGAGCCGGTCGCCGGGCTGGCCGCGCTTGGCGGGCGCGTACTCCACGAGCAGGTACTCGCGGGTGGCGCCCTGCACGGTGCGCTGCACCATTTCGAGGTAGCGGCCCACGCCGTGCTGCTCGTGCACGATGTAGTCGCCCACCTCCAGGGTGAGCGGGTCGATGGTCTTGCGGCGCCGGGCCGGCATCCGGCCCAGGTCCTTGGTGGCGGTGCGCTGGCCGGTGAGGTCGGTCTCGGTGAGCACGGCGAGCTTGAGGGCGGCGTCGACGAAGCCGTGGTCGATGGCGCCGCAGGCGACATGGACGACCGAGGGGCTGATTTCGGCCAGATCCGCGTCCAGGCGCGCGGCGATGCCCTCGCCGCCCAGCACCTCGACGGTCCGGGACGCCGGGCCGTGGCCCTCTGTGACATACACCGCACGCCAGCCGTCGGCGAGCCACTGCTTGGTGTCGGCGAGCGCGCGCTGGGTGTCGCCCCGGTAGGTCTCGGGCGCGTGCATGCCGAGCTTGAGGGTCTCGTCGTCCTGATCGGTGTCGTCGGCCGCGAACGGCGAGACCGACCACCACATCATGCCGAGCTCACGGGCCCGGTCGCGGACGTCCGCGATGCCCCACAGCGAGGCCGCGCCGACGTCGATCGGCGCGTCCCCGCCCCCGGCCGTCGCCGCCCAGGACGCCTGCAGGAACTCCTGGCTGGTCGCCACCAGGTCGGTGGCCCGGGTGCGCACCCGCTCGGGGTCGCACACCACCGCCATCGCGCCCTTGGGCAGCACGTCGAGCAGCAGCTCCATGTCGTCGACCAGGACCGGCGCCAGGGACTCCATGCCCTCGACCGCGATCCCCTCGGCGATCTTGCCGAGCAGTTCGCCCAGCTCCGGATGCGCCTCGGCGAGCGCGGCGGCTCTGGTACGGACGTCGTCGGTGAGCAGCAGCTCACGGCAGGGCGGCGCCCACAGGCCGTGCTCGGCGACTTCGAGGGACCGCTGGTCGGCGATCTTGAAGTACCGGATCTCCTCGACGTCGTCGCCCCAGAACTCCACGCGCAGCGGGTGCTCCTCGGTCGGCGGGAAGACGTCCAGGATGCCGCCCCGGACCGCGAACTCGCCGCGCTTCTCGACCAGTTCGACCCGCGAGTACGCGGCCGCCGCAAGCCCCTCCACGATCTCGTTCAGATCCGCCGACTGCCCACTGCGCAGCGCCACCGGCTCCAGGTCGCCGAGCCCCTTGACCTGCGGCTGGAGTACGGAACGGATCGGCGCGACCACCACGCTCACCGGGCCCGCCGCCGGGTCGTCGTCCCGGGGGTGCGCCAGGCGCCGCAGCACGGCGAGCCGGCGGCCGACGGTGTCGCTGCGGGGAGAAAGGCGCTCGTGCGGCAGCGTCTCCCACGACGGGTACTCCGCGACCTCGTCCGGGGGCAGCAGCGAGCGCAGAGCCGCCGCCAGGTCCTCGGCCTCCCGGCCCGTCGCGGTCACGGCGAGCACCGGGCGGCCGCTCTCGCGGGCCAGTGCGGCCACCGCGAAGGGGCGGGCGGCGGGCGGGCCGACCAGGTCGACGTGCATCCGGTGGCCGTCGGTGGCGGCCTTCACCGCTTCGGCGAGCGCCGGGTCTCGTACCACCGCGTCCAGCAGACCGTGCAGGCTCATGAAGGGCATCCATCCCGGGGAGTGGGCAACGCGAACCACCCGACACGTCACACGGGCCGGGGGCTCCCAGCGTACGCCCGCCCGTCTCCCGACCACCGCCCCACACTCAGGCGCTGCGCGCCGCCCCTCCGGTCTCAATGACAGTCGCCCGCGTACACCCTCTTCGGCCAGCTCAGGTGGGCCGAATCTCCCCGGTCGTGATAGTCCTGAGCAAAGGGTGAGCCTTTGCAAATCCTGTGGAACGCCATAGGCTCCGGCGGACGTGCCCTTCGCGCCGAGCCAGACGGCGGCGTCGCGGCGCAGGCCATGACATCAGTGCCCGAGGGGAACCCGCTCGACATGCCCGACCAGGCGCGGACAGCGCTCCTTCAGCCCGAGCCGGCGCTCCCGAGCACCGGCACCCAGCAGCGGACCGGCCCCGCCGTCGAGGGGAGCAGGCCCAGCCGCATCTACGCGCTCGACGGGCTGCGCCTCCTCGCCGCGCTCACGGTCGTCATGTTCCACTACATGGCACTCACCGGACGATGGCCGGAAACGGACTCCAGGGCCAGATTCCCGGCCACTTACCCCGTCGCCGCCTACGGCTGGCTCGGTGTGCAGCTCTTCTTCCTCATCAGTGGCTTCGTCATCTGCATGAGTACCTGGGGCAAGCCGCTGCAGTCGTTCTTCGTCTCGCGCGTGGTGCGGCTCTACCCGGCGTACTGGTTCGCGGTGATCGCGACCACGGTGGTGGTGGCGGCCGTTCCGGGCGGGATGCAGCCGCTCTCGCTCGCCGATGTCGCCACGAACCTGACGATGTTCCAGGAACCGCTCGGCGTCGAACACGTCGACAGCGTCTACTGGACCCTGTTCGCCGAACTCCGCTTCTATTTGCTGTTCGCAGTGATCGCCTGGCGCGGGCTCACCTACCGCCGTCTGATCGTCTTCTGCACCGTCTGGGCGGTGGCCAGCGCACTCGTCTACCAGTCCGACGACAGCACGCTGCGGATGATCGTGATGCCGGACAACAGCTGGTACTTCATCGCGGGTGTCGCCTTCTATCTGATGTACCGGTTCCGGCCGAATCTGATGCTCACCGGGATCGTGCTGTTCTGCGCGGCCGCCTCGCTGCCCGCCGCCCACACCACCTGGCACCACTCGCAGGAGCGCCTGGCGCACCCCATGCCGTTCTGGCCGGTGCCCCTGGTGATCGCCGCGTGCTTCGCGATCATGGGCCTGGTCGCGACGGGGAAGCTGAACCGGATCCAGTGGCGCTGGCTGCCGTACGCGGGCGCGCTGACCTATCCCCTCTATCTGCTCCACGAGTACATCGGCTGGGAGATGATCGGCTCGCTCTCCCCGTGGGTGCGGCCAATCCCGCTGGTCAGCGGTGTGATCGCGGTCATGCTCCTGGCGGCCTGGCTGGTCCACCGGTATGTGGAGCGCCCGCTCGCCAAGCGGCTCAAGCGAGGGCTCCAGCAGCTCTGACCCCGCTCCGACCCCACCGGGGAACATCCGGACCCCCCGGACCCCCACCTGGGAAGTTCCGAAAAAAGTGACGGCGGCCTGTCAACCGGACGGCCGCCGTCAGGCGTACCTCCCGTGAGACCTGTCCGCCGACGGGTCTGTCCAGCCGACGGGAGCCGCTTTGACCGACGACGAGTTCGAGGAGTTCTACGCTCACTCGGTCACCCGGCTTGTCGGGCAGCTCTATCTCATGACCGGCGACCTGCACGAGGCGCAGGACGTCGTCCAGGAGGCGTTCGTACGGGCCTGGGCGCGCCGCGCGAAGCTGCTGCGCGAGGCCGGGCCCGAGGCGTGGATCCGCACCGTCGCCTGGCGGCTCGCGGTGAGCCGGTGGCGGCGCGGCCGACGCGCCGGTGAGGCCTGGCTGCTGCACAGCGGCGGCCGCGCCGAGGCCGAGCGCGGCCCCGACCCCTCCTCGGTCGCCCTCGTCGACGCGCTGCGGCTGCTCTCCGAGCGCCAGCGGCGCGTCGCCGTCCTGCACTACGTCTGCGATCTCACCGTCGAGCAGGTGGCCGCCGAGACCGGCCTGTCCAGCGGCACCGTGAAGACGCATCTCTCCCGTGCGCGCGCCGCGCTGCGGCCCCACCTCACCTCCGAGGAGGAGCAAGGTGTCTGAGAACAGGCTGTCCCCGCCGGGCGACGGCCCCGAGCGAGATCCGGCGCTGGCCCGGGCGCTGAAGCGGGCCGCCGACGACGGCGGCCGACGGGTGGTGCCGCAGCCGCCCGCCCGGGTCGCCGAGCGCGGGCTGCGCCGGCGCCGCCGCAATCTGGCCGCGACCGCCGCGTGTGTCGTGTGCGTGATCGCGGGTACCGGCGCGCTGGCCGCGGTGCGGCTCCAGAGCGGGTCGGACGCGACGGTTCCGGCCGATCCGTCGCGCCCGACCCGGCACCCCTCGACGTCCCCGCCGCCGCCGTCCGAGTCGCCGTCCTGGTCCACGTCGTACGGGCCGGGCTCCCCGCGCCCGGGCCTGTCCGCCCCGCCCCGCGGGACCCACTTCGCCACCCCGTCCGCGTCCAACCCGCCGCCGACACCCTCGGGCGGCTCGCCGTTGGACGGCGCCGTCGGCGCCTCCCCGGGCAGCAGCCCGCCCACGCCGACGACGCGCCCCCACCTGAACGGCTCCACCGCGACGGGCACCGCGACCGCCAGCCCGACCCCGTCCCGCTCCCGCTGACCCAAGGACCTCACCGTGCACGGAGCTCTCCTCACGCTGCCCGAAAACAGGGTTCAGCCCACGCACATATCCGACGAAAGCCCATCAAAGGGGCGTCGGCGCACGCCCGGCGCCCGTGACCCGTACGTCCTCGCCGCCGCCCTGTTCCTCGCGTACGCGACCGTCTCCGTGCTCCGGTTCCGGCGGATGGAGACGCTCTCCTGGGACCTCGGGATCTTCGAGCAGGCCGTGCGCGGCTATGCCCATCTGCGGGCGCCCGTCGCCGATCTGAAGGGGCCGGGCGCGAACATACTCGGCGACCACTTCAGCCCGGTCACCGCGCTGCTCGCGCCCTTCTACCGGCTCTTCCCGACCCCGGTCACCCTGCTCATCGCCCAGTCCGCGCTGTTCGCGCTCTCGGCGGTGCCGGTGACCCGGGCCGCCGCCCGGCTGCTCGGGCGGGGCGCCGGGCTCGCGCTCGGCGTCGCCTACGGACTGTCGTGGGGCCTCCAGCGCGCCGCCGACTTCGACTTCCACGAGATCTGCTTCGCGGTGCCGCTGATCGCCTTCTCGCTCGAAGCGGTCCTGGCCCGGCGGTGGCGGGCGGCGCTGTGCTGGGCGCTGCCGCTCGTCCTGGTCAAGGAGGACCTGGGGCTGACGGTGGCGGCCCTCGCGGCCGTCGTCGCGCTGCGCGCCCGGCGGACCTCGCGGCGCACCGCCGTGTACGCCGCCGGGGTCGCCGCCTTCGGCATCGCCGCCGTCGCGGTGACCCTCACGGTGGTCATACCCGCCTTCAACTCGACCGGCGCGTACGACTACTGGAGCAAGACCAGTGGCGCCGGGCCGTTCACCGCGTCCGGCACCAAGGTGCGCACCCTGCTGTGGCTGCTGCTGCCCACCGGACTGCTCGCGCTGCGCTCGCCGCTGGCACTGGCCGCCGTGCCGACGATCGGCTGGCGCTTCCTGTCGTCCGACGACCACTACTGGTCGACCGACTGGCACTACAGCGCCGTCCTGATGCCCGTCCTCGCGCTCGCCCTGGCCGACGCCGTGGACAGCGGCCGCCGCAGCCCGCGCCCGTGGCTGCGCGCCTACGCCCGGCAGCTGCCCGCCGCCGCGGCCGCTGCCGCCCTCGCGCCCACCACCGCGCTGCCGCTGTCCGCCCTCACCGCATCGGCCACGTACGCCAAGAGCGCCGAAGTGAGCGCGCGCGAGCGGATGTTGGACCGGATCCCCGACGGCGCCACCGTCGAGGCGAACGTCGGGCCGATCTCCCGTCTCACCTCCCGCTGCCGTGTCCTGTGGGTGGGCGACGCCCGGCGGGTGACCCCCACCTACATCGCGCTCGACAACGTCTCGGGCTGGGCGGGCGACCCACTGGAGTACGCCCGCAAGCTGCACCCGGCCGCGAGATACGCGATCACGGGCGTCGCGTACGGATACGTACTCCTCGAACGCCAGACATGACCCGGCGTCAGACATGAAGCGGCCCCGGGGAGTTCGTGGTGAACTCCCCGGGGCGCGCCCCGCCGACCCCCGTACGGCGGCTAGTCGCTCGCGATCGCTCCGAGCACATTCATACGGCCCGCCCGGAAGGCCGGGACCAGGGCGGCGAACAGGCCCACGAACGCCGAGGCGACGAAGACCGTGATGATCGTCGGCCACGGGATGTCGAGGACACCCATGCCCTCCAGGGCCAGCAGCTTCTGCGCGGTCGTTCCCCAGCCCATGCCGAGGCCGAGGCCGAGCAGCGCGCCGAAGAGCGCGATCACCACCGACTCCAGGCGGATCATGCGGCGCAGCTGGCGGCGCGAGAGGCCGATGGCGCGCATCAGGCCGATCTCCCGGGTCCGCTCGACCACCGACAGGGCCAGGGTGTTCACCACACCGAGGACGGCGACGATGATCGCGAGGGCCAGCAGGCCGTAGACGATGTTCAGGAGCTGGCCGATCTGGTCCTTCAGGTCCTTCTTGAAGTCCGTCTGGTCCTGCACCTTGTACTGCGGGTAGGGCTTGAGGGCGTCCTTCAGGGAGGCGTACGCCTCCTTGGCCTTGCCGTCCTGCGCCTTGGCGAACATGATCATGTTCTTGGGCAGCTTGTCGGCCGGGAGGTAGCGCTCGGCGGTCGTGACGTTGGTGTACATCGCGCCCTTGTCGACATTGGTGTCGTCCGAGGTGATCGCCGCGACCTTCAGCTTCGTGGTTCGGCCGCCCTTGAAGGCGACGGTCAGCGAGTCGCCCACCTTCACGTTGTGGTCCTTGGCGAACTTGTCGCCGACCGACATCGCGTCCTTGCCGTAGGCGTCCGCCAGCGTGCCGGAGACGATCACCCGCCGCAGGTCCTGGGCGTACGTCGGGCTCACCGCGGCCAGCGTCTTGCTGTCGGTCTTGCCGTCGGGCGTGGTGACCTTCGCGTCCACCGCCTTGTAGTCGGTGACGTGGGCGATGCCCGGGGTGCGGCGCAGCGCGTCGGCCGCCTGCGGCACGATCGGCTGACCGTTGCCCGCCTGGACGATGAAGTCCGCGCCGACCGACTTGTCGAGCTCGTCCGTGGCCGAGGCGACCATCGAGGAGCCGACCACCGACAGGCACGCCACCAGGGCGAGGCCGATCATCAGGGCGGCGCCGGTCGCGCCGGTACGCCGCGGGTTGCGCAGCGCGTTGCGCTCGGCCATCCGGCCGACGGGGCCGAACATCCGCAGCACCAGGGCGCTGATCACCCGCACCACACCGCCCGCGAGGAGCGGGCCGATGACGACGAAGCCGATGAGGGTGAGGACCACGCCGAGGCCGAGGACGCCCGCGCCGGAGCTGGCCTTGTCGGCGTGGGCCGCCGCGTACAGCGAGGCGGCGCCCGCGCCGGTCAGGACCAGGCCGATGACGGCCCGCACCACGCCCGCCTTGCCGTCCGCCGGCGTACCGGCGTCGCGCAGCGCGGCCATCGGGGAGATCTTGCCCGCCCGGCGGGCCGGGAGGTAGGCGGCGAGGACGGTGACGACGATGCCGAGCAGCATGCCGATCGCCGGGGTCGTCCACTTGACCGTGAGGTCGGCGGTGGACAGCTCCAGGCCCATCGAGCCCATCAGCTTCATCAGGCCGACGGCCAGGCCGACGCCCGCGCCGACACCGAGCACCGAGCCGAAGAAGCCGAGCAGCAGCGCCTCGACCAGCACCGAGCGGTTGACCTGCTTACGGCTGGAGCCGATGGCCCGCATCAGACCGATCTCGCGGGTGCGCTGGGCGACCAGCATCGAGAAGGTGTTGATGATCAGGAAGATGCCGACGAGGAAGGCGATTCCGGCGAAGCCGAGCATCGCGTACTTCATGACGTCGAGGAAGGAGCCGACCGAGTCGCGGTTGGAGTCCTTGGCCTCGGCCGCGGTCTCCAGCTTGTACGTCCCGGCGCCGAGCTTGGCCGCCACGTTCTGCTTCAGCTGCTCGTCGCTGACGCCCGCGGCGGCGGTGACGGAGATGTTGGTGAACAGGCCGGTACGGCCGAGCAGTTCACGCTGGGCGGTGGCCGTGTCGAGGTAGACGATGGCCGCGCCCGGGTTGGTGACCTTGAAGGAGGCGATGCCGGAGATCTTCGCGGTGAAGTCGCCGGTCACCGCGATGGTGCGCAGTTCGTCGCCGAGCTTGAGGTGGTGCTTGTCGGCGGTGTCGCCGTCGACCATCACCTCGGTCGGCCCGCGCGGGGCGTGGCCGGAGGTGATCTCCATGGCCTTCAGGTCGTTCTGCGTCCAGTTGCCCGCGATGGTGGGACCTCCGTTGGAAGATCCCATGTTCTCGTTCTTGGAGTTGACGACCGTCACGCTCAGGCTGGAGACGCCGCCCTCGGCGGACTTCACGCCCGAGGTCCCGCGCACCTGCTCAAGGGCCGAGGCCGGCAGCGTCTCGGGCTTGCCGGTCTGCGGCCGGTCGGCGTCCTTCGCGTTCTTCGGCTTGACGGTGACGTCGGCCGAGGTGGCGGCGAAGAGCTTGTCGAAGGTGGTGTTCATGGTGTCGGTGAAGACGAGCGTGCCGCACACGAACGCCACCGACAGCAGGACCGCGACGGCCGAGAGGGCCATCCGTCCCTTGTGCGCGAAGAAGTTGCGCATCGAGGTCTTGAGCACGGTCACGACGTCCGCCCCCGCGCGTCGAAGTCCTTCATGCGGTCGAGCACGGCGTCGGCGGTCGGGCGGAACATCTCGTCCACGATCCGGCCGTCCGCGAGGTAGAGCACGCGGTCCGCGTAGGAGGCGGCGACCGGGTCGTGGGTGACCATCACGATGGTCTGGCCCAGCTCGTCGACCGAGCGGCGCAGGAAGCCGAGCACCTCGGCGCCCGCGCGGGAGTCCAGGTTTCCGGTCGGCTCGTCGCCGAAGATGATCTCGGGACGGGCCGCGAGGGCACGGGCCACCGCGACACGCTGCTGCTGGCCGCCGGAGAGCTGGGTCGGGCGGTGCTTGAGGCGGCCGGCCAGGCCGACGGTCTCCACCACGCGGTCCAGCCACTCCCGGTCGGGCTTGCGGCCCGCGATGTCCATCGGGAGCGTGATGTTCTCCAGCGCGTTGAGCGTCGGGAGCAGGTTGAACGCCTGGAATATGAAGCCGATCCGGTCCCGGCGCAGCTGGGTGAGCTTCTTGTCCTTGAGGCCGGTGATCTCGGTCTCGTCCAGGTAGATCTGCCCGCCGGTGACCGTGTCGAGCCCGGCCAGGCAGTGCATCAGCGTGGACTTGCCGGAGCCGGACGGGCCCATGATCGCGGTGAACTGCCCGCGGGCGATGTCCACGTCGACGTGGTCGAGCGCGACGACCTTGGTCTCCCCCGACCCGTACGCCTTGACGACCTGGCGCGCCCGAGCCGCGACCGCCGTTCGCCCTCCAGTACCCCCGTGCCTGGGAATGGTCACAGCCGTTGTCACGGTTCTTCTCCTCGGTGCGAGTCAGTTCGCGTCGTACGTCTCGATTGCCGTCGTACGCCGTCGTGGCCTACGCCGTTTTCTTCTACGCCTTGAGTCTGTCGAGCGCGGGGGTCCGGCGCCCTGGTGCCCGGCGGTGTCTTCCACCGGGGGTTTTCCCTACCCCGTCGACCGCGCCCCCCGTGGCCGCGGTGTAAGACCACGCTAAAGAACCGCGCCCCCGCTTCTCGTCCTCCGCCAGGACGAACAGCACCTGGCCCCAAGTAGGGAGTGACCCCTAGGTGATCTCCACCCAAGGGCGGAGATCACCTAGGGGACTTGTCCACCCTTCTGTGCGGGCTCCTCCACCCGCCCCGCTCTCTGTCGCCGCTCAGGGCCCGGATGAGAAGGTGGAGCCGGCCCAATACATGCACCGTGAAGGGATCTTGGGGTGACCACTGGGGGTGGCGGGTCCGGGGGATCCGGGGGATCCGGCGGGAGTACGCGGGCGATACCCGGCGCGACGGCCTCCGCCGTCCCCGCCAAGGGGCGCGGCCCGGTCGTCGCGGCCCTGATGCTGGGCATGGCGCTCGCGGCGCTCGACGGCACCATCGTGTCGACGGCCGTCCCGCAGATCGTCGGCGACCTCGGCGGCTTCTCCGTCTTCTCCTGGCTCTTCTCCGGCTATCTGCTCGCCGTCACGGTCACCCTGCCGGTGTACGGCAAGCTCTCCGACACCTTCGGCCGCAAGCCCGTACTGATCGCGGGCGTCATCCTGTTCCTCGCCGGGTCGGTGCTCTGCTCGATCGCCTGGAACATGGCCGCGCTGATCGCCTTCCGGGTCTTCCAGGGCCTGGGCGGCGGGGCGCTGCAGGGCACGGTCCAGACGGTCGCGGCCGATCTGTACCCGCTCAAGGAGCGCCCGAAGATCCAGGCCAGACTGTCCACGGTCTGGGCGGTGTCGGCGGTCGCGGGCCCGGCGCTCGGCGGCGCCCTCGCCTCGTACGCCAGCTGGCGCTGGATCTTCCTGATCAACCTGCCGGTGGGGGCGGTCGCGCTGTGGCTGATCGCCCGTCATCTGGTCGAGCCCGTACGGGACAAGCCCGTCGAGCGGCCCCGGATCGACTGGGCCGGCGCGCTGTGCGTCTTCGCGACCGGCACGCTGCTGCTCACCGCGCTGGTCCAGGGCGGGGTCGCCTGGTCCTGGCTCTCCGCGCCCTCGCTCGGCCTGTTCGCCGCGAGCGCCGCTCTCGCCCTGGTCACGGTCCTGGTGGAGCGGCGGGCCGCCGAGCCCGTCATCCCCGGCTGGGTGTGGCGGCGGCGCAGCATCTCGGCGGTCAATCTGGCGATGGGGGCGCTGGGGCTGCTGATGGTGGCGCCGACCGTCTTCCTGCCGACGTACGCGCAGTCCGTGCTCGGCCTCGATCCGGTGGCGGCGGGGTTCGTCCTGTCGGTGATGACGCTGAGCTGGCCGGTGTCGGCCGCGCTCTCCAACCGGGTGTACACCCGGATCGGGTTCCGCGACTCGGCCGTCATCGGCATCGCTCTCGCCGCGCTGATCCTGGCGGCGTTCCCGCTGCTGCCGTTCCCGGGGCACGCGTGGCAGCCCGCGCTGATCATGCTGGCGCTCGGCGGGGCGCTGGGGCTGTTCCAACTCCCGCTGATCATCGCGGTGCAGTCTTCTGTGGGGTGGTCCGAGCGGGGTACGGCGACCGCGTCCGTGCTGTTCTGCCGACAGGTCGGGCAGTCGGTGGGGGCCGCGCTGTTCGGGGCGGTGGCGAACGCGACGATCACCGCGCGGCTGGCGTCCGCGCCGGTTTCGGGACTGCCGTCCGATCTCGACGGCGTGTCGCGGGCGTTGTCGCATCCTGCGGGGCTGAGCGGGTCGGCCGTCGATTATCTGCGGCGGTCCGTCGCGGTGGCGGTGGGGCATGTGTATGTGGGGGCGGCTCTGGCCGCCGTGGTGGCGTTGGTTGTTCTGCTGCTGCTCGCTCCGCGACGGTTTCCCGTGCGGGAGCATGAGGCGGATGCGGTCTGAGGTGCGTGGATCTGTGGCGAGTCGGGCTGCGGACCGTGCGTGGCCGGTCGCGCCCACGCGGCGGAGCCGCACATTGACACAGCCCCGCGCCCCTTGAAGGGCCCCTGCGGGGCCCATAGCGGGGCCGTCCCCATCGGGGTGGGAGGGCACGCCTCCGTTTGTTACCCAGGGTAACTGAGTCCTCGTATCGAAAAGTTCGCGCCAAGGGCTCCCCAGTGGTGCATACCGACCGGTAAGTTCGCCGCCACTTCCCAGCGCTCCCGGCTTCCCCCTCCCCCCTCTGCAAGGAGCAGCCGATGTCGCACCACCGGTCGTCCCCCGACATCCGCCAACTGCGCACCGCCTACCGTCTGTTGCGGCGCGTCTCCACGTTCACCGCCCTCGGGTACTTCGTACTGTTCCTCGTCCTCAGCGCCTACGCGCCCGGGCTGCTCGGCCATCACGTCAGCGGGTCGCTCACCGCCGGCCTGCTGCTCGGGCTCTGCCAGTTGCCCGTGATGATCACCGCGATAGCGGTGTACGAGTGGACCGCTCAGCGGACCGTCGACCCGCTCGCCGCCGCGATCCGCCACCAGGCCGCCCAAGCCGCCGCCCAGGCCGTGCCGAACGCCCGGCGGTACACGGACGGAGCCGCCCGATGATCGGATCCGACTCCCAGGCCATGTCCCTGATCGCGTTCATCACGGTGATCAGCGTGACGCTGCTGCTCTGTGTGATGACCGCGCCCGACCGCGACGACCTCACCGAGTTCTACACCGGCGCCCGCTCGCTCTCGCCGCTGCGCAACGGCCTCGCCATCGCCGGGGACTACGTCTCGGCGGCCACCGTCCTCAGTACGGTCGGGGTCATCGCGCTCACCGGGTACGACGGTCTCGTCCTCACCCTGAGCACCGCGCTCTCGCTGGTGCTGCTGATGTTCCTGCTGGCCGAACCGCTGCGCAACGCGGGCCGGTTCACCATGGGCGACGTGCTCACCCGGCGCACCCCCGGCCCCGCCGTCCGGATCACCGCGTGCCTGGTGACGCTCACCGCGCTGCTGCCGCTGCTGGTGGTCCAGCTCGCGGGCGCGGGCGACCTCATCGCGTTCGTGCTCGGCTTCGACGCGGCCGCGTTCAAGACCGGCTGCATCGTGATGCTCGGGCTGCTGATGATCGGCTACGCGGCGATCGGCGGTATGAAGGGCACCGCCTTCATCCAGGCCGTCAAGACCGTCGTCCTGGCCGCCGCCTCGCTCGCCGTCGCCGCCCTGATCCTGCACCGGTACGGCTGGAGCTCCGGGCGGCTGCTCGGCCGGGCGGCCCAAGGCAGCGGCGCCGGACCCGCGTACCTCTCCTCCGGGCTCGAATTCGGCGGCGACAAGCTGGACATGATCAGCTCCCAGCTGACGGTGGTGCTCGGCGGGGGCTGTCTGCCGCACATCACCATGCGGATGTACAGCGCCCCCAGCGCCCGCGCGGTGCGGCGCTCGCTGTCCTGGGCGGTGTCGGCGGTCGCGGTCATCTGCCTGGCGCTGATCGTCATCGGCGTCGGCTCGGCGGCCGTGGTGGGGCGCCACGCCATCACGGCGGCGGACCCGCAGGGCAGGACGTCCCTCCTCCTCACCACCCAGGCGCTGATCGGCCCGCACGCCTCGACCGCGGGGACCGTGCTGTTCACCGCGGTGGCCACGGCGATCTTCCTGACCCTGCTCGCCTCCATCTCCGGGATGACCCTGGCGTGCGCCAACACGCTCGCCCACGACCTGGTCGCGCACGGGCTGCGCGGCCGGGCCGGGGTGCGGGGCACGACCGAGACGAACACGGCCCGGGTCGCGGCCCTCGCCGTCGGCGTCCCGGCGCTGCTGCTCGCGGCCGCGACCCAGCACCACAACCTCCAGCCGCTGGTCACCGTCTCGTTCTGCCTGGGCGCGTCCGCCCTCGCCCCGGCGCTGGTGCTCACGCTGTTCTGGCGCCGCTACACCCGGGCGGGGCTGCTGTGCACGCTGATCGGCGGCACGGTGTTCACGCTGGTGGTGATGACCGGCACGAAGCTGGTGTCGGGCTCGCCCCAGTCCGTCTTCCCCACCCATGACTTCAACTGGTTCCCGTTCACCACGACGGGCATCGTCTCGATCCCGTTCGGCTTCGCGGCGGGCTGGCTCGGCACGGTCCTGAGCCGCCACGACGTGTATACGCAGCGGCAGCGGTACGAGGCGGTGGAGGGGTGGATCCTCGCGGGCGCCCGCCGATGATCCACCCTGAGCCGGAAGACGGTTCGGCTGCGGGCCGTGCGTGGCTGGTCGTGCCCCATTGCTTCCGCGCGCGGTGGATTCGGCTGCGGACCGTGCGTGGTTGCTCGCGCCCACGCGGCGGAGCCGCAAATCGACACAGCCCCGCGCCCCTTGGAGGGCCCTGCGGGCCCATAAGAGGGCCCTGCGGGCCCATAAGCGGGGCGGTCCGCGCCCCTGAAATGCTCAGCCCTCCGCCGGGGCTCGGCCCGTCAAACCCGTGAGGCCGTTGCGTACGTGGGTCATGTGCGCGACGGTCTCCTCTCGGGCCTCCGTGTGTTCCCGCAGCACCCGTTCCGTATCGCGGCCGATGCGCTCGGCCCGTACCCGCGCCGCCGCGACCAGTTCCGCGGCGCGGGCCTCGGCGTCCTCCTGGCCGTGCCGGGCGTGCTCCTCGGCTTCGGCCAGCGCCCGCTCGGCCTCGGCCAGCTCCGCCTCGGCGAGGGCGGTGTGTTCGGTGTGCCGGGCGTCCGACTCGGCTTCGCGCGCGGCCACTTCGCGCTCGAAGGCGTCCAGGCGCTCGGCGTGCTCGCGCGCCTGGTCGGCCAGCGTGCCGCCGGTCCGCTCGCGCACCTCGCGCAGCGCGTCCGCCGCCTCCCCGCGCCGCTCGTCCGCCTCGGTGCGGGCCTCGCCGGTGTGTTCGTCGGCGGTGGCGCGGGCGGCGAGCAGTACCTGCTGGGCCCGGGCGTCGGCCTCGGCGAGGAGCGCTTCCGCGTACGTACGGGCATCGTCGCGCGCGAGGCGCCCGGCCGCGTCCGCCGCGTCGCGCACGGCCGCCGCCTCCTCGTGGGCGGCCGCGCGCACGGCGTCGGCCTCCTCGACCGCGAGCGCGTACAGCGTCCGGGCGCGGCGGCCCAACGCCTCGTACGACTGCGGGGCGAGGGCGGCGACCCGGTCGCGCAGGGCGGCCGCCTCCGCCTCCATCCGCTTGGCGAGGACGGTGAGCCGGGCGGCCCGCTCCCAGGCGGCGTCCCGCTCCGCGCCGACGGCGGCCAGGCTGCGCTCGACCTGGTCGGGCCGGTAGCCGCGCCCGCCGCGCGTGACGGCGAAGCCCGGTGGTGACTGCGGTGACTCAGGCGCTGCACTCATCCTTGCCGTCCCTCTCCGAGCTCTGCGGCCTCTCCGGCGCACATCCTGCTTGATCGAAGCGAAGTGGTCATAACGCGACACTCCGCCCATACGTAACGGTCAAGCATGCGCCAATTTGCGGAAGAAGCGGAAGCCGGGCCGGGGGCGGGGCCGGAAACGCGACCAGGCGTTCGCCGCGCGGTGCGGCGAACGCCTGGTCGTACCAACCGGTTTACCTATCTACGCCAGGGGCCGTACGGTCAGAGCAGGCCGTCCCAGAACTGCTCCAGGAGCACCGACCACCAGCTCTCCGGCGACGCCAGCGCGGCCGGGTCGAGGGCGGCCAGCTGAGCCTGGAAGTCGACCGTCCAGCGGCCCGCCTGCTCGGGGTTGAGCCCGTACCGCAGCCGCCACATGGTGCCGAGCAGCGCCATGCACCGTACGAACTCGGGCAGTCCGGAGTTGACGAACTGCGGCGGCACCGACTGGCCGCCCGGGCCCGCCTCCACCGGCACCGCGACGATGTTCGCCGTGCCGTACTGGACGCAGATCGCGCGGCCGAAGTCGGAGCCCATCACGAGGTACGAACCGGCGTCCGGCGCGGGCTGCACCTGCCGCTGCATCGCGAGTTCGGCGAGCGTCGGGACCGGCTGCCCGGGCACGGCCTGCGCCCAGAAGAACGGCCCGAAGTCCACCGGCAGGCCCGCCCACATCAGCGTCATCGCGACGACCTCGGGCACGCCCTGGCGGGACACCGCCCGCTGGTCGAAGCGGAAGACGCCCTGCGGGCCGAAGGCGTTGCCCAGTTCGTGGGCGACGCCCTCCGGCGGCAGCGGCGGCGCGGGCTGCACCTGCGGCAGCGGCGCGCGCACCGGCTGCGGCCGGGCCGGACCGTCCGCGACCTGCGCCAGCTCGCCCTGGTGGGTGAGCAGATGCTGGACGCCCTGGCGGCGCGAGGCGTGGTCCGTGCCGTACGGGGCGACGGAGGTGATCCGCACCTGCGGCCAGGTCTCCCGGATCATCCGGGCGCAGTAGCCGCCGGGCAGTTCGCACGACGCGAGCTCGGTGTGCAGCTCCAGGACGTGGTCCGGGGGCACGTTCATGCCGCGCAGCTCGTGGAAGATCTGCCACTCGGGGTGCGGGATGCCGGGCGCGGAGCGCCGGATGAGCTGCTGCTCGGACCCGTCGGCCGCGCGGTAGCGCAGCACCGCCTGGTAGCCGGGCCCGACGGTCGGCAGCCCGGTGGGCTGCTGCTGCGGATAGCCGTACGCGGGCGGCGGTACCGGACCGGGCGGCTGGGGCGCGCCGGGACCCATCTGGGCGGGGCCCGCCAGCATGGTCGCGGCCTGGTGCACCGCGCCGGGGGCGGGCGCCGCGGGGGCGGACTGCGCACCGGGTACGCCAGGGGCACCCGGCGGGGCGGGCGGCTGGGGCGCGCCGGGGCGGCCGCCGAGCTTGCTCGGGTCGGCGAGCATGGTCGCGGCGTAGTGGGCGTCGCCACCGGGCGGCGGCGTACCGGGGGCAGCGGGCGGCTGGGGCGCGCCGGGCACACCGGGAGGCCCGGGCGGCCGGGGCGCGCCGGGCGGACCCGGCGGCTGGGGCGCCCCGGGACCGGCGGCGCGACCGGCACCGGGTGCGCCGGGCGGACCGGGCGGCTGCGGGGCACCGGGGCCCGCGGGACCGCCCGGGCCCAGCTGGCTGGGGTCGGCGAGCATGGTCGCGGCGTGGTGGACCCCGCCCCCGGCCGGAGGCGGAGGCGGCGTCGGCGGCCCGGGCGGCTGGGGTCCGTCGGGCCCGAGCTGCGAGACCAGCTGCGTCGGTACGTACGGCAGCGCCCCGCCCGGAGCCCCGGGCGCACCCGGCGCACCGGGCGGCGGCGGAGTACCGCCCCGGGCCGCACGCGGCGGCGGCGCCTTGCTGGTGGCGGCCTCGGCGATGTCGGCGGCGGAGACGGGCGCGGGGGTGGAGACGGGTGCGGGACCGGCCGGGATGACGGGATTGGCCGGTGCACCCGGGCCACCCACGGGCGGCTGGCCGAGCGGGGCGCCCGGGCGGGGCGCGTGGGGGTCGAGCGCCGGGGCCACCGCCGTCGGCGGAAGCTGGCTGCCGCCCTGGAGCAGCGCCGTCTTCGCCTCGGGCAACGCCCTCGGCGGCGGGGTGTCGTCGGCGTCCGAGCCCGACAGCGCCGGCGCGAACACGGTCGCGGGCAGCGGTACGGAACCGTCCTCCGACCCGGCGTTGGTGTCCGTCCCGGCCCACGGGGTCGCCCCGGCAGGCGCATCGGCAACCGGCGCGGGCCACGCGGGAGCGGGCGCGGGCGGCGGAGTCGGCACGGGTGCGGCGGGAGCCGGTGCGGCGGGTGCGGGCGTCGGTGCGGCGGGTGCGGGCGTCGGCTGCGGCGCGGGCGTCACCGCGGCCGGGGCCTCGGCCCGGGCCGGCGCGACCGGCGCACCGCCACCGGCGGCACCCGCATCCGCGGGCTCCGCACCCCCGCGCCGGTCCGGGATCCCCATCCGGTCCGCCGCCTCCTGAAGCCACTCCGGCGGCGTCAGCAGGAACGACGTCTGGTTCAGGTCGATGCGTTCGGGCGGCGGCGCGGGCACCGCGTCCTCGGCGTCGGACGGCACCCCGTACTCCTCCTCGTAACGGCGGATCACCTCACCCACCGGCAGGCCGGGCCACAGCGTGGCCTCCCCGCTGTCGCGGGCGATGACGAGCCGCTGGCGGCCGCCGTCCGAGGACGGACCGTCGGCGCGGTCCTCGGCCCACACCACGAAGCCCAGCTCGAACTCCCGCACCCGCACCTCGCGATGCTGGTACGCGGGAACGTCCCCGTTGATCCACTCTTCCGCGCGCTCCTGCGCCTGGGCGAAGGTCACCATCACACTCACTCCCCCACCGGCACGGCGCGCGCGAAGCCGCCGTCCACCATCAGGTTCGCCACGGTCTCCAGCTCCGGCGGGTTGCCCGCGAGCCGTGCCAGGAATTCGTCGAAGTCCGCCCCGCAGGGCAGCAGCAGGCGCTCCACGCGCTCCTGCACGCTCCAGCCGTCCCGGTCGCGCGCGTCGTCGTACGCGCAGAACCAGACCGAGCCGGCCGCCTGGCCCTTCACCTTCACCGCGAGGATGCCGCCCTGCACGAAGGCGACGCCCAGGTAGTCCTTGGTGAGGTGGTCGCGCAGGCACTTGTTGATGTAGACGAGGTCGTTGACCGCCGCCTCGTCCCGCACCGTGAAGAACGGCTGGTCCACCAGGAGCCCCAGCTCCGCGTCGAGCGCCGCGCCGACCGGCGCGCAGCCGCCCGCCGCCTTCAGGAACGAGCGGTAGGCGCTCGGCAGCCGGTAGCCCAGGTCCTCCTCCACGCCGAGGAGTTGGGACTCGGAGACCGAGACCAGGTGCTTGGGCACGCCGAAGTGCGCCGGGCGCGTCTCCTGGAGCGGGCGGGTGCCGCGCTTGTCCTGGTCGACGTCGGCCGTCGCCAGACCGCCGTGGTGCCGCAGCAGGGCCTTCACCTCGACCGGGACCAGTTCCAGCCGGCGGGTGCCCGGCACGTGGTGCCAGGTCCAGCCGTGCGGGGTGGCGACCGCCGGGATGGTGTCCCACAGCTCGTGGCCCTCGGCGGCGAGCGCCGCGTTGGCCGACACGTAGTCGGTCAGCCGCAGCTCGTCCACGCCGAAGCCCTCCGGGGGCTCGGCGATCTCGGCGACCGCGCGCGCGTACGCGGAGAAGTCCGGGTGCCCGTTCCCGTCCACCCGCACCCCTCTGGGGTGCCGGGCGGCACGGACCGGGTCCGGGAAGTTCACGACCTGCCCGGCATAGGCCGCGTTGGGTGGCGCGGCGTGCCCGAGCCGACCTGTCGTCATGGCGGATGCCCCCTGCGTGCGTCCTGCTGCGTCTGGCTGGTGAGGACCAGACTATGCGGTGGGGCAATACCGGGTCCCGGCCCCGCACCCCCGTCCCGCCGCCACTGTGACCAGCTGTCACAAGCAGGTCACCGAGCGACGACCGTGACGACACGGACCTTGTCGTAGCAGTGCCCCAGCTTCCGTACCACTGGGCACATTTGGCAGTCTGTTCCCTCAACGGGGCGTTAACGGGGGCGTTGACAACCGGCGGCGGACCCCGCCGGCAACGGGGAGGGACAACCAGCACCATGCACGGAACGACCGACATATCGGGTACGGCCACGGGCGACCCGCGCACCGGCGACCCACGCCTTCAGTGGAGCGCCACCAGCGCGTCCGCGCCCGTGCTGAGGCACCGCCGCGACGGCATCCTCCCCGCCGTCGCCGCCGCGCTCTCGGTCCGGGGCGAGACGCTGACGTGCACGGCGGGCAAGGGCGACGCACCACCCGTCCTCCACCCGCTCGTACAGGACTTCCACGACACCCTCACCAGCGGTCAGCGCGAACGGTTCACCGGCCGCTGCCCGGAGGCGATCCTGCTCTCGCGCCGGCTCGCGGCCCTGGAGTCCGGCCGCTCCAAGCGCGCCGCCCGCAAGCCGCTCACCCACGGCGAGGCCCGCCGCGCGCTCAAGCACGCCAAGCTGACCGCCCGCCGCATCCGCGAGGACGGCGACCCGCTGCACGGCAGCTACGCGCCGCCCTGCCGCTCCTGTACCGCGCTCCTCGCCCACTTCGGGGTGCGCGCCGTCGACACCGCCGAGAAGGGCTGAACCGACCGCGATGCCGGACGTCTCCACCACCCGCTTCCCCGTCCCCGTCGACGCCGCGCTGCGCGCCGCCGGGTGGCAGCCCGGCCGCTGGGACATCAGGCAGGCCGAGGCCTGGGCCGACGTCCTGCGCTCGCACACCTCGCCCGCCGGGCACCGGCACACCGTGTTCCCGGCCGCCGTCGAGGCGTGGGCCGAGTTCGGCGGCCTGCGGCTGACCTCGCCGGGCCCCGGCCGCCACAACGCCCCCGCGACCGTCCGCTTCGACCCCGTCGCGGGCCTCCACCTCGCCCGCACCTTCGCGGACCTCGGCCGCGCCCTGGGGACCGAGCTGGCCCCGCTCGGCGAGGAGGGCGACCAGCAGGCCGTCCTCGCCATCGACGCCGAGGGCCGCGTCTACAGCATCGACCACACCGGCGACTGGTACCTCGGCGCGGACCTGGACCTGGCCCTGAACACCCTGGTCACGGGCGTCCAGCCGGTCCGCCTCACATCGGCGGGCTGAGGAGAGCCGAGGGGACACGGGCGTACGCACCCGAGCGCGTCAGGCCCTGCGGCCGAACCGCTCACTCCGGGCAGCGCGCGCGGTCCGGGAGCACCGCCGACACCCGCCAGCCGCCCGCGTCCGTCACGCCGGACACGAACACGCCGCCCAGGCCCGTCACCCGCTCGCGCATCCCGATCAGGCCGTTGCCGCCGCTGGGGAGCCCGGCGTCGGCCGTGGCGCCGTCGGCCGGGCCGTTCTCGATCTGCATGGCGACCTCGTCCTCGCGGTGGGCCAGGCGCACCATCACCTTGGCCCCCGCCGCGTGCTTGTGGACGTTGGTCAGTGCCTCCTGGACCACCCGGTACGCGGTCTGCTCCACCAGCGCGTCATACGCGCGCCCCTCGCCGTGGACCGCCAGCTCGACCACCATCCCGGCCTGGCGGGACTGACCGACCAGCGCCTCGATGTCCGCCAGGCACGGGCCCTCCTCGGCAGCGGCGGCGGCCGCGGCGGCCGCCGCGCCCACGGCCGCCAGCGGGACGGGCACCTCGGCCCGGGGCACCGGCTCGCCGGTGCGCAGCACGCCCAGCATCTCGCGCAGCTCGGTGAGCGCCTGGCGGCCCATGTCGCCGACCAGGACCGCGTTCTTGACCGCCTTCTCCGGGTCCTTGCGGGCCACCGCCTGGAGCGCGGCCGCGTGCACCACCATCAGCGAGACCCGGTGGGCCACCACGTCGTGCATCTCGCGGGCGATCCGGGTGCGCTCCTCCGTACGGGCCCACTCGGCGCGCTCCTCGGCCCGGTCGGCGAGCAGCGAGAGCTCCCGCTCCAGCGAGTCGGCGCGCTCGCGCAGCGACTCCATCAGGCGGCGCCGGGCGCCTATGTAGAGCCCGAGGAGCAGCGGCGGGCCGGTGAGGCCGAGCGACATCACGGCGGAGAAGAGCGGCACCAGCCAGCGCCCGCCGCTGAAGGCGCCGTCGTCGACGCTCTGGTTCATCCGGACGAAGGTGACGATGAACGTCCCCGCCAGGCACATTCCGGCCAGCGTCGCGGTGATCCGGCGCGGCACCTCGGAGGCGGCGAGCGTGTAGAGCCCGACGATGCCGAGCAGGAAGCCCATGTTGGCCGGGGTCACCGCGATCGACACCAGCACGACCGCGACCGGCCAGCGCCGCCGCGCGGCCAGCGTCGCCCCGGCCAGCAGCCCGAACAGCACCCCCACCGGCACGGGAACCCCCGCGTCCCCGGCGAACTTCACACCCTCCAGTGCGCATTCGAACGCGGACACCAGCCCGAGCCCTACGTCAAGGACGGCACTGCGCCGCCGCTCCCACCACCACCAGCCGCGGGAGGTCGTCCCCGCGCTGACGTGGTCTGCCCCCGTTGCGGTCATACCTCCCAGCCTACGGGCGCCCGCCAGCGATTTTCCGGCGACTTCGGCCGCCTTCGCGGTGATCGGGCGGTGATCAAGGTGATCGACACCGTCGCGTCGAAGGCGCTTGGTACGGCATAGTGTGGGGTGCCGATCCGGTGACCTGACGTAATGTCCGGCCAATCCGGTTTCCATCCCCCGTGGTGTAATTGGCAGCACTGAGGCTTTTGGTGCCTTATGTCCGGGTTCGAGTCCTGGCGGGGGAGCCAGCGCAGTTCGGGTCCTGACCTCAGAGGTCGGGACCCGGTTGTTTTTCCGGCTCCCGGCCCCCACCCGGATTTCCGCCTACGAACCCCCCGGTATCCTGCGGATGTCCACCACCCAAAGCCGAAGGGCATTCCCGTGAGCGCCAATCGCCCGGCAGCCGTCGTCGTCCTCGCAGCGGGTGAGGGCACCCGCATGAAGTCGGCCACCCCCAAGGTCCTGCACGAGATCTGCGGGCGCTCGCTCGTCGGCCACGTCGTCGCGGCCGCCCGTGAGCTCGACCCCGAGCACCTGGTCGTGGTCGTCGGCCACGCCCGCGAGCAGGTCACGGCCCACCTCGGCGCGATCGACGCCTCGGTGCGCACCGCCGTCCAGTACGAGCAGAACGGCACCGGCCACGCGGTCCGGATGGCGCTGGAAGAGCTCGGCCAGTCCATCGAGGGCACCGTCGTCGTGGTCTGCGGCGACACCCCGCTGCTCACCGGCGACACCCTGGCCGCCCTGACCCGTACGCACGAGGAGGACGGCAACGCCGTCACCGTGCTGACCGCCGAGGTCCCGGACTCGACCGGCTACGGCCGGATCGTGCGCGACGGCGAGTCGGGCGCGGTCACCGCGATCGTCGAGCACAAGGACGCCACCGACGTCCAGCGGGCCATCAAGGAGATCAACTCCGGCGTCTTCGCGTTCGACGGCGCGCTGCTCGCGGACGCGCTCGGCAAGGTGCGCACCGACAACAGCCAGGGCGAGGAGTACCTCACCGACGTCCTCGGCATCCTGCGCGAGGCCGGGCACCGCGTCGGCGCCTCGGTCGGCCGGGACCACCGCGAGATCCTGGGCATCAACAACCGCGTCCAGCTCGCCGAGGCCCGCCGCCTGCTCAACGACCGCCTGCTTGAGCGCGCGATGCTCGCGGGCGTCACCGTCGTCGACCCGGCGACCACGTTCGTCGACGTCACCGTCACCTTCGAGCAGGACGCGCTGGTCCACCCGGGCACCCAGCTGCTGGGCGCCACGCACCTGGCCCGCGGCGCCGAGGTCGGCCCCAACTCCCGCCTGACGGACACGCGGGTGGGCACGGACGCGCGCGTGGACAACACGGTCGCCTACGACTCCGAGGTCGGCGCGGGCGCCAGCGTGGGCCCGTACGCCTATCTGCGCCCGGGCACCCGCCTCGGCGCCAAGGCGAAGATCGGCACGTACGTCGAGACCAAGAACGCGACGATCGGCGAGGGCACCAAGGTGCCGCACCTGTCGTACGTGGGCGACGCGACGATCGGCGAGTTCACGAACATCGGCGCCGCGAGCGTCTTCGTGAACTACGACGGCGAGGCCAAGCACCACACCACGATCGGCTCGCACTGCAAGACGGGTTCGGACAACATGTTTGTTGCTCCTGTCACAGTCGGGGACGGCGCGTACACCGCCGCCGGGTCGGTCATCACCAAGGACGTGCCCGCCGGTTCGCTGGCCGTCGCCCGTGGCCAGCAGCGGAATATCGAGGGCTGGGTGGCCCGCAAGCGTCCGGGCAGCGCGGCCGCGCAGGCGGCTGCGGCCGCCTCCGAAGACGCCGTTGGCGAAAACTGACCGGAAACACCTACGCCTGGCACGGCGTACCGTGATAGACGCACACGATTCGGCTGGCTCGTCGCCAAGGGACCGCGCGGGCTCAGCAGCAGATGACACCTCTGAGGAGACAGTGCTGTGACCGGGATCAAGACGACCGGCGAGAAGAAGCTGATGCTCTTCTCCGGCCGCGCCCACCCCGAGCTGGCCGAGGAGGTCGCGCACCAACTGGGTGTCGGCCTCGTGCCGACGAAGGCCTTCGACTTCGCCAACGGTGAGATCTACGTCCGCTTCCAGGAGTCGGCGCGCGGCGCCGACTGCTTCCTGATCCAGAGCCACACGGCTCCGATCAACAAGTGGATCATGGAGCAGCTGATCATGATCGACGCGCTGAAGCGCGCGTCGGCCCGCTCCATCACGGTGATCGTGCCGTCCTACGGGTACGCCCGCCAGGACAAGAAGCACAAGGGCCGCGAGCCGATCTCGGCCCGTCTGATCGCCGACCTCCTGAAGACCGCCGGCGCCGACCGCATCCTCACGGTCGACCTGCACACCGACCAGATCCAGGGCTTCTTCGACGGCCCGGTCGACCACCTCACCGCCCTGCCGGTCCTCGCGGACTACGTGGGCGCCAAGGTCGACCGCTCCAAGCTGACGATCGTCTCCCCGGACGCGGGCCGCGTGCGCGTCGCCGACCGCTGGTGCGACCGCCTGGACGCGCCGCTGGCGATCGTCCACAAGCGCCGCGACAAGGACGTCGCCAACCAGGTGACCGTCCACGAGGTCGTCGGTGACGTCAAGGGACGCGTCTGCGTGCTCGTCGACGACATGATCGACACCGGTGGCACCATCTGCGCCGCCGCCGACGCGCTGTTCGCGCACGGCGCCGAGGACGTCATCGTGACGGCCACGCACGGCATCCTGTCCGGCCCCGCGGCCGACCGGCTGAAGAACTCCAAGGTCAGCGAGTTCGTGTTCACCAACACGCTGCCCGACCCGAGCGACCTGGAGCTCGACAAGATCACGGTCCTGTCGATCGCCCCGTCGATCGCCCGCGCGATCCGCGAGGTCTTCGAGGACGGCTCGGTCACGAGCCTCTTCGAGGAGCAGTAGGCACAAGGACCCTCCGGGGGTCCTGGAAGATCCTTTTGGGTGCGGCCTCCCGGCCGGGTAGACTCATCGAGTTGCTCGGCGAGGGAGGCCGTACCTGTTCGGTACGGCGGTCCGTTATCGACGCGCTCTTCGTAGCAGGCCAGTCGTGGCCGGGTAACCGCCACACTTATCGATCTGCTTATACGAGGAGTGCACATGTCCGAGATCAAGCTCGCCGCCGAGGTCCGTAACAGCTTCGGCAAGGGCGCCGCCCGCAGCATCCGCCGCGAGAACAAGGTCCCCGCGGTCGTCTACGGCCACGGCGCCGAGCCGGTCCACGTCACCCTGCCGGGCCACGAGCTGCAGCTCGCCCTGCGTACCCCGAACGTCCTGCTCTCCCTGGACATCGAGGGCAAGAACGAGCTCGCGATCCCGAAGGCCGTCCAGCGCGACGCCATCAAGGGCTACCTGGTCCACGTCGACCTGCTGCTCGTCCGCCGCGGCGAGAAGGTCACGGTCGAGGTCGCGGTCGAGACCGAGGGCGACCTCGCCCCGGGCAGCTTCCTCGTCGAGAACGTGCTGAACACGCTCTCCGTCGAGGCCGAGGCCACCCACATCCCGACCTCCGTCTCGGTGTCCATCGAGGGCCTGGAGGCCGGCGCCTCCATCCACGCCAAGGACATCGCGCTGCCCAAGGGCACCACGCTGGCCACCGACCCCGAGGCCGTCGTCATCCAGATCCTGGCCGCCCAGGCCGAGGAGCCGGCCGCCGAGGGCGAGGGCGACGAGGCCGCCGAGGCCTGAGCCGTACGCTCTGCCTGACGGGGTGGCGGGCCACTGCGGCCCACCACCCCGTTTTTTCTTGTCGTCGCACGAGGAGAGACGCAGCACAGATGACCACCGACGCGAACGCCCCCTGGCTGGTCGTGGGGCTCGGCAACCCCGGCCCGGAGTACGCGGGCAACCGGCACAACGTCGGCTTCATGGTGGCCGACCTGCTCGCCTCCCGCATCGGCGGCAAGTTCAAGGCGCACAAGGCCCGTGCGCAGGTCGTCGAGGGCCGCATCGGCCCGGCCGGCCCGCTCAACCGCCGGGTGATCCTGGCCAAGCCGCTGTCGTACATGAACCTGTCGGGCGGCCCGGTCACCGCGCTGCGCGACTTCTACAAGGTGCCGGTCGAGAACATCGTCGCCGTCCACGACGAGCTGGACATCGACTACGGAGTGCTGCGCCTCAAGCTCGGCGGCGGCGACAACGGCCACAACGGCCTCAAGTCGATGACCAAGTCGTTCGGCCCCGACTACCACCGCGTCCGCTTCGGCATCGGCCGCCCGCCGGGCCGTATGCAGGTCGCCGACTTCGTCCTCAAGGACTTCTCGTCGACCGAGCGCAAGGAACTCGACTACTTCGTGGACCGCGCGGCGGACGCCGTTCAAGCCCTGGTCATCGAGGGCCTTGAGCGGGCGCAGTCGACGTACAACTCCTGACGTACGCAGCGAAAAGCCCCGGCGGCCGAACGGCCACCGGGGCTTCGCCATGTCCGCGTGCGGGGGTCAGCCCGTGTTGCGCAGGCCCGCCGCCACACCGTTCACGGTCAGCAGCAGCGCCCGGGCGAGCAGCGGGTCCGGGCTCTCGCCCCGGTCCGCCTCCGCGCGCTGGCGGGCCAGCAGCGCGACCTGGAGGTAGGAGATCGGGTCCAGGTAGGCGTCGCGGATCGCGAACGTCTGCTGGAGCACCGGGTGCGAGCCGAGCAGTTCCTCGCCGCCGGTGATCCGCAGCACCTCGCTCACGGTGAGCGCGTGCTCCTCCTCGATGTCCGCGAAGACGTGCTTGAGGTCGTCGGGGACGAGCGTGTCGACATAGTGGCGGGCGATCCGCAGGTCCGTCTTGGCCAGCGTCATCTCGACGTTGGAGATGAAGTTCCGGAAGAAGTGCCAGCGCTCGTGCATCTCGTCGAGGACGGTGTCCAGACCGGCCTCGCGCAGCGCCTTCAGACCCGAGCCCACGCCGTACCAGCCCGGCACGATCTGCCGCGACTGCGTCCAGCCGAACACCCACGGGATGGCCCGCAGACCGTCCAGGCCCGCGCCGGAGTCCGGGCGGCGCGACGGGCGCGAGCCCAGGTGCAGCTCGGCGAGCTGGTCGACCGGCGTGGAGGCGAAGAAGTACGCCGGCAGATCCGGGTCCTCGACCAGCTTGCGGTAGGCCGCGTGCGCGGCGTCGGACACCGTGTCCATCGCCGCGTCCCAGCGCGCCAGCGCCTCGTCGGACTGGCGCGGGGCGGTGTGCAGCGCGGACGCCTGGAGCGTGGCCGCCACCGTCAGCTCCAGGTTCTCCCTGGCCAGCGACGGGATGAGGTACTTGTCGGAGATGACCTCGCCCTGCTCGGTCACCTTGATCTCGCCCTCCAGGGTGCCCCAGGGCTGCGCCAGGATCGCGTCGTGCGAGGGGCCGCCGCCACGGCCGACGGTGCCGCCGCGGCCGTGGAAGAGCCGCAGCCGTACGCCGTAGCGGTGGGCCACGTCGCGCAGCCGACGCTGGGCGCGGTGGATCTCCCACTGCGAGGTGGTGATGCCGCCGAACTTGGAGGAGTCGGAGTAGCCGAGCATGACCTCCTGGACGTCGCCGCGCAGCGAGACGAGGCGCCGGTACGAGGGGTCCGCCAGCATCTCGTCGAGGATCACGTCGGCCGCGCGCAGCTCGTCCGTGGTCTCCAGGAGCGGCACGATGCCGATCTTCGCCCAGCCCGCGTGCAGATCGACGAGCCCGGCCTCCCGGGCGAGCACGGCCGCCGCGAACACGTCGTCGGCGCCCTGGCACATCGAGATGATGTACGACTCGATCACCTCGGGCCCGAACCGCTCGAACGCCTCCTTGATGGTGCCGAAGACGCCGAGGGTCTTCTGCCCGGCCTCGTCCAGCGGGGCGGGCGTGGGGGCCAGCGGGCGCCGCGAGCGGAGCTCCTTGGCGAGCAGCTTCTGTCGGTACTCGCGCGGCATGTCGGCGTAGCGCCAGGACTCCTCGCCGAGCCGGTCGAAGAGCTGCCCGAGCGCGTGGTGGTGGGCGTCCGCGTGCTCGCGTACGTCCATGGTGGCGAGCTGGAGTCCGAACGCCGCGAGCGTGCGGATCGTGCGGTCCATGCGGCCGTCGGCGAAGAGGCCGCCCCGGTGCTCGCGCAGCGACGTCTGGATCAGCGTGAGGTCCGCGAGCAGCTCGGAGGTGCCCAGGTAGTCGCGGCCCGGCTGGTGCGGGGTGCCCTTGGCCAGGCGCTCCTTGGTGTTCACCAGCTTCTGGCGGACACAGGTGGCCTTGAGCCGGTAGGGCTCCTCGGCGTTGAGGCGCTTGTAGCGGGGGCTGATCTCGGGCAGCGCCTCCAGGTCGGCCTGGAGGGAGGAGAGCAGTTCCTCGGTCGCGCCCGCGTACCGGATCGAGTTCGAGAGCAGTCCGCGCAGGAAGTCGATCAGTTCGAGCGCGTCGTTGATGCCGTGCTCGTGCTGGAGGATCAGCACGTCCCAGGTGACCTGCGGGGTCACATTGGGGTTGCCGTCGCGGTCGCCGCCGATCCAGGTGCCGAAGGTGAGCGGCCGGGTCCCGGCGGGCAGCTCCACGCCGACCCGCTCCAGCTCGGCGGCCAGGTCCTCCAGGACGTCGCCGACCGCGTTCGCGTGCAGCTCGTCCAGGTAGTAGATGGCGTTGCGCGCCTCGTCGGCGGGCTCGGGGCGGACCACCCGCAGCTCGTCGGTCTGCCAGATGAGGTCGATGTTCTCGGCGAGCCGCAGGTCCACGCGGCGCCGGTCGGCCTCGGTGACCGGCGTCTCCAGGAGGGCCGCGATACGGCGGAGCTTGTTGAGCACGGAGCGGCGGGCCGCCTCCGTCGGGTGCGCGGTGAAGACCGGGCGCACATTGAGGTTCCGGACCGTCTCGCGCAGATGCTCGGGGTCGGCGTCCTTGAGCATGTCGGCGGTACGGGCGAGCAGCCCGCCCTCGGCGGCCCGGTGGGCGCGCAGCTCACGGCCGCGGTGCACCTGCTCGGTGACGTTGGCGAGGTGGAAGTAGGTGGAGAAGGCCCGCACGAGCTTGGCGGCGGTCTCCACCTCGGTCCCGCCGAGCAGCTCGGCGGCGGCCTCGGTGTCCGTACGGGTGAGCGCGCGGACGCGCTCGACGAGCTCCAGGAGCTCGGGGCCCTCCTGGCGGACCAGGGCCTCTCCGAGGAGGTCACCCAGTCGGCGGATGTCGGCGCGAAGCTCGGGGCTGGCGGCGTGGGTCTGGTCGGCACTGCTCACAGGTGCGGCTCCTTGCAGTGTTTGAGCACGTCTGGAGGGGTACTGGAGGCTTGCGGACCGCGCTGTCCGACGCCACCCAGGATAGGTGTCCCCGCGCGCCGCGCGGTCCACCGCCCTCTTGAACGGCGCCGGGTCACTGCCATACTTACGACGCCGTAGGTTACGCATCCGTAGCCAGGCGTCTCGTCTTCTTCACTCACCCCCCGGGGGGACGCCCGATGACCACCAGCCCCGATCTGATCGACCCGGCCACCGAGCCGCCGGGTTCCTCCGCCACCCGCGGGGGCGAGAGCAAACGGTCCGTCGAGCAGATCGCGCTGCTGCTCTTCATCGTCGTGCCGTTCGTGGCGCTGCTCGCCGCCGTGCCGCTGGCCTGGGGCTGGGGCGTGAGCTGGCTGGATCTCGGCCTGATGGTGTTCATGTACTACCTGGGCTGCCACGGCGTCACGATCGGCTTCCACCGCTACTTCACGCACGGCTCGTTCAAGGCGAAGCGCCCGCTGCGCATCGCGCTGGCCGTCGCCGGGTCGATGGCCGTGGAGGGCCCGGTGGTGCGCTGGGTGGCCGACCACCGCAAGCACCACAAGTTCTCCGACGCGGACGGCGACCCGCACTCCCCGTGGCGGTTCGGCGAGACGCTGCCCGCGCTGATGAAGGGCCTGTGGTGGGCGCACATCGCCTGGATGTTCAACGAGGAGCAGACCTCCCAGGAGAAGTACGCGCCCGACCTGATCAAGGACCCGGCGATCCGCCGCATCTCCCGCGACTTCGTCTACTGGACGATCCTGTCGCTGGCCATTCCGCCGATCGTGGGCGGTCTGGTGACGATGTCCTGGTGGGGCGCGTTCACCGCGTTCTTCTGGGGCTCGATGGTCCGGGTCGCGCTGCTGCACCACGTCACCTGGTCGATCAACTCCATCTGCCACGCGGTCGGCAAGCGCCCCTTCAAGTCCCGTGACCGCTCCGGGAACGTGTGGTGGCTGGCGGTCCTCTCGTGCGGCGAGTCCTGGCACAACCTGCACCACGCCGACCCCACCTCGGCCCGGCACGGCGTGATGCGCGGCCAGATCGACTCCAGCGCCCGCATCATCCGCTGGTGCGAGCAGCTGGGCTGGGCGTACGACGTGCGCTGGCCCACCGAGGCCCGCCTGGAGTCCAAGCGCAGCGAGCCCGGCGCCCCCTCCCGGCGCACGGAGAAGGCCCACGAGGAGAGCTCCCGTAAGGAGAAGGCCGCAGAGGCGGCATGATGGAGGACGTGGCGACCGACTCCAGCACCCGCGCGACCAGCACCAACGGTCCGGCGGGCCCCGACAGACCCAGGCGGACCCGCCGCACCCGGATGACGGGCGCGGAGCGCCGGGAGCAGCTGTTGGACATCGGTCGCACGCTCTTCGCCGAGAAGGGCTTCGAGGGCACCTCGGTGGAGGAGATCGCCGCCAAGGCCGGTGTCTCCAAGCCGGTGGTGTACGAGCACTTCGGCGGCAAGGAGGGGCTGTACGCGGTGGTGGTCGACCGCGAGATGCGCTCGCTCCTGGACGGGGTGACGGGCGCGCTGACGGCGGGGCATCCGCGCGAGCTGCTTGAACAGGCCGCGTTCGCCCTGCTCGACTACATCGAGAAGTACACGGACGGCTTCCGGATCCTGGTGCGCGACTCCCCCGTGGCGCAGTCCACCGGCACCTTCGCGTCCCTGATCTCCGACATCGCCACCCAGGTCGAGGACATCCTCGGCCTGGAGTTCAAGGCGCGCGGCTTCGACCCCAAGCTCGCCCCGCTGTACGCGCAGGCGCTGGTCGGCATGGTCGCGCTCACCGGTCAGTGGTGGCTGGACGTGCGCAAGCCCAAGAAGGCGGAGGTCGCCGCCCATCTGGTGAACCTGGCGTGGCACGGCCTCGACGGCCTGGAGCAGAAGCCGCGCCTGATAGGGCACCGCAAGAGCTGAGGCCGCCGAAGCCGGGCCGGCAGGCGCTTCACAGAACGGCCACCGGGGGTTTCCCGTGGCCCAATTCGCTCTTCAACCACCACCGCATCAGCTGTAAGCTTCACGCACATTCCCGGGGGGGATTTCGTCATTCCTTCGTGTGCGGCAACGCATGCGCAAAAAGCGCCGTGGGTGCCCCGCGAGGAATGTTCCGCGTGCGCCGCTTTCCGTGTGCGCCGCGATGAATTCGACCCGGTTCACCCGCATATTCCCTGGGGGGAATTTTGTCTTCTGTGCGCATGATGCGCGCCGGCCGCCTCGCGGCCTGCACCGCCCTCGCACTCTCGGCCGGGATGCTGCTCTCCGGCACCGCCTCCGCCGACGCGAACCCGGCGGCCCCGCACCGCACCGTCGAGAGCGCCAAGCCCGCCGCCGCCCAGCCGTCGGCCGCGCTGCCCAAGAAGCAGCGTGTGCGGGCGGCGGCCGTCGCGGCCGCCCACCCGGCCAAGCCGCGCCTTGACCTCAACAAGGACGGCTACACGGACCTGCTCTACCGGGACCTGAACAGCAAGACGTACCTGGAGACCTGGACCGAGAAGACCAACGCCGAGTACGCCAACTCGTTCGGCACCTACAAGGACCTCATCACGCCGGGCGACCTGGACGGCAACGGTAGCCCCGAGCTGCTGACCCTGGGCGCGGACGGCACCCTGTCGCTCTACGCCGACGTGTCGGCAGGCGGCAACTCGTACCCCACCTGGACCGGCGGCGGCTGGAACGCCTACAACAAGGTCGTCGGGGCCGCCGACCTCACCGGTGACGGCAAGGGCGACGTGCTGGCCCGTACGCCCGGCGGCGACCTGTACCTCTACCCGGGCACGGGCACCGCCCACGGCGACCCGTTCGGGAGCCGGATCAAGGTCGGCGGCGGCTGGGAGGCCTACGACCAGCTGGTCGGCGTGAACGACATGAACGGCGACGGCTTCGGCGACGTCGTGGCCCGTACGCCCGGCGGCGACCTGTACTTCTACGCGGGCACCGGCGACGCCTCCGCCCCGCTGAAGCCGCGCGTGCGCATCGGCGGCGGCTGGAACGCCTACAACCAGCTCCTGTCCATCGACGACGGGAACGACGACGGCTACGCCGACCTCGTCGCCCGCAGCAACAGCGGCACGCTGTACTTCTACGCCTCCGACGGCAAGGGCAACTTCGCCAGCCCCACGCGGATGGGCACGAACTGGCAGGAGACCCAGGCCTTCAGCGGTTCGGGCGCCAACCCCACCCCGGTCAAGAACGGCATCGTCGGCCGTGACACCCGGGGCACGCTGTACCACTACTACACGATGTACAACGGGCAGCTCTCGCCGCGCATCCAGGCGAGCAACACCGGCGACTTCGCGGACGCGAGCCGCCTGGCCTTCTCGGCCTCGCTCAGCGGCGGCCTCTACGGCGACCTGCTCCAGTGGGACTCCGGCCACCTCTACATCGGCGCGTCCCTCAACGACGCGGGCGGCGGCTGGGGCCAGTACAACACCCTCGTCGGCGCGGGCGACCTGAACAACGACGGCAAGAACGACCTGCTCGCCCGGGACGCCTCCGGCACCCTCTACCTGTACCGGGGCTACGGCAACGGCTACCAGTTCGCCTCCCGGCTGAAGATCGGCGGCGGCTGGAACGCGTACGACAAGATCGTCGGGGCCGGTGACATCAACGGCGACGGGCTCGCGGACATCGTCGCGCGCACCGGCGACGGCCGCCTCTACCTGTACCCGGGCACGGGCAACTCGTCCGCGCCGTTCGCCTCGCGCGTCTACATCGGCGGCGGCTGGCAGCAGTTCAAGAACATCGCCGCCCCCGGTGACATCAACGGCGACGGGCGCGCCGACCTGGTGGCCACCAACTCCCGCGGCGAGGCGTTCCGTTACGTCTCCAACGGCTACGGCGGCTTCCAGTCCCGGGTGAAGCTCGGCGACGGCTGGAACACGTACCGCGACCTGTACTAAGCGGTAAGCGTGAGTGCCCCGCCGCCGGGTTTCCGGCGGCGGGGCACTCGTATGTCCTCGCTCCGCGCTAGGACGCCTCCGGCTCCAGGAACTCCAGCCGGTTGCCGACCGGGTCCTCGGAGTAGAACCGTTTGTGCCCGGGCAGGTCGGCGTCCCAGACCACTTTCGCGCCGCGCTCCTCCAGGCGACGCGCGTACGCCTCTATGTCCGTGACGCGCAGCCCCGGATGGGCCTTGCGGGCCGGACGGAAGTCTTCCTCGACACCCAGGTGGAGCTGGACCGGGCCGTATCCGAACCAGCAGCCGCCACGCGCGGCGAGCACCGGCGGCTTGGGGATCTCGGTCATGCCGAGCACGCCCTCGTAGTACGTACGGAGAAGGTCCTCGCTGCCCGGTGGGGCGGCCAGTTGGACATGGTCGACTGCGGCGAGCATTCAGGAATCCTTCCTTCGCGCGACGGCGAAGATGCGGCGGAACGGGAAGACCGTGCCGTGCGGGCCCGGCGGATAGGCCGCGCGCAGCAGGTCGCGGTACTCGCCGAGGAAGGCGGCGACCGCCTCCTCGTCGTCACCGAGTTCGGTGAGGACCGGGCGCAGGGCGGTGCCCTTCACCCAGTCGAGAACGGGGTCCTCGCCGGACAGCAGCTGGGAGTACGTGGTCTCCCAGACGTCCACCTCGCAGCCCAGGCCGATGAGCCGGAGCAGATAGTCGGCGGGTTCGAGGATGTGGACGTAGCGGCGCCCGTGGTCGCCCAGCCGCGTGCGCCAGCGCGGGGACTCGCACAGCTCGCCGAGCAGGGCGTGGCTGGGCGAGGTGAAGTTGCCGGGCACCTGGAAGGCGAGGGTGCCGCCGGGTGTGAGGCCGTCGATCCAGCGGGCGAAGGACTCGGGGTGGTTGGGAACCCACTGGAGGGCGGCGTTGGAGACGATCAGGTCGTACGGCTCCTCGGGCGTCCAGTGCGCGAGGTCGGCCGGGCGGAAGTCCAGCCAGCCACCGCCCACCGTGGTGCCCGCGTGGTCCTTGTCGGCCTGGGCGAGCATTTCGGGCGAGAGGTCGAAGCCGGTGATCCGGGCGTCGGGCCAGCGGTCGGCGAGCAGCGCGGTGACATTGCCGGGGCCGCAGCCGAGGTCCGCGATGCGGGGCGGGCGCCGGGTCCCGGCGCCGAACGGGCCGCGGCCCTGGCCGGGCACCCACCCGGCGGGGCGGCCCGTCCCGGCCGGGCCGGTGCGCCCCAGGCCGAACGGACCGAGCATGACCGGGCCGTCACCGGCGGCGGCCGTGTCGGCGGCGGCCGCGCCGGTGTGGCCCGCGCCGGGCAGCGGCGGGATCCGGGTGAGCAGGTCGAGGAACGGGCGGGTGCGGTGGCCGGAGTGGTGCAGATACTGCTGCGGGTCCCACACGGGCGCGGGCAGCGAGGTGGATGTCCGGGCCGGCGACCCGGTGAACTCCCGGGGCGGCGTCTCGACGGACTCCGGGACGAAATCGGAATGCATGTTCGAGCCCCCTTGCAGGTACGGCTGGGCGAAGCGGAACAGGGTCCCGGCCCCTCCATGCCCAATGGTGGGGGTTTATATATCTTGACGTCAAGAGACTTCACATCGACAGACCCTCTACACTGATCGTCATGGAGGACGAGGTCGACCGACTGGTCTCAGCATGGCGCCGCGAGCGCCCGGACCTCGACGTGGAGCCGCTTGAGGTGCTCAGCCGCGTCAGCAGGCTGGCGCGCCATCTCGACCGGGCCCGCAGACTCGCCTTCGCCGAGCATCAGCTGGAGCCCTGGGAGTTCGACGTCCTGACGTCGCTGCGGCGCGCGGGCGCCCCGTACCAGCTCTCACCGGGGCAGCTGCTCACCCAGACGCTGGTCACCTCCGGCACCATGACCAACCGGATCGACAGGCTCGCCAAGAAGGGCCTGGTCGAGCGGCTGCCCGACCCCAGCGACCGGCGCGGGGTGCTGGTCCGCCTCACCCCCGAGGGGCGCGACCGGGCCGACCAGGCGCTGGCCGGGCTCCTGGAGCAGGAGCGGGCCATCCTGGCGCAGCTGTCGCGCGCCCAGCGGGGTGAACTGGCAGGGCTGCTACGCCAGTTGACCGCCCCGTTCGACAACATCCCCGGCTAGGTCGACCGGCCCCACCCCGGCCCGCCGCGCCAGCGCGACGGCGGCGAGCGTGGAGTGCACCCCCAGCTTGCCCAGCACGTTCTGCATATGCGTACGCACGGTGTGCGGGGAGAGGAACAGGCGCTCGGCGACCGCCTTGCGGCCGAGCCCCGCGACCATGCAGCGCAGCACCTCGCGCTCGCGCGGAGTCAGCGACTCCACCAGGCGCTCGCTCTCGGTGCGGTGCTTGCGGGCCGCCGTGAGCTCCCGCAGGACGCCGGTGAGCAGCGCGGGCGGCAGATGCGTCTCGTCCCGCAGCACCCCCCGGATCACCGCGAGCAGCCGCTGCAGCGAGCAGTCCTTGGCGACCCAGCCGGACGCCCCCGCCTGGAGCGCGAGCGCGGCCCGGCGCGGATCGTCCTTCTCGGCGAGCACCACCGTACGCACGGCGGGCTGGCCCGTGCGGACGCCCGCCACCAGCGAGATGCCGTCCACCAGACCGTCGGCGCCGCCGCCGTCCGGCACGGCGCGGGCCACCGGCGCCCCGGCCAGCGCGCCGAGGTCGGCGTCGACGAGCATCACGTCGAAGCGGCGCCCCTCGGCGGCGCCGCGCTCCAGACAGCGCAGCGCGGCCGGGCCGCTGCCGGCCGCGGCGACGTCCACGTCCGGCTCGGCCGCCAGGGCCGCGGCCAGCGACTCCGCGAAGATTCGGTGGTCATCCACCACGAGAACCCGGATACGAACCACAACCACCCCCATGCGTCGGGGAACGGACCGGTACGGGCACGGCGCCCGGAAGGAGAAACGGCAGTCGCGCGGCCGCCGCCGTGGACTGACTGGTACCCCCACCCCGGGCGTCGTACCCGACTGTCTCGCCCCCTGATCAACACCGGCCCCCACCGGTGCTGTGCATCAGAGTAGGGCCGTGGGCCGGAAGCGGAAGGTACTTTGCAGAACTGATTGACCGGACTGATGGACCAGTGTGTTTAGGGTGGGGCGCATGTTTCGATTCGAGACGGAAGTGGACAAGGCCCGGCGGATTCTGCTGCACATGCGGCTGCGGGACACCAACACCGAGCGCTCCCCCGTGCTGCGCGCGCTGCGCGGCACCCCCGCCGAGGACGAAGTCCCGCTCCATGTCTGGGCGCTGGACGAGTCGGGCACGCTGGCCGCGGGCCTGGCGGGCCGCACCTGGGCGGGCTGGCTCCACGTCGAACTGCTCTGGGTCGACGAGGTCCACCGGGGCAAGGGCCTGGGCGCCCAACTCCTGGCCAGGGCCGAGGAGTCGGCCCGCACCGAACGCGGCTGCACCCGCGCCCGCCTGGAGACCTGGGACTTCCAGGCCCCTGGCTTCTACCGCAAGCAGGGCTACGAGGTGGTCGCCGAGGTGCCCGACTACCCGCCCGGCATCACCGAGTTCATCCTGACCAAGCGGCTGGCCTAGCAGGGCCGTACGGGCTCACAGGAGTCGGCGCGCGCCCGCCGACGGGATCGCCGGGAAGATCCTGGGCGCGGTGTACCCGGCTTGCGCGAACGCCTCCTGGACCGACTTGGCCACCGTGTCCGCCGCCGACTCCTCGACCAGCACGATCGCCGAGCCGCCGAAGCCGCCGCCGGTCATCCGCGCGCCGAGCGCCCCGGCCCGTACCGAGGCGTCCACCACCAGGTCCAACTCGGCGCAGGAGACCCGCAGATCGTCCCGCAGGGACGCGTGGCCCTCGGTCAGGACCGGGCCGACCGCACGCGGATCGCCCGCCGCGAGGTGGGCCGCGACGCGCTCGACGCGCTCGTTGTCGCGTACGACATGGCGTACGCACCGGCGGACGGTTTCGGAATCGAGGCTGGCCAGCGCATCCGGGAGGTGCGAGTACGCGATCGCGCGCAGGGTGGGTACACCGAGCGCCCGCGCACCCGCTTCACAAGCGGCGCGCCGCTCCGCGTACGCGCCGTCTCCGAGCGCGTGCTTCACGCGGGTGTCCACGACGAGGAGCCGGAGCCCGTGCGCGGCGAGGTCGAAGGGGACCTGGCGCAGCGAGAGGTCCCTGGTGTCCAGGTGCAGCACCTGGCCCTCGGCGCAGCACGCGGACGCCGTCTGGTCCATGATCCCGCAGGGCACGCCCACGAAGGCGTTCTCGGCCCGCTGCGCGAGGCGGGCCAACTCGGGCCGGGTGAGCCCCAGTTCGTACAGGTCGTTCAGCGCGAGAGCGGTGACCACCTCCAGGGCCGCCGACGAGGACAGGCCCGCGCCGGTCGGGACGGTGGAGGCGAGCTGGATGTCCGCGCCCGCCACCGGGTGCCCGGCCTCGCGCAGCGCCCACACCACGCCCGCCGGGTACGCGGCCCAGCCGCCGCCGGAGCGGGGCTCCAGGCCGTCGGCGTCGAGCCGGACGACTCCGCCGTCCATGTCCGCCGAGTGCAGCCGGAGCACCCCGTCGGTGCGCCGGGAGACCGCCGCGACCGCCGTGTGCGGCAGGGCGAGCGGCATCACGAAGCCGTCGTTGAAGTCGGTGTACTCCCCGATGAGGTTGACCCGCCCGGGCGCCGCCCAGACGCCCTGGGGGGCCGATCCGTACAGTTCCTCGAAGTCCCTTACGAGCCCGCCCACTTGGGATGCGGCGGTCTCAGTCATCCAGACCCTCCAGGCTCCGGGCGAACGCCCAGGCGTCCGCGACGATCCCCGCGAGGTCCGCGCGGGACGGCTGCCAGCCGAGGGCTTCGTGGGCGCGGGCGGCCGAGGCCACCAGGACCGCCGGATCGCCGCCCCGGCGGGCGGCGGCGACCTCGGGGATCGGGTGCCCGGTCACCTTGCGCACGGTCTCGATCACCTCGCGGACCGAGAAGCCGTTGCCGTTGCCCAGGTTGCAGATGAGGTGGCTGCCCTCGGTCGCCGCGTCCAGTGCGAGCAGATGGGCCTCGGCGAGGTCGGCGACATGGATGTAGTCGCGTACGCACGTGCCGTCCGGGGTCGGGTAGTCGTCCCCGAACACCGAGATCGACTCCCGCTTGCCGAGGGCGACCTGGAGCAGCAGCGGGATCAGATGCGACTCGGGGTCGTGGCGCTCGCCGCAGCTGCCGTACGCGCCCGCCACGTTGAAGTAGCGCAGCGAGACCGCCGCGAGGCCGTGGGCCGCCGCCTCGCCCGTGACCATGTGGTCGACGGCGAGCTTGGAGGCGCCGTACGGGCTGGTGGGGGCGGTCGGGTCGGTCTCGGTGAGCAGCGCGGAGACGGGCTCGCCGTAGGTGGCGGCGGTGGAGGAGAACACCAGCCGGCGCACCCCGGCCGTGCGCATCGCCTCAAGCAGCGCCATGGTGCCGCCGACGTTGTTCGACCAGTACTTCTCGGGCCGCGCCACCGACTCGCCGACCTGTGAGAACGCGGCGAAGTGCAGCACGGCGTCGTACGAGGGATCGAGCCACCGGGCCGCGTCCTGGACGCGGCCCTCGACGAAGGCGGCGCCCACCGGGACGGCCTCGCGGAATCCCGTGGAGAGGTCGTCGAGGACGGTCACCTCGTGGCCCGCGTCGAGCAGATGGCGCGCGACGACGCTGCCGACATAACCCGCACCACCGGTGACCAGGTATTTCCCGCTCATGAACTCGCTACCTCTCGCAGTCGCCGGGCCGCGGCCTCCGGCGGCACGTCATTGATGAACACACTCATGCCGGACTCGGAACCCGCGAGGAACTTCAGCTTGCCGGAAGTACGGCGAATGGTGAAAAGCTCTAGGTGGAGCGCGAATTCATCCCGGCCGACACCTTCGGGGAAATCCGTGAACGGAGCCTGGTGCCAGGCCGAGATGTACGGCGTGGGCGACTGGGCGTCCTCGAAGATCCGGTCGAAGCGCCGCAGGAGTTCCAGATAGACCCGGGGGAACTCCGCGCGCGCCGCCTCGTCCAGGGCCCGCAGATCGGGGACGCGCCGACGCGGATACAGGTGCACCTCGTACGGCCAGTGCGCGGCATACGGCACGAAGGCGACCCAGTGCTCGCCCGCCAGGACGATCCGGACGCCGTCCGCGAGCTCGCGCCCGACCACGTCGTCGAAGAGGTTGCGCCCGCCGGTGCGCTCGCGGTGCTCGGCGAGCGAGCGGAGCATCAGGGCGGTGCGCGGGGTGGTGAAGGGGTAGCCGTAGATCTGGCCGTGCGGATGGCCCAGCGTCACGCCGATCTCGGCGCCCCGGTTCTCGAAGCAGAACACCTGCTCCACCTGCGGGAGTTCGGCGAGCTCGGCGGTCCGGTCGGTCCACGCCTCAAGCACCAGGGCGGCCTGCTCCTCGGTGAGGTCGGCGAAGGAGGCGTCGTGGTCGGGGGTGAAGCAGACGACCTCGCAGCGGCCGGAGGGCCCGGCGAGGGAGGGGAAGCGGTTCTCGAAGACGGCCACGTCGTAGTCGGCGGCCGGGATCTCGCCGCGGCGCCCGTCCCGGGAGGGGCAGAGCGGGCAGTCGTCGGCGGGCGGGTGGTAGGTGCGGCCCTGGCGGTGGGAGGCGATGGCCACGCGGTCGCCGAGCAGGGGGTCGCGGCGGATCTCGGAGGCGGTGGAGACGGGGTCGAGCGGCCGGGTGTCGGTCTCGTCCCGTACGACGTCGTCCCGCGAGTCGTAGTAGAGCAGCTCACGGCCGTCGGCGAGCCGGGTCGACGTCTTCTTCACCTGCACCTCCATCAAACAGAACCGAACATAAATAACCATGAGCCAACAGCATCAGTCAATGGGGAGGACGAAGCGACGAAGACACGCACACAAGGGCGCACAAGAGTGTGGGGGGGGGCCCCCCCCCCCCCCCCCCCCCCCCCAAAAAAAAAAAAAAAAAAAAAAAAAAAAAAAAAAAACCCCCCCCCCCCCCCCCAAAAAACCCCCCCCCAACAAAAAAAAACAAACCCCCCACAATAGACCAAAC
>NZ_JBICVJ010000022.1:0-99601 GCF_043198895.1 Streptomyces sp. NPDC048696 | reverse complement strand
CCCGCCGCGCCCGCGCGGCGGGGGGGGGGGGGGGGGGGGGGGGGGGCCCGCGGCCCCCCCCCCCCCCCCCCCCCCCCCCCCCCCCCCCCCCCCCCCCCCCCCCCCCCCCCCCCCCGGCTCTACTCCTTCACCCCGAACAACGGCCGCAACGGCTTCGGCAGCAAGTCATTGCAGGACAGCGACCCCGTCTTGGTCAGAGCGTCGTCCACGCACGTGTAGTAGTCGCGGTACACGATCTGCATCGTGAACGTCGCCGCCACGATCGACAGCGACAGGATCGCCGTCACCAGCCCCGTCACCGCCGCCGTCGTCTGCTGCCTGCCGGGCGGGGCCGGCGGAGGCGGCGGGGTCGCGGGCGAGCCCGGCCGGGCCGCCGCGTTCTGAGCCGCCGCGCTCTGAGCGGGCCCCGGCTTGGCGCGCAGCGAGCTGATCGCCCAGTACAGGGCCAGCGAGCCGAGCAGCAGTGAGATCTCCATCATGTCGAACAGGGCGAAGAAGAACGCCCACATGCCCGCGAGCAGCGCGTAGCGCGCCCGGCGCTGGGCCGGGTCGGTCGGGTCCCAGCGCGGGACCTGGCCCTGCGGGAGCTTCTGGCCGGGGCCGCGCTCCGGGTCGTCGGGGCGGTTGCCGAAGCCGCCCTTGCCGGGGCCCGGCTGACGGCTGCTCCACTGGCTGCCCCACTGCGAGGAGTCCGGCGGCGGGGTCCCGGGCCCCCACGGCGAGTCGCCCTGCGGGGACGAGCCGGAGGGGTGGCGCGGGCGCCAGGGCTGGTCCGGGCGGCCCTCCGGCGGCGGCGCGAACGGATTGTCGTCGGCGGGCGCGTCCCCCGAAGTCCCGCCGCGCGGCTTGCCGTCCCCCGACGGATCCGGGTTCTTCGGCGCATTCGGGTCCGTCGAATCCGTCGTCGCGGGGGACTGGCGTTCTGCGAACGGCTGGTCGCGTCGGTCCGGCATCTGGTGAACGTCTTCCCCTCGGACCCCGGGCCAGGGGGTCGCATTCGTCGAGTCCGTACTGCTCGTCACGTACGGCTCTTGTCGTCGTCGCGGTGCCGTCCTCGGACGGCGCCTCCCCAGACGCTACCTGCCGGGCCTGCCCCCGTCCCGTGGGGGCGGTTCGGTGTGCCGGTATCGTTGCTGACGGTCGGCGCATTCGTAGGGTTCCCCGTATCGAGGGGTGCGACTCGTTCGTACGACCATACAAAGGTGGGCCGCGCACCGCGCATCGCCCACCCCACCCGCACCACCGAGCCACACCCACGCCTCAGCACGCACCACCACGCCTCACCCCGCACCGCGAGAAAGGGCCCAGCCGTGGCCTCCCCGTCCCCTTCCGCCGCTCCGGCCCGCCTTGTCGTGCTGGTCTCCGGGTCCGGTACGAATCTGCAGGCCCTCCTCGACGCCATCGAGGCCGATCCGGACGGCTACGGCGCGCGGATCGTGGCCGTGGGCGCCGACCGCGACGGCATCGCCGGTCTGGAGCGGGCCGAGCGCGCCGGGCTCCCCACCTTCGTCTGCCGGGTGAAGGACCATCCCACCCGCGACGCGTGGGACCGCGCGCTGGCCGAGGCCACCGCCGCGTACGAGCCCGACCTCGTCGTCTCGGCGGGGTTCATGAAGATCGTGGGCAAGGAATTCCTCGCCCGGTTCGGCGGGCGGGTGGTCAATACGCACCCCGCCCTGCTGCCCAGTTTTCCCGGCGCCCACGGCGTCCGTGACGCGCTCGCGTACGGCGCCAAGGTGACCGGATGCACCGTCCACTTCGTCGACGACGGCGTCGACACCGGACCGATCATCGCCCAGGGCGTGGTCGAGATCCGGGCGGACGACACGGAGGAAGCGCTCCACGAGCGCATCAAGGAAGTCGAGCGAAGGCTGCTCGTCGACGTCGTGGGGCGGCTGGCCCGCGACGGCTATCGCATTGAGGGACGAAAGGTTCTGTTGCCGTGAGTAGCAAGCGGGAGATCCGTCGCGCGCTGGTCAGTGTCTACGACAAGAGCGGACTGGAGGAGCTGGCGCGCGGGCTGCACGAGGCGGGCGTCGAGCTGGTCTCCACCGGGTCGACGGCCGCGCGCATCGCGGCCGCGGGCGTGCCCGTCACCAAGGTCGAGGAGCTGACCGGCTTCCCCGAGTGCCTGGACGGCCGGGTCAAGACGCTGCACCCGCGTGTGCACGCCGGGATCCTCGCCGATCTGCGCCTGGACTCGCACCGCGAGCAGCTGGCGGAGCTCGGCGTCGAGCCGTTCCAGCTGGTGGTCGTGAACCTGTACCCGTTCAAGGAGACCGTCGCCTCGGGCGCGTCCCCCGACGAGTGCGTCGAGCAGATCGACATCGGCGGCCCGTCGATGGTCCGCGCCGCCGCCAAGAACCACCCGTCGGTGGCCGTCGTCACCAGCCCCGAGCGGTACGCGGACGTGCTCGCGGCGGTCAAGAACGGCGGGTTCGACCTGGACGCCCGTAAGCACCTGGCCGCCGAAGCGTTTCAGCACACGGCCGCGTACGACGTGGCCGTCGCCTCCTGGATGACCAATGTGTACGCGCCCGAGGACGGCGCCGTACTGCCGCCGTTCCTCGGCGGGACCTGGGAGCGCAAGTCGACCCTGCGCTACGGCGAGAACCCGCACCAGGCCGCCGCGCTGTACACGGACGGCCAGCCGGGCGGCATCGCCAACGCCGAGCAGCTGCACGGCAAGGAGATGTCCTTCAACAACTACGTGGACACCGAGGCCGCCCGGCGCGCCGCCTACGACCACGACGAGCCCTGTGTCGCGATCATCAAGCACGCCAACCCGTGCGGCATCGCGATCGGCGCGGACCTCGCCGAGGCGCACCGCAAGGCGCACGCCTGCGACCCGCTCTCCGCGTTCGGCGGCGTCATCGCCGTCAACCGCCCGGTGACGGTCGAGCTGGCCGAGCAGGTCGCGGAGATCTTCACGGAGGTGATCGCGGCTCCGGCGTACGAGGACGGCGCGGTCGAGGTCCTGGCGCGCAAGAAGAACATCCGCGTACTGAAGGTCGACGGCACCCCGCACCAGCCCGGTGACATCAAGCCGGTCTCCGGCGGCGCCGTGCTCCAGCAGACGGACATGTTCCAGGCCGAGGGCGACGACCCGGCGAACTGGACGCTGGCGACCGGAGAGGCGCTGTCGCCTGCCGAGTTGGCCGAGCTCGCGTTCGCCTGGAAGGCGTGCCGGGCCGTGAAGTCCAACGCGATTCTGCTGGCCAAGGACGGGGCGTCGGTCGGCGTCGGGATGGGGCAGGTCAACCGGGTCGACTCCGCGAAGCTGGCGGTGGAGCGGGCCGGTGAGGAGCGCGCGCGTGGCTCCTACGCCGCGTCCGACGCGTTCTTCCCGTTCCCGGACGGGCTGGAGATCCTGACCGCCGCGGGCGTCAAGGCCGTCGTCCAGCCGGGTGGCTCCGTGCGGGACGAGCTTGTCGTCGAGGCCGCGACGAAGGCGGGCGTCACGATGTACTTCACCGGGACGCGGCACTTCTTCCACTGAGTGGAGTGCTCTGGTGGGTCTTCGGCTGCGGACCGTTGGTGGCTGGCCGCTCCCCCAAGTTCTCGGCTCCGCTCGAACAGGGGGGACCCCCATCGCGGCGGAGCCGCACAATGACGCAGCCCCGCGCCCCTTAGCGGCGCTGGGGAACGTCGGTTACTGCCTCAGAACATGCGAAAGGCCGCACCCCGTGCGGGGTGCGGCCCTTTGCCAAGTGGGTCAGTAACGCGGGCGGTTGAACCAGGCCGCGCCGTCCCGGGTCATCATGGCGGCCGCCATGATGCCGCCGAAGGTCATCCACAGGATCGCCCAGATCAGCGCGCCCGAGGAGTGGCCGTTCGCGGCGCCGATCAGGGCGAGCAGGCCGACGATCGCGCCCAGGATGCCGTAGACCATCGTCGTGATACGGACGCCCTGGCCACCCTTGGAGAGCCGCACACCGAGTGTGATCGACAGCGCGGTGAGGCCGAGGAAGAAGATGGCGAACACGAAGAGGATGCCGGCGGCGGCGTGCCCTATGTCACCGAAGGGCGTGCTGCCGAAGGTGTCGTCCGACTTGTTCGACACGTCGTTGGCCGCGGCCGCGACGAACAGGATGCCGATGCCGCCGAGCGCCTGGACGGCCGCCACGATGAACAGGAAGACGCGGGCGGTCTGCATCAGGCCCGGCATCTGCGGCGGCATGACGACGCCGCCGGGGTAGCCCGGGTACGCGGGCTGCTGCGGGTAGCCGTACGGCTGCTGCGGAGGCGGGGCCGCCGGGTAGCCGTAGCCGGCCGGGGGCGCCTGCGGGGGCGGCGGCGCCTGGCCGTACGGGTTGTTCGGGTCGCCGAAGCTCATGGCGGGATTCCTCCGTTGTTCGTGCGGGGACGTCGCGGCCCGAGCGGAGGAAAGCTGGTCTGTGAGCGGTTCGCCCCCCGGCACTGCCCGCGGTACTGCTCGGATCATCGTTCTAAACAAGACATAAGTTTGTCCAGCCGGATGCTGGATGTGTTGTGCGAGTGCAACTTGGGCGATCATCAGTCGCCCTGGAAGAATGGGAAACATGACCGCCCAGATTCTCGATGGCAAGGCCACCGCCGCAGCGATCAAGTCCGATCTGGCCGTCCGCGTGGCGGCCCTCAAGGAGAGGGGAATCCACCCCGGTCTCGGCACGGTGCTGGTCGGTGAGGACGCCGCCAGCCAGAAGTACGTGGCGGGCAAGCACCGCGACTGCGCCGAGGTCGGCATCGCCTCCATCCAGCGCGAACTGCCCGCCACCGCCACGCAGGAGGAGATCGAGGCGGTCGTACGGGAGCTCAACGAGGACCCGGAGTGCACCGGCTACATCGTCCAACTCCCGCTGCCCAAGGGCATCGACGAGAACCGGATCCTGACGCTGATGGACCCGGCCAAGGACGCGGACGGGCTGCACCCGACCAACCTCGGCCGGCTGGTGCTCAACGAGCCGGGCCCGCTGCCGTGCACCCCGTACGGGATCATCCAGCTGCTGCGCAAGCACGGCGTGGAGATCAACGGGGCCGAGGTCGTGGTGATCGGCCGTGGCGTCACCATCGGGCGCCCGATGCCGCTGCTGCTGACCCGCCGCTCGGAGAACGCGACGGTGACGCAGTGCCACACCGGCACCCGCGACCTGGCCTGGCACCTGCGCCGGGCCGACATCATCGTGGCCGCCGCCGGTGTGCCGCACCTGGTCAAGCCCGAGGACGTCAAGCCCGGTGCGGCCGTCCTCGACGTCGGCGTCAGCCGGGACGAGAACGGCAAGATCCTCGGCGATGTGCACCCCGGTGTCACCGAGGTGGCCGGCTGGATCTCCCCCAACCCGGGCGGCGTCGGCCCGATGACCCGCGCCCAGCTGCTGGTCAACGTCGTCGAGGCGGCAGAGCGCAACGCCGCCGCCGGCTGAGCCGCCGCGAGCCGGACGGAAGGAACACGAGGCATGGACGCCGAGATGAGTACGGGGGACGGCGGGGCCGGCGCGGACGACCGCGCCCACCCGCCGACGAACGGCGCCCAGCCGCCCCCGAGCAGCACCACGACGGGCCCGGAGCCGTCACCGAACGGCGCCGAGCCGTCCATGACGGGGGGCAGGGCGTCGGCGAACGGTGCAGCGTCGTCCGTGACGGGGGGCAGGGCGTCGGTGAACGGCGCCGCGTCGTCCGCGAACGGCGCCAAGCCGTCCGTGAACGGGGTCAAGGCGTCGGCCAACGGCGCCAAGCCGTCCGTCAACGGGGTCCAGCCCTCGGTGAACGGCACCGCCGCCGCCGCGCCCGCGCCGCGCAAGGTCTCGCGGCGGTTCCCTTCCATCACGCGGGACACCGCGCGCCCGGAGGGGGGCGGGCGGGCGGCCTCCGGGGCGTCGCCCGCGCCCGCGCGGCAGTGGCCGCTGCTCGCCGTGCTCGGGTCGGTCGGGCTCGGGCTGCTGCTGGTCTCCGTGGACCTGTTCCGCGTCGGCCTGATCATCATCGGCCTGGCGCTGCTCGCGGGCGCGGTGCTGCGCTGGATCCTGCCGTCGGTGGGCATGCTGGCGGTCCGGTCCCGGTTCACCGACATCACCACGTACGGCGTGCTCGGCACCGTGATCGTGCTGCTCGCCCTGGTGGCGCAGCCGAAGCCGTGGCTGGACATCCCGTTCCTGGAGGACGCGGTCCGCTTCACCGTGCGCTGAGGCGCGCGCGAACAGCCGGGTCCTTGAACATCCCGTACCCGCCCCGCGTACACACGTAAAACAGAACGGCGCCCGTCCTCTCCCCCGTGGGAAGACGGGCGCCGTCTGTCCCCCGTGGAGATAAGCGTCATGCACCCGCCAACCCGCTACAAGGGAAGCCCGTGGCCTGTGGCGCGGAGGTGACCGTTCCGCAACTGTGTGTACGTCCCGCAACAGCCGCCCCAGACGCACTCAGGGCGTGGGTGACGGCACCTCCCGCCGATGGGAGGATGGGGGCGGAACAGGGGCCAAGGGCGCGGCGGGGGCCGCATCGGGCCTCGGGGGTACATCGGGTACGTATGGGGGGACAGGGGGAGCACATGCCGCGTTGGAAGGCGTTGCCGGAGGAACTGGACCCGCAGGTACGGGAGTTCGCGAGTCAGCTGCGCAGACTCGTGGACCGCAGCGGACTCAGCCTCGCCGCGGTCGCCGACCGCACCGGCTACAGCAAGACCTCGTGGGAGAGGTATCTGGGCGGCCGACTGCTCGCGCCCAAGGGGGCGATCGTCGCGCTCGCCGAGGTGACCGGCACCAACCCCATCCATCTGACCACCATGTGGGAGCTCGCGGAGCGCGCCTGGAGCCGTTCCGAGATGCGCCACGACATGACGATGGAGCAGATCCGGATCTCCCAGGCGCGCGCGGCGCTCGGTGAGTTCGGCCCCGTTCCCGGCGGTCCGCAGACGTCTCCCATGGCTCCGGCCGCCCAGGAACGGCGGCCCGCCGAGTCGCTGCCGACGGCGTCCCCGTCGGCCGGTCTCGGCGCGCCGCCCTTGATCGTGCCGGGCACGGAACGCGGCAAGGGCATACCGCTGCGCGGCCCGGACCGGGGACGCGGCGGACCCGGTGGACCCAAAGGCCCCGGCGCATCCGGTGGCGGCACCGGCGGGCGGCGCAGGCTGATGATGTTCGCGGCGGGCGTCGTCGGCGCCCTGCTCGTCATCGCGGCGGCCTTCCTGCTCACCGATCTGGGGAGCAGCGGCGACGACAAGGCGGCCGCGACGCCCACGGCGACGCCCAGCGCGTCCGTCACGCCGTCGCTCCCGGCGGGCGTGAAGTGCACCAAGGGCGGCTGCACCGGCCAGGACCCCGAAGTGATGGGCTGCGGCGGCGCGTTCGCCAAGACGGTGTCGTCCGCGAAGGTCGGCGCGACCCTCGTCCAGGTCCGCTACAGCCAGACCTGCGGCGCCGCCTGGGCCCGTCTCCAGCAGGGCGTGCCCGGCGACAAGGTGCAGATCAGCACGGCCACCACGGCGGGCGGCAGCGGGACGGTGGGCGCGGACAAGGAGGCGTACACCAAGATGCTCGCGGTGGACGGCCCGACGGCGGCCAAGGCGTGCGCCACGCTCGTGTCCGGCAAGAAGGGCTGCACCGTTCCCCAGTGACCCGTACGGGACGCATGGGACACGAGGTGAGGCGTCCCACAGGGGGGTGGGGGTTGGCGGCGGCCGGTGTCGGATAGCCTGACCGCTGGATATCTCTTCACGTCAAGATTCAGTTCGGGATCACGACGATTCCCGAGCGGGACCTTGACGTGAAGAGATAGCCGGAACCAGGGGCACAACCCCCACCACCTGCTGTTCTCAACGGAGATCGCCATGACCCGCACTCCCGTGAATGTCACCGTCACCGGCGCGGCCGGACAGATCGGCTACGCGCTGCTCTTCCGTATCGCCTCCGGTCACCTGCTCGGCGCGGACGTGCCGGTCAAGCTCCGTCTCCTGGAGATCCCGCAGGGCCTGAAGGCCGCCGAGGGCACCGCCATGGAGCTCGACGACTGCGCCTTCCCGCTGCTGCGCGGCATCGACATCACCGACGACCCGAACGTCGCGTTCGCCGGCGCCAACGTGGCCCTCCTCGTGGGCGCCCGCCCGCGCACCAAGGGCATGGAGCGCGGCGACCTGCTCTCCGCCAACGGCGGCATCTTCAAGCCGCAGGGCAAGGCCATCAACGACAACGCCGCGGACGACATCAAGGTGCTCGTCGTCGGCAACCCGGCCAACACCAACGCGCTCATCGCGCAGGCCGCGGCTCCGGACGTACCGGCCGAGCGGTTCACCGCGATGACCCGTCTGGACCACAACCGCGCGATCTCGCAGCTGGCGAAGAAGACCGGCGCGGCCGTCTCGGACATCCAGCGTCTGACGATCTGGGGCAACCACTCGGCCACCCAGTACCCGGACATCTTCCACGCCACGGTCGGCGGCAAGAACGCGGCCGAGCTGGTCGACGACGAGCAGTGGCTCGCCGACGACTTCATCCCGACCGTCGCCAAGCGCGGCGCCGCGATCATCGAGGCCCGTGGCGCCTCGTCGGCCGCCTCCGCCGCCAACGCCGCCATCGACCACGTGCACACCTGGGTCAACGGCACCGCCGAGGGCGACTGGACCTCGATGGGCATCCCGTCGGACGGCTCCTACGGCGTCCCCGAGGGCCTCATCTCGTCCTTCCCGGTCACCGTCAAGGACGGCAAGTACGAGATCGTCCAGGGCCTGGAGATCAACGACTTCTCGCGCGCCCGCATCGACGCGTCGGTGCAGGAGCTCAAGGAAGAGCGCGACGCGGTCCGCGAGCTCGGCCTCATCTGAGCCCGCGCTCATCTGATAAGCGTCGCCGTGCGCGAGCGCGGTCTCATCTGACCGGCGTGCGCGAGCGCGGATTCAGCCGACTCCCGCACCCCCAGCGGTAACACCACCCCCGGCAGCCTCACCAGGCTGCCGGGGGTGGTCTTTTTGGCGTACGACACGGAGCCCGGGCCTCCTCTACGCTGTGGCCTTCGTCACAGGCAACTCGCCTGCGGACGCCGGAAGTTCGCTCATCGGGGGGGACCGTTGACGCAGACCTACGCACCCCGGCAGCCAGGTGCGTCCGGCCCTCGCGGGGCCGTCGACCCGAAGGCGCCGGGGTCCAGCGAGGCCACCCGCCTGCTGTGCGCGGGCGCCTATCAGGACGCGGTGTTCCGGGACGCGGTCATCGACGAGCTGTACGTCCACGAGGAGCGCATCGCCGCCCCCTCGCTCGGCATCGACGCGGCCCGCGTGCTCGCCCACGCGCTGCGCGCCCGGCGCCTTGAGCTCGGCTGGGCGGCCGCGATCGTACTGCTGTGGATCGTGGCGGTGCCGCTCACCCAGTGGCTGATCCTGCTCTATCTGCCGGCGTTCGCGCTGTTCACCGTGGCGGGCTGGATCCGGGGCCCGCAGGAGCGGCCCGCGTGGTACCGCAGGATCGCCGGCTGGTACGTACGCGGGATCGGGTGGGTGTTCTATCTGGGGACCCTGGTGCTGCTGTTGGGGCCCGCGCTGCAAGGCGGTGCGGCGGACACCGTGGGGCTGCCCGGCCCGTTCGGCGGCCGGTCATACGGGGGCGACCGCCTCCAGGCGTGGTGCGCCCTGGTGCTGCCGCTGGTGCTCGCGTGGGCCGTCGCCATGCAGCGCGGCCAGTTCGCCAGATCGCTCACCGAGGAGCTCTCCAGACATCGCTTCCCCGAGGTCGCGGCCGACCCGGCCGAGGCGGCGGACGGCCGGCGCTTCCAGCGCCTGGCCCGCCGCATCCGGGCCGAGCAGCACGCGCCGCTGGTGCTCTACCGCGTGACCCGGCCGTTCTGCGGCGCCGGACAGCCGTACGAGCCGTGGTCCCTCTCCGTCGAGCTGCGCCCCGGCCGGGACCGGGAGCCGGAACCGCTCGACAACAGCGCGATCCTGCGCCGCGTCGTCCCGCTCCTGGAGGCCCTGCGCGTCCCGTCTCCGCACGGCTCGCCGGAGCTGGCGGCCGCGGTCCGCGACCGGCTGCGCGATCTGGAGCTCGACGAGATCGTCTTCCTGCCGGTGACAGGGCTGCCGTCCCGCGCCGACGCGCCGTACACCACCCGGCAGTTCGAGGAGCACCGCTCGCGCGCGATCGAGGAGGGCGGCGAGACCCGGCGGCACTTCCTGCGGATCCGGGTCGGCGGCTGGGGCGAGGAGATCGTCACGACGGTCTTCGTACGGGTCCACACCCAGGGCGGGATGCTGATGCTGGAGGTCGCCCCGCATGTGCTGCGCCCGGTGAACCGGCTCTACCAGGACGTCGACCTCTCCGCCCACCGCTACCGGCACAACAACCACTTCGGCAAGGCCGTCTGGGCGATGGGGCACGCCCCGGCCGCCGCCGGGCGCGCGGTGCTCACGCTGTGCCGGGGCGCGGTCTCGCTGTGGCGCCTGGCCACCGGCGGCTATGGCAGGGCGCTGCCGGAGGGGCCCGCCAGGTCGGTGCGCGAAATGGGTTCCGACAACGACGCCTCGCTCTTCCAGGAGATGGACGTCAGCCGCTATCTGAAGTCCATTCAGGACCGGGTGGCCAACGGCGTACGGCTCGCGCTCCAGGAGGCGGGCTGGGAGACGGACGAGTTCGTGCAGAAGATCGTGAACGTCGCCGAGGGGGCCACGTTCATCGAGACCGCGAAGGGCGCCATCGCCATCGGCGACCGCAACACCGTGGTCAACAGAACGACCAGAACGGGAACGGGAGGCGGCCGTGGCGACGGATGACGGGCACAAGCGGGACGGCGAACAGCGGGGGATCAGCATCGGCAGCGTGGTGGGCGCGATGGCCATCGGCGACCACAACACGGTGACCAGCCATCACGGCGTACCGGCCGCCGACCCGGCGCAGGCGGAACTACTGGAAGCGGTGCGGGAGTTGAGAGCCGATCTCGCCCGCGCGGTCGCCACCGACCGCACCCGGGCGCTGGACGCGGCGGCGGCCGACACCGAGGAGGAGATCGCGTCGACGGGCGCGGCGGGTCCGGGCAGACTGGCCCGGCTGCGCCGCGCGCTCACCGAGGCGGAGGGTCTGACCGGCCTGCTCACCTCGGCGGCGACGGTCGGCCGCGCCCTCGCCGAGCTCCTGGGCGGCTGAGCCGATGAACGAGCGATACGGTGGCCCCGCCCACTGGAACGACGAGACGCAGAGCTGGGAGCGGGGCGAGCCCCCGCCCCGCCGGTACAGCGCGCCCGTGCCCCCGCCGCCCCCGGCCCCACCGCCGTTCGGCCCGCCGGGTCAGCCTGGCCCGCCGCACGCGACGCCGTACGCGCCCCCTTCGTACGAGGTGGAGACGCAGGCCGGGTACGAGCTGCCGAGGGAGCCGGTGTACTCGCCGTACGCCCCCGTCGACCCGGCCGGGCAGCGGCGGCAACGGCTGGTCGTCGCGGCCGTGGCGGCCGTGGTGCTCGCGGGCGGTGCGGTCGGCGGCTGGGCGCTGTGGGGCAGGGACGGCGGCTCGGGATCCGGCTCGGTCTCGTCGGCCTCGGCGTCGCCGACCTCGCCGCAGGACGACACGACGGGCACGCCGACGGACACCCCGAGCACCCCGTCCACGGACACACCGACCGACAACCCCACCGACGGCTCGACGGGCGGGACCCCGACGGGCGGGACCCCGACGGGCGGGACCGCGACCGGCGGGACCTCGACGGACGAACCCACCGACAGCTCGTCCGCGTCGGTGTCCCCGCCCGGGAGCACCACCGTGCCGAGCGGCTACCACCGGGTGGCCGACCCCCTCGGCTGGAGTGTCGCCGTACGGGACGGCTGGAGCCGCACCGAGGAGCGCGGCAGCGCGCTGTACCGCCCGCCCGACCAGGCGTATCTGCTCCAGATCTACCGGCTGACGGAACCGGGCATCACCCCGTACGCCGCGCTCACCGTCACCTCGGGCGACCTCGCCGCGAACCTCGGCTACAAGGAGATCAGCCTGCGCCGGACGACCGGGGTGACGAGCACCGACGCGGCCGAGCTGGTCTACGCGTTCGACCGGCCCAGTACGGGCGTACGCGTCCAGGGCGTCGCCCGCGCCTTCGTCGCCGCGAACGGGGTCCCGTACACCGTCCTGGTCTCCGGGCCCGTCGCCGACTGGCCCGCGCAGACGGCGGTGCTGGACGCGGCGCTCAGGACGTTCGTACCGAGCTGAGCGCGGCGTCCGGCCGGGCGGTGGTCAGCCGCCGGTGCGCAGCTGCTGGGCGATGTCCCGTACCGCGTTCATCGCGCGGCTCTGGAGTCCCGGTCCGAACGTGACGCGGGCCGCGCCCAGTTCGCCCAGGCGGCGCGGGGTCGGGCCGTCGGTCTTGGCGACCTGGTTGACCGGGGCCGGCACGGCGGCCGCGATCTTCGGCAGGTGATCGGCGGGCGCCCCGTACGGGTAGACGCCGTCCGCGCCCGCCGTCACATACGCGCGCGCCCGCGCGATGGTCGCGTCGAGGTCCTGCACGCCCATGATGTACGTGTCCACGCGCGCGTTGATGAAGAGCCGGTCCCCGGCCTCCGCGCGCACCTCCGCCAGCCAGTCGGCGTGACGCGCCGGGTCGACGAGCGCGCCGTCCTCGGAGTCCTCCAGGTTGCAGCCCACCGCGCCGGTCTCAAGGAGCCGGGCCACCAGCTCCTTGGGGGACAGGCCGTAGCCGCGCTCGACGTCCGCCGAGACCGGTACGGAGACGGCCCGCACGATCCGGGTGATCGCCGCGAACATCTCGTCGCCGGGCGTCTCGCCGTCCGCGTACCCGAGCGAGGCGGCGACCCCCGCGCTCGGCGTGGCGAGCGCCGGGAAGCCCGCCTCCTCGAAGACGCGGGCGCTGGCGGCGTCCCACGGCCCGGGCAGGATCAGCGGGTCGCCGGAGGCGCGCCCCTGGTGCAGGGCGCGGAAGGCGGCGGTGGGGTTCAGCTGTGCCATTCGGTCTCTCCGGGTGCGGTGCGGCGGGCCACCATCAGCCGGTTCCAGCTGTTGATGGCGATGATCGCGGCGATGAGATGGGCGAGTTCGGACGCGTCGAAGTACTTCGCCGCCTGCTCGTACAGGTCGTCGGGAACGTATCCCTCGGTGAGGATCGTTATGCCCTCGGTGAGGGCGAGGGCCGCGCGCTCGCGCTCGGTGAAGCGGTCCCCGGCCTCCTGCCAGGCCGCGACGAGATCGAGCCGTCCCTCGGTCTCGCCGTGCCTGCGGGCGAGGTCGAGATGCATGTCGAGACAGAAGGCGCAGTGGTTGAGCTGCGAGGCGCGGACCATGACCAGCTCCGCGAGCGTCGGGTCCAGCTCCTTCTTGGCGGCCGCGCTGACCCCGGCGAGCGCCACATAGACCTCCTGCGGAACCTGCCAGCCGCGCGCGGTCACTTGTACATCCCCGGGGTGTAGTGGCCCGGGACCATACGGGTGGTGACGCCGAACCGGTTCCAGGCGTTGATCACGGTGATCGCGGCGATGAGGTGGCCGAGCTCGGTCTCGTCGAAGTGGCGGGCGGCGCGCGCGTACACGTCGTCGGGCACGAAGCCGTCGGTGAGCACGGTGATCGCCTCGGTGAGCTCGATCGCAGCGAGCTCCTTGGCGGTGTAGAAGTGCTGCGACTCCTCCCACGCGTTGAGCTGCACGATCCGCTCGACCGACTCGCCCGCCGCCAGCGCGTCCTTGGTGTGCATGTCCAGGCAGAAGGCGCAGTGGTTGAGCTGCGAGGCGCGGATCTTCACCAGCTCGTGGATCACCGGGTCGACACCCCGCCCGGCCGCCGCGTCCAGCTTGACCATGGCCTTGTAGACCTCGGGGGCGGCCTTGGCCCAGTGCAGCCGGGGGGTGTGCTCGGCCGCGTAGGAGGCGGGCTGGCTGTCGTTGGTCTCGCTCACCGGATATCCCGTTCGTCGTGTCCCATTCGCGTACGGAGCCGACGCTACGCGCGGCATGTCACACAGGTATGGTCCATTTTCATGGCGGAATCCTGGGCCACTTCTTCCGGAACACTGGCCGAAGTCTTCGGTGTCGATCTCCATGTGGAGATGGGCGGCGGGCGGCTGCGCGCCGGTCTCATGGACGCGCTGCGCGAGGCCGTACGCACCGGACGGCTCGCGCCCGGCACCCGGCTGCCCTCCTCGCGCTCGCTCGCCGCCGACCTGGGCGTCGCCCGCAACACGGTGGCCGACGCGTACGCCGAACTCGTCGCCGAGGGCTGGCTCACCGCCCGCCAGGGCTCCGGCACCCGGGTCGCCCAGCGGGCCGCGCCCCGGCGCCCGCAGGCGGCCGCGCCCCGCTCGGCCACCCGCCGCAAGCCGACGTACAGCCTGGTCGCGGGCACCCCCGACCTGGCGTCCTTTCCGCGCGCGGAGTGGCTGAAGGCGTCCCGGCGGGCGCTGACGGCCGCGCCGAACGAGGCCCTGGGCTACGGCGACCCGCGCGGCCGCGTCGAGCTGCGCACGGTGCTTGCCGACTATCTGGCGCGGGCGCGCGGGGTGTACGCGGCCCCCGAGCGGATCGTGGTCTGCGCGGGGTTCGTGCACGGCCTGATGCTGCTCGGCCGGGTGCTGCGGGCGCGCCGGGTACGGGAGGTCGGGGTCGAGGCGTACGGCCTGGACGTGCACCGCGACCTGGTGTCCGGGGCGGGCCTGCGCGCGGCGGCGCTGGGCTTCGACGAACTGGGCACGCGAACACAGGAGTTGGCTTCGGCCTCGGCGTACAAGGGCTTGGGGGCGGTGCTGCTGACCCCCGCGCACCAGTTCCCGGTGGGGGTGGCGCTGCCGCCCGAGCGGCGTTCGGCGGCGGTGGACTGGGCGCGGGGCACGGGCGGGCTGATCCTGGAGGACGACTACGACGGCGAGTTCCGCTACGACCGCCAGCCCGTGGGGGCGCTCCAGGGCCTCGACCCCGAGCACGTGGTCTACCTCGGCACGGCCAGCAAGTCCCTCGCCCCCGGCCTGCGACTCGCGTGGATGGTGCTGCCGGAGCGGCTCGCGGGGGAGGTGGCCGAGGCGAAGGGAGCCGTCGACTGGTCGTGCGGCGCGCTGGAGCAGCTGACGCTGGCGGAGTTCATCGCGTCGGGGGCGTACGACCGGCATGTGCGGTCGATGCGGTTGCGCTACCGGCGCCGTCGGGATCAGCTGGTCTCGGCGCTGGCGGCGCGTGCGCCGGAGGTGCGGGTGAGCGGGATCGCGGCGGGTCTGCACGCGGTGCTGGAGCTGCCGCCCGGCACCGAGCGCGCGGTGATCCAGGCCGCGGCCTGGCAGGGCCTGGCCCTCCAGGGCCTGTCCCACTTCCGCCACCCCGAACTCCCGTCCGGGCGGGACGCGTTGGTGGTGGGGTACGCGGCACCGGCCGACAGCTCTTGGGCGGGGGCGTTGGACGCGCTGTGTCGGGTGCTGCCTTAGCGGGTGGCGGCGCGTTTTTGGAGCGCGTTGAGTTTCGGCTGCGGGTTGTCTGTGGCTGATCGCGCAGTTCCCCGTGTACCGTCTCGCGCCTGATGGTGCGGTCCACGAATCGGAGAATGGCGCGGGTCATCCCGTCGTCTCCGATGCCGGGGGAAGCGTGTTCAGCAGCTTCACCGCCGAGCCGACCGGAAGCGCACCGATTTCCACGTATGCACGTCCCTTACTGGTGACGAGCGGGCGTACCTGCGTGGCCTCATGTTCGGGGATTCCTGCGCGTTGCAGTGCTGCTCGCAGCAGTTCCGCCGTGTGTTCTGCTTCCGCGAGTGCGCTCTTGTACTGGTCCATGGGGATCACTGCCCCTCCTCCTTCTGAGCGCAGCCCATGTGCCAGTACGCGACGACGGGAGAGGAGTCCCGGCGGGCCAGCATGCCCCGGCGGCAGGGTTCGAGGCTCTTGACAGGCTTCAGGCACGCGGGGCACGCCTCGCCTTTGGGTGCGTACGTCGAGTACTCCCACTGCGCGGCGTCGGTGTCAGTCATGCGGTGCCCCCTGCTCGTTGGTGCAGGGGGATGAGCCTGGTTGTAGCTTTGAGCACTGTCGTCAACCTCCATGCGGTTGGTGGCCACGCCCCCGGACGTTCGCAGCGTCGCGGGGGTACGTGCTGTCCGGCACGCGAGAAGTGCCGTCTGAAGAGCTTCAGTCCGGCAGGACGTATCAGGGAACAGCGAACGGGGAACCCCGCAAGACACTTTGGGGAACCCCGTTCCGAGGCGTTCGGGGAACCCCGCTCACGGCCCGGGACTACTCTGGAAGAAAATCAACTCCCGTCCCTCCCAGGTGGCGTCCATGGACGAACGCGAGACCCAGCGCAGCGGTTATCCGCTGACGATCCCCGACGCGCTTCTACAGAGTGACGCCATGCAACAAGCCTGCGTCGCAAGGGACTTCCAAGAGATCTTCCGACTCGTGAACCGGCGCACCGGCTCAAGCCATGCGGCCATGGCGGCAGCCATCGGCAAGATGACCAGCTCACGCGTCAGCGACATCATTCGAGGTGTCCGTGGTATCCGGGGACGCGAGGTCATCGAACGCGTGGCTGACGGATTCGGCATTCCCGGGGAAATGATGGGTCTGCCGAGAAGGTCGTGGGAGGATTCCCCGGAAAGCATTGACGGAACCACCGGCGCTTGCACCAGCGTCGGGTCTGTAACCGAATTTGGGGTGAAGTCGCAGCATGACGCACCCGCCACTATTCTTGGTCTCCACAACCAATTGGCAGCCCAGGGTAGTTCCGCATGGAGAATCGCCCCGACTGCGGAACGCGAGGCTGAGAGCCTGCTTAGTCGTCGCACCCTCCTCAAAGGAGGGGCCGTCGCTGCCGACATGGCAGGGGTCGACCTAGAAGAAATCCAACACGTGGCCGCAGCGCTGGAAGATGCGTACCGTTACCTTGATGGTCCGGTGGTTGATTATTTCCGCAAACAGCTCGAAGTGGCCAAGAATGATGATGGTGCGCTGGGTGCGTGGAAAACCCTACCGCTAGTTCTTGGTCTGTTGGGTGCTATTGAGCAGAGAGCCCGCGATGTGAAGCCCGGGGTGCGGCGAGAGCTGCTGTCGGTTGGTGCCGACGGTGCGGAGTTTGCAGGATGGCTATTCCGTGATATCCAGCAACCCGCCATTGCTGTTTTCTGGTATGACCGGGCCATGGAATGGGCGCAAGAAGCCAACGACCCTGCCATGCAGGGATATATGCTGCTGAAGAAATCCCAAATGGCGTATGACGACGGGGATGCTGGGCGCATTTTGACCCTGGCACAAGCGGGACAGCATGAGAGGTGGCAACTCCCGGTGCGCGTGCAATCGGAGTTGCTGCAACAGGAAGCGCTAGGGTGCGCCATGATGGGTGAACCGTTCTCGCTGGTAGAGCAGAAACTCGGTACGGCTCATGAACTACTGGCCCACGCTGCCGACAGTGAACCAAGCGACCTTGGCACCTATTTCAACGAACACACGTTGTTGCTCCGGAATGCAGTGAGCTACACCGAGGCAGGTAAGCCGAGTCTCGCCGCTGACTTGTTCGGAAAAATCATTGCCGCCGGAACACTCTCCCGCCGTGACGTTGGATTCTTCAATGCCCGGCGTTCGGCAGCCTTGGCACTGAGCGGCGAGCCGGACGAGGCGGCCCGGATTGGTTCCGCCTCGGCAGAGGTGGCTCACGCGATGAAGTCCGAACGCACCATGCGAGTATTGCGTGAAGTATCGCAAACATTGAGTCGCTGGCGCGGTCGCCCCAAGGTGCATGAATTCCGTGAAATGCTCAAGACGGCCTAGACCTGCGAAGGGTCTGTATTCAGCCACTCGGTTACGGCGTGAATGACGAACGCCTGCCATTCCAGGCTCTGAGGGTCTAGATATTTTGGATCATCATGTACGGCGAAACCGTGCTGTGACCCTTCAATCTCAATGAGTTTACACGGGGCGTGGAAATTCTGTACAGCGGACCGCGACGAGTCGATGGGCACAAAAGTGTCTCGGGTGCCGTGCACGATAAGTGTCGGGGCCTGCACCTCGCCGAGCACTTCATATGGGTGCAGCCAGAACGCCTCATTGAGTAGAGGCCGTCCGTGTCGTAGTGTCGGTGTAAACTGAATAAATCCGTGTTCGGTGAGTTGCTGTGCTGCTTCCTCGCTGATCGAATCATCCACCCAATAGGAACGCGTATCGATGGTCCGCCATTTGTAGTCCAACTGGGGATTGAACAGCACTAGCCGCGAAAGGTCCATCGGGCGCCTTGCGGAGTAGTACGCGCAGATGCCGCCTCCGAAGCTGGCGCCCAACAGTGTAATTTCCTGTGCGGCCGTGGCGTTGCGCAGATAGGCGATGGCCACACGAATGTCATTGAGGATCGTGGCGAGCGTCAGCTCTTCTTGTCGGCCCTCACTATCGCCGTGGCCTCGCATGTCGAAGCGGAGAGACGCCGCACCGCTATCAGCCAGTCCTGCGGCCAATCGCGTGAAGAACCCGCCCTCTTCACGGGTGACGCCACCGCCATGCACAAGTACGACACCGCGCGAGGTGCGCGTATCTGGGCTCACGAGGGTGCCAGCCAGGTGCAGACCATCAAGCGTTCGAAGTGTCACGCTGTCAGCTGTAGGCATGGCGCGAGCCTAGTACTGACGCAAACCGAGCGCGCCCCGTTCGACGCCCACCTCAAGTGTCGGGAATGGCCCGCAGACGGCACCGAGAGTCTTCTGTCCTGACCGGCAGCTGTCCGCCAGAACCCCTACCTCGGCACTTCGGGAAGGGACCGGGTGGGGGGCGAATCCGGGGCCTCGCCGAAGCGCGCCAGCGCCAGCGCCCCCACCACCGCCACCGCGAACCCCGTCACCGCCAGCCACCCAAGCCCGTCCCGCGTGTGGTCGCCCAGCCACACCACCCCCGCCAGCGCGGGCCCGATCGTCTCGCCGAGAACCATCCCGGCCGTCGCCGTCGTCACCGAACCCCGCTGCAGCGCCGACGTCAGCAGCAGGAACGCCGCGCCCCCGCCCAGCAGCAGCGCGTACAACGCCGGGTTGGTGAGGTCGAGCGAGTCGATGAGGCGGACCGCGACCTCCACCACCCCGAAACCGCAGCCCGCGCCGAGCCCGAGCACCAACGCCCGCGCCCGGTCCGGCAGTCGGCCCCCGACCGCCCCCGCCACCAGGATCGCCGCGGCGACCGCGAGCAGCGCCCAGGGCAGCGCGGCGGGTCCGTCCCGATGGCCCTCGGAGCCGGACGCGAGCCCGAGCATCCCGAGGCCCGCGCAGACGACCCCGACGGCCGCCCACTCCGTACCGGACAGCCGTACCGCGAGCACCCGGGCCGCGACCACCGCCGTCACCGCGAGGGAGGACGCGAGCGCCGCCCCGACCGCGTAGATCGGCACGGACCGCAGGGCGACGATCTGGAGGACGAACCCGAGCCCGTCGAGCCCGAGCCCGACGATGTAGCGCCACTGGCGCACCGCCCGCAGCAGGAGCGCGGGGTCGACCCCGGAGCCGCCGGTGTCAGGGCCGGGCGCCGCCGCAGACCTGGCCGCCACGGCCTGAAGAACCGTCGCGGTGCCGTAGCAGACCGCCGAACCCAGCGCGCAGATCATCCCAAGGAGCACGCACGGACTGTAGTGGACGCCGGATGCCACCCGTCCCCGGCCGGGAACTAGGGTGTGGCCGGATCACGTCCCAGACGTGTGCAGATGGAAATCAACGGGGAGAGGCTTATGCGCAGGTTCCGGTCCACCACCGTGGTGCTCGGCGGCATGGGCATGCTCGCCGCCGCCCTCGCCGCCTGCTCCTCCGAGCCCGACCGCCGCTGCGTCGACCCCGTCACGCACAAGGAACTCCCTTCGTACGAGTGCGGGAGCGGCGGCCACGGCTCGTACTACTACGGCGGTTCCAGCCGCAACGGACTGGTCAGCGGCGGCTCGTTCAGGAAGTCGGGGTCGGGCTCCGGCTCCGGGCACGAGTCCGGACACGGCTCCGGCGTCGAGCGCGGCGGCATCGGCGGTCACTCCGGCTCCGGCGGCGGCTGACCCATGGAGCGGCACCGCATCGAGCCCCGCCCCGGCTGGCAGCAGATCGTCGAGGCGCAGGGCCTGATCTACCCCCTGACCCGCTACCCGGACGACTCGCTGCGCCCGTACTGGGACGAGAGCGCGTACTACTCCTTCACGCTCCCCGAGGTCGAGGCGCTGGAGGAGGTCGTCGAGGAGCTGCACGGGATGTGTCTGGCGGCGGCCGCGCACATGGTGGAGCAGGATCGTTTCGCCGATCTCGGGATCACCGACCCCGCGCTCGTCGCGCGCGTCGCCGAGTCCTGGCACCGCCGGGCCGAACTGCCCTCCCTGTACGGGCGGTTCGACCTGCGCTACGACGGCACCGGCCCGGCCAAGATGCTGGAGTACAACGCCGACACCCCCACCTCGCTGGTCGAGGCCGCGAGCCCGCAGTGGTTCTGGATGGAGGACCGCTTCCCCGGCGCCGACCAGTGGAACTCGCTCCATGAACGCCTGGTCGCCGCCTGGCGGCGGCAGGCCCCGCTGCTTCCGCCCGGCCCGCTCCACTTCGCCCACTCCGAGGACGACGAACTCGGCGAGGACCTGATGACCGTCGCGTATCTGCGCGAGACGGCCGAGCAGGCGGGCATCGAGACGGCGGCGCTGTCGGTGGAGCGGATCGGCTGGGACGGCCTGACCGGCCGGTTCGTCGACGACCGCCTCCGCTTCATCCGCGGCTGCTTCAAGCTCTACCCGTGGGAGTGGCTGGCCTCGGACCGGTTCGGCCCGCACGTCCTCGCCACCCTCGACAACGGCGGCGGCACCGGCACCACCTGCTGGATCGAGCCCGCCTGGAAGATGCTGCTCTCCAACAAGGCGCTGCTGGCGGTCCTGTGGGAGCTGTTCCCCGGCCACCCGAACCTGCTCCCGGCGTACCTGGACGGCCCGCGCGAGCTGGCCCACACCTGCGGTTACGTCGCGAAGCCGCTGCTCGGCCGGGAGGGCGCCGGAGTGAGCGTCCACGCCCCCGGCACCCCGGATGCCCCCGGCGCCCCGCCCGACGAACCCCGCTGCTACCAGGCCCTGTCCCCGCTCCCGGACTTCGACGGGAACCGGGTGGTGCTGGGCGCGTGGGTCGTCGAGGACGAGCCGGCGGGCCTGGGCATCCGCGAGTCGTCGGGCCTGGTCACGGACGGATACGCGAGGTTCCTGCCGCACGTGATCCGGTAGCGCCCCGGGCTACTCCGGGATGTAGTCCCGCAGCGGCGCGGGCCGCAGCCCGGCCGCGTCGGCGGCGGCCAGCGCCCGCGTCAGGTCGCTCGCCACGGTGTCGTTGAAGTGCAGCAGCACGATGTCACCGGCCTTCAACTTCGGCGTGGGCGGCGTCCATTGGCCCCAGGTCGTGAAGTCGTACGTCCAGGTCACCAGCGCCTTGGCGCCGCACGCCCGGGCCGTCGTCCGGGTGACGTCGTCGTACGTGCCGAACGGCGGCCGCACGAGCCTCGGCTCGGCGCCGAACCGCGCCAGCGTCCGGTCCCGCGCCCCGCACAGCTGCGCGCGCTGGCCCGCCGCGTCGAGCGTGGTCAGATCGGGGTGGTCGACGGTGTGGTTCTCCATCCGCGCGGGCCCGTGGTCGAGCAGGGTGCGGAAGTAGCCGGGATCGTACGCGTACGCCCCCGGCAGCACGAACAGCGAGGCGGGCACCTGCCGGTCGAGCAGGAGCTTCTGGGCCGCGGGGTCGTGGGTCCAGCCGTCGTCGAGGGTGATGAAGACGACCGGGTCGGCGGTGTCGACGTGCGACACGACGGGCACGGGCTCGGGCCAGTCCGCCGCCTGCGCGGGGCCGCCGACGGAGAGTACGGCGAGGAGGGACACGAGCAGGGCGAACGCTGCGCGGGCCGACGGTGCGGGGCGCGCGGTGCGGGGTCTCGGCATGGCGGCATCATTGGTCTGGACCATGTCGATTGTCAACGCCCGTGCGGGAGAAGTCCGTTGGGGGCCGCCCCCCACCCCGCCCCTTCCCTTGACCCTCCGGGGGTGGGTGAGGGTGGAGGCGGTTTGCCGGGGGCTGCGCCCCCGGACCCCGAGCGGGGCTGCGCCCCTGCACCCCGCTTTGTCTGCGGACCGTGCTGGGTTGCTCGCGCAGTTCCCCGCGCCCCTGGGTATTTAGGGGCGCGGGGAACTGCGCGCTCAGCCCCCACCGGCCCGCAGCCAAACCACCCGGCTGCCCGCCCAGGGCTTTAGGGAAGGGGTGGGGTGGGGGGGGCCAAGTCGGCCCGCAGTCGAACAGCCCGCCTAGGCCCCCGCCAGGACCGCCCGCAACTGATCCAACCCCCAGTCCAGATCCTCCTTGGAGATCACCAGCGGCGGCGCGATCCGAATAGTCGACCCGTGGGTGTCCTTGACCAGCACACCCCGGTCCATCAACCGCTCGGAGATCTGCCGCCCGGTCCCGTACGCGGGGTTGATGTCCACCCCGGCCCACAGCCCCCGCCCCCGGACCGCCTCCACCGCGCCGGTGTGAGCGAGCAGCCCCAGCTCGTGGTGCAGGTGCTCGCCGAGCTCCGTCGCCCGCTGCTGGTACTCCCCGGTCCGCAGCATCGCGATGACCTCAAGGCCCACCGCGCAGGCCAGCGGGTTGCCGCCGAAGGTCGAGCCGTGCTCGCCGGGCTGGAACACGCCGAGTACGTCGGCCGAGCCGACCACGGCCGACACCGGCACGACCCCGCCGCCGAGCGCCTTGCCCAGGACGTACAGGTCCGGCACCACGTCCTCGTGCTCGCACGCGAACGTCTTCCCGGTCCGGCCGAGGCCCGACTGGATCTCGTCCGCGATGAACAGCACGTTCCGCTCGCGCGTCAACTCCCGTACGCCCGGCAGATATCCGGCGGGCGGCACCAGCACTCCGGCCTCGCCCTGGATCGGTTCGAGCAGCACCGCCACCGTGTTCTCGGTGACGGCCGCCGCGAGCGCGGTCAGATCGCCGTACGGGACGATCTCGAAGCCCGGGGTGTACGGGCCGTAGTCCGCGCGGGCCTCCGGGTCGGTCGAGAAGCTGACGATCGTGGTGGTGCGCCCGTGGAAGTTGTTGGCGGCGACCACGATCTTCGCCATCCCGTCCGGCACGCCCTTGACGCGGTAGCCCCACTTGCGGGCGGTCTTGACGGCCGTCTCCACCGCCTCCGCCCCGGTGTTCATGGGCAGCACCATGTCCTTGCCGCACAGCTCGGCGAGTTGACCGCAGAACTGTGCGAACCGGTCGTGGTGGAAGGCCCGCGAGGTCAGCGTGACTCTGTCGAGCTGGGCCTTGGCGGCGTCGATCAGGCGTCGGTTGCCGTGGCCGAAGTTGAGCGCCGAGTAGCCGGCGAGCATGTCGAGAAACCGCCGGCCCTCGACATCGGTCATCCACGCCCCTTCGGCCGAGGCGACGACGACAGGCAACGGATGGTAGTTGTGCGCGCTGTGAGCCTCGGCAGAGCGGATGGCGTCCGATGTTGTAGACACGGGGTCTCCGTTTCATCGTGCGGCGTGGGGCAGGGGTGGACACCTTTTCTGAGGTGGTCCCCTTTTCTATCGTCGTTTTCTATCGTCGCTCGGATGCTGGACGAAGAAACCTCCAATCGTGACGTGGCCGCTAGTGTGGGAGGTGCGTACGGCGACTGGCGAGCGGGGAAGCGACCCCGGGGGAGCTGTGCGTCGCCAGCGCACGAGGTGCCGCCCGCCTGGGCACCCGGGACCATTGAACGGACCCCGGAGGACGCCATGAGCCTGCCCCTTTCCCACCCGGCCCTTTCGGCCACCGACCCCGAACTCGCCGCGCTCGTCGCCGCCGAGGAGCGGTTGCAGTCGGACACGCTGCGGCTGATCCCCAGCGAGAACTACGTCTCGCAGGCGGTGCTCGAAGCCTCGGGCACGGTGCTGCAGAACAAGTACAGCGAGGGCTACTCGGGCCGCCGCTACTACGAGGGCCAGCAGAACATCGACCTGGTCGAGACCCTGGCGGTGGAGCGGGCCAAGGCGCTGTTCGGCGTCGAGCACGCCAACGTCCAGCCCTACTCCGGCTCCCCGGCCAACCTCGCCGTCTACCTCGCCTTCGCCGAGCCCGGCGACACCGTGATGGGCATGGCCCTGCCGATGGGCGGCCACCTCACCCACGGCTGGGGCGTCTCGGCCACCGGCAAGTGGTTCCGGGGCGTCCAGTACGGCGTACGCCACGACAGCGGGCTCATCGACTTCGACGAGGTGCGCGAGCTCGCCCTCAAGGAGCGCCCGAAGATCATCTTCTGTGGCGGCACCGCCCTGCCGCGCACCATCGACTTCGCCGCCTTCGCCGAGATCGCCCGCGAGTCCGGCGCGGTCCTGGTCGCCGACGTCGCGCACATCGCGGGACTGATCGCGGGCGGCGCGCACCCGTCCCCGGTGCCGCACGCCGACGTCATCTCCACGACCACCCACAAGACCCTGCGCGGCCCGCGCGGCGCCATGCTGATGTCCCGCGAGCAGCACGCCAAGGCCATCGACAAGGCGGTCTTCCCGGGGTTGCAGGGCGGCCCGCACAACCAGACCACCGCCGCGATCGCCGTCGCCCTGCACGAGGCGGCCCAGCCCTCGTTCCGCGACTACGCGCAGGCCGTCGTCGGCAATGCCCGGGCGCTCGCCGAGCAGCTGCTCGCCCGCGGCTTCGACCTGGTCTCCGGCGGCACCGACAACCACCTGATCCTGATGGACCTCACCCCCAAGGACGTCCCGGGCAAGGTCGCCGCCAAGGCGCTCGACCGGGCCGGGATCGTGGTCAACTACAACACCGTCCCGTACGACCCGAGGAAGCCGTTCGACCCCTCGGGCATCCGGATCGGCACCCCCTCGCTGACCTCGCGGGGCCTGGGCGTCGAGCACATGGCGGCGGTGGCCGAGTGGATCGACCGGGGCGTCACCGCGGCCCGTACCGCAGACGAGGACGCGCTCGCCGCGATCCGCGCGGAGGTCGCCGAACTGATGGCCGCGTTCCCGGCGCCGGGCCTGCCGACGGACTAGCCGGACCTGGCGAGGTGTCGTCGTCGGAGACGGCACCTCGCCACTGTGTTCCTCGTCTCATCAGGCGCGTACGGGCTGGTCGTGGATTCCTGCCGGCCCGCGCGCCCGGGTTCGTACCGGCGACGGTTTCCGAGCTGTCGGCGCCACCTGAGAGAATGATGAACATGGCCCTTGATCGTCCTCGTGTGCTCTCCGGAATCCAGCCCACCGCAGGCTCGTTCCACCTCGGCAACTACCTCGGTGCGGTCCGTCAGTGGGTGGCTCTCCAGGAGTCCCACGACGCCTTTTACATGGTCGTGGACCTGCACGCGATCACGGTTCCGCAGGACCCGGCGGAGCTGCGCGCCAACACCCGGCTCGCCGCCGCCCAGCTGCTCGCCGCCGGGCTCGACCCGGACCGGTGCACGCTCTTCGTGCAGAGCCATGTGCCCGAGCACGCCCAGCTCGCCTGGGTCATGAACTGCCTGGCCGGTTTCGGCGAGGCGTCCCGGATGACGCAGTTCAAGGACAAGTCGGCGAAGCAGGGCGCGGACCGCGCCACCGTCGGCCTGTTCACCTACCCGATCCTCCAGGTCGCGGACATCCTGCTCTACCAGGCCAACGAGGTCCCGGTCGGCGAGGACCAGCGCCAGCACGTCGAGCTCACCCGCGACCTCGCCGAGCGCTTCAACGGCCGGTTCGGCGCCACGTTCACCATCCCGGCGCCGTACATCCTCAAGGAGACGGCGAAGATCTACGACCTCCAGGACCCGTCGATCAAGATGAGCAAGTCGGCGTCGACGCCGAAGGGCCTCATCAACCTGCTCGACGAGCCGAAGGCGACCGCCAAGAAGGTCAAGAGCGCCGTCACCGACACCGACACGGTGATCAAGTACGACGCCGTGAACAAGCCGGGCGTCTCCAACCTGCTCACGATCTACTCCACCCTCACCGGCAAGACGATCGCCGAGCTGGAGACGGAGTACGAGGGCAAGATGTACGGGGCGCTGAAGACGGACCTCGCCGAGGTGATGGTGGACTTCGTCACCCCGTTCAGGACCCGTACGCAGGAATATCTGGACGACCCCCAGACGCTGGACTCGGTCCTGGCCAAGGGCGCCGAGAAGGCCCGCGCGGTGGCCGCCGAGACGCTGGCGACGGCGTACGACAGGGTCGGGTTCCTGCCCGCGAAGCACTGAGACGCCCCTGACGGCTCTGGCAGAACGGCGGCGCGAGGGCCACACTGCACACTGACGCACACAGACGTACCCGGACAACGATGGAGGAGAACGACGTGGGGACCGTAACGCTCGGCGTTTCGATCGCGGTCCCGGAGCCGTACGGCAGCCTGCTCCAGGAGCGGCGCGCGGGCTTCGGGGATCCCGCCGCGTACGGCATCCCCACCCATGTCACCCTCCTCCCGCCCACCGAGGTCGACGCGGCCCGGCTGCCCGCGATCCGGGCGCATCTCGCCGAGGTCGCGGCGGCCGGGCGCGCCTTCCCGATGCGGCTCTCGGGCACCGGGACGTTCCGGCCGCTCTCGCCGGTCGTGTTCGTGCAGGTCGTCGACGGCGGGCCGGACTGCGCCCGGCTCCAGCAGCGGGTCCGCGACGAGGCGGGCCCGCTCGTGCGCGAGCTGCAGTTCCCCTACCACCCGCATGTGACGGTGGCGCACGGCATCTCCGAGGAGGGGATGGACCGGGCGTACGCGGAGCTGGCCGGTTTCGAGGCGGAGTGGACCTGCGGCGGCTTCGCCCTCTACGAGCAGGGCGCGGACGGCGTCTGGCGCAAGCTGTACGAGTACGGCTTCGGGCTCAGCGGCGTCCCGGCCCAGGGCACGTCACGCGACGAGCCGTCCGTACGGGCGTAAGCGCACCCCTCAGACCGGCAGTCGCCGGAAGATCGGCCGCGGCACATGCCGTAGCGCCGACATCACCACCCGTAGCGTCCCCGGCACCCACACCACCTCCGCGCGGCGGCGCAGGCCCGACTCGATGGCCCGGGCGACCGCCTCCGGCGTGGTCGCCAGCGGGGCCTCGGGCAGCCCGGCCGTCATCTTCGTACGGACGAAGCCCGGGCGGACGACCATGACGTGCACCCCCGAGCCGTGCAGCGCGTCGCCCAGGCCCTGGGCGAAGGCGTCGAGACCGGCCTTGCTGGAGCCGTAGATGAAGTTGGCCCGGCGGGCGCGTTCACCGGCCACCGAGGACAGGATCACCAGCGAGCCGTGGCCCTGGGACTGCACCGCCTTCGCGCAGACCAGGGCCGCCGAGACCGCACCCGTGTAATTCGTCTGGGCGACCCGCACCGCCGCCAGCGGGGCGCTCTCGTCGCGGACCTGGTCGCCCAGGATCCCGAACGCCAGCAGCACCATGTCGATGTCACCCTCGGCGAAGACCTTGGCCAGCGCCGACTCGTGGGAGGCCGCGTCCAGCGCGTCGAAGGCGACCGTGCGCACGTCCGCGCCGCGCTCGCGCAGCTCGGCCGCCGCCGCGTCCAGGGCGGGCGAGGGGCGCCCGGCGAGCCAGACCCGCCGGGTGCGCCGGGCCACCAGGCGGCGGGCCGTGGCCAGGGCGATCTCGGACGTACCGCCGAGGACGAGCAGGGACTGCGGGGTGCCGAAGGCGTCCTTCATGGGCTGCCGACTCCGTTGTGTGGGGGCCTGGTGGGTCAGAGGTCGAGGCGTCGGGACAGGTCCGAGGTGAAGACGGCGTCCGGGTCGAGCCGCGCCCGCAGCTCCCGGAACTCCGCCAGCCTCGGGTACATCGCCGCCAGCGTCCGGGGCCGCACCCGCGCGTCCTTCGCCAGGTAGACCCGGCCGCCCGCGCCCGCGACCTCCTCGTCCAGCTGGTCGAGGAAGCCCGCCAGGCCCGGCAGGCCCGTCGGGATGTCCAGGGCGAGGGTCCAGCCGGGGAGCGGGAAGGAGAGCCAGCCGGGGTCGGCCTCGCCGAAGCGCTTGAGGACGGCGAGGAAGGACGGGCAGCCGCGCCGGGAGATGCGGCGCACGATCCGGCGCAGCGCCTCCTCCTGCCCGTATCCGACGACGAACTGGTACTGGACGAAGCCGCCCTGGCCGTAGATCCGGTTCCAGTGCGGGACGCCGTCGAGGGGGTGGAAGAAGGTGGGGATGCGCTGCAGTTCGCCGGTGCGGTGCCGGGGTGCGCGGCGGTACCAGAGCTCGTTGAACGCCGTCACCGAGGCACGGTTCAGCAGCCCGGCCGGGAAGTGCCGTGGCGCGGGCGGGAGTTGGCCCGGGCGGAAGCGGAGCGGGGAGCGGCGGGTGCGGGCGGGCAGGGCGTCCAGGGGGGCGTGGTCCCCCCGGGTCAGCACCGCCCGGCCGGTGCGCGCGCCGCGCGCCAGCAGGTCGATCCACGCCACCGAGTAGCGGTAGCGGTGGTCCGTGGCGGTCAGCCGGGCCATCAAGTCGTCGAGATCCGCCGCCCGTTCGGTGTCGACCGACATCAACGACGTCTCGACGCGGTGGAGTCGGACCGTCGCCGACAGGATCACGCCCGTCAGGCCCATGCCGCCCGCCGTCGCGTCGAACAGCTCGTCGCCGGGCGCGAGCGTGCGTACCGTGCCGTCGGCCGTCAGCAGGTCGAGCGCGCGGACATGGCGGGTGAAGGAGCCCGAGCCGTGGTGGTTCTTGCCGTGGATGTCGGCGCCGATCGCGCCGCCGACCGTCACGTACCGCGTCCCGGGGGTGACCGGCACGAACCAGCCCAGCGGCAGCAGGACTTCCATCAGGCGGTGCAGGCTGACCCCCGCCTCGCAGACCACCACGCCCGCCTCGGCGTCGATGGTGCGGATCCGGTCGAGGCCGGTCATGTCCAGGACCGCGCCGCCCGCGTTCTGCGCCGCGTCGCCGTACGCCCGGCCGAGCCCCCGGGCGATGGCCCCGCGCGGCCCGCGGGCGCGCACCGCCGCCGCCGCTTCCTCGTACGTACGCGGCGCGAGCAGCCGGGCGGCCGTCGGCGCGGTGCGGCCCCAGCCGGTCACGGGGGTCAGGGGGGTGGCAGGCATGAGACCGACCGTAGCGCCGGTTGGTAGGCATGTGTGGCGTTATGTGCCATTCATTCAGATACTCACCGAAATGGGTGATTGAGTGAGTGTCAAGCCGCATTGACGCGGATCCGGCGCCGTGGCCCGGGAGAGTCGCGTACGGCCGACGCGGTGCACTGCGGCCGCTCGGCGGGCTGTCTTACGGAAGCGGGGTGGCAGATGCGGTACACCGACGCGGACCGCCGGCTCCTGTCGGCGCTGCGCGACTGCGGGGCGGACCCACGCGTGGCGGCCGTCGCCCGCGCGCTCTCGCTGGCCGGGGAGCACGGCGCGGTGTGGCTGGCGGCCGGGGCCGTGGCCGCCGCCGTCGACCGGGACCGGCGGGGCGGCTGGCTGCGCGGCACGGCGCTGGTCGCGGCCGCGCACCTGACCAGCATGGGGGTCAAGCGGGTGGTGCGGCGGCCCAGGCCCCGGCTGCCCGCCCGCGAGCCGCTGGTGCGCACGGCGGGGCGGCACTCCTTCCCCAGCTCGCACGCCACCTCGGCGGCCGCGGCGGCCGTGGCGTACGGCGCGCTGCGGCCCGCCGGGGCCCGCCTCGCGCCGCCGCTCGCGGCCGCGATGTGCGTGTCCCGGCTGGTCGTCGGCGTCCACTACCCCTCGGACGTGCTGGTCGGCGCCCTCCTCGGCGGCGCCACGGCACGCCTCGGCGCGGGCTGGATGCGGCGGCCGCAGGCGCCCGGGGCGAGCGCGTGAACCGGCCCGGGCTCGCCGTCCTCGACGAGCGTCCGGCCGGGCCCGCGCGGCGGGCGCTCGCGCTGCCCGCCGGGCTGCTGAGGACCGCGCGGCCGCGCCAGTGGATCAAGAACGTGCTGGTCGCCGCCGCGCCCGCCGCCGCCGGACAGCTGGACTCGCGCCACACCCTGCGTCAACTCGCCGTCGTCTTCTTGCTGTTCACGGCCGCCGCGTCCGCCGTCTACCTCGTCAACGACGCGCGCGACGCGGCCGCCGACCGCGCGCATCCGCAGAAATGCCACCGGCCGGTGGCGACCGGACAGGTGCCGGTGCCCCTCGCGTACGCGGTCGGCGCCCTGCTCGCGGTGCTCGCCCTGCTCGCCGCCGCCCTCACCTGCAACGCCATGACCGCGACGCTGCTCACCGGCTATGTGGTGATGCAGCTCGCCTACTGCGTGAAGCTCAAGCACGTCCTCGTCGTCGACCTGGTGGTCGTCACCGCCGGGTTCCTGATGCGGGCGATGATCGGCGGGGTCGCGCTCGCCATTCCGCTCTCGCGCTGGTTCCTGATCACCGCCGGGTTCGGCGCGCTGTTCATGGTGGCCGCCAAGCGGTACTCGGAAGCCGTCCAGATGGAGGGGCACGGCGGCGCCACCCGGGCGCTGCTGGACGCGTACACCACCGGCTATCTGCGGTTCGTCTGGCAGCTCGCGGCCGGGGTCGCGGTCCTCGCGTACTGCATGTGGGCGCTGGAGAGCGGCGGCATGACGGGCGGCTCGCTGCTGCCCTGGCGGCAGCTGTCGATGGTCCCGTTCATCGGCGGCATCCTGCGGTACGCGGTGTTCGCCGACCGGGGCACGGCCGGGGCCCCCGAGGACGTGATCCTGCACGACCGGGCGCTGGCGGTCATCGGCCTGGTCTGGATCGCGCTCTACGGCCTCGCGGTGGCGGACCTGTGAGGCGCGCGCATGCCGGTGTGCGGCGCGCCGAGCTCGTCGGGTTCGCGCTCGCCGGGATCTGCGCGTACGCCGCCGACCTGGGCCTGTTCGTCTGGCTGCGCTCGGGCCTCGGCTGGGATCCGATCGCCGCCAAGTCCCTCTCGTTCGTGGTGGGCTGCACGGTCGCGTACCTGGGCAACGCCTTCGGTACCTACCGGGGCAGCCGGGCCGGGCGGCGCGAGTACGTCGTCTTCTTCGCGGTGAACCTCGCGGGCGCGCTCGTGCAACTGCTGTGCCTCGGCGTCACGCACTACGGCCTCGGCCTCACCTCGCCGCGCGCCGACACGCTCTCGGGCGCGGTCTTCGGCATGGCGCTCGCCACCTGCGTACGGTTCTGGGGGACCCGCACCCTGGTCTTCGGCCGGGGAGCCGGGGGTCGTCCCCCGGATGAGCACAGGGTTCAGAGGGGTACTCGGACTTCATGGACTGGCTGAAGAATCTTCCCGTCATCGGGCCGCTGGTGGCACGTTTCATGCGGACGCACGTGTGGCGCTCGTACGAGCGGCTCGACCGGGTGAAATGGTCCCGGCTCGCCGCCGCGATCACCTTCATCAGCTTCCTGGCGCTCTTCCCGCTGCTCACGGTCAGCGCGGCCGTCGCCGCCGCCGTGCTGACCCCGGGCCGGGTGCAGAAACTCCAGAACACCCTCGCCGACCAGGTCCCCGGCATCTCCGACCAGCTCAACCTCCAGGACCTCACCCGTAACGCGGGCACGGTCGGGGTCGTCGCCGGGGCGCTGCTGCTGTTCACCGGCATCGGCTGGATCGGCTCGATGCGGGGCTGTCTGCGGGCGGTGTGGGACCGGGACGACGAGGAGGGCGAGAACCCGTTCCTGCGCAAGCTCAAGGACGGCGGGATCCTGCTCGGCCTCGGCGGCGCGGGCCTCGCCTCGTTCCTGGCCTCGTCCGTCGGCTCGACGGCCGTCGGCTGGAGCGCCAACCACCTCGGCATCGACGAGAACGGCGCGGGCCGGCTCCTGCTGCGGATCGCCGCCATCGCGGTCGCGGTCGCCGCCGACTTCCTGGTCCTGCTGTACGTACTGACCCTGCTGCCCGGGGTGTCCCCGCCGCGCCGCCGTCTGATGGTCGCCGCGCTGATCGGCGCGGTGGGGTTCGAACTGCTGAAACTGCTGCTCGGCGGCTATATGCAGGGGGTCGCGGGCAAGAGCATGTACGGCGCCTTCGGGGTGCCCATCGCGCTGCTGCTGTGGATCAACTTCACCGCGAAGCTGCTGCTGTTCTGCGCGGCCTGGACGGCCACCGGGTCCAAGGAGGACGAGCCGGCCGGGGCGGACGAACCGGCGAAGCCCGACGGCCCGGCCGAGCCCGCCTCGCCGACCGGGCCGGGCGCCCCCGGGATCACTTCTTCCGGCGGACCAGCTCCGGGAGCGGCCAGCGGCGGTTGAGCAGGAACACCGCGCCCGCGATCACCACCAGCGCGCCGCCCGCGATCGCCAGCGCGGTCCCGACGCCGCCGGAGCCGGGCTCCTTGCGGGCGGCGACCGTCGCCTTCACCGGGTCCTTGGCCCCGGCCCGGCTGGACGCGGAACCGCTGGGCAGCGCCGACCTGGGCGGGACCAGCTCGCCGACCGGAGTCACCTTGCCGGCCGCCGCGAAGCCCCAGTCGAGCAGCCGGGCGGCCTCCTTGTAGACGGCCTGGCTCTCGCCGGAGTCCGGGTTCATCACGGTGACGAGCAGCACCCGGCCGTCGCGCTCGGCGACCCCGGTGAAGGTCGCGCCCGCGTTGGTGGTGTTGCCGTTCTTCACGCCCGCGATGCCCTTGTACGGGCTGATGCCGTAGTCGCCGGTGAGCAGCCGGTTGGTGTTCTGGATCTCGAAGTAGTCGCGCTCGTTGTTCTTGCCCTCGCCGCCGGGGAACTTCGCGGACGCGGTGGCGCAGTACTCGCGGAAGTCCTTCTTCTGCAGCCCCGAGCGGGCGAACAGGGTGAGGTCGTACGCGCTGGAGACCTGGCCCGGCGCGTCATAGCCGTCCGGCGAGATCACATGGGTGTCGAGCGCCTGGAGGTCGTCGGCGTGCGCCTGCATGTCCTGGACGGTCTTGGGCACACCGCCGTTCATCGCCGACAGGACGTGCACCGCGTCGTTGCCCGAGCGCAGGAAGACACCGAGCCACAGGTCGTGCACGGTGTACGACTCGTGCTCCTTGACCCCCACCATGCTGCTGCCCTCGCCGACGCCCTCCAGATCGGCCTCGGTGACCTTGTGCACCTCGGTCTTGGGCAGCGTCGGCAGCACGGTGTCCGCGAAGAGCATCTTCAGGGTGGAGGCGGGCGGCAGCCGCCAGTGCGCGTTGTGCGAGGCGAGCACCTGGCCGCTCTCGGCGTCCGCGACGATCCAGGAACGGCCCGACAGATCCATCGGCAGCACCGGCGCCCCGGGACCGAGCTTGGCCTGGGTGCCCGGCCGGCCGAGCAGCGCGCCGCCGACCGTCGACATCGAGGCCGGCGGCGGGTCGGGGTCCTTGCGGGTCCGGCCGGGCTTGGCGTCGGCGCCGGGCTTGCCCGGGGAGGCCGACGGGCCGGGCGAGGCCGACCGGCTGGGGGAGGGGCCCGGCGTGCCCGGCTTGTCGTCGTACGGCACGGCCGCGGCGGGCGCGGCGGCGAGTACGGGCAGCAGCGCGGCGACGGCCGCCGCCAGTGCGATTCTCGCGGGCTTCTTCACAGCAGACACGGACGAGAACGTACAGGTCCGGCCCGGCGATCCCGACACCGGCGGGGGGACCCGCCGGGAGCTCCCACCCGCCCGGGGGTGCCCGGCCCCCGCGTCGGATACTGAACCCATGAAGCTCAACCGCCCCCTCTCCTGGTTCCTGCTCGCGTTCGGAGGATGGAGCTGGGTCATCTGGACCACTTTCGTCAAGAATCTGTGGAAGGACGGCAGCGGGCTCGCCTTCGACGCCGCCGGCGACCCCACCGCGTACTTCTGGGTGCACCTGACGCTCGCCATCGTGTCCTTTCTTCTGGGGACGGCCGTCGGCCTCATCGGGTTGCGTTCGCTGCGCCAGCTGCGTACCGAAACCGCAGGTGCGGCCGGGTCACGGGCTGCTAACGACTAGCCTCAACCCCCTTGTCACGCGCGGCCAACGAGTACCTGTGCGGTGAAGATTTCCTCTTCCGAATGTGAAACCCGTGTGATTGGGTGAGCGCCATCACAGGCTGTGCACGAGGGGGTTCGGCACGGCGAGGGGGGTCCCCCTGCTCTTTAAGAGCTTGGGGGCGGGTGGGCGTTCCGAGGAGAGCACGGCGATGCGGTCGATCCGTATGCGGATTCTGGCGGTTTGTGCGGCCCTGGTGGTCGTCGGGGTGGGCGGATGGCAGCTGCTGCCGTCCGATCAGCAGAAGAAGGACCCGATCACGGTCGGCACCACCGACGTGATCACCTCGCTCGATCCGGCCGGCGCCTATGACGCCGGCTCCTGGGCGCTCTACAGCAACGTCTACCAGTCGCTGCTCACCTTCCGGCCCGGCTCCGCGGAGCCGGTGCCGGACGCCGCGCGCAGCTGCAAGTTCACCGGCCCGGAGCTGACGACGTATCAGTGCGTGCTCCGCGACGACCTGACGTTCTCGTCCGGTCGCAAGGTCACGCCGGCCGACGTGAAGTTCTCCTTCGACCGGGTGGCGAAGATCAACAGCGAGCTGGGGCCGTCCCCGCTGCTCGCCGTCATCGGCTCGGTCGAGGCCGATGGGCCCAACGTCGTCTTCCATCTGAAGACCAAGGACGCGACCTTCCCCTCGAAGCTCGCGACCGGCGCCGGGGCCATCGTCGACAGCAGCGCGTACCCGGACAAGGCGCTGCGCAAGGGCAACTCGGTCGTCGGCTCCGGCCCGTATCTGCTCAAGACGTACAAGCGCGGGCAGAGCGCGGTGCTTGAGCCCAACCCGCACTACCGGGGCGCGGTGACCCGCAGGGGCCTGCCGGTCGAGGTCCACTACTTCGCCGAGTCCGACCAGCTCAACCGGGCGTGGCAGGCCGGGGACGTCCAGGTGGCGCACCGCGAGATGCCGCCGGCCGTGCTCGCCAAGCTGTCGCCGGGCGACCCGAGCATCCGCATCAGCGAGACGCCGGGCGCCGAGACCCGCAACCTCAACCTCAACGTCCGCCTCGGCCGTCCGCTGGCCAAGGCCAAGGTCCGCGAGGCCGCGGCCACGCTGATCGACCGGCCCGCGCTGGCGGCCTCGGTCTACCAGGGCACGGTCGAGCCGCTGTTCTCGCTGATCCCGCAGGGCTTCACCGGCCACAGCACCGCGTTCTTCGACACCTATCCCAAGGTCGACGTGGCGAAGGCGAAGGGGCTGCTGCGCTCGGCGGGGGTGCAGACGCCGGTGAAGTTCACGCTGGCGTACCGCAAGCTGGGGGCCAACGGCGCGGAGGCCGAGCAGCTCAAGGCCCAGCTGGAGAGGGGCGACCTCTTCAAGGTCGAGCTGATCGCCGAGTCCGACTGGCCGAAGATGCAGAAGAACTACGCGGCGGGTGTGTACGACGCGTACACGGCGGGCTGGATCGCCGACTTCCCGGACCCCGACAACTTCAGCCAGCCGCTGGTCGGCACCGGCAACAGCCTGCACACCGGGTACTCGGACAAGTCCGTCGACGAGATCATCCGGCGTACGCAGCAGTACAGCGACCGGGGCCGGACGGCCGACGACTTCAAGGCGCTCCAGGACAAGGTCGCGGAGGACGTGCCGCTGATTCCGCTCTGGCAGGGCAAGGACTATGTGGTCAGCCACCGGAGTGTGAGCGGGTTGCAGTATCTGTCCGACGGGACGGGGGTGTGGAGGCTGTGGGAGCTGGGGTGGATCTAGGGCCTGTCCGGTGGATCTTGCCTGGGCCGCGCGGTCGTGGCACGCACATCTGCCGCGTTGTCGTCGGTTGCCGACGCTCCGCGTCGCCGCCCTCCTCCGCCTTGCAGCTGCACGCACCACGACCCCGCTCACCAGTACCGAAACGGCGACCGGCACCGAAGGCGGCCAGATCCACCGGACAGGCCCTAGGGTTCAGCGCTGCTTGCGGGACGTCACCGTCTGCGCCATTCCCGGCAGGAAGTCCGTGAACAGTTCGTGGACCTCGTGGACCAGGGGGCGCAGGACGCGGAAGCGGGCCAGGGACACGCCCCGGGTGGTGAGTCTGGCGCCGCGTGCCGCCAGGCGGTAGCTGCGTTCGCTGTCCTCGGAGCGGTCGAAGACCCAGTACAGGACGAGTCCCATCTGGGACAGCCACATCAACTCGGGCAGTACGTCGGCGAGTTCGGCCGGGACCTTCGTCCTCGTCCCGGCCAGCACCTCGCGGTGCACGGAGATCGCCGCCTCGCGGGCGTGCTGCGAGGCGGCGGAGAACGGGCTGAGCGGGCTGTCCGGGTCCGCCGCGTTCTTGAAGAACTGCGCGGCGAACTCGTGGTACGGCGCCGCGATGTCCAGCCAGACGCGCAGCACCCCGGCGAGCCGCGCCTCCAGATCGGTCTCGCGGTCGAGCACGTCCCGGACCGCCGCCTGGTGCTCGGCGGCGATCCGGTCGTAGAAGCCCTGGATCAGGTGCTCTTTGCCGTCGAAGTAGTAGTACGCGTTGCCGACGGAGACCCCCGCCTCCTTGGCGATGGCCCGCATGGTCGTCTTGTCGTAACCGAGCTCCTGGAACAGCCGCATGGCGGTCTCCAGGATCAGGGTGCGGGTCTGCTCGCCCTTGGCGGGGCTCGACGCGCTGCGGGAAGGCTCGGAGTGGGAAGGCTCGGACCCGACGGGCACACGCTCGTTCTCTGCTGGCACGGCACGAGCGTAATCGGCCATCCGACGGCGCTCGCCGCAGGTCACCCCTTCGCGGGCACCGGTTCCGGCCGCGCCGCCGGAGTCCGCTCGGGCCGCCCGAACCGGCGTACGCCCGGGACCGCCGCCGTCGCCAGGCACGCCCCGCCGACCAGCAACGCGGCCGCGAGGAGCGGGACTTCGGGCCCCCAGGCATCGGCGGCCAGCGGCGCGAGCGCGTAGCCGACGGGGGCCGCCGCCAGGGAGAGCAGCCAGTCGTACGAGGTGACGCGGGCCAGGATGTGCGCGGGGATGGCCGACTGGACCGAGGTCTCCCAGACCGGCGAGAGGAAGCCGAGGCCCGCCTGGGCGATGCCGTACGCGGCGATGGCGACCGGCGCCGGGGCCGAGACGGCGAGCAGGGTGAGCGGCAGGGCGTAGGTGGCCAGGCCCAGGTTCGCGGTGAGGATGGGCCGCCTGGGCCGGGCGCGCCCGGCGACCAGCGAGCCGAGCAGCAGCCCGATGGCGCCCGCCTGGAGGAACGCCAGCCAGAACGTCTTCCCGTCGAACTCCTTGAAGGCGATGGCCGGGCCGAGCGTCATCAGGACGGCGGCCGCGCCGTTCCACGCGGAGTGGGCGAACAGGCTGGTCCAGTACCAGTCGCGGGACCGCACCTCGCCCCAGCCCTCCTTGAGGTCGGCGGCCAGCGAGCGCCGCTCCGGCGGCACATGGCGCACCCGTATCGCGCTCAGCAGCACGGCGCTGACCGCGAAGGACGAGGCGTCGAGGATGAAGGCCCAGCCGGGTCCCGCGGTGAGGATGAGCACGCCCGCGAGCGCCGGGCCGCCGAGCCGGGTCGCGCTGTTGACCACCCCCATCAGGGCGTTGGCGCGCTGCCGGTTCTCCTTGTCGACCGTGCCGGTGAGCAGCGGCGCGAGCGCGGGCATCGCGAACGCGGACGCGCTGCCGCCGATCGCCTCGGCCAGCGCGATCTGCCACAACCTCGGGTCCCCGCCGAGCAGTTCGAAGCCGACGAAGAGCTGGGTGGCACACCGTACGAGGTCGGTGGTGAGCGCGACCGTACGGGCGTTGAAGCGGTCGCCCGCCACCCCGCCGAACGGCAGGAGCAGCAGCTTGGGGACCATCGCGCAGCCGAGCACGATCGCGAGCTGACCGGTGGAGCCGGTCGCCATGTAGACGGCGAGGGCGAGGGCGGCGGGGATGACCGCGTCCCCGAGCAGCGAGAGCGACCGGCCGATGAACAGCAGCCGGAACGAGCGGGTGCGCAGGGGGTGCGGCAGGGAGTGGGGTGGGGAGCTCATGAGCGCAATGTATTTCGGTACCGAATAATTCGTCAACGAAATATCTGGTGCCGAAGTGATGGCTTCTTCCGGCGACGTACGTACGATCAAGGTATGGAGCGCGCAGCAGGGGCCGACGGGACGCGGGACTGGACCGACGGGCATGTGGAGCAGTGGCTGCCGGTGCTGCCGGGGCTCGACCCGGTGGTCGAGGGCGCGGTGACCCGGATGAAGAAGCTCTCCGACCACCTGCGGCGGGTACGGGAGCAGTCCCTCGTCGACTTCGCGCTGGACCGGCCGGAGTTCGACACGCTGCACAAGCTGGCGGGGCGCGGGGGGACGGCGACGCCGTCGCAGCTCGCCACGGATCTGGATCTGGCGCCCGCGTCCGTCACGGGGCGGCTCGACGCGCTGGAGCGCCGCGGGTTCGTGCGCCGCACGCCGTCCACGACCGACCGGCGCCGGGTCCACGTCGAGCTGACCGAGTCCGGTCGGGCGGCGTGGCACGGGGCGATGGATGTACTCGGGGACGAGGAGTCCCGGGTCCTGGGCGCCCTGTCGCCCACCGAGCGGGAGCAGTTGAACGACATGCTGCGCCGCGTCATGGTCCTGGCGGAGACGCGCTGACCGCTTCGCGGGGGCGGTTCTTTGCCTGCGGGTGGGTGGGGGCTGGTCGCGCAGTTCCCCGCGCCCCTGAAGGAGGGCCCGAAGGGCCCATCTAAGGGGCGCGGGGCTGTGACATTTGCGGCTCCGCCGCGTGGGCGCGCGCAACCCAGCACGGCCCGCGGACGAACGCGAAAGCCCCGCCTCCCGGAAGGGAAACGGGGCCTCGCACGCGTACTGCAAAGGAATTCAGAAGCGGCGAGTGATCAGCGCGCGCTTGACTTCCTGGATCGCCTTCGTGACCTCGATGCCACGCGGGCACGCGTCCGTGCAGTTGAACGTGGTGCGGCAGCGCCACACGCCGTCCTTGTCGTTCAGGATCTCCAGCCGCTGCTCCGCCGCCTCGTCACGCGAGTCGAAGATGAAGCGGTGCGCGTTGACGATCGCCGCCGGGCCGAAGTACTGGCCGTCGTTCCAGAACACCGGGCACGAGGACGTGCACGCGGCGCACAGGATGCACTTCGTCGTGTCGTCGAAGCGCTCGCGGTCCTCGGGGGACTGCAGACGCTCGCGCGTCGGCTCGTTGCCCTTGGTGATCAGGAAGGGCATCACGTCGCGGTACGCCTGGAAGAACGGATCCATGTCCACGACCAGGTCCTTGAGGACCGTGAGGCCCTTGATGGCCTCGACCGTGATCGGCTTCTCCGGGCTCAGGTCCTTGATCAGCGTCTTGCAGGCGAGCCTGTTCTTGCCGTTGATCCGCATGGCGTCCGAACCGCAGATGCCGTGCGCGCACGAGCGCCGGAAGGTCAGCGAACCGTCGAGGTCCCACTTGATCTTGTGGAGACCGTCGAGCACGCGCTCCTTCGGGTCGATCTCGACCTGGAAGTCCTGCCAGGTGGCCTCGTCCGAGATCTCCGGGTTGAACCGGCGGATCCGGAAGGTGACCGTGATGTACGGGGAGTCGGCGAAGCCCGCCTCCGCCTTTTCCAGAGTGGGGGTGGCCATCAGTACTTACGCTCCATCGGCTGGTAGCGGGTCTGGACGACGGGCTTGTAGTCGAGGCGGATCGAGTCCTTGCCGCCGTCCGCGACCTCGCGGTACGCCATGGTGTGGCGCATGAAGTTGACGTCGTCGCGGTTGGGGTAGTCCTCGCGGTAGTGACCGCCGCGGGACTCCTTGCGCGCCAGGGCCGACACGGCCATGACCTCGGCCAGGTCGAGCAGGTTGCCCAGCTCGATGGCCTCCAGGAGGTCGGTGTTGAACCGCTTGCCCTTGTCCTGGATCGAGACGTTCTTGTAGCGCTCGCGCAGCTCGGCGATCTTCTCGACGGCCGTCTTGATCGTCTGCTCGGTGCGGAAGACCATGACGTTGGCGTCCATGGTCTCCTGGAGCTCCTTGCGGATGACCGCGACCCGCTCGGTGCCGGTGGACGACAGCAGGTTCTTGACCGTCTTCTCGACCAGCTCGGCCGGGTTCTCCGGCAGCTCGACGTAGTCGGCCTTGGCCGAGTACTCCGCCGCCGCGATGCCCGCCCGGCGCCCGAACACGTTGATGTCGAGCAGCGAGTTGGTGCCCAGGCGGTTGGCGCCGTGCACGGAGACACAGGCGACCTCGCCGGCCGCGTACAGGCCCGGTACGACGGTGGTGTTGTCCGCCAGGACCTCACCCTCGACGTTGGTCGGGATGCCGCCCATGGCGTAGTGCGCGGTGGGCTGGATCGGGATCGGGTCCGTGTACGGCTCGATGCCCAGGTACGTACGCGCGAACTCGGTGATGTCCGGGAGCTTCGCGTCCAGCTGCTCCGGCGGGAGGTGGGTGAGGTCGAGGTAGACGTGGTCGCCCTCGGGACCGCAGCCGCGGCCCTCACGGATCTCCGTGTAGATGGAGCGGGACACGACGTCACGGGACGCGAGGTCCTTCATGACCGGCGCGTACTTCTCCATGAAGCGCTCGCCGTCCTTGTTGCGGAGGATGCCGCCCTCACCACGGGCGCCCTCCGTCAGCAGGATGCCCATGCGCCAGATGCCCGTCGGGTGGAACTGGAAGAACTCCATGTCCTCCAGGGGCAGACCGCGGCGGTAGCAGGCGGCCTGGCCGTCACCGGTCAGGGTGTGCGCGTTCGACGTCACCTTGAAGAACTTGCCGGTGCCGCCGGAGGCGTAGATGACCGACTTGGCCTGGAAGACGTGGATCTCGCCGGTCGCGAGCTCGTACGCCACCACGCCGACGGACGTCTTGACGCCGTCGACCTCGGCGATGAGCTGGTCGAGGACGTAAAACTCGTTGAAGAACTCCACGCCCTCCTTGATGCAGTTCTGGTAGAGGGTCTGGAGGATCATGTGGCCGGTGCGGTCGCCCGAGTAGCAGGCGCGGCGGACCGGGGCCTCGCCGTGGTTGCGGGAGTGACCGCCGAAACGGCGCTGGTCGATCTCACCCTTGGGCGTACGGCCGAAGGGCAGGCCCATCTTCTCCAGGTCGAGAACGGCGTCGATGGCCTCCTTCGCCAGGATCTCGGCGGCGTCCTGGTCGACCAGGTAGTCGCCGCCCTTGATCGTGTCGAAGGTGTGCCACTCCCAGTTGTCCTCCTCCACGTTGGCGAGCGCCGCGGCCATGCCGCCCTGCGCCGCGCCCGTGTGGGAACGCGTGGGGTAGAGCTTGGTCAGCACGGCGGTGCGGCTGCGCTTCGTCGCCTCGATGGCGGCGCGCATACCGGCGCCGCCGGCGCCGACGATGACGGTGTCGTACTTGTGGATCTTCATCAGTGAATTCCTCTGTCCCTCAGCCCGTGGCCTAGCGGATGTTCGGGTCGAAGGTGAAGATCACCAGCGTGCCCAGCAGGACGGTGAACACCGTGGCGGTGTAGAGCAGCATCTTCAGCCAGAAGCGGGTGTTGTCCCGCTGCGCGTAGTCGTTGATGACCGTGCGCAGGCCGTTGGCGCCGTGCAGCATCGCGAGCCACAGCATGGCCAGGTCCCAGACCTGCCAGAAGGGGTTCGCCCAGCGGCCCGCCACGAAGGCGAAGCCGATCTTGGAGACGCCACCGTCGAGCACCAGCTGGATGCACAGGTGGGTGATGACCAGCACGACCAGGACGACGCCGGACAGCCGCATGAACAGCCAGCCGTACAGCTCGAAGTTGGTGCGCGTCGACTTCGGCGTCTTCTTGGTCCGCTGGCGCGGGGCCTCGATGAGCGGCGCCGGGTTGTCGGCGTCGTACAGGCTCGCGCCCTCGACCTCGCCGATCGCGGAAGTGGTTTCGGCAGACATGTCAGACCTCAGCTCCCGAACAGTTCACGGGCGGCGTGACCGAGCACCGGGTACAGCGCGCCGATCATCAGAACGAGCCAGATGGTCACGACGGACCACAGCATCTGCTTCTGGTAGCGCGGACCCTTGGCCCAGAAGTCGACCGCGATGATGCGGAGACCGTTGAGCGCGTGGAAGAGGATGGCGGCGACGAGGCCGTACTCCAGAAGACCCACGATGGGCGTCTTGTAGGTAGCGACGACCTTGTCGTAGTCCTCGGGGGAGACCCGCACGAGTGCGGTGTCGAGGACATGGACGAACAGGAAGAAGAAGATGAGGACACCGGTGACTCGATGAGCCACCCACGACCACATACCTTCCCGGCCGCGGTACAGCGTTCCAGCCGGCACGGAAAAACCCTCCGGGAGCGGGGACTAGGGCCGGCCGGCTTGACTGTCGGTCTGACCCGGCCGGGTACGGTCCACCGGCCCCGGTCATCGTAGCGACGAGATGTCGGTTCGTTCGCGCGGGGTCCGCAGGTGTGATCAAACAGGCAATCAAACAGCCACGGACGGGCTATGGAGCGGGCCCCGCGCGGCCCTGGACGAGCCGTCAGCGGGCCGGTGGCGGGCAGGTGTTCAGCGGACGGCGACCGCGGTGTCCGGTTCTGGATGATTGGTTACGAGATGGGCGAGCCGTGCGCGGGCGAGTCGGCGCAGCTCCTCGGCGGCGATGGCGGACTCCGCGTGGCGCTCGTTGGTCATCCGCACCCGGATGCCCGCCAGCAGCTGGTTGAGGTGTTCGGTGGGCCGCAGCCCCTCCAGGCAGATCACGAAGACGTGCCCGAACCTGCTCTCGTACGCGGCGTGCGCGGCCCGCAGCGCGGTGTGCGCCGACTGCGGGGCCGAGGGGCGCAGACCGGGCGAGCGCTCGTCGGCGAGGGCCTCGGCGAGATCGGCGGGGGAGAGGTCGTAGCTGGCCTCGTCGGCGGCGGCGAGCAGCGCGTCCAGGTCCGGATAGGGGCGGTGGGCGGCCAGCCGCAGCGCCCAGCGACGGCTGGCGCAGCAGGCGAGCAGCGCGGCTTCGGCGGCCGCCGCCGGGGCATGGTTGAGACGCCGGAGTCCGTCGGTGATGGGCTCGTACGCGTCCGGAATGCTGGCATTCGTAAGTGCTTGCCCCGCTACGGCCGGACGGGTCGTCGGGCAGGGAGTGTGATGAAGTGGCGAAGGTCGCTTCCGGGGGCCGGCGTGGGATTCGCTGGACAGCGTGGGCTCCTAGAGCGGGCGACGAGCTGGTGGAACGTACGGGGGAACGGCGGCTTCATGCGCACGCCGCCGGGGAGACGGAGACGACGCGGAGGCGGGAGGGGAAGCGGAGGTGGGAGTGCCGCCACGCTATCGACGCGGGGTGGGGGGTGCCCGACGGATGCGCGCATTTCACCCGGACGTGCGGGGTGAGGTGCGCATAGTGGACGCCTCCGGGGCGCTGCCGCTCGCTTTCGCCGGACTTGTTCCCGTATGGGAGGATTCTGAGTAATGTCGCAGTCCAGGAGTGCCGGCGGCGCCGATGGCGCCCGGGGTGACCGGACGACCCGGATATCCCGGGGCGCCCTGGTGGCGCGCGTCGCCGTGGCGGCGGTCGCCGCCCTCGCGCTCACCGTGGTGGTCTGGCCCGAGGACGACACCCACGGCGGCCACGGCGGGCGGGCCGAGGCCGAGCCGGGCGCGTCCTCCTCGCCCACCCAGATCTACCCGCTCTCCTCGCCGCCGCGCACCATTCCCGCCGTGGCCCGGCACGAGCCCGCGCGCGGTCCCGGTTTCCGGCCCGTCGCCTCCACCCGGGTGGTCGTGGCCACCGGCAGCGAGGCCCTGTCCGACGAGGGGCAGCTGCTCGCCGGGGAGCTGGACGCGCAGTACGCGCAGGGCCAGGCGCCGCGCGCCGGGGACATAGAGCTGGCGCTCACCCCCACCCCGCAGGCCGCCCCCGAGTCGTACACGCTGACCGCCCGCGACCGTACGGTGAAGATCACCGGGCCCGACGAGGCCGGGGTCTTCTACGGCACCCGCACCCTCAAGCAGGCGCTGCGCGGCGGCGGGGTGATGCCCGAGGGCACCGTCGAGGACAAGCCCGACCGCCCGCAGCGGGGGCTCAACCTCGACATCGCGCGCAAGCCCTTCACCGCGGCCTGGATAGAGGCCCGGCTGCGCGAGATGGCCGACCTCAAGCTGAACCAGCTGGGGCTGCACTTCTCCGACGACCAGGGCTTCCGCATCGAGTCCGCCTCGCACCCCGAGGTCGTCTCGCGCGACCACCTCAGCAAGCGCGAGGTGGAGCGGATCGTGGCGCTCGCCCGCCGGCTGCACATCGAGGTGGTCCCGGAGATCGACTCGCCGGGGCACCTGGGCGCGGTCCTCGCGGCGCACCCCGATCTGCAGCTGCGGGACGCGACGGGCAAGGTCACCAAGGGCGCGGTCGACATCGCCAATCCCGACGCGGCGAAGCTCGTGGACGATCTGCTGCGCGAGTACGCGGACCTCTTCCCGGGCGCCTACTGGCACCTCGGCGGTGACGAGTACCTGGCGCTGATGGCGAAGGACCCGGCGGCCGCCTACCCGGGCCTGGCCGCCGCGGCGCGCGCCAAGTACGGGCCCGAGGGCGGCATAGCGGACCTGGCGACCGGCTGGCTCAACGACCGGGCGGCGACGCTGCGGCCGTTCGGCAAGACGTTCAAGGCGTGGAACGACGGCTACTTCAAGGGCACCCACGTCGCCCCCGACCCGGCCCGCCAGGTCGAGTACTGGACCGGCAAGGAGCTCGGCGCGCGCCCGCCGGAGGAATACCTGGCCGAGGGCCGCAAGACGGTCAACCTCAACGACGAGTACCTGTACTACGTGCTCGGCGAGCCCAACGACTTCAAGTACCCCACCGGCCGCCGCATCTACCAGGAGTGGACCCCGCTGGTGCTGCGCGGCACCGCGCCGGTGCCCGCCCGTTACTCGGAGCAGATCCTGGGCGCCCGGCTCGCGGTGTGGTGCGACCGGGCCGACGCGCAGACCCCGGACCAGGTGGCCAAGGGCATCCGGATGCCGCTGCGGGCCCTCGCCCAGAAGCTGTGGGACCCGCGTACGCCCGCCCTGGAGTGGGAGGCGTTCAAGGAGCTCGCGGACAAGCTGGGCTGAGCTCGTGAGCCCGTGAGCCCGTGAGCCCGTACCCCGCGAGCCCCGTCCGGGAGCTCGATGTGGGCCCGTCCGGACCCGGAAGTGATCCCGTTCCGTACCCGGAAGTGACACTTCCGCGCGCCCGTGCGCAGAACAGACCATGGGCAGGGGTGGGGACCAGCGCCGTGGCCGGAACCGGAGCGACGACGCCGAGCTCGGAGCGGCCGTCGCGCGTGCCCAGGAAGGGGACGAGCGGGCCTTCGCGGTCGCCTACCGGCTCGTTCACCCGGGGCTGCTCGCCTACGTACGTTCTCTGGTGGGGGCCGACGCCGAGGACGTGATGTCCGAGGCGTGGCTGGAGATAGCCCGTGATCTGGCGCGGTTCCGGGGTGACGGGGCCGGGTTCCGGGGCTGGAGCGCGACCATCGCCCGCCATCGCGCCATGGACCATCTGCGCCGCCAGCGCCGAAGACCTCGGGGCGTGCCGCTCGACCAGGAGGCGCTGGAGCTGCCCGGCGGCCAGGACACGGCCGAGGCGGCCCTGGAGGCGCTGGCGACCCGCTGGGTCCTGGAGGTGATCGCCACCCTGCCGCGCGACCAGGCCCAGGCGGTGCTGCTGCGGGTGGTGGCCGGGCTCGACGGCGCCGCGGCGGGAAGGGTGCTCGGCAAGCGCCCGGGTTCGGTCCGCACCGCCGCGCACCGGGGGCTGCGCCGTCTCGGGGCGCGCCTGTCGCCGGAGGGGGACCCGTGACCGCCGTCGGGTGCGGCGCCGTGACGGGCGCGCGGGGAGCGGGGGTCGGGAGCGGGAGGACGACCGGGGCCGCCACCCCCCACAGGAGAGGCCCCGGTCGCCTTCCGTCGGGGCCGTGTGGCGACCCCGTACTCCTCTCAGCGCCATGGCTGCGTTTTCTGTCACACCGCGCTGAGTCAGTGGATTGTTGCGGGTTGTACAAGTAATGGACTTAACCGCCGTACAGGCCGTAGCGTGCTCCTTCGCGCCGCTCGGCGCGGCAGCGGGACCGGCTGCGACACCAGGGCAGGGTGCGGAGAGTGCAGGGGGAAGACGCGGAGCTGACCACCGCGATACTCGCGGCACAGGACGGCGACGAGAACGCGTTCCGTGCCGTGTACCGCGCGGTGCACCCGAGGCTGCTCGGCTACACCCGCACACTCGTGGGCGAGGCCGACGCCGAGGACGTGGCCTCCGAGGCGTGGCTCCAGATAGCGCGCGACATCGAGCGGTTCAGCGGCGACGCGGACCGCTTCCGGGGCTGGGCCGCCACCATCGCGCGCAACCGGGCGCTGGACCACATACGGATGCGGGGCAGGCGCCCCGCCGTCGGCGGCGACGAGAGCGAGCTGACCGGCCGCGCCGCCGACTCGGACACCGCGGGCGAGGCGATGGAGTCCCTCGCCACGGGACGTACGATGGCGCTCATCGCGCAACTGCCGCAGGACCAGGCCGAGGCCGTGGTGCTGCGCGTGGTGGTCGGCCTCGACGCGAAGAGCGCGGCCGAGACGCTGGGCAAGCGGCCCGGCGCGGTGCGCACGGCCGCCCACCGCGGCCTCAAGAGGCTGGCCGAGCTGCTCGGCTCGGAGAACGGCCCGGATCTCGGTGGTGTGCCGCCGCAACGCAATCGGTCGTGCGGTGTGACGCAATCGGGCGCGCCGACGCAGAAGGACATGTGATGGCCGACGAGCGCCACGAGTGGCTGGACGAGGACGCCGCGGAGCGGCTGCTCCGCGGCGAACCGGTCGTACCCGCCGACGGTCACGCACGCGAGCAGGCCGAACGGCTCTCCGCGGTGCTGCGCGCGATCGCGCGGCAGGACGCCGCGCCCGCCCCGGCCGCCTCCGCCACCCGTGAACTCCCCGGTGAGGCCGCCGCGCTGGCCGCCTTCCGGCAGGCGCGCGCCCAGCGCGGTGCCGCGCCCACCGCCGTCACGGCGGACAACGTCGTACGGGTCGGCCGCGGCCCGAAGAAGTCCCGCGAGCCCGCGCGCGGCCGCCGCCTGCGGCCCGTCCGCTTCGGTCTGGCCGCGGCCCTGGCCGGGTGCGCGCTGGGCGGGGTGGCCGTGGCCGCCGGGACCGGGGTGCTGCCCGGCCTCGGCACCGCCGACCCCGAGCCCGTCTCCTCGGTGTCGCCCGCGACCCCCGGGCCGATCTCCTCGGACTCGCCCGCGAGCACGGGCGGGTCGAAGCCGCCGAAGTCGCCGACGCCGAGCCGTACGCCCTCGGGCGGGCCCGGCTCGCCGAGCGCCACCGCGTCCGGCGGGACGGAACAGCACCCGTCGGCCACGCCCGACCCGACGACCAAGGGCGATGCGCCCGGCACCGACTGGGCCGGCAAGACCGTCGAGGCGTGCCGCGACTACACCTCGGGGCGGCTCGACCAGACGCGTCGGCACTGGCTGGAAAACGCCGCTCAGGGCGCCGCCAATGTGAAACGGCTGTGCGACCGCGTGATCGACGAGGTGGACAAGGGCGGCAAGAACGGCTCCGGCGGCAAGGGCGGCTCGGGTGGCGACGGCGACTCGGGCGGCAAGGACTCCGGCGGCAAGGGCGGCTCCGGCGACGACAAGGGGGACGGCCATGGGGCCCCCGGCGGCCTGGGCGGACGTGACGGTTCGGTCCTGAAGCTGCCCACCGTGAGCTGGAGCAGGCCGCCTGCGGGCGCGCCCTCGGCGAACCCCTGGCTGCCCGTCACGCCGGGCGGCGCGGACGCCTCGCCGAGCCTTCCGGTGGAGGTCCCGCTGATCCCGCCGGCGTCCCGGACGACCCTCGCCGCGTACCCGACGGCGACGCCGGACACGGCCGCGCGGACGGCCGACCGGCGGCTCGACAGCGGCCTCGACCGGTGGGTGTGACACTTTTCGGCCCGGTGGCGCAGTAAGAAGTGAGCCGACTGGTCATCGGCGGCGCACAGAGCCGGGGTTCCCCCCGTACCCACGGCTCGGCGCGAATGGCGCGGGCGGGACACGTTCCCCCGATCCCGCCCGCGCCCTCTCCCGTACGGCAGTGCCCCCACCGGTGATCCGGTGGGGGCACTGTCGTGTTCAGGGGTGGGCGGCCCCGCTCACCAGTAGATGACGACCTTGTCGTCGATCCGCACCTGGTCGAAGAGCGCGGCGATCTTCTTCTTGTCGCGCACGTTGACGCAGCCGTGCGAGGCGCCCGCGTAACCGCGCTTGGCGAAGTCCGAGGAGTAGTGCACGGCCTGGCCGCCGCTGAAGAACATCGCGTACGGCATCGGCGTGTGGTAGATCGACGAGACGTGGTTCTTGCTCTTCAGGAAGACCTTGAAGGTGCCCTCGCGGGTCGGTGTGTACTGCGCGCCGAACCGCACGTCCATGGACGACAGGACCTTGCCGTTCACCACCCAGTTGAGCGTGCGGGTGGTCTTGCTGATGCACAGCACGCGGCCGGTCATACAGCGCTTGTCCAGCTTGGTCTTCGGCTTGTTGACCGCCGTCCCGGCGAGTTCTTCGCGGGTCGGCTTGGTCGTCATGGCGGACAGCTTCTGCCAGGTCGCGGTGTCCATGGAGCCGGTGGCGGGCAGCTGGCGCTTGTCCTGGAAGCCCTTGACGGCGGCCGAGGTGACACTGCCGTACGTACCGGACGGCGTGTCGTCGAACCAGCCGACCTGGGCGAGCCGGGCCTGCAGGTCCTTGACCTGGTCGCCCTTGGCGCCGGCCGCCAGCAGGACCTTGCCGGGCGTCTTGGCGACGGCCTGGTCGGCGGAGGCGGCCGGGCTCGCGGAGCCGTCGGCCTGGTTGTCGTCGGCGGCGCTGTCGGCCGCCGCCGAGTTGGCCGCGGCCGCCGCCGGTGTGGCCGGAGCGACCCCCACCGCGGCCTTGTCCGACCCGGCGCCGCACGCGGCTGTGACCGTGAGCACGGTCGCCGCGGCGAGCGTCCTGGCTATGACAGTGGTGAGATGGATCCGGCGCATCGTCGCCCCCCTGATGAGTCTCTGGTGCACCCAGAGACTGTTTCGCGGGCCGAACGGTTGCAGAGAAGCCGCGAGGAAAGCGAGGCGCACATGGCGCGTGACGCGGAGGATGCCCGGCGCACCGAGAGCGGGCTGCCCATCGACCCGGTGTACGGGCCGGACGCCCTGGCGGGCTGGGACCCGCGGGACCGGCTCGGCGAGCCGGGGGCGTACCCGTTCACGCGGGGCGTGTACCCGACGATGTACACCGGGCGGCCCTGGACGATGCGCCAGTACGCCGGGTTCGGCACGGCGGCCGAGTCCAACGCGCGCTACCGGCAGCTGATCGCCCACGGCACGACGGGCCTGTCCGTCGCCTTCGACCTGCCCACCCAGATGGGCCACGACAGCGACGCGCCGCTGGCGCACGGCGAGGTCGGCAAGGTGGGCGTGGCGATCGACTCGGTCGACGACATGCGGGTGCTCTTCGACGGCATCCCGCTGGACCGGGTCTCCACCTCGATGACGATCAACGCGCCGGCCGCGCTGCTGCTGCTGATGTACCAGCTGGTGGCGGAGGAACAGGGCGTATCGGCCGGGCAGTTGACCGGGACCATCCAGAACGACGTGCTCAAGGAGTACATCGCCCGGGGCACGTACATCTTCCCGCCGAAGCCGTCGCTGCGGCTGACCGCCGACATCTTCCGCTACTGCGGGGCCGAGATCCCGAAGTGGAACACGATCTCGATCTCCGGCTACCACATGGCGGAGGCCGGTGCCTCGCCCGCGCAGGAGATCGCGTTCACGCTCGCGGACGGGATCGAGTACGTACGCACCGCCGTCGCGGCCGGGATGGACGTCGACGACTTCGCCCCGCGCCTGTCGTTCTTCTTCGTCGCGCGCACGACGCTGCTTGAGGAAGTCGCCAAGTTCCGGGCCGCGCGCCGGATCTGGGCGCGGGTGATGAGGGAGGACTTCGGCGCGCGGAACCCGAAGTCGCTGATGCTGCGCTTCCACACGCAGACGGCCGGGGTGCAGCTCACCGCCCAGCAGCCCGAGGTGAACCTCGTCCGGGTCGCCGTCCAGGGCCTCGCGGCGGTCCTCGGCGGCACCCAGTCCCTGCACACCAACTCCTTCGACGAGGCCATCGCGCTGCCCACGGACAAGTCCGCGCGCCTGGCCCTGCGTACGCAGCAGGTGCTCGCGTACGAGACGGACGTGACGGCGACCGTCGACCCGTTCGCGGGCTCGTACGCGGTCGAGAGCATGACGGACGACGTGGAGGCGGCGGCCCTCGCGCTGATGCGGCGGGTCGAGGATCTGGGCGGGGCGGTCGCCGCGATCGAACAGGGCTTCCAGAAGGGCGAGATCGAGCGGTCGGCGTACCGGATCGCGCGCGAGACGGACGACGGTGAGCGGGTGGTGGTCGGGGTCAACCGCTTCCGGATGGATGCGGAGGAGCCGTATGCGCCGCTGCGGGTCGACCCGGCGATCGAGGCGCGGCAGGCGGCCCGGCTGGAGCGGCTGCGGGCCTCGCGCGACGCCCGGGCGGTGTCGGCGGCCCTCGCCGACCTGCGCCGGGCGGCGGCGGGCACGGACAACGTCCTGTACCCGATGAAGTCGGCGCTGTCCGCTCGCGCGACGGTGGGGGAGGTGTGCGGGGCGCTGCGGGAGGTGTGGGGGTCGTATGTCCCGGACGAGGTGTTCTGAGCGGGTCGGTTGTCCGCGGACCGTGCGTGGCTGGTCGCGCAGTTCCCCGCGCCCCTGAATGCGCCCCTGCGGGGCGATCTCTTCGTCTGCGGACCGTGCTGGGTTGCTCGCGCAGTTCCCCGCGCCCCTAAAGCGCCTTGCGGCGCGAGTTGGTCGTCTGCGGACCGTGCGTGGCTGGTCGCGCAGTTCCCCGCGCCCCTGAATGCGCCCTGCGGGCGCCCCTCGCTGGTCGCCCCCTCCGCCGCGTGGGCGCGAGCAACCCCCACCCACCCGCGGGCGAAAACCGGCTCAGCCCGCCGCAGGCGACCCGTACACCGTCTCGATTCCCGCGATCACCACCCGCAACCCCGCCTCGAACCGCTCCTCGTACCCCTCGAACAGCGCCGGGCCCGCCGCCGCGGCCAGCGGGTACTCCGACAGCCGCTCCGCGCGTGCGGAGACGTCGAAGGGCTCGGGCCCCATGCCCTGCTCCTCGGCCACGAAGCCCATCGTGTACGCGTACGCCGTCGTCCCGGCCAGCGCCGCGTCGTACGGTGAGATGCCCGCCGCGCGCATCGCGCCGAGCAGCTGCTCCAGCGACCCGGCGTGGTCGGTGCCGGTGAAGCGCGCGCCCCCGTACACCTTCGCCCCGTCGCGATAGCTCAGCAGCATGGCCCGCAACGCCCGGTTGAATCCGGCCAGTTGCTGCTGCCAGGGGGCGTCGGGGGACACCCCCGGAACACCGCCCCCGGGCAGCGTCATCCGGCGCTGCATCACCGTCGCCATCTCGTCAAGCAGCTCCTGCTTGTTCTTGAAGTGCCAGTACAGCGCGGGCGCCTGGACCTGGAGCTCCTTGGCGATCGCGCGGAGGGTGAGGCCGTCGAGGCCCACCTCGTTCAGGAGCCGCAGCGCGGTCTCGGCGACCAGCGCGCGGTCGATTCTCGTCGTAGCCACCTTGACAACTTAACACCGTTAAGCGCATTCTCGGCGGCATGGAACTTAACAGCGTTAAGGAAGCCTTCGACGCCGACGTACTCATCTGCGGCGCCGGCCCCACCGGCCTGGTGCTCGCCATGGACCTCGCCCGCCGCGGCGTCTCCGCGCTGCTCGTCGAGAAGGGCGACCGGCTCTTCCCCGGTTCGCGCGGCAAGGGCCTCCAGCCGCGCACCCAGGAGGTGCTGCACGACTTCGGGATCCTGGACAGGGTCCGCGCGGCCGGGAGCGAGTACCCCCGGATGCTCGCCTGGGAGGGCCCGGACGGCAGGACGCGCGGGCGCGAGTGGGACATGATGGAGCGCTCCGAGCCCACCGAGCAGACCCCGTACGCGAACGGCCTGATCATCGGGCAGGCGGACCTCCAGGCGCTGCTCCACGACGAGCTGCGCGCCCTCGGCGGCGAGGTCGTCTTCGACGCCGAGCTGACCGGGCTCGACCAGGCCGCCGACGCCGACGCCGACGCGGTCACGGCCCGGTTCGCGGACGGCCGCGAGCTCCGCGCCCGCTATCTCGTCGCCGCCGACGGCGGCAAGTCCGTCGTGCGCCGACTGCTCGGCGTCGCCATGAACGGCGAGTCGGTCGACCCCAAGCCGATGCTGGTGGCCGATGTGATCGTCGCGCCGGACGCGTTCGTCGACGCGAACAACTGGCATGCGTGGACGGGCGCGAGCGGTGGCGCCGTGGTGCTCTGCCCGCTGCCGGGCGCCCCCCGGCTGTTCCAGCTGGTCGCCCAGTACGAGGACGTGACCGCGGTGCCGGACGCCACCCCCGAGGGTGTACGGAAGCTGATCGCCACGCGTACGCCGGTCGCCGCCGACGAGATCAGCGAGGTCGTCTGGGCCTCGGAGTTCCGGCCGCGGGCCGCGATGGCCGAGCGGTTCCGGGTGGGCCGGGTCTTCCTCGCCGGGGACGCCGCGCATGTGCACTCGCCGGCCGGTGCCCAGGGCCTCAACACCAGTGTCCAGGACGCCTACAACCTCGGCTGGAAGCTCGGCCAGGTGCTGCGGCACGGCGCCCCGGCCGCGCTGCTCGACACCTACGAGCAGGAGCGGCAGCCGGTCGCCGCCGACGTCCTCGGCATGAGTACCCGGCTGCACCGCCAGGCCCTGCTCGGCGGGGACAGCCAGCGCGGCAACGTGGTCAAGCAGCTCGGCATCGGCTACCGGGGCGGCCCGCTCTCCTCGGGCCGGGCCGGCACGCTGGAGGCAGGCGACCGCGCCCCCGACGGCGTACTGCCCGAGGGCCGCCTCTTCGACCTCTTCAGCGGCCCGCACTTCACCCTGCTGGCCATCGGCACCGAAGCCCCGCAGATCGCGAACGAGCTGGTCCACGTGCACACCCTGAGCGCGTACGAGACGTACGGGCGCGGCCTGTTCCTCATCCGCCCGGACGGCTACATCGGCTGGGCGGGTCAGACGGCCGAGGGGCTGGCCGACTATCTGGCGCGGTGCGGTGTCGCGCTCACGTGACCTGCCCGACCTTGACGACGTGAACGGACATGGCGGCTTCCTCCAGCCGGTAGAGCACCCGCCAGGTGCCCACGGGCAGCCGGTAGTAGCCCGAGCCGCCGAGGGCTCGGGCGGCCGCTGGTCGAGGGGACTCGGCTAACTCCCGTACCGCCGCCGCACAGGCCTTCGCGCCCACCGGCTCGGCCTGGCGCAGGCGGCGGAACTCGTCCATCGCCCTGGCCTCCCACACCACCGCGTACGTCACAGTCCGGCCTGCCGGTCCTCGGCCTCCAGCTGGGTCATGAACTCGTCATGGCCCATGGGGGGTCCGGTCGGGGCCGCGTCGCGGGCTCGCGCTTCGGCCAGGTCGGCCTGGTCCCGGAGGCGTTCGAGCTCTTCCAGTTCCTCTATGGGGACCAGGGCCGCCGCCGGCTTGCCGTACTCGCTGATCAGGATGTGTTCGCCACCGTGCCGGACTCGGCCCACGAGCTGGCCGAGCTGATTGCGCGCCTCTACGAGCGGATAGGTCTCCATGGCAAAACTGTACACACCTGCGGGTATGTGGGGTGTGTAATCCGGCTACATCGCCCGTGCCCGCCGTGCCCGCCGTGCCCGCCGTGCCACCGACCGGGCCCGGCGGGCCAGCCTGCGTACCGTCGCGTTTCTCGGGATGAAGGACAGCTGGGACGGGATCGCGCCCGGGAGGGCCAGGGTGGTCAGGCGGCGGCGCTTGAAGTAGCGCCAGGTGTGGTCGGTGAGGTGGTGGGAGAGGTAGCGCTCCGCCGGGGTGCGCAGGTCCGGGCGGATCTCGGACTGCATCGCGTAGCCGACCGCCGACACCAGGGCCGCGAGATCCGCCGGCGGCTCGGGGGCCGGGCCCGTGAGCGGTGGCAGCAGCGCGTCCACCAGCGTCACCGGCACCCGGTTGCTGTTCTGGTACGGCGTGAGCCGGTCGAGCAGCAGCTCGGTGCCGGTGCGGGCCGCCGGGATGCCGTAGAACGCCGACGCCGTGAGCAGCGCGGTCGAGAAGCAGCCCACCACCAGCTCGGGGCCGATCCGCTCGTACAGCACCTCGGCCAGCAACGGGCTCTCCAGGACCGTCAGTTCGACGTCCAGCTTCGCCGCCTCCGCGCGCAGCGAGTGCGACCAGGCGGGCGGGGCCGACGGGTGCGGCTTGAAGACGATCCGGCGGTGGCCCCGCCCGGCCGCCCCCTTCAGCATGCTGAGGTGGAGCTCCTCCTCCTCCGCCTCGGTGAGGATGGAGAGGGCCGCCAGGTACTGGCCGAGGAGCAGGGCCGCGCCCTCGGGGACGTCCAACTCACCTGATTCCGCCGCCAGTTCGTTCACCACCTTCGTGAACGCCGCCGTCGGGATCACCTCCGCCGGGGTGTCGAACTCGCCCAGGAGTAAGGGTTCGAGGCCCGGCACCAGGTCCAGGTGGAGCACCCGGCGGACCCGCGAACCCACCAGCGGGTCCAGTTTGTTGCGGGTGGGGCCGTAGCTCATCAGGCCGTCCGCGTACACGTGCAGCGGCGCGTCCGGGAAGAGCTGGGCGACCGCGCCCGCCGGGTTGACCTGGATGGACTCCACGGCCAGCTCGATCCGGTCGTCCCCGAGGTGCCACTCGCGCCGCAGCTGCCGCTCCCACAGCGGTACGTCGTCGGCGCGCGGCGCCCAGCCGCCCGGGTGCAGCGGCGCGATCGTGGCGTTCCACGACAGCACCCCGTCGAAGCGCTCCCGCAGCAGCGCGAAGCCCGGCATGGTGTCGAGCGCGGGCGAAGTCTCCGGGATCGGGGCGTTGTTGCTGATCAGCAGCAGTCGCCGGTCCGCCGGGGCGAAGCAGTCGCTGTCGATCGCGGCGGCCAGCGTCGCCATCCCGTACAGCGTGGTCGCGAGGAAGATCTGCGTCGTACGCATCAGGCCGCGGCCCCCGCGGTCCGGACGGCGGCGGCGGACGGCGTCGAGGCGGCGCGGCCGCGCAGCCGCCGCAGCCGGGAGGCGCGCGCCGCGTCCATCGCGCCCAGCGCCTCGTTCAGTACGTCCTGCGGCATCCTTTTCAGCGCACCCGCGCTCATCGTCCGCAGTTTCCGTGCCACGGCGGGTTCGAACCTTTCGCTGTTCCCCAGGTGATGGGAAATAATGGCGCAGTACGTCCGTACCGCCTTCGGGAGCAGTTCCGCGGAATTTGGATCTTGAGCTGTTTCCTCGATTACCTGGTCGAATGCCCTGATGAAATCGAGCTGGCGTACGTCACCGATCTGCGTCAGGGAAGTCGCCACTCCGCGGCGGTAGAAGACACCGAGCAGACCCACCACCGCGAACGATTCCGCCTCGCGGTGCAGCCGCCAGATCCACGGCCGGTCCTCGGCGGTGCGCAGCCCGTCCGTGAAGTGCAGCAGGCCCCGCTCGACCAGGCGGCGGTGGTAGATCCCGGCCCAGGCGAACGCGTAGTCCACCGAGGTGGAGCGGGTGGTGGGCAGGATCGCCTCGCGCGGGTTCAGCACCTCGCCGCGCCGCCCGTGCGGCACCCGCTGCACCGTGCGCTCCTTGCCGGTGCACTGCACATGGTCGGTGCGCAGGAAGTCGCAGCCCAACTCATCGATGATGGCGACCAGTTGGGAGTAGTGGCCGGGCGCGAGCCAGTCGTCGCCGTCGAGGAACGTGACGTACTCGCCGCGCGCCGCGTCGATGCCGGTGTTGCGCGCCGTGGCGAGGCCGCCGTTCCTCTCGTGTCTGAGGACCACCGCCCCCGGCAGCTCGCGCTCGGCGCGGGCGAGCAGTTCGGCCGTCCCGTCCGACGAGCAGTCGTCGACCAGAAGGAACTCGAAGTCGTCGCGCGCGTTGTCGCGCAGACTTCTCAGGGTGTCGGGGGCATATGTCCGCACATTGTAGAACGGCACTACCACGGAGAGCTTGACCACCCGCGTGACGCTAAGTGCCGCCGCGTCATTCGCCCTGGCCGGGCGAGGGACGGTGGGTGAACACTGGGCGGCCGGATTGTTAACCGGTTCGCATTGCGGGCTCTTTCCCCTTGAGTAGTCGCGCTGTTAACCATCTGTTGCGGTCCAGTTGGGCCATCAAACGGAATGGATTCCTAGTTTCGTCGACGTGCCATCACGTACCCGTCCCGCCGACGCCCCGCTCCGGATCGCCGTTGTCGCGGATTCCGACACCCGGTGGAAATGGGGCGCCCTCACCGCCCGCCGGATAGCCGAGCGCGCACCCGAGCTCAGCGGCTTCCTGCTGCGCGGCCGGGCCACGCCCACCGCCCGGCAGCTCGCCGAGGTGGGTGAGGTCGGGGTCGCCGCCGACGCGCTGCGCGAGGTGACGATGGCCGCGTTCCTGCGGGCCGTCGAGCGGGAGCCGTACGACGTGGTGGTCCTCGCGCTGGTCGGCGGCGCGGCCCAGGCGGCACTGCACGGCCTCGCCCGGCTATGGCCGGGCCACACCTCCAGACCCGTCCTGGTCACCGGCTATGTGGGCGTCGTCTACGAGAAGCTGGCGGACGGGCTGCTGCTGCGGCACGGCGCCGACGTCGTCCTCGCCAACTCCCGCCATGACGCGGAGCGTTTCCGGGCGGTGTACGAGGGCGTGGGCGCCGACGCGTCGGCGGTGACCGAGGCCGCGCTGCCGTTCCTGGGCGGCGCGCCCTACCGTCCCGAACCCGGCCGCGAGACCGTCGTGTTCGCCGCCCAGCCGTCGGTGCCGGAGAGCCGCGCCGACCGGATGTATCTGCTGCGGCGCCTGGTCGGGCACGCCCGCCGCCACCCCGGCCGCGAGGTGCTGCTCAAGCTGCGCTCCAAGCCCGGCGAGCACACCACGCACATCGAGGAGCAGCCGTACCAGAAGCTGGCCCGGTCCCTCGACCTGCCGCCCAACTTCCGTCTGGTGTACGGGAACATGGGCGAGGTCCTGGACCGCACCGACCTGCTGGTCACCGTCTCCTCGACCGCCGCCCTGGAATCCCTGCACCGCTCGGTGCCGACCGCCGTCCTCACCGATCTGGGCGTCCGCGAGAACCTGGGCAACCACCACTTCATCGGCTCCGGCTGCCTCGCCTCCTGGGACCAGCTGGACGCCGGACACCGCCCCGCCCCCGACGCCCGCTGGCTCGCGGCGCAGGGAGTGGCCCCGGGCGCCGCGTACGCGACCGCCTTCGACGGCGTGCGCGAGCGGATCGCTGACCTGGTGTCCCGGCACCGACTCCCGCCCGTACAGCCCTACTACACACCCGCCACCGCGCCCGGATACCTCCCGGGCCTTCTCGCCCGCCACCACCTCGCCCCCGACGGCACCCCGCTGCCGGGCGCCGCGCCCGAAGCGGAGGCCACCGGCGTACGCCGTCTGGTGCGCGACGCGGTACGGGACGCGGCCCGCGGGGCCTACCGCCACGGCGTCCAGCGCGTGGCCCCGGTCATCCGCCGGATGGGAGAACTGTGACCCCGCCTTACGAGACCTCGCCCGTCACGACCCCGACCACGGCCGCGCCGCGGCAGGCAACGCCCGCGCGCCGCAAGGTCCTCGCCGTCATCCCCGCCCGCGGCGGCTCCAAGGGCGTCCCCGGCAAGAACCTCGCCCCGGTCGGCGGCGTCCCGCTGGTCGTCCGGGCCGTACAGGCCTGCCTCGCCGCGCGGTATGTCACGGACGTCGCCGTCTCCACGGACGACCCGGGCATCGCGGCCGCGGCCGCCGCCGCCGGGGCGCACGTCGTGGTGCGGCCCGCCGCCATCGCGGGGGACACCGCCTCCAGCGAGGCGGCCGTGCTGCACGCGCTTGAGGGCCACGCGGACGCCGAAGTCGTCCTGCTCGTCCAGTGCACCAGCCCGTTCCTCAGCCACGAGGACGTCGAGGGCGTCGCCGAGGCCGTCGTCGTGGACGGCGCCGACACGGCGGTCACCGTCGCCCCCTTCCACGGCTTCGTCTGGCGCGAGTCGGCACAGGAGGGCGGCCGGGGCGGCGAGGGCCTGGGCCACGACAAGGCGTTCCGCCCGCGCCGCCAGGACCGCCCGCAGGACTTCCTGGAGACCGGCGCCGCGTACGCCATGGACGCGGCCGGATTCCGCACCCACAAGCACCGCTTCTTCGGCCGCACCGCGCTCGTACGCACCGACCCCGCGCGGGTCCTGGAGATCGACGACCCGCACGACCTGGCCCGCGCGCGGGCGCTCGCGCCGCTGCTCGACCCGGTCCGCACCCCGGTCCGCGAGGACGTCGACGCGGTCGTCCTGGACTTCGACGGCACCCAGACCGACGACCGGGTGCTCATCGACGCCGACGGCCGCGAACTGGTCGCCGTGCACCGGGGTGACGGGCTCGGGATCGCGGCCCTGCGCCGCGCCGGTCTGAAGCTGCTGATCCTGTCCACCGAGCAGAACCCGGTGGTCGCCGCCCGCGCCCGCAAGCTCAAGATCCCCGTGCTGCACGGCATCGACCGCAAGGACCTCGCGCTCAAGCAGTGGTGCGAGGAGGCGGGGATCGACCCGGCGCGGGTGCTCTACGCGGGCAACGACGTCAACGACCTGCCCTGCTTCTCCCTCGTCGGCTGGCCGGTCGCGGTCGCCGACGCCCATGACTCCGTACGCGCCGCGGCGCGCGCGGTCACCGCCACCCCCGGCGGCGAGGGCGCGATCCGCGAGATCGCCGCCTGGCTCCTCGGACCCGAGCTCCACCACACCCCTCAGCACCACCCCACCCCCTCCTCGCAGCTCCACAACTCCCCCGCCCAGTAAGGAATCACCCTCATGAGCAACCGTCTGCGCACCTTCGGCAGCCGCACCGCCGGACCGGGTCAGCCGGTGTACGTCACCGGTGAGATCGGCATCAACCACAACGGTGACCTGGGCAACGCCCTCGCCCTGATCGACGCCGCCGCCGACGCGGGCTGCGACGCCGTCAAGTTCCAGAAGCGCACGCCGGAGATCTGCACCCCGCGCGACCAGTGGGACATCGAGCGCGACACCCCGTGGGGCCGGATGACCTACATCGACTACCGCCACCGGGTGGAGTTCGGCGAGTCGGAGTACCGCGCCATCGACGAGCACTGCAAGAAGCGCGGGATCGACTGGTTCGCCTCCCCGTGGGACACCGAGGCTGTCGCGTTCCTGGAGAAGTTCGACCTGCCGGCCCACAAGGTCGCCTCCGCCTCGCTCACCGACGACGAGCTGCTGCGCGCCCTGCGTGCCACCGGCCGCACGGTCATCCTCTCCACCGGCATGTCCACCCCGAAGCAGATCCGCCACGCCGTCGAGGTCCTGGGCAGCGACAACATCCTGCTCTGTCACGCCACCTCCACGTACCCGGCGAAGGCCGAGGAGCTCAACCTGCGGGTCATCAACAGCCTGATGGCCGAGTACCCCAACGTCCCGATCGGCTACAGCGGCCACGAGACGGGCCTGCAGACCACGCTGGCCGCGGTCGCCCTCGGCGCCGCCTTCGTCGAGCGCCACATCACCCTGGACCGCGCGATGTGGGGCTCGGACCAGGCCGCCTCCGTCGAGCCGGGCGGCCTGCAGCGCCTGGTCCGCGACATCCGCACCATCGAGGCCGCGCTCGGCGACGGCGTCAAGAAGGTGTACGAGTCGGAGCGCGCCCCGATGAAGAAGCTGCGCCGGGTCGCGGGCGTCGTCGCCGAGGCCGAGGCCGCCGAGGCCGACCGCGCGCCGGTCGCGGTCTGAGCCGGGCCGGCCGCCGTGCCTCCTCGGGACACCTGCGCCACGATCGCCTTCGTGGAGAGCCCGGTCCAGCTGCTCAACGTGCTGGAGTGGGCCCATTCGACGCGCCCGCTCCTGAACGGTGTGCCGGCCCAGCGGACCGGCCCCGAGGACACGGCGGCCGTCCACGACGACCTCACCGTGGTCGTCCTGTCGCCCACCGACCCGATGTCGCGCGGCCAGCTGCGCCGGATGGCGGAGCTGGCCCGTGACGAGGGCATGCGGGTGCGCTGGGAGGAGGCGCGCGACGGGGCGCTCGCGCCGCTGCGCACCATCGGCGGGCTCTCCTCGCTGCTGCGCGGCGCCGAGCGGATCGTCATCGGCGACCCGTTCTCGCGCTATGTGCAGCTGCTGCTGACCGTGGCGCGCTCGCGCGACCTGGTCGTCGTCGACGACGGCACGGCCACCATGGAGTTCGTCTCCCAACTGGCCAGTGGCGAGCGGCTGGTGCGCTGGCACCGGCGCGGCAGCCGGGCCGGGGCGCGCGATCTGCTCTTCGCACCGGTGGCGGCCTCCGCGCGCCGCCGCCTCACCCCGTCGCGCAGCCGTACGGTCGAGGTGTTCAGCGCGATGCCCGTTCAGGCCCCCGAGGCGGTCACGGTCACCCGCAACACCTTCGGCTGGACCCGCGCCCGGTTCGGCCCGCCGCGCATCACCAAGGGCGCCGACCTGGTGGGCACCTCGCTGGTGGAGACGGGCGTGGTCGACCCCGAGCGCTATCTGGAGGCGGTCGCGTCGCTGGCCCGCACCCATGGCGTGACCCGCTACTTCGCCCACCGCCGCGAGTCCACCGAGAAGCTGCGCACGCTGCACGCCCGTACCGGTCTGGAGATCGTACGACCGGACCTGCCGCTCGAACTCATCGCCCGCCGGGGCCCGGTGGGCGGCACCGTCCTGAGCTTCCCGTCCACCGTCGTCCACACCCTGCCGCCCGCGCTCGCCGGCACCGGCGTGCGCCTGCTCGTCTGCGACATCGACCCCGAATGGCTCACCGAGAAGGCGTCCCCGCGCGCTCAGGGCTTCCTCGCGGACGTGACCGGCACGGCCCGCGACGCCCATGGCCTGCGCATGGTGGCGGCCCGGCCGCCGGACTGCCTGACCGCCTGAACACCCGTACAGCGTGAACGCCTGTGCGAACCGGGTGCGGCCGGGGCCTGAGACGGCGCTGAGAGCCCGCTGAGAGGGGGCTGCGACATGGCTGGCACGGAGCTGAGAACCGGGCGCCGAGTTTACCCAGCCCGCGCGGGCGATATGCGTCCGGTGGCCAGGATTCTTTCCCCTATCGGGCTGAACTTTTGTTGATCGCCGGTTAGTTGGCCCCTGAAGGGGCCTACCCTTCAACAGGTGAACCAGTTGATGTCGCGCGCCTCCGACGAGTCCGAAGCCGATCTGCCCGGGGAAGCTCCGCTTCCCGGCGTGCTGCCCGAGTCGCTGCGCGCCGAACTCATCGCATTCCGCCGGGACTTGCACATGCACCCCGAGCTCGGGAACCAGGAGTTCCGGACCACTGCGGCGATCAAGAAGCGCCTTGAGGCGGACGGGCTCAAGCCACGGGTGCTGCCGACCGGGACCGGACTCGTGTGCGACATCGGCACGGAAGGGGCGCGAAGCTCGGATAAGGGTGGTGGCGGGCGACGGGCGGGCGGTGTGCGGCCCATGCTCGCCATCCGGGCGGACATCGACGCGCTGCCGATCCCGGACGCCAAAGTCAACACGCCGTACCGCTCGACCGTCCCCGATCGGGCGCATGCCTGCGGCCACGACATCCACACCACCGTGGTGCTCGGCACCGGTCTGGTGCTCGCCGCGCTGGAGCGGCAGGGCCTGCTGCCGCACCCGGTCCGGCTGATCTTCCAGCCCGCCGAGGAGGTGCTGCCCGGCGGCGCCGCCGACGCGATCCTGGGCGGCGTGCTCGACGGCGTGGGGAAGATCATCGCGGTGCACTGCGACCCGCGCGTGGACGCGGGCCGGATCGGGCTGCGGGTCGGGGCGATCACCTCCGCCTGCGACCGCCTGGAGATCGCCCTGGCCGGGCCCGGCGGCCACACCGCCCGGCCGCATCTGACCACCGACCTGGTCACCGCCGCCGCCCGCGTGGTCACCGACGTCCCCGCGCTGCTGGCCCGCCGGATCGACGCGCGCGCCGGGCTCGCGGTGACCTGGGGCCGGATCGACGCGGGCCACGCCTGCAACGTCATCCCGATGCGTGCCGAGCTGGCCGGAACTGTTCGGTGCCTGGACCTTGACGCCTGGCGCGACGCGCCCGACCTGGTACACGCCGCCATCGACGAGATCGCCACCCTGCACCGGGCCAAGTCGGAGATCACGTACGTACGAGGGGTGCCGCCGGTCGTCAACGACGCGGCGGTGACCGAACTCCTGCGCGAGGCTCAGACGGCGCGCCGAGGGGCGTTCGCGATCGAGGACACCGAGCAGAGTCTGGGTGGCGAGGACTTTTCCTGGTACCTGGAGCATGTGCCGGGTGCGATGGCCCGCCTCGGCGTGCGGACCCCGGGCTCCAATGCCCGCCTTGACCTGCATAGGGGTGATTTCGACGCCGATGAGGCGGCCATCGAGGTCGGAGTCGAGCTGTTCACTGCCGCTGCGCTGCTGGAAGGACACCGTTCGTAACCGGACACTTCATCCCCTGTTCGCGACGATCCGATAACGGCTTCCGAACAGGTCTTTACGCGACATCTACGCGCGTTACGATCCGACGCGAAACCAGCGCCGGTAGGGGCGCTCTCGGTTCGTTTTGAAGGGACCTCCTCGTGCGCCGGGTATCCAAGATCGCTGCGGCCGGTATCGCCACCGCCGCGCTCGCGCTTTCCGCCACCGCGTGTGGCAGCACGTCCTCCGAGAAGGACAAGGGCTCCTCCGCGTCGTCCAGCGCGGGCGGCAAGGGTGTCAAGGTCGGTGTCGCGTACGACGTCGGCGGCCGTGGCGACCACTCGTTCAACGACTCCGCCGCGCGCGGCATCGACAAGGCCAAGGGTGAGTTCGGCGGTGACATCAAGGAGCTGACCGCCAAGACCACGGACACCGAGGCCGACCGCATCCAGCGCCTCACCGACCTGGCCCAGGCGGGCTACAACCCGGTCATCGGCATCGGCTACGCCTACGCCAACTCGATGAAGCAGGTCGCCGGCAAGTTCCCGAAGGTCACCTTCGGCATCGTCGACTCCGTCGTGGACGCGCCGAACGTCGACAGCATCACCTTCACCGAGGAGCAGGGCTCCTACCTCGCGGGTGTCGCCGCGGCGCTGAAGTCGAAGTCCGGCCACGTCGGCTTCATCGGCGGTGTGGACGTCCCGCTCATCAAGAAGTTCGAGGCGGGCTTCGTCCAGGGCGTCAAGGACACCAAGCCGTCCGACGACGTCCAGGTCCAGTACCTGTCGCACGGTTCGGACACCTCCGGCTTCGCCAGCCCCGACAAGGGCAAGGAAGCCGCCCAGGGCATGCTCGACAAGGGCACGGACGTCATCTACACCGCCGCCGGCTCCTCCGGCACCGGCGCCATCGAGGCCGTCGCGGGCAAGAAGGGCGCCTGGGCGATCGGCGTCGACTCCGACCAGTACAACCAGGCGTCGCTCGGCAAGTACAAGGCGTCGATCCTGACCTCGGTCGTCAAGAACGTCGACGTCGGCGTCTACGACCTGGTCAAGTCCGTCAAGGACGGCAAGCCGCTGACCGGCACCAACAGCTACTCGCTGGCCAAGGGCGGCGTTTCGCTCGCCACCAGCGGCGGCTTCATCGACGACATCAAGGCCCAGCTCGACGCGGCCCAGAAGAAGATCGTCGACGGCACGGTCAAGGTCAAGACCACCCCGTGACCCGGTCCGTGACCCGGCCTCCTCGCGGGGGCCGGCTCCGGTCACGGCACCTGTAGTGCACGGGCTCGGCGGGGAGGGTGAGCCCCCTCCCCGCCGAGCCCATAACGATGTGTCAACTCTACGCGCGTAGGCGGGAGTTGGCGCGCTAGCGTCACCACGCCCTCTGCCCCCACCCCCCTCCTTCTCGTAGGAGAGTGCGCCATCAACGCGTCCAGCCCTCCCGCCGTCGAACTGCGCGGCATCACCAAACGATTCCCCGGCGTCGTCGCCAACAAGGACATCGACATCACCGTCGCCAAGGGCACCGTCCACGCGCTGTGCGGTGAGAACGGTGCCGGCAAGTCGACCCTGATGAAGATCCTCTACGGCATGCAGAAGCCGGACGAGGGAACCATCACCGTCGACGGCGAGCAGGCGGTCTTCCACAGCCCCGCCGACGCCATCGCGCGCGGAATCGGCATGGTGCACCAGCACTTCATGCTCGCCGACAACCTCACCGTCCTGGAGAACGTGGTTCTCGGCGGCGAGAAGCTGTACGGCATCGGTGCCAAGGCCCGTAACAAGATCAAGGAGATCTCGGACGCGTACGGCCTCGGCGTGCGCCCCGACGCGCTCGTCGAGGACCTGGGTGTCGCCGACCGCCAGCGCGTCGAGATCCTCAAGGTCCTCTACCGCGGCGCCCGCACGCTGATCCTCGACGAGCCGACCGCCGTCCTGGTGCCCCAGGAGGTCGAGGCGCTCTTCGACAACCTGCGCGAGCTCAAGGCCGAGGGCCTGACCGTCATCTTCATCTCGCACAAGCTGGGCGAGGTCCTCAAGGTCGCCGACGAGATCACCGTCATCCGGCGCGGTACGACGGTGGGCACCGCCGACCCGAGGACCACCACCTCCAAGCAGCTCGCCGAGCTGATGGTCGGCAGCGAGCTCCCGTCCCCGGAGACCCGCGAGTCGACCGTCACCGATGTGGCGATGCTGAAGGTGGCCGGGCTCCAGCTGGCCGCGACCGACCCCGACGGGGTCGTGCGCGATGTTCTCTCCAACGTCTCGTTCACCATCCACAAGGGTGAGGTGCTGGGCGTCGCCGGTGTCGAGGGCAACGGCCAGGCCGAGCTCGTCGAGGCCATCATGGGCATGCGCGACCCGGACGGCGGTGTCATCACCCTCGACGACATCGACATCTCGCACGCGCCGACCCGCAAGCGCCGCGAGAGCGGCGTCGGCTACATCCCCGAGGACCGCCACCGCCACGGCCTGCTCCTGGAAGCGCCGCTGTGGGAGAACCGGATCCTCGGCCATGTCACCGAGCGCCCCAACTCCAAGGGCGGCCTGCTCGACAACCGGGCGGCCCGCGTCGACACCGAGCGGATCGTGCGCGAGTACGACGTGCGCACCCCCGGCATCGACGTCACCGCGGCCTCGCTCTCCGGCGGCAACCAGCAGAAGCTGATCGTCGGCCGCGAGATGAGCCACACCCCCAAGCTGCTGATCGCCGCGCACCCCACCCGGGGCGTGGACGTCGGCGCGCAGGCGCAGATCTGGGACCAGATCCGGGAGGCCCGCCGCGAGGGCCTCGCGGTGCTGCTGATCTCCGCCGACCTGGACGAGCTGATCGGCCTGTCCGACACCCTGCGGGTGATGTACCGCGGCCGCCTGGTCGCCGACGCCGACCCCGCCACGATCACCCCCGAGGAACTCGGCTCCGCGATGACGGGTGCGGCCTCCGGCCACCTGGAGCACGTTGAGGGCGAAGAGTCCGGTACGGACGGGGGAGAGGACCGATGAAGAAGCTCACCTCCAGGATCGACAAGGAGCGCCTGCTCCTCGCGATCGCGGCCCCGGTGCTCGCGGTGGTCGCCGCGCTCGTCGTGACGGCCGTGGTCATCCTGATCACCGGCAAGAACCCGTTCACGGCCTTCAACGACATGCTGTCGTACGGCTCGGCCAGTGACAGCCAGATCTACATCCTGAACAAGGCGACCACGTACTACCTGGCGGGCATCGCGGTGGCCATCGGCTTCCGGATGAACCTGTTCAACATCGGTGTGGACGGTCAGTACCGTATGGCGGCGTTCTTCGCGGCCGTCGCCGGCGGTGCCATGTCCCTGCCGGGCTTCCTCGCCATCCCGCTGATGATCATCGTGGCGATGCTGGTCGGCGCCATGTGGGCGGGCGTCGCGGGCATCCTCAAGGTGACCCGGGGCGTCAGCGAGGTCATCTCGACCATCATGCTCAACGCGATCGCGACCGCCGTCATCGCGTATCTGCTCCAGCCGGACCGCCTCGGCCAGCTCGACTCGGCGGGGACCCTGGTCTCCACCAAGCCGCTGCCGAAGGACTCCTGGTTCTTCACCATCGACACCGGCGCCGCCGGCACGCTCTGGGGCTTCATCTTCGTGGCCGCCCTCGCGGGCGTCGCCTACTGGTTCGTGCTCGGCCGCACCCGCTTCGGCTTCGACCTGCGGGCGGTGGGCCAGTCCGAGTCGGCGGCCGCCGCGAGCGGCGTCAGCGTCAAGAAGATGGTCGCCACCAGCATGGTCATCTCGGGTGCCGTCGCGGGTCTGGTCGGTCTGCCGACCCTGCTCAACGACAGCCACCAGTACGACAACAGCTTCCCGGTCGGCCTCGGCTTCACCGGTATCGCGATCGCGCTGCTCGGCCGCAACCACCCGCTCGGCATCGCGCTCGGCGCGCTCCTGTGGGGCTTCCTTGAGCGCACCACCAGCCACCTTGAGTTCATCGGCTTCGACAAGGAGATCCTCGGCGTGATCCAGGGCGTCATCGTCCTGTGCGTCGTCATCGCCTACGAAGTCGTCCGCCGCTACGGCCTGAAGCGCCAGCAGCAGCGCGTCGGCGCCGAGCTCGCGGCCCAGGCCGCCAAGTCCGACCAGCAGGAGGTGACGGCATGAGCGTCACGACCGACACGACCACGACCCCGCCTCCGGCCGGGGTCAAGCGCGGCAACATGAAGCGCAAGGCGTCCCTCGCGCAGATCCTGCTGATCGTCGCGGGCGCCCTGCTCCTGGTCTCCGCCGTGCGCATCATCACCGGCGCCGACCAGCTCACCTCCGGCGGCCAGATCAGCGCCGCCCTCGGCCTCGCCGTGCCGATCGGCCTCGCGGGCCTCGCGGGCCTGTGGTCCGAGCGGGCCGGTGTGGTCAACATCGGCCTCGAAGGCATGATGATCCTCGGCACGTTCGGCGCCGGCTGGGTCGGCTGGCAGACCAGCCCCTGGCTCGGCCTGCTCGCCGGTGTCGGCTTCGGCGTGCTCGGCGGTCTCGTCCACGCGGTCGCCACGATCACCTTCGGCGTCGACCACATCGTCTCCGGTGTGGCCGTCAACCTGCTGGCGCTCGGCGCCACGCAGTACATGGCCAAGCTCTTCTTCAACGAGGGCGACGCGGCGACCAAGGGCGGCAACCCCAAGCAGTCGCCGCCCGCCGACGCGCTGCCCAGCTTCACGATCCCGGGTCTGTCGTCCGGTCTCCACTCGATCGAGAAGCACCACTGGTTCCTGGTCTCGGACCTCGCCGGCATCCTCGGCGGCCTGGTCACCGACGTCTCCTGGGTCACCGTCCTCGCGGTGGCACTCTTCGTCGGCACCTGGTGGCTGCTGTGGAAGACCGCGTTCGGTCTGCGGCTGCGCTCCTGCGGTGAGAACCCGGTGGCCGCCGAGTCCCTCGGCGTCAACGTCTACTCGTACAAGTACGCGGCGGTCGCCGTCTCCGGCGGTCTCGCCGGGCTCGGCGGCGCGTTCCTCGCGCTCGTCACCTCGCACATCTACCTGGAGGGCCAGACCGGCGGCCGCGGCTACATCGGTCTCGCCGCGATGATCTTCGGCAACTGGCGGCCGGGCGGACTCGCCATGGGCGCCGGCCTGTTCGGCTTCTCCGACGCCCTCCAGCTGCGCAACGGCGGCGAGACCGTCCACGCGCTGCTGCTGCTCCTGGTGGTCCTGCTGGGCCTCCTGGCGGCCTGGAAGGCGTACAAGAAGGCCCTGGTCCAGGCCGGTGTGAGCGCGGTCGTCGCCGTGGTCATCCTGGTCTGGTACCTGATGACCGACACGGTCCCCGGCGACTTCGTCGGCGCCACGCCGTACGTCGTCACGCTGCTCGTGCTCTCGCTGTCCGCGCAGCGCCTGCGGATGCCCAAGGCCGACGGCATGCGCTACCGCAAGGGCCAGGGCAAGTGAGTACGCCCGCCGTCGACTGGGAAGCCCTGCGCGAGGCCGCCCGGGACGCCATGTCCCGCGCGTACGCCCCGTACTCGGGCTACCCGGTCGGCGCGGCGGCGCTGGTCGACGACGGCCGCACCGTCACCGGCTGCAACGTCGAGAACGCCTCGTACGGACTCGCGCTGTGCGCCGAGTGCGGCCTGGTCTCGGCGCTGCGCCTGGGCGGCGGCGGCCGGCTGACGCACTTCGTCTGCGTCGACGGCCAGGGCGCCGCCCTGGTGCCCTGCGGCCGCTGCCGCCAGCTCCTGTTCGAGCACGGCGGGCCGGAGCTGCTGGTGGAGACCCCGGAAGGGATCCTGCCGCTCTCCGCGATGCTCCCGCAGGCCTTCGGCCCGGACCATCTCAGGACGGGCCCGCTCAACTGACCACGGCGGCCCCTTCGTTGCCGATCGGCGATGGAGGGGCCGCCCTCGTCACCCCTCTCTATGCGCGTAGAGTCGCGTGTACCGTACGGACGAACCGCACTTGCCGGAAGGAATGTCATGGACGTCATCTCCGTCATCCGCACCAAGCGAGACCGGGGCGAGCTGAGCCCCGAGCAGATCGACTGGGTCATCGACGCGTACACGCGCGGTGTCGTGGCCGACGAGCAGATGTCGGCGCTGGCGATGGCGATCCTGCTCAACGGCATGAACCGCACCGAGATCGCCCGTTGGACCGCCGCGATGATCGCCTCCGGCGAGCGGATGAACTTCGACGCCCTCTCGCGGCCCACCGCCGACAAGCACTCCACCGGCGGCGTCGGCGACAAGATCACGCTGCCGCTCGCCCCGCTGGTCGCCGCGTGCGGCGCGGCCGTGCCGCAGCTGTCGGGCCGGGGCCTGGGCCACACCGGCGGCACCCTGGACAAGCTGGAGTCCATCCCCGGCTGGCGCGCGCTGCTCTCCAACGAGGAGATGCTGAACGTCCTGGACACCACCGGCGCGGTCATCTGCGCGGCGGGCGACGGCCTGGCCCCCGCCGACAAGAAGCTGTACGCGCTGCGCGATGTGACCGGCACCGTCGAGGCGATCCCGCTCATCGCCTCCTCGATCATGTCGAAGAAGATCGCCGAGGGCACCGGCTCGCTGGTCCTGGACGTCAAGGTCGGCACCGGCGCCTTCATGAAGACCATCGAGGACGCCCGTGAACTGGCCTCCACCATGGTCGCGCTCGGCACCGACAGCGGTGTGAAGACGGTCGCCCTGCTCACCGACATGTCCACCCCGCTCGGCCTCACGGCCGGCAACGCCCTCGAAGTGCGCGAGTCCGTCGAGGTGCTGGCCGGCGGCGGCCCGCAGGACGTCGTCGACCTCACCCTGTCGCTGGCCCGCGAGATGCTGGACGCGGCCGGGATCAAGGACGCCGACCCCGAGAAGGCCCTCGCGGACGGCTCGGCGATGGACGTCTGGCGCCGGATGATCGCGGCCCAGGGCGGCGACCCGGACGCGACCCTGCCGGTCGCCCGCGAGCAGCACGTCGTGACCGCCCCGAGCTCGGGCGTCCTGACCCGCCTCGACGCGTACGACATCGGCGTCGCCGCCTGGCGCCTGGGCGCGGGCCGGGCCCGCAAGGAGGACCCGGTGCAGGCGGGCGCGGGCATCGAGCTGCACGCCAAGCCCGGCGACACGGTCACGGCCGGCCAGCCGCTGCTCACCCTGCACACGGACACCCCCGAGAAGTTCGACTACGCGCTTCAGACGCTGGGCGCGTCGTACGACATCGCCCCGGCGGGCACCGCGTTCACCGCGAACCCGATCGTGCTCGACCGGATCGCCTGACACCCCCGTACCACCCTCCACGAGCCCGGCGCGCCTCCCCGCCGCCGGGCCCGGCCCTCGGCCGGATCCGGTCCGTCCACCGGGTCCGGCCGATGAGTTTTCCGACGGCGCCGGGTCTGACTCGTGTGCACCCCACCGATCCCGCCCCCGTGCTGGTCATGCCGGCCCGGCTGGCCTTCATCGATGTCCCGCCGCTGTGCGCCCAGTTGGAGGCGCTGTACGCGGCGGGATCGGCCGAGGTGGTCTGCGACCTGGGCGCGCTGATCCGGGCCGACCTGACGGCGGTGGAGACGGTCGCCCGGCTGCGCCTGACCGCCGCGAGGGCGGGTGGGCGGCTCACGATACGCAACGCGGGACCGGGGCTTGTGGCGTTGCTGACCCTTGTGGGGTTGGTGGAGTAGCCGTACCGCAGGCGAACAACGACCTACCGCTCGTCATCCAGCCGCTCCGGCAACCCGAACAGCGGGAACCACCGGGCCGTGTCCAGGAACGCGTTGAGCCCGGATATCTTCCCGTCCGCGATCTCCACCACCTGAAGCGCCCACGGCTCATGCCGCCCGCCGGGGCCACTGGGCCGGTACTGCCCGAACGCCGGGGTGCCGTTGGCGACGGTCGGCACCAGCCGCGACCCCCGGCAGCCGCTACCGCACCCCAGATGCCACGCCACGATGTCCTCCTGTCCCCGCAGCCACAGGTCGTACGGCGGCATGGACAGCGTCGCGTCCTCGTGGAGCAGGGCGGTCAGGGCCGTCATGTCGTACCCCTCGAACGCCGCCACATAGCGGGCGAGCAGCCGCTGCTGGTCCTCGTCGAGCGGGTCCGCCGCGTCCGAGGCGCGCGGCTCCGACTCCGCCAGGGTCGAACGCGCCCGCTGGAGCGCGCTGTTGACCGACGCGACCGTCGTCCCGAGCAGCTCCGCGACCTCGCTCGCCTTCCAGGCCAGCACCTCGCGCAGGATCAGCACCGCCCGCTGCCGGGGCGGCAGATGCTGGAGGGCCGCGACGAAGGCGAGCCGCACGCTCTCGCGCGCGACCGCCGTCTCGGCCGGGTCGTCGACCGCCGTCGGCAGCACGCGCGCGTCCGGCACCGGCTCCAGCCAGGTCACCTCCGGCCGCGAGTTCAGCACCGCCGAGGACGCCGTCTGCGGGGCCGTGAGGTCCATCGGGCGGGCCCGCTTGCCGCTCGCGCTCAGCATGTCGAGGCAGACGTTGGTGGCGATCCGGTAGAGCCAGGACCGCAGGGACGAGCGGCCCTCGAACTTGTCGTAACTGCGCCACGCCCGTACCAGCGTGTCCTGTACCGCGTCCTCCGCCTCGAAGGCCGAGCCGAGCATCCGGTAGCAGTACCCCGTCAGCTCGACCCGGTGCCTCTCCAAGCGTGCGTCCAGGTCCGTCGTCGTTGACAGATCACTCATCGCGTCCACCCCAGGTCGCCCATGTGCTCCAGCTCTTCGGAAGCTACAGGAGCCCACTGACAATCGCGCCTCGGGCGGACGTTTCAGCAGGTCACATGAGGCGTGGCGAGTCGGCGCTCGACCCTGGCCGCGTGGCTGCCGTACAGCGTCACCGAGACCACGCCGAGGACCGCGAGCAGGCCGAGCAGGACCGTGGCGGGCCAGCCGCCCGCGTGGAAGGCGATCGCCCCGAGCGTGCCGCCCGCGCTGCTGCCCAGGTAGTACGCGCTCTGGTAGAGCGCGGAGGCCTGCGCGCGGCCGCGCTCGGCGGTGCGGCTCACCGAGGAGGAGGCCACCGCGTGGCCCGCGAAGAACCCGGCGGTGATCAGGACCAGGCCCGCCAGGATCGCGGCCAGCGCGTCGAGCAGGCTCAGCATCAGCCCGGCGGCCGTCGTCGAGACGGCCAGGTACAGCGCGCCCCGGCGGCCGAGGCGTGCGACCAGCTGACCGGCGGCGGCCGACGAGACCGTACCGACCAGATAGACCAGGAAGATCGAGCCGACGACGCCCTGCGGGAGGTGGAAGGGCGCGGCGGTGAGCCGGTAGCCGATCACCGTGTAGACGGCGCCGAAGACGGTCATGAAGAGCGCGCCGATCGCGTACAGCCGGACCAGCAGCGGGTTGGCGAGGTGTCCCCGCACCGTCGCCGCGAGGGCGCGCGGGTCGAGCGGGACCGCCGTGAAGTTACGGGACTTGGGGAGCAGCAGCCGGAAGGTCACCGCGCACACGGCGGCGAGCGCGCCCACCGCGAGCAGCGCCGCGCGCCAGCCCCACGCCTGGGCCACCCAGCCGGTCAGGATGCGGCCGCTCATGCCGCCGATGGAGTTGCCCGCGACGAACAGGCCGATCGCCGCGACCAGCGCCTTGGGCCGCACCTCCTCGGCGAGATAGGCCATGGCGGAGGCGGGCAGCCCCGCGAGCGCCGCGCCCTGGACCGCGCGCAGCGCCACCAGCCAGCCGACGTTCGGCGCGAACGGGACGAGCAGCCCCACCGCCACCGCGACCACCAGCGACACCGTCATCATCCGGGACCGCCCGAACCGCTCGGACAGCGCGCTCAGCGGCAGCACACACAGGGCCAGCGCGCCGGTCGCCGCCGACACGGTCCAGCTCGCCGCCGACGCGGAGACCCCCAAGTCGCCGGAGATCAGCGGGAGCAGGGCCTGGGTGGAGTAGAGGAGGGCGAAGGTGGCGACCCCGGCGGCGAAGAGCGCGAAGCTCATCCGGCGGTAGCCGGGGGCGCCCGGGGCGAGCTGAACGGGGGACGGCGCGGTGGAGGCACCCACGGTGGTGGGTGCCCCGGTACTGGCAGGAGGCATGTCTCGACCGTAGGCCCGCCGGTATTTATGCGTCCAATGCGAAAAGTGGCCATAATCGATTCACGTACGCATAAGCACAGCTCAGGCGGGTGTCTGTCATTGAACAGTAACGAAGAAGACATTGTCACGGTGCTCGCGCCCCGCCTCGCGTACTTCGCCGGGGTGGCCCGGCACGAGCACGTCACGCGCGCGGCGCACGAGCTCGGCGTGCCGCAGTCGACGCTCTCGCGCGCGATGGTGCGCCTCGAAGAGGACCTGGGGGTCGCGCTGTTCGCCCGCAAGGGCCGCACCGTCTCGCTCACCCCGGCCGGCCGCACCTTCCTCGGCTCGGCCGAGCGCGCGCTTGCCGAGGTCGAACGGGCCGCCGAGTCGGTGCGGGCCGACGCGGACCCGGCCACCGGCAAGGTCGCCTTCGGCTTTCTGCACACCATGGGCTCGGAGACCGTCCCGGGCCTCATCCGCGCCTTCCGCGTCGACCACCCCCGGGTGCGCTTCACGCTCGTGCAGAACTACGGCGAGGCGATGATCGAGCGGCTGCGCGCGGGCGAGCTGGACCTCTGTCTGACCTCGCCCGTCCCGGACGCGCCCGACCTCGTGGCCCGGCGCCTGGACGAGCAGCGGCTGCGGCTCGTCGTCCCCGACGACCACCGCCTGGCGGCCCGCAAGCGCGTCCGGCTCGCCGAGGCCGCCGACGAGACGTTCGTGACCCTGGAGCCCGGCTACGGGCTGCGTCGCATCACGGACGACCTGTGCGCCGAGGCGGGGTTCACGCCGAGGGTCGCGTTCGAGGGGGAGGAGGCGGAGACCCTGCGCGGTCTGGTGGCCGCCGGACTCGGGGTGGCCCTGCTGCCGCCGCCCGCCGTGGCCCGCCCGGGCGTCGTCGAGCTGACGGTGACGGCGCCGCGCGCGGTCCGCGAGATCGGCGTGGCCTGGCTGGACGGGCACCCGGACACCCCACCGGTGGCCGCCTTCAAGGCGTTCCTGCTGTCGCGGCGGGGGCAGTTGCTGCCGGAGTGAGCGCCTACGCGTACGTACGCGCGCGTGGCGGTCGTACGGCCCTTCACGCGCGCGTAGGGGGCGCCTCGGCCCTCACGCCCGCAGCGACTTGCCGAACCCCGCCGCCAGCGGCATCCGCAGGCCCAGCGGCGGTGGCGCGGCGAGCGCGTCGGCCACCGGGCGCGCGTACGGGTGCGCGAAGAGCGAACCGGCGACGAAGTCGGCCGCCAGATTGAGGACTTCGAAGCGGTGCTGACGTAACGCGTGTCCGTCGGAGTGGACCTCGAAGCGGCAGGTGTCGCGGTTCGTCTTCTTCGCGCGCGCCGCGAGCCGGAACGACAACTCCGGGTCGCTGCGCCGGTCGTTGGTGCCGTGCACGATCATCACCCGCCGCCCCACCAGCTGTTTCACCGGCTCCGACGTCGCCGCCAGATCGTCCTCCGGGAGCCAAGGGGCAAGGGAGAGCACGCAGTTGACCGCCGGGTGGCCCGCCGCGCGCAGCGCCGCCCGGCCGCCCATCCCCTGCCCGACGAGGCACACCGGCACGTCTCCGTAGCGCCGGACCACCTCGTCCAGCGCCCACTCGGCGTCCGCCGCCAGCCGTGCGTCGCCGCCGTTCCAGCCCCGGCCCCGGTAGTGGACGAGGTGCGCCACCAGGCCGTCGTCGCGGCCCGCGCGGGCCAGTCGGCGGGCCAACGGCAGTGCCGAGGCGTACGAAAGACGCGAAGGGCGGCGCGCCGAGACGGGATCGCCGTCGGGCAGCACCAGCGCCACGCCGTCGACCGACGAGCCGGCGCCAGCGGCGCTGACGGCCCGTCCGAGCCTGGCGGCAGGCTGGGGGATCGCAAGCTGAGCCATGGCAGAACAGTCTCAGAAGGCGAGGTGTACGCCACCCGTCCGCACGGTCACTGTTACGTATCGGCAACCCGTGGACTCCCGGTGATCTACGCGCGTAGGGGCTAGCATGCGCAGATGACGAGCCAGACCACCGACGTACCGACCCCGGACCAGATCCGCCGTGCCCCGAAGGTGCTGCTCCACGACCACCTCGACGGCGGTCTGCGTCCGGGAACCATCATCGACATCGCCCAAGAGACCGGGTATTCAGGTCTCCCGGAGACCGAGGCCGACAAGCTCGGCATCTGGTTCCGCGAAGCCGCCGACTCCGGTTCCCTGGAGCGGTATCTGGAGACGTTCGCGCACACCTGCGCCGTCATGCAGACCCGCGACGCGCTCTTCCGCGTCGCCGCCGAGTGCGCCGAGGACCTGGCCGAGGACGGGGTCGTCTACGCCGAGGTGCGCTACGCGCCGGAGCAGCACCTGGAGGCGGGGCTGACCCTCCAGGAGGTCGTGGAGGCCGTCAACGAGGGCTTCCGCGAGGGCGAGCGGCGGGCCCGCGCCAACGGCCACCGCATCCGCGTGGGGGCGCTCCTGACCGCCATGCGGCACGCCGCCCGCGCCCTGGAGATCGCCGAACTGGCCAACTCCTACCGGGACTCGGGCGTGGTCGGCTTCGACATCGCGGGCGCCGAGGCGGGCTTCCCGCCCACCCGCCACCTCGACGCGTTCGAGTATCTGAAGCGGGAGAACAACCACTTCACCATCCACGCCGGCGAGGCGTTCGGCCTGCCGTCCATCTGGCAGGCGCTCCAGTGGTGCGGCGCCGACCGGCTGGGCCACGGCGTGCGCATCATCGACGACATCGAGGTCGCCGAGGACGGCTCGGTGAAGCTGGGGCGGCTCGCCGCGTACGTCCGGGACAAGCGCATCCCGCTGGAGATGTGCCCGACCTCCAACCTCCAGACCGGCGCCGCCTCCTCGTACGCCGAGCACCCCATCGGACTGCTGCGCAAGCTGCACTTCCGGGCGACCGTGAACACCGACAACCGGCTGATGAGCGGCACCAGCATGAGCGAGGAATTCGAGCGGTTGACCGAGGCGTTCGGCTACACGCTCGACGACATGCAGTGGTTCACTGTCAATGCGATGAAATCAGCGTTCATTCCTTTCGACGAACGCCTCGCCATGATCAATGACGTGATCAAGCCGGGTTACGCCGAATTGAAATCCGAATGGCTGTTCCAGCAGACCTCTGCGACCAGCGGATCCTCCGCATCCATGGGCTGATCTGGTAAACCGCCGAAGCGGCCGGGAATCACCTTTCCCGGCCGTTTCTGTCATATTCGCGGGTTTGCGGGGCGCGCGGCGCCGTGACTAGCTTGCATAGCCGCTCACATCCCCTTCCCTAGGATGAATTCCAGATGAAGCAGTCTGCCGTCAAGACTCTCGGTGCCGCCGCCCTCGGTGTCGCCTTCGCCGCCGCCGCCGCGGGTACGGCCTCGGCCGCCCCCGCCGTGGCCGGAGTCCCCGACCTCCCGGCCGTGTCCGGGCTCACCAATGGGCTGCCCCTCCAGGCCGTCACCAACAAGCTCTCGCCCGGGGCTCCCCAGTCCCTGGCGGCCGGTCAGAACGCCCTGGCCAAGGGCGCGTCCGCGCTGCCGACCGGTGGCGCCGACCCGGTGGGCGGTCTCCTCGGCGGGCTGCCGGTCGGCGGCGCGCTGGGCGGTGGGCTGCCTCTCGGCGGCTGACGGCCCGATGGCCGAATCGCGCTGTTTCGCGGCGTGTTGAGGCGTTGTGGTGGGGCGCACATCCGGTTCCGGGTGTGCGCCCCACCGCGTATGTGTCAGGATCGCGGCTCGTACGCGGGGAATTGACAGGTGAGTAGGGTTGCGACGATGCGTGTGAAGGCGACTGGACTTGCCGTACTGACGGTGTCGGCGCTGCTGTTCACCGCCGCCTGCGGCGGCTCGTCCGGCGGCGGCTCCGACAACCGGGGCGCCACCGCCAGGCCGAACGGCGCCTCGTCCTCGGCCAAGACCCGCACCAGACTCCAGATGGCCGCCCTCGAACAGGGCGACGTCCCCGGCTACCAGGTCTCCGCCGACTCCGCGGCGACCGACCGGGCCCGGCCGCAGGCCGACAGGAAAGCCTGTCAGCCGCTCGCCGACATCATGGGCGACGAGCCCAACCCGCAGGCACGCGAGACCGTCAACCGGGGCCTCGGCTCGCAGCGCGCGCTCGGCCTCGCCGTCGCCGCCTCGCTCAGCTCGTACAACGAGAGCGACGCGCAGCGCCTGATCAAGGACCTGCGCACGGCCGTCGCCGGATGCCCGGGCTTCACCGCCGCGCTCGGCGGCGCCAGCAGTACGTACGCACAGGTGAAGGCGCGGCCGTACCGGATCGGCGGCGACGAGTCGGTCAGCTGGTCCGCGGCGTCCACGCAGGTGAACGTCACGACGCCGGTGCACATCGTCGTCGTCCGCCAGGGCCCCGTCATCGTGCGGTTCATGACGATCAACCTCGGGGCGCCCGTGCGCGGCAAGGCGCAGGAGCTGGTCGAGGTGCCCAGGGACGTGGCCGACAAGCAGCTGGCGAAGGTGCGCGAGGTACTGGGCTGAGAGCCCGCCCGCACCCCGGGGCTCACCAGGCGGCGCTGGGGCGCTTCTCGGCCGGGAAGAGGATCCACAGCGCTATGTAGAGCACGAACTGCGGGCCGGGCAGCAGGCACGACAGCAGGAAGATCACGCGCATCGTGGTCGCCGAGGTGCCGAAGCGCCGGGCCAGCGCCGCGCACACCCCGCCGATCATCCGTCCGTCACGGGGTCGGGCGAGGGTGGTCATCGTGGGGCTCCTTCAGGAGTGAGGTGGTGTGGTGCGATGCCTCAATCCTGGGGCCCGAACCGGGCAAAAGCCTCGGACTAGGGGGCGATCCCGACCCTGGGAATCGTCGGGGTCCGACCCTGAGCCGGTACGGGGACGGGGACGGGAGCGTCCCGTTCCTGCCGGTGCCGCAGCGCGATGCGCCCGAACGGCACCACGGCGATGTGCGCGAAGGCGACCCCGGCGGTGTTCAGGAGCAGCGCGTCCACGTCCGCGACCTGGCCCGGCACCCCGGTCTGCAGCAGCGCGATGCCGAGCGAGACGAGCGCGCCCGCGGCGGTCGTACGGAGCAGGGAGGCGACCGGGGAGACGTCCAGGCGCCCGCCCACCAGCGGCAGCAGCACGCCCAGCGGCGCGAGCAGCAGCAGCCCCTCGCCGAGCTGCCGCGCGGCCTCCAGGGGCCCGAGCGCCAGATCGGCCCGGATCCCGGCGAGCGGGGTGAGATTGGGAGCGGTCACCCACATGACGTCGCGGGGCCGCAGCGTGAGCCACGCCACGAGCACCAGATGCGCGAGCAGGAGAGCGCATCCCACCACGCGGAATTGGATGGCGGCGCTGCCGCCGAGACCATGACGCTGTTGCACGCCCCCCAAGACGCGCCGGGTCGCGCGATCGGTTCCGCGTTCCGGGGTACGGCGTTCCCGGAGCCCCTTTCCGATCCCTGGAAGGGGGCGCGGCGGCTGCTGGGGGCCGCCGGAGCCGAGCCCTGGCCCGGGACTCCGTCCCGCCCCGCTCAGGTGTGCAGCGCGTCGCCCAGGGTCGGGGAGGCGTCCGGGCGGGTCTTCATCTCCGCCGTGCAGGCGTAGCCGCGCGCGGGGTCCTCACCGGGGCCGCCCAGGACCACCTGCTGGGTGCCCGACGACGTCGGGGTGTTCTCCGCGTACGTGCACACGATCTGCGAGAGCGCGAGGGCCGGCAGGTCCTCGGGGCGGCGGCTCAGGCGCAGCGCGCCCGCCGGGTCGCCCTTGCGCGCGCCGGTGACCGTCAGCGGGCCCCGCACGTCCGTCGTGTACCCGGCGGCCTTCTCGTCGCCGGCCGGGGTGACCTCCAGCTCGCCCAGCAGCGCCTCGGCGAAGCGCAGCCGGTCCGCCGAGGCCCGGCCCTCCGGGATCCGCACCGACCGCTCGGCGGCGACCAGCTGGGCCCCGCAGACCAGATAGACCCGTACGGTCACGCCCTCGAACTGCGGCGTCACCGCGTTGCCCGGGAGCTCGCAGGGGACCCGGGAGGGGGCCGGCCCGGCGTCCACCGGAACGGCCGTGGGACGGATGCCGCAGCCCGTGGCGGCGCCGCCGAGCGCGAGCAGCGCGAGCGCCCCGCCGAGCAGCCGGGCGCGCCGGGACGGCGGCGCCGGTCTGAGCAGTCTCCTCACGCCTCCTCACCCCCACCGCGCGGCAGCCGCAGCACGAACACCGCGCCGCCCTCGGGCGAGTTCGCGGCGGTGATGTCGCCACCGTGGATGTGGGCGTTCTCCATGGCGATGGAGAGGCCCAGACCGCTGCCCTCGGAGCGCGGCCGGGACGCGCTCGCCTTGTAGAACCGGTCGAAGACGTGCGGCAGCACGTCCTCGGGGATGCCCGGGCCGTGGTCCCGTACGGAGATCACCAGTTCCTCGCCCTCCACCCGCACCGAGACCCGCACCGGGGAGCCGCCGTGCTTCAGCGCGTTCCCGATGAGGTTGGCCAGGATCACGTCCAGGCGGCGCGGGTCGAGCCGCGCCATGATGCCGCGTTCGGCGTCCAGGTCCACCGCGTCCAGCCACGCGCGCGCGTCGATGCACGCGGTGATCTGGTCGGCGATGTCGACGTTGTCGAGGACCAGTCTGGCGGTGCCGGCGTCGAAGCGGGTGACCTCCATCAGGTTCTCGACCAGGACGTTGAGCCGCCGGGTCTCCGACACGACCAGCTGCACGGCCGGCGCGATCATCGGGTCGAGGCTGTCCGCCTCGTCCTCCAGGACCTCCGTGACGGCGGTGAGCGCGGTCAGCGGCGTACGCAGCTCGTGCGACATGTCGGCGACGAACCGGCGGCTCGCCTCCTCGCGCGCGCTCATGTCGCTGACCTTCTTCTCCAGGCTCTCGGCGGTCTTGTTGAACGTGCGTGACAGATCGGCCAGTTCGTCCGTGCCCGAGACCCGCAGCCTGGTGTCGAGCTTGCCCTCGCCGAGCTGGCGGGCCGCGTCGCCGAGCCGCTGCACCGGCCGCAGCACGGTCGTCGCGGCGGCCTGCGCGAGCAGCGCGGAGCCGAGCAGCGCGAGGGCGGTGGCGATGCCGAGCGACCAGGCCAGCGAGTTGAGGTCCTGGCGCTCCTGGTCGAGCGAGGCCAGCATGTAGCCGGTCGCGCCGCCCCCGATGATCTTCGTGCCGCCCACCAGGTACGGCTTGCCGCGCAGGGTCCTGCGCTGCCAGAACAGGTGGTACGGATACGCGTTGCTGTCGGTGACCTTCTGCTTCTTGTCCACCGCCTCCTGGAGCGAGGCCGGTACGTCGTCGAGCGTGAAGCGGTCCACGTCGGACGCCCCGATGATCGGCTTGCCCGGGTCGCGCTGGTCCACCAGGAGCACCTGGTAGCCGGAGCTGACGTGGTAGCCGGAGCGGCTGCTCGCCGCCATCTGCTGGGCCGTCACCTGGAGGTCGTGCTCGGTGGGCTGGAGCGGCAGCGAGGCCGCCCGGTTCTGCATCTCCTGCCGGAAGTCGCCGAGCGCCGCGTCCTGCGTACGCACCAGGACGGCCTCGCGGTTGAGCCAGTACGCGATCCCCGACGCGGAGACGGCGGCGGTCAGCGCGACGAGCGCGAACACGACGACCAGACGCAGGCGCAGGCTGGTCCAGCGGAGGCCGGCGAGTATCGCCTTCTTCACGTTCCGAGACGCTGCTTTCTTGGGGTCGGCCGGGAGCGGTTACGAGGGGGTGTCGAGGCGGTAGCCGACCCCGCGCACCGTACGGATCAGCGTCGGGGACGAGGGCACGTCCTCGACCTTGGCGCGCAGCCGCTGCACACACGCGTCGACCAGGCGTGAGTCGCCGAGGTAGTCGTGCTCCCAGACCAGGCGCAGCAGCTGCTGGCGGGAGAGCGCCTGACCGGGCCGCCGGCTCAGTTCGAGCAGCAACCGCAGCTCGGTGGGCGTCAGTTGCAGGTCCTCGCCGTTCTTGGTGACCGTCATCGCGGCGCGGTCGATCACCACACTGCCGAACGTCGCCGAGTCCGTCGCCTCGCGCTCGCCCCGGCGCAGTACCGCGCGGATACGGGCGTCGAGCACCCGGCCCTGGACCGGCTTGACCACATAGTCGTCGGCGCCGGACTCCAGGCCCACCACCACGTCGATGTCGTCGCTGCGCGCGGTCAGCAGGATGATCGGCAGCTGGTCGGTGCGCCGGATACGGCGGCACACCTCGAAGCCGTCGATGCCGGGCAGCATCACGTCCAGCACGACAAGGTCCGGCCGCTGCTCACGGAGCAGCTTCAGGCCGTCCTCTCCCGTCGCCGCGGTGGCCACACGGTGGCCCTGGCGGGACAGGGAGAGTTCGAGCGCCGTGCGGATGGCGTCGTCGTCCTCGATCAGCAACAGGAAAGGCACGGAGGTCATTCTGGCCCATGGGGGACCGGAGTTCGACCTCCCCCGGACATCGCTCGTACTACGCCGTTCACAGACCGCTGTGACAGGCCTGTGACAGTCGTCGGACACCGCCATGCTGTTGCCATCCGGGGGGCGACCCCCGGACCCCCAGCAGGACGCCCGCCGCCCGCTGTGGCGCGCGCTGTGACGCGCCTGTGACAGTCGACAGACACCGCCATGAAACTGGCCGGGCAGAGTCTTCCTCGTACCGACCGAAACAAGACTCCACCGACGGGGGGCGCGAGATGAACGCACTGCACAGCACCACCTCAAGCGCAGTTGTCACGCGTCTCCACGACGTCGTGCGGAGCGAGAAGTCCGGTGCCGTGAGCGGACGGGGGTGCGCTCGCGGCACCGGGCGTCAGCACCAGACGTACATGACGGTGCTCGACACGGTGCCCGTCACGCCGCTGCGCGGCGTGGCGACCGGCGGGGATGCGGCGTACGGGGAGACCACGGGGGAGCGTTCCGCCTCCGAGGCCGAGTTCACGGCCTATGTGCAGGAGCGCCGGGCCTCCCTGTACGCCACCGCCTACCACCTGACCGGCGACCGGTACGAGGCCGAGGACCTGCTGCAGAGCGCGCTGTTCTCGACCTACCGGGCCTGGGACCGGATCAGCGACAAGGCCGCGGTCGGGGGTTACCTCCGCCGCACCATGACGAATCTGCACATCAGCGCGTGGCGCCGCCGCAAGCTGAACGAGTACCCGACCGAGGAGCTGCCGGAGACGGCGGGCGACACGGACGCGATGCGCGGCACGGAGCTGCGCGCGGTCCTGTGGCAGGCGCTGGCGCGGCTGCCCGAACTCCAGCGCACGATGCTGGTCCTGCGGTACTACGAGGGCCGCACCGACCCGGAGATCGCGGACATACTCGACATCAGTGTCGGCACGGTGAAGTCGAGCATCTGGCGGTCGCTCCGCCGGCTGCGCGAGGACGAGGTCCTCGCCTTCGGCCGTGACGAGGAAGAGTCCTTCGGCGAGCTGGTGGCCTGAAGGTCTGGCCGGTGGTGGCAGCCACCGGAGTGCGGGGATCAGGGGGAACGTACGGGGGCCGGCGTCTTCGGGGGATACGTCGGGCGTACGGGTACGGGGGAAACGGGAAAGCGGGACCGGGGGCCGGGGGGCCACGGTCCCGCTTTTCGTGTTGTTACGGGGGGCTGACGAGCTCAGACCCGCGCCCTGGGCGCGGCCGCACACCGCCCCGCGGCCGCCGCGGCGAGGCGGCCCAGTGCCTCCTCCTTGCCGCACGCGTACGCGCCCAGCGCCGACTGCCGCGCCACGATGCCGCGTTCGGCGCGCATCAGCCGCCAGCCGCGCCGCAACAGGAACGGCACCGACTTGCGCCCCTCCTTGAGGTCGCGGGCGAGGCGGCGGCGGAACGTGGTCGAGGGGCGCCCGCGCAGACAGAGCGCGTCGGCCAGGACGCCGAGCTCACGGCAGCGGGCCACGATGTCGGCCGCGAAGATCCCCTCGGCGACGAACAGCGGGGTGCGGTCGATGGCGAACAGGCTCGTCCCGGTCCGCGAGCTGGTGGCGATGTCGTACTCGGGCACCGCCGTCCGCCCCGTACCGCACAGCTCGACGACGGCCGCCACGGCCGCGTCGGCGTCCCAGGAGAGCGGGGAGTCCCAGTCGATGTCCGTGGATCCGGGCACACGCGGCAGGGTCGGGTCGTCGCCCTCCTTGTAGAAGTCGTCGAGGCGCAGGACGGGCAGGCCCGTGCGGGCGGCGAGGGACGACTTTCCGGAACCGGAGGGGCCGGCGAGCAGAACGACGCGGGTCGGGATGGCGTGTGCGGTCACGGGACACCAGTCTGAGGCATCCACCCGGGAGGTGGACCCCTCGGGGAGCCCGTTGGTATCGAGCATCACACCTCAACTACGCTGCGTGCTCGCACCGATACGGAGGAGAGTGGACGACCATGGCACGAAATCACACCGGAGGGGCCGGCCGGGGCCGCGTACTGCTGCGCGCCGGGCTCACCGTGACGATGGCCGGAGCGGCTCTCGTGGGCGCGGCCGCGCTGGCCGAGGCGGTCCCGGGACCGGGACCGGTGGGCCTCCCGGCCGCCGGCCCGGCCGCGCAGGACGGGCCGACACGCTCCGTGATGGGCGACCTGTCGGCGGGCGTGACGAACGGGCTCGCCCCGGCGAAGACGCTCAGCCTCAACCCGTTCGCCAAGACCTCGGTGGACCCGCTGGACAACGCGGTGGGCACCCAGGTCGCCGACTTCAAGCCGATCTCCACGGCGATCGCCACGGCCCCCCTGCACGAAAGCGGCGCCCTGAAGGACCTACCGGTCCTGGGCGCCGCTTCACGACTGCTCCCGGGCTGAGCCCGGGGCAGGGTTCTCGTGCGTGGCCGACCTAGTACGCGGAGCCAGACGCGCCCAGCGACCCCGTCGGGTGCCACACGGTCTTCGTCTCCAGGAACGCGGTCATCCGCCCCGTCCCCTGGTCCGCCGACCAGTCCACGGCGGCAGGCCGAAGCACCCGCTTCAGATTGTCCGCCGCGGCGATCTCAAGATCCCGCGCGAGAGCGGCGTCCGCCCCGGCCAGATCCAGCGCGTTCACATCCTGGTGCGAGGCCAGCGGCACCGCCAGCTCCGCGGTCCGGCCCGAAAGGATGTTGACCACACCGCCCGGGACGTCGGACGTGGCCAGCACCTCGCCGAGGGACAGCGCCGGAAGCGGGGACTTCTCGCTGGCGATCACGACGGCCGTGTTGCCGGTGGCGATCACCGGGGCGATCACCGACACCAGGCCGAGGAACGACGACTCCTGGGGCGCGACGACGGTCACGACGCCGGTCGGCTCGGGCGTGGACAGGTTGAAGTACGGCCCCGCGACCGGGTTCGCCCCGCCCACGATCTGGCCGATCTTGTCGGTCCACCCCGCGTACCAGACCCAGCGGTCGATCGCGGCGTCGACGACCGCGGCGGCCTTCGACTTGGACAGGCCCTCGGCCTCGCCCACCTCGCGCACGAACTGCTCGCGGCGGCCCTCCAGCATCTCCGCGACGCGGTACAGGACCTGACCGCGGTTGTACGCGGTCGCGCCCGACCAGCCGCCGAACGCCTTGCGCGCGGCGACGACCGCGTCACGGGCGTCCTTGCGGGAGGACAGCGGGGCGTTCGCCAGCCAGTTGCCCTTGGAGTCGATCACCTCGTACACCCGGCCGCTCTCGGAACGCGGGAACTTCCCGCCCACGTACAGCTTGTAGGTCTTGAAGACACTCAGACGCGTCGCAGACGAAGACTCAGACATCGAGGTAGCCCTCCAGACCGTGCCGGCCGCCCTCGCGGCCGAAGCCCGACTCCTTGTAGCCGCCGAACGGCGAGGTCGGGTCGAACTTGTTGAACGTGTTGGCCCAGACGACACCGGCCCGGAGCTTGCCCGCGACCGCGAGGATGCGGGAGCCCTTCTCGGTCCAGATGCCCGCCGACAGGCCGTACTGGCTGTTGTTGGCCTTCGCGACGGCCTCGTCCGGCGTACGGAACGACAGCACCGACAGGACCGGGCCGAAGATCTCGTCGCGGGCGATGGTGTGCGCCTGCGTCACGTTCGTGAAGAGCGTCGGCGCGAACCAGTAGCCGTTCTCCGGCAGTTCGCACGCCGGGGACCAGCGCTCGGCGCCCTCGGCCTCGCCGGTCTCGGCGAGCGCGGTGATACGGGCCAGCTGCTCGGCCGAGTTGATGGCGCCGATGTCGGTGTTCTTGTCCAGCGGGTCGCCGAGGCGCAGCGTGGACAGACGGCGCTTGAGGGCGTCGAGCAGTTCGTCCTGGATCGACTCCTGGACCAGCAGGCGCGAGCCCGCGCAGCAGACCTGGCCCTGGTTGAAGAAGATGCCGTTGACGATGCCCTCGACGGCCTGGTCGATCGGGGCGTCGTCGAAGACGATGTTGGCGCCCTTGCCGCCCAGCTCAAGGGTGACCTTCTTGTCGGTGCCCGCGATCGACCGGGCGATCGCCTTGCCGACGGCGGTCGAGCCGGTGAAGGCGACCTTGTTGACGTCCGGGTGCTCGACGAGGGCCGCGCCCGCGTCGCCGTACCCGGTGAGGATGTTGACGACACCCTTGGGCAGACCCGCCTGGCGGCAGATGTCCGCGAAGAACAGGGCGGTCAGCGGGGTCGTCTCGGCGGGCTTGAGGACGACCGTGTTGCCGGTCGCGAGCGCCGGGGCGATCTTCCACGCCAGCATCAGGAGCGGGAAGTTCCACGGGATGACCTGGCCCGCGACGCCGAGCGGCTTCGGGTTCGGCCCGTAACCGGCGTGGTCGAGCTTGTCGGCCCAGCCCGCGTAGTAGAAGAAGTGCGCGGCGACCAGCGGGAGGTCCGCGTCGCGGGTCTCCTTGATCGGCTTGCCGTTGTCCAGGGTCTCCAGGACGGCCAGCTCGCGCGAGCGCTCCTGGATGATCCGGGCGATACGGAACAGGTACTTGGCGCGCTCGGAGCCGGGCAGCGCCGACCACTTCTCGAACGCCTTGCGGGCGGCCTTCACGGCCCGGTCCACGTCCGCCTCGCCCGCCTGGGCGACCTCGGAGAGGACTTCCTCGGAGCTCGGCGAGACGGTCTTGAAGACCTTGCCGTCGGCCGCGTCGACGAACTCGCCGTCGATGAACAGGCCGTACGAGGGCGCGATGTCGACGACCGAGCGCGACTCGGGGGCGGGCGCGTACTCGAATACAGAAGATGCCATGGTGATCAGTCCACCGTCACGTAGTCGGGGCCGGAGTAGCGGCCGGTCGCCAGCTTCTGACGCTGCATCAGCAGGTCGTTGAGCAGCGAGGAGGCGCCGAAGCGGAACCAGTGGTTGTCCAACCAGTCCTCGCCCACGGTCTCGTTGACCAGGACCAGGAACTTGATGGCGTCCTTGGTCGAGCGGATGCCGCCGGCGGGCTTCACGCCGACCTGGACACCGGTCTGGGCGCGGTAGTCGCGCACGGCCTCAAGCAGGACCAGGGTGTTGGCGGGCGTCGCGTTCACCGCGACCTTGCCGGTCGACGTCTTGATGAAGTCGGCCCCGCCCATCATGCCGAGCCAGGAGGCGCGGCGGATGTTGTCGTACGTGGAGAGCTCGCCGGTCTCGAAGATGACCTTGAGACGGGCCTTGACGCCGCACTCGGCCTTCACGGCCGCGATCTCCTCGTACACCTTGAGGTAGTGACCGGCCAGGAACGCGCCCCGGTCGATCACCATGTCGATCTCGTCGGCCCCGGCGGCCACGGCGTCGCGGACGTCCGCGAGCTTCACCGGGAGGGCGGCGCGGCCAGCCGGGAAGGCGGTGGCGACGGACGCGACCTTCACGGTCGAGCCCTTCAGGGTCTCCTTGGCGGTGGCCACCATGTCGGGGTAGACACAGACGGCGGCGGTGGCCGGGGTGGTGCGGTCCAGCGGGTCGGGGTGGACGGCCTTGGCGGCGAGCGCCCGGACCTTGCCCGGGGTGTCCGCGCCTTCGAGCGTCGTCAGGTCGATCATCGAGATGGCCAGGTCGATGGCGTACGCCTTGGCCGTCGTCTTGATCGAACGGGTGCCGAGGGACGCGGCGCGCGCTTCCAGGCCCACCGGATCGATGCCGGGGAGCCCGTGGAGGAAGCGGCGCAGAGCCGCGTCCGACGCGGTCGCGTCGGCGAGGGCAGCTGCAGGTGCATTGGTGGGCATGGTCACCAGATGAGCATATCTACGCGCGTAGCGTCCTGTACAGCCCCGCTGACCAGGGGCCCTTTGGAACCCATGCCTCCGGTCTCTTTGGAAGGCGTGCCTCCGCTCCCTGTCACGGCGTCGTGACAGGGAGCGGACAGCTCCGGAGAACAAGATCACTAAATTCATTGATGCAGCCCGCCGAAACCTCAACCGCCCCACTCGGACGAGAACACAGCGGCATGCGGCTCTTCCCACTCACACCACTTGTCTCCATGGGAGTCGTCATGCGTCACGCCCTTCGCACCGCCCTCGCCACCGCAGTCGTCGCCGGTGTCGCCCTCACCCCGGTCGTCGCCGCGACCACCGCGCTCGCCGCGCCGTCCGTCTCGAAGGCGGCCTCCTCGGACGCGCCCGCCGCCAAGAACGACCGCTACTCCGGCACGCCCGTCTACATCGGCAAGGGGTACGTGGCCGTGCTCCGCAACCACAGCAGCGACGGCGGCCCCGAGGCGTGGATCCGCGCCGTGGGCCCGAACTGGAAGCCCGGCGACGACTACATGGTCAAGGTCGTGGCGGAGCTGGACCGGACGAAGCTGAGCGCCGTGGTCGACGGCATCAGCCTCTACCTGGAGCGCGGCGGCGACGTGCCGCAGCTGGTCGTCTCGGGCAAGGGCAGCATCAACACCCGGGTCGCCTTCCCGCAGCGGGTCTACGACGGCCAGGACCCGGCGAAGCCCGTCCGTACGGTCGCGCTCAAGGACGGCCTGACCGCACAGGTCTACCACCGCGGCGACCAGCACCGTTACTACACGGCGACCGTCCTCAAGGGCGCCAAGGAGCTCGGCGAGCTCAAGGCGGGCGGCGGCTACGGGACGAAGGACGTGCAGGTCTTCGCCGGAGTCCAGGTGACCCTCACCTCCGACGGCGACGTCACCTCCGTGCGGGACTGGGGCAGCGACGGCCAGGGCGAGAGCAACGACGACGGCCGGCTGATCCGCACCCAGCTGCTCCTCGGCGGCCTGAAGGGCAAGGTCTACGCCCACGGCGAGGGCAAGACCGTGTACTACACGGCCCACATCCTGGAGAAGGACGGCGACCAGCTCGGCGTGCTGCGGGCCGGTCACCGCCAGGCGACAACGCACCAGATGGTCTACAAGCTCGCCAACGGCGACCGCGTCCGGGTGATCCTGGACTCCTACGGCGAGCTCACGGCGTCCTGGGTGAGCCACGGCGGCCAGAGCACCGACGGCACGGGCACGGACAGCACGGCCAAGACCGGCACGGGCACGCCCGCCCCGGCCCCCGCCGCCCAGACCGGCGCCACCGGCGTCCAGATCGTTCCCAAGGGTGCCGTCGCGGCCGGTGCCGAGGTCGAGGACGGCGGCAAGGACGGCCACACCGTGCTCGTCGCGAGCGGCGCGGGCCTCGCGTCGGCCGGCGCGGCCGGGCTCGGCTTCGTCGCGCTGCGCCGCCGGGCGGGTGCCCGCGGCTGACGTCCGTCACCCATCGGGGGTGCTGCCACGCTCGTGGCGGCACCCCCGTGTGCGTGCTCCGGGACGGTCGGCCGGGCGCGTTCGCGCCCTCTCTCGGCCGAGCTCGAACACGTAGTGCACAATCGGCCCCATGACGAGCCCCACGCCGCCCGCCGAGCCCACCTACGCCGACCGCGTGTACCGGTCATCCGGCGGTATCGCCGCCGGTGTGCTGCTGCTCGGGCTCGGGCTGTGGCTCGCCGGGGACGCGATCGTGCGCGGCCACGGCAGTGCGCCGTGGCTCGCGCTGGCGGGGGTGATCTGCCTGGTCCCGCTGGTCTTCGCGTTCACCCTGCGCCCGGCCGTGTACGCCAACGACGACCGGCTGCGGATCCGCAACCCGTTCCGTACGATCACGCTGCCCTGGGCGGCCGTCGCGGACGTGCGGTCCGGGTACTCCAGCGAGGTCTTCGACCAGAGCGGTCGCAAGTACCAGCTCTGGTCCATTCCTGTTTCGCTGCGGCAGCGGAAGCGGGCGGCCCGGGCGCAGGTTCGGGACGCGGCGAACGATCCGTACGGGCGTACGTCCACCGCGACGCGGGCCGATGACGAGAAGTCCCGGCTCGCCCCTGCGGATCGGACCATCCGTGAGCTTCGGGAGCTTGCTGAGCGCAATGGCGGGCGTGAGGGGGCGCAGGGTGCGGTGGGGGTGCGGTGGGCTTACGAGATCATTGCGCCTGCTCTCGCCGGCGCGGTGCTTCTTGTTGTGCTGCTTGCCGTTGGCTGACCCCGGGAGGTGCGCTTTCGTCTGCGGGCCGGTGGGGGCTGGTCGCGCGGTTCCCCGCGCCCCTTATCGGGCCGTCTCGTGTCCGCGGACCGTGCTGGGTTGCTCGCGCGGTTCCCCGCGCCCCTGAAGGCATCCCGGCGCGCCCCCGCCGTCGGGCGCGGCCCGGCGCCCCGGAACATCACGGTGGGCCCGGCCACACCAGCAGCATGTACGCGCCCAGCCAGGCCGAGGACAGGGCCGCTGCCACCGTCAGGAGTACCGCCACGTGGCGTCTTGCTCTCGACAGGGCGAGGGCCAGGGGGAGCAGCAGGGGGAAGCCGGGGATGAGGAAGCGGGCTCGGGGGAAGTAGACGCCGCCGCTGCCCAGGACCACCACCAGCAGCATGCCCGTGAAGATCAGCAGTACCAGTGGCTGGCGGTCGGCGAGGCAGAGCAGGAACAGCACGCCCGCCAGGATCAGCACCAGCGAGACCACCACCAGGAAGAGCGCGGGGGAGCGGTCGTACACCAGGAGCGTGCGCAGTTCGCGCAGGGTGTCGGCGCCGCCGTCCCACTGGTTGCCCCACAGCTTCTGGACCGCGAAGTAGCCGTCCCAGCGGCCGAGCCGGGCCCCGACCCAGGCCACGTATCCGAACCAGCCCAGCGGGGCCAGCAGGGCCGCGGCGAGCGGTCGGCGGGCGAAGCCCGAGCGCCACAGCGTCGCCAGGGCAGCCAGCGACACCGCCGCCGCCACCGCGATCCCCGTAGGCCGGGTGAGGCCCGCCAGCGCGGCCAGCGTCCCGGCGGCCGCCCAGCGGCCGGTCAGGACGCAGTACAGGGACCAGGCGGCCAGCGCCGTGAAGAGCGATTCGGTGTAGCCCATCCACTGCACCACGGCCACCGGCAGCGCGCCCCACAGGACCGCGAGCACGGTCGCGGCGCGCCGCCCGTAAAGGCGGTCGCCGACCGCGAACACGCCCCACGCGGCGGCTCCCGAACAGACCACCGCGACCACAAGACCGACGCTCGCGCGAGAGCCGGGCGCGACGGCCGCGCACACCTTGACCACGACCGGGTAGAGCGGGAAGAACGCCAGGTTGTTGTGGTTGAGCTGGGTCCCGAGTACGTGGTCGTAGCCGTGGTCGGCGATGCCCAGGTACCAGTGCGAGTCCCAGGAGGTGGCCAGCGTCGTCCACACGCCGTGGCCCTTGAGGTGCGCCCACTTGGCCAGGACCGCGAGGCCGAGCAGCCGTACCGCGAGATAGCCGAGCAGCGCGGGCGCGGCCCGGGCGAGCGCGTCGCCCAACCGGGCCGGCGGCGAACGGAAACCGTCCCCGCCGCCCGGGGCCTGGTGGCGGCGGGCGGCGGGGACGGGAGGGCGGCCCGCACGCGTGCGCGTACGGGCCGCCGGTGCGGCGATCGGGGGCACTGCGGCTGCTCCTGGGCTCGGCGGACGGTACCGGCCCACCCTTTCTCGGATGATCCGGAAAGAGCCGGGAGCTGCGTCGGGCGCCGTACGGGATTCACTCGTACGGGCGGACTCCGCAGGACGTTCAGATGCCCGCGGCCGCCGCCAGGTCCTTCTTGATCCCGGCGAGCAGGACCGCCGCCTTGTCGCGTGCCTCGGGCAGCCTGTCGGCGGAGCCGACCGGGACCACGACCTCCAGGTAGCACTTGAGCTTGGGCTCGGTGCCGCTGGGGCGGACGATCACGCGGGCGCCTTCGAGGTAGTACCGCAGACCGTCGGTCGGCGGCAGCTCCTCGGTGCCCTCGGTCAGGTCCTCGGCCCTGGTGACCGCGAGGCCCGCGAGCGAGGTCGGCGCCTTCTCGCGCAGCCGCCGCATCGCGTCGGAGATGACCGTCAGGTCCTCGACGCGCACCGACAGCTGGTCGGTGGCGTGCAGCCCGTGCTCCACGGCCAGGTCGTCGAGGAGGTCCAGGAGCGTACGCCCCTGCTCCTTGAGGACGGACGCGAGCTCGGCGACGAGCAGGGCGGCGGTGATGCCGTCCTTGTCGCGGACGCCCTCGGGGTCGACGCAGTAGCCCAGCGCCTCCTCGTACCCGTAGCGCAGGCCGTCGACGCGGGCGATCCACTTGAACCCGGTCAGGGTCTCCTCGTAGCCCAGACCGGCCGCCTCGGCGATCCGGCCGAGCAGCGAGGACGACACGATCGACTCGGCGAACACGCCCGAGACGCCCTTGGCGACGAGGTGGGCGGCGAGCAGCGAGCCGACCTCGTCGCCGCGCAGCATCCGCCAGCCGCCCTCCACCGACGCGTCCGGCACGGCGACCGCGCAGCGGTCCGCGTCCGGGTCGTTGGCGATGACGATGTCCGGGACGACGGCGCGCGCGGCCTCGAAGGCGAGGTCCATCGCGCCCGGCTCCTCCGGGTTGGGGAACGCGACCGTCGGGAACGCCGGGTCGGGCTCGGCCTGTTCGGCCACCAGCGCCGGCGCCGGGAAGCCCGCGCGGGCGAAGGCCGCCGTCAGGACGTCCTTGCCGACGCCGTGCATGGCCGTGTAGACGACGCGCGCGGTGCGCGGGGACCCGGGGGTCAACACCGCGTCCGTACGCGCCAGATAGGCCTCCAGGACCTCCTCGCCCAGCGTCTCCCAGCCGTCCTCGGGGCGCGGGACGTCGTGCAGCGAGGCGACCGCGTCGATCTCGGCGGCGATCTCCGCGTCGGCGGGCGGCACGATCTGCGAGCCGTCGCCGAGGTAGACCTTGTAGCCGTTGTCGCGCGGCGGGTTGTGGCTCGCGGTCACCTCGACGCCCGCGACGGCGCCCAGGTGCCTTATCGCGTACGCGAGCACGGGCGTGGGCAGCGGGCGCGGCAGCACCACGGCCTTGAGGCCCGCGCCGGTCATCACGGCGGCCGTGTCGCGCGCGAAGTCCGCGGACTTGTAGCGCGCGTCGTAGCCGACGACGACCAGGCCGTCGCCCTGGCCCTTCGCCTTCAGATACGCGGCGAGGCCGGCGGCGGCGCGGATGACGACCGAGCGGTTCATCCGCATCGGGCCGGCGCCCAGCTCGCCGCGGAGCCCGGCCGTGCCGAACTGGAGCGTGCCCGCGAAGCGCGCGGCCAGCTCCGTCAGGTCCTCGCCGTCGATGAGCTTCGCCAGCTCCTCGCGCGTCTCGCCGTCCGGGTCCTCGGCCAGCCAGGCCTTGGCCCGCGCGATCAGGTCCTGCGTCACGTCGAAATCCCTTCCGGTACGGATCGGGGTCAGATGCGGTCGAGTACCCGGGTCAGCAGCGAGCCCATGCGCGCCGCCGAGTCACGGCCGGCCTGGAGCACCTCTTCGTGGTTGAGGGGCTCACCGGTCAGGCCTGCGGCCAGGTTGGTGACCAGCGAGATGCCGAGCACCTCGGCGCCGGCCTCACGGGCGGCGATGGCCTCCAGGACGGTCGACATGCCGACGAGGTCGCCGCCGAGCACGCGGACCATGTTGATCTCGGCCGGGGTCTCGTAGTGCGGGCCGGGGAACTGGACGTACACGCCCTCTTCGAGGGTCGGGTCGACCTCCTTGCACAGCGCGCGCAGCCGCGGCGAGTACAGGTCGGTCAGGTCCACGAAGTTGGCGCCGATGATCGGGGACGCGGCCGTGAGGTTGAGGTGGTCGCTGATCAGGACCGGCTGGCCCGGGCGCATGCCCGCGCGCAGACCGCCGCAGCCGTTGGTGAGCACGACGGTCTTGCAGCCCGCGGCGACGGCGGTGCGCACACCGTGCGAGACGGCGGTGACGTCACGCTTCTCGTAGAAGTGCGTACGGCCCAGGAAGACCAGCGCGCGCTTCTCGCCGATCTTGTACGAGCGGACCTTGCCGCCGTGGCCCTCGACGGCCGGCGGCGGGAAGCCGGGCAGCTCGGTGACGGGGAACTCGGCCTCGGGCTCACCGAGCGCGTCGACGGCCGGCGCCCAGCCGGAGCCCATCACGAGGGCGACGTCGTGGGTCTCGGCGCCGGTCAGCTCGCGAAGGCGCGCGGCGGCGGCGTCGGCGGCGGCGTGGGGGTCGCCCTGGATGTTGTCCGGAATAACAGATGCGTTCACGACGACGAGGGTAACCGCTGGATTCCTACGCGCGTAGATGACTGGCGCACAAGGGTGGGATCGTTGTCTTGTCGTTTCCGACGACAGCGCGGACCTGCGGGTGCGGCGTGGTCGTGGGTTGCTGGTTCGTCTGCGGCGCGGTGGGGGCTGGTCGCGCAGTTCCCCGCGCCCCTACATGCGCCCCTGCGGGGCGATCCCCGCAACCCCGGCGAGCCCAACCCCCAGGGGCGCGGGGAACTGCGCGACCAGCCCCCACCGGCCCGCAGAGGTTCAGCACGGGCGCTTGCGCAACTCCATGACGTAGTCATGAGGGGCCCCGGCCGACTCCGCCGCGTCGGCCAGTTCGCCCAGGTAGCGCGCGGACGGCAGGCCGCCCTCGTACGCGTTGAGTACGTAGATCCACGCCGGCTCCTCCCCGTCCAGCGTGTCCACCCGTACCCGCATGCGGCGGTAGATGTCGAGGCCGACGCCCTCCCAGCGGTCCATCGAGTCCTCGTCGAGCGACGCGATGTCGTACAGCGCGACGAAGACCTGGGAGCGCGGCGCCTCCACGATCGTGGCGAGGGCGCCCTCCCAGCCCATCTGCTCCCCGCCGAAGGTCAGCCGCCAGCCGTTGAGCCAGCCGGTGCCGCGCAGCGGGGAGTGCGGGGCGCGGCGCGTCATCAGCCGCGGATCCATGTTGCCGGCGTACGCGGCGTAGAGCGACATGGTGTCGAGGGTACGACAGCGGCCCACGGGTGCTCGCGCGAGAATGGCACACGGGTGTGACAGCCGGATGGCGCCCCGGGGACGAAGCATCTTGAAGCGTGCGGGACAATGAGCTACGTACTGCATTTCCACAATGCGAGGCGGAACATTTCGTGACCCGGATCGTGATCATCGGTGGCGGACCCGGCGGATACGAGGCGGCCCTGGTGGGCGCCCAGCTCGGCGCGGAGGTGACCGTCGTCGACTGCGACGGTCTGGGCGGGGCGTCGGTGCTCACCGACTGCGTGCCGTCGAAGACTCTGATCGCGACGGCCGAGGTGATGACCACCTTCGACTCTTCGTACGAGGAGTTGGGCATCCTGGTCGCCGACGACACCCCGCCGAACGAGCAGTCGGCCCGTGTCGTCGGCGTCGACCTCGGCAAGGTCAACCGACGCGTCAAGCGCCTCGCGCTGGCGCAGTCCCACGACATCACCGCGTCCGTCACGCGTGCGGGCGCACGCGTGCTGCGCGGCCGCGGCAAGCTCGGCGGACCCCAGGGCATCGACGGCACCCGTGACGTCATCGTCACCGCCGCCGACGGCAGCGAGGAGATCCTCACCGCCGACGCGGTCCTGATCGCCACCGGCGGCCACCCGCGCGAGATCCCCGACGCCCTGCCGGACGGCGAGCGGATCCTCAACTGGACCCAGGTGTACGACCTGGACGAGCTGCCCGAAGAGCTGATCGTGGTCGGCTCCGGTGTGACCGGCGCCGAGTTCGCCGGTGCCTACCAGGCGCTCGGCTCCAAGGTCACCCTCGTCTCGTCGCGCGACCGGGTGCTGCCGGGCGAGGACCCGGACGCGGCCGCGGTCCTGGAGGACGTGTTCCGCCGCCGGGGCATGAACGTCATGGCCCGCTCCCGCGCCCAGTCCGCCAAGCGCGTCGGCGACCGGGTCGAGGTCACGCTCTCCGACGGCCGGGTCATCAGCGGTACGCACTGCCTGATGGCGGTCGGCGCGATCCCGAACACCGCCGGGATGAACCTGGAGGAGTCCGGGGTCAAGCTCCTGGAGTCCGGCCACATCTGGACCGACAAGGTCTCCCGCACGTCCTCGCCCGGTGTGTACGCGGCCGGTGACGTCACCGGCATCTTCGCGCTCGCCTCGGTCGCGGCCATGCAGGGCCGGATCGCGATGTACCACTTCCTGGGCGACGCGGTGGCCCCGCTGAACCTCAAGACGGTCTCCTCGAACGTCTTCACCGACCCCGAGATCGCCACCGTCGGCTACACCCAGGCCGACGTCGACGCCGGCAAGATCGACGCCCGGGTCGTCAAGCTGCCGCTGCTGCGCAACCCGCGCGCCAAGATGCAGGGCATCCGCGACGGCTTCGTCAAGATCTTCTGCCGCCCGGGCACCGGGATCGTGGTCGGCGGCGTGGTCGTCTCGCCGCGCGCCTCGGAGCTGATCCACCCGATCTCGCTCGCGGTCGACAACAACCTCACGGTGGAGCAGATCGCGAACGCGTTCACGGTCTACCCGTCGCTCTCGGGTTCGATCGCCGAGGTCGCGCGTCAGCTGCACACGCGCAAGAAGGCGGGCGAGGCGTAACAGAGGCGCGCCGGAGCGCGGCGGCGCGGGACAAGGCGCCCGAGGGGGCGCCTATACCACTTCGTGGACACCTCTGTGCACACCTTCTGTTATTCGGCGCAAACTGCTGAAAACAATCGGCCGCTCAGGTTACTGTCAGTTTCGTGTTCGCTGCAGAACGTCGCCAATTGATCCTCGAAATGGTGCGCGCCAACGGAGCGGTATCGCTCCGGGAGCTCGCCCGCGTCGTCCAGACCTCCGAAGTGACCGTACGGCGAGACGTGCGGGCACTGGAGGCCGAAGGACTCCTCGACCGCCGGCACGGCGGTGCGGTACTGCCGGGCGGATTCACGCGAGAGTCCGGCTTTCCGCAGAAATCCCATCTCGCGACCGCGGAGAAGACGGCCATCGCCGACCTCGCCGCAAGTCTTGTCGAAGAGGGCGAGGCCATCGTGGTCGGCGCGGGGACGACCACGCAGGAGCTGGCCCGCCGGCTCGCCCGGGTCCCCGGCCTGACCGTCGTCACCAACTCCCTGCTGGTGGCCCAGGCGTTGGCCCATGCCAACCGGGTGGAGGTCGTCATGACCGGCGGCACCCTGCGCGGCTCCAACTACGCCCTGGTGGGCAGCGGGGCCGAGCAGTCGCTCCAGGGGCTGCGGGTCTCCCGCGCCTTCCTCTCGGGGAGCGGGCTCACCGCCGAGCGCGGCCTTTCGACGTCCAACATGCTCTCCGCGAGCGTCGACCGCGCGCTCGTCCAGGCCGCGGCCGAGGTCGTGGTCCTGGCCGATCACACCAAGCTCGGCACCGACACCATGTTCCAGACGGTGCCGACGGACGTGATCACCCGCCTGGTCACCGACGAGCCCCCCGGTCACGACGACCGGGCCGGCACCGAACTGCAGGCCCTGGCCGATCAGGGCGTGCAGATCGCGGTGGCCGGGACGGGCTCGGGCAGCGAGGGCGTCCCGCCGGGGCGCCAGCCCCGCCGGGACGTGCCGCTTCCCGGCCAGCGCCGCAGCCATGTGCCGGGTGCCGGACCCCAGCTACGCAGCGCGGCAGCGCTCGGTGACCAGCAGGGCCCCGGCGACCGGGCGAGAGTGGCCGACCTGCGGCGCCGCTAGTGGCTATTCGGCCACGTGCGGACGCGTGCGCTCCGGCTCGGGGCGCACCGCGCCCGCCGTGGCCGTCACGGCTTCAGGCCCCGCAGGGTCAGTGCGAGCAGGCGGTCGGCCAACTCCGGGTCGTCCGGGGCCTGTTCGGCCGCCAGCGCGATGGCATTGGTGAGCTGCATCAGATCGCCGATGGTCACATCGACTCGTACGGTCCCGGCCAGCTGGGCCCGTACGAGCAGCGCGCTGCCCGCCTCGCGCATCGGCACGCTGCACTGTGCGAGGGCCGAACTGTCGTCGTGCGAGGCCGACATGAGGGCGCGGGCGACCCCTCGGTACTCACCTGTATGAGTGATGATGGCGCGCAGCCACTCCACGAGCGCCGTGCACGGCTGCTCCGCGTCCAGCAACTCCCGTGAGCGCGTGAGGAGTACGTCGACCTCGCTCTGGAAGATCGCGCACATCAGCGCGTGCCGGTTCGGGAAGTGCCGGTACAGGGTGCCGATCCCGACGCCCGCGCGCTTGGCCACGTCCTCCAGCGAGGCGTCCGTCCCGTGCTCCGCGAACGCGGTCCTGGCCACGCCGAGGAGCCGCTCGTAGTTGCGCCGCGCGTCGGCACGCATGGGCCTCGTCGTCATGCTCCAAGGATGCCCGAACGCCGCGCTCACGGGGCCGCCCGGTACCGGTCCAGGGCCGAGGCCCGCTCGTGGAACGGGATGCGGGACAGGCGCGACACCATCGTCCACATCTTCCGCTCCTCGGCGAGCTCCTTGGGCAGCACCAGGCCGAGCGCGTCGGCGAGCGGTTTGCGGCCCGCGTTGACCAGCGCGCGCACCGACGCCGCCCACTCGTCGGTCGCGGTCACCGCCGCCCGGTACCAGAGCGGCACCAGCACGCCGAGCGCCACCGCCGCCGTCAGCAGCAGCGGTACGTCCGCCGAGGCGGCGGGCAGCGTGGCGAGCGCGACCAGGGCGACCGCCGTGTGCCCGGTGAGCAGGGCGACGAAGAAGTCGACGCTGGTGCGGGCCAGTTCGACCTGACGGCACAGCCTCTCGGGCCCCGCCCCGGTCAGCTCGTTCCACAGCAGCTGGGTGTCGAGCCGGTACCGGTCGTGCCCGTACTCCTCGAAGCGGCGGATCGCGTTGCCGAGCCGGGTCGGGGCGATCTGCGCGGAGTCCACCGGGAACCGGCTCAGGCGCTCCTGGAGCAGCGCCCGCTGCGCGGAGGTGCGCCGCCGGTCCTTGCCCATGGCCCGAGCGAGCCGTGGATCGGTGCTCACGCGTACGAGATCGGCGGCCGCGAGCGGTGCCAGTACGGTGCCGTCCCGCCTGCGCCGCTCCAGGCCGAGCAGCAGCAGCCGGTCGGCGAGCGCGCCCTGCGCGGCCCGCGCCCGTCGGCACCCCGCCTCGTACGCCCGCGCGGGCCACAGCACGTACCCCTCAAGGAACCGGTAGAGGAGGTTCTGCAGCGCGCTCAGGACCAGGCCGCACAGGAGCGCGGCCGTCAGCAGCACCAGCATGGCGCCGGGCGCGCTGCCCGGCCACAGCCGCCGGGCCACGGCGGTCCGGCGCAGGCTCGGCGCCACCGCCAGCGCGAAGACGCCGAGGTTCAGGGCGGTCGGCAGTATCCACCCCACCAGCAGCGTCCAGGCCCCGCCGAGCACCCCCTTGGCGATGTCACCCAAGGTCGTGGTCCCAGGAGTCGTCGTCGGGGTTGGTGGTGGGGCCGGGGGAGGTGTGGCCGAGCGGGCGGGTCGAGCGGGTGGTGAAGCCGGTCGCGACGGCGCCGCCGGTCATGCTGCCGAGCTGGATGCCGCCGTGGATGTCGTACGACTCGTGCTCGTGCTGGCCGGGCGACGACAGTCCGGCGGAGGTCAGCGTCTCCCGTACGGTGTCGAGCACCAGCTGCCGTACGGTCCCGGCGATCCGCCGGGAGTCCAGGAGCTCCGGCTCCGTCAGCCGCCGCTCGGCGGCGAGTTCGCGGATCGAGACGCCCGGACCGGTGGCTGGGAGCACGTCGAGGCGCGCCGCCGCCCGCAGCCGCCGCACCGGCCACGCGGCCGGCTCGGCGAGCACGCCCGCACCGGCCGAGGGCGTGCGCAGGATCGCCAGGGAGAGCGACTTGTTCAGGGAGAGCGGCAGGAACGGGTGGCCGACGGGGTGCCACCCGCTCCGCCGCCCCGCCGCCGCGAAGTCGGCCCGCACCGGCGGGAGTACGCGGGTGTGCAGCTCGACACTGAAGTACGGGGCGTCGAGACGGAGGCGTACGAAGACGGTGGTCAGCTGGGAGCGGGGGCCCCGGCAGACGATCCGCAGCATCTCGGTGCCCGGGCCGGAGCCCGGTCGCCCGAGTGCGCTGTCGAGGAGCCGGTCCAGGTCGAGAGGCAGGTGCGCCGGGCCGGGGTGCGGCAGATCGTCGTCCGCCAGGAACAGGCAGTGGTCGACCTGTTGGGCCAGGCCGCGCACGCCTTCGACGGCGCCCTTGACGCGGTCCAGGAGGGTGTTCCCGAGGAAGCGCTCCAAGTCGAGGCGGTTGGTCGGCCGCAGCCGGACCGTGACGCATTCCGCGGTCAGGGACGTGCCCGACCCGACGAAGGGGGCGCCCGGCGGGTGCACCACGAGCCGCGAGTGCTGTTCACGCGGGATCCGCCCCAGCGCCCGGTCCAGCCGGGTGGGAGAGGCGCCGGGCGGGCGCGGCCGGGGCGACGACTGGACGTCGGTCAACCGCTCCACGACCGAGGCCCGGTGGCCCGCTGTCATCAGCGTCATCAGCACGGCCAGGGGGAACGCCACCACGACGGGCGGCACGCCCCACGCACCCGGATCGCCCACCCAGACGGAGCCCACCACCGGGATCGCGTACAGCACGAGCGCCACTCGGCCGAAGCCGCGCAGGACCCCGCCCCAGATCCGCGCCCGGCGCGTCGGCGGCGGGCGGCGGGCGACCACGGCCGTGGGCAGCGGCGCCGCCCGGTCGCCCAGCACCCGGGCCGCGCCGAGCAGCGCCAAGGCCCCCACCGCGTACACCGCGAAGAGCCGGCCGAGCAGGACGAAACCGGCGATCCACAGGAGCGCCACCGGGAGCGCCCAGAGGCGGGCCGTGCGGCGGGCGCGTAGGGCTTCGAGGAGGACGGGGACCGCGTCGAAGTCGTAGGCGGGGGCGGCGACGCGCTCCGGATGCTCGTACAGCTCGTCGATGACCGCGTCCCGGAAGCGGGCGTCGAGATGGACACCGGCCATCAACTGCCGTGTGGCATCGATGTTTTGGTCGGGCACCGCCGCAGCGTACCGCCGCGCGGAACGCCGAGACCCCCGCTCGGAAGAACCGGCGGGGGCCTCAACTGGTCAACTCCGTACGGGAGTCGCGGGAGCTCAGTCCTTGATCTCGCAGATCGTCGCACCCGACGTGACCGACGCGCCGACCTCGGCCGACAGGCCCTTGACGGTGCCGGAGCGGTGGGCGTTGAGCGGCTGCTCCATCTTCATGGCTTCGAGGACGACGATGAGGTCGCCTTCCTTGACCTCCTGGCCCTCCTCGACGGCGACCTTGACGATCGTGCCCTGCATCGGCGACGCCAGCGTGTCACCGGAGACGGCGGAGCCCGCCTTCTTGGTGGCGCGGCGCTTGGGCTTGGCACCGGCGGCGAGGCCGGTACGGGCCAGGGACATGCCGAGCGACGAGGGCAGCGAGACCTCAAGGCGCTTGCCGCCGACCTCGACCACGACCGTCTCGCGACCGGCCTCCTCGTCCGCCTCGGCGTCGGCCGGGGCGGCGAAGGGCTTGATCTCGTTGACGAATTCGGTCTCGATCCAGCGGGTGTGGATGGTGAAGGGGTCGCTGGTGAAGGCGGGGTCGGTGACGACGGCGCGGTGGAAGGGGATG
>NZ_JBICVJ010000021.1:0-120159 GCF_043198895.1 Streptomyces sp. NPDC048696 | reverse complement strand
GAGTCCCGGAATAATCGAACTCGGCAGCCTGACCGATCACGATCGGACCAGAGCCGATCACCAGAACGGACTGGATATCGGAGCGCTTAGGCACGGCTGTGGTTCCAGTAGGTCCGGGCCGACGGGTCGGGCCTGCGCTTCAGGGGGTCGCGCAGCAGCCGTACCGCGAGGCCGACCGGTGTGACGACCAGCAGATAGACGATGGCGAGCAGCGTCGAGACGAACACGCGGTGTGCGGGAGCCATGGGGTGAGCCCTCTCATTGCGAGCTTCTGAGCTTCTGATCTTCGAGCCTCTGAGCTTCGAACTTCGGTCGTCGATCTTCGGTCCGCGGCGAACCGCGATCCGCTGGAGCGGGCGAAACGTCAGTCCAGCGGGATCAGTTCGCGCCAGTCCTCCTTCTCGGACCACTCCGGCTGAGCGGTCTTCTCCAGCAGGAAGTCACCCATGGCCAACGTGTCGATGTTGGTGCGCATGAAGCACCGGTACGCGTCCTCGGGGGTGGCCACGATGGGTTCGCCCCGTACGTTGAAGGAGGTGTTGACCAGGACCGGGCACCCGGTCGTCGCGTGGAAGTCGCGCAGGAGCCCGTACAGCCGTGCGTCCTGCTCCGGTGTGACCGTCTGGACGCGGGCCGAGCAGTCCACGTGGGTGACCGCCGGGATGGTGGAGCGGGGGATCCGGAGCCGGTCCAGACCCTGCGCACCGTCCAGGCCGCCGTCCAGCTCGGCGGTCCGTACACGCTGCTGTTCGGCGATGGGGGCGACGATCAGCATGTACGGGCTCGGCTGGCTCAACTGGAAGTAATCCTGGGCGTGTTCGGCGAGCACGATGGGGGCGAAGGGGCGGAAGGACTCCCGGAACTTGATCTTCTGGTTCATCACGGACTGCATCGCGGGGTTGCGCGGGTCGCCGAGAATGGAGCGGGCGCCGAGGGCGCGTGGGCCGAACTCCATGCGACCCTGGAACCAGCCGACGACCTTGCCCTCCGCCAGCTGCTCGGCCACCCTGCGCGAGAGCTCGTCGGGGCTCAGCCGGGTGTGCGGGATCGCGAGGGAGTCGAGGTACGCCTGGACGTGGTCGTTGTCGAACCCCGGGCCGAGGCGTGAACCGCTCATGGCGTCACGGGAGGCACGGGTCAGCGTGCGGTCCCGGGGCCGTCCCCGCTGCGCGAGCAGGGCCGCGCCCAGCGCGCCGCCCGCGTCGCCCGCGGCGGGCTGCACCCAGACCTCGTCGAAGATCTCGCGCTCGACGATCCGCCCGTTGGCCACGCAGTTCAGGGCCACGCCGCCCGCCATGCACAGCTTGGACTCACCGGTCAGCTCGCGCGCGGTCCGGGCCAGCTTGACCATGATCTCCTCGGTGACCAGCTGCACCGACGCGGCGAGGTCGAACTCCCGCTGGGTGAGCGGCCCTTCGGGCTCCCGGCGCGGCCCGCCGAACAGCTCCTCGAACGCCCGGCCGGTCATGACCTGCCCGTACAGGAACTCGAAGTACCGCGTGTCGAGCCGGAACGAGCCGTCGTCCTTCACATCGACGAGGTTCTCGCGGATCACCCCGGCGTGGACGGGCCGGCCGTACGGGGCGAGGCCCATCAGCTTGTACTCGCCGGAGTCCACCTTGAATCCGCAGAAATACGTGAACGCCGAGTACAGCATCCCGAGGGAGTGCGGGAAGGAGAGCTCGGCGACGGGTTCGACCCGGTCGCCCCGGCCGTGCCAGATGGAGGTCGTGGTCCATTCGCCCACCCCGTCCACGCAGAGCACGGCCGCCGACTCGTACGGGCTGGGCAGGAAGGCCGAGGCCGCGTGCGACTCGTGGTGCTCGAAGGACTCGATCTCCGGTACGGGGCCCAGGCCCAGCCCCGTGAGTGTGTCCCTGACCGTGCTGATCGTCCGCATCTTCCAGCTCAGCCAGCCCGGCATGACATCGCGGAAGGAGGTGAAGGAGCGGGGCGCGGTGCCCAGGTAAGTCGCCAGGACCCGGCGGAACTTGCGGGTCGGCCGCTCGTAGTACGCGATCCGGTCGAGGTCGCCGAGGGTCAGCCCGCTCTCGTCCAGGCAGTAGCGCAGGGCCAGTTCGGGGAAGGCCGAGTCGTGGCGGCGGCGGCTGAAGCGCTCCTCCTGGGCTGCCGCCGTGATGCCCTGGCCGGTGACCAGGGCGGCGGCGCTGTCGTGGTAGAAGGCCGAGAGGCCCAGAACGGTGGTTGCCGGTGCGTTGGTGGCCATGCGGAGGTCAGCTCCTCAGATCCGAGAGGTGCGGGTCGGACGGCGTGTGCGGTTCACCCGGCGGCTGCGGAGCGTCGCGTACAGCTCGGCGGCCGTACCGCCGGGGGGATTGAGCGAGCGATAGCCCACCCGGATCCGCGCCCAGACGGTGTCCTGCTGGCCGGGACCCAGTACCCCGGGAAGATCGGCGAGATAGGCGTCGATCGCGTCGGCCGCCCAGGCCGAGTGGCCGGTGGCCACGTTGTCGATCGTGTTGTGGAGGTCCACGAACTGGGTGCTGAATCCGTGGTGGCGCAGCGCCACGCGCGCGTCGCGGTAGCTGCCGCCGACTCCGGAGAGCTCCATGGCGAGGTTGAGGCCGAGGATCTCCGGCATGAAGGTCTCGGGGAAGCGGGACACGCTCAGCCAGAAGGCGGGCATGGCGAAGGCCTCGTCGCGGAACCCGGGCCAGTCGCTGAACTCCCGTGACGCGGTGGGCGGAAGGTCGATGCCCATGTCGCGCAGCAACGCGCGGTAGATGCGCGGATGGTTGAGCTCCAGCTCGCCGTTGCCCAGCTCGTCCCAGTAGGTGCGGAACAGGAAGTGGCCCGAGCGGGACGAGGCGTGCTGGTAGTCCGTGAACCCCTGGAGCCAGCCACCGTCGATCATGATGAGCGGGGCGAGCTGCAAGGTGGAGTCGATCAGCTCCGCGCGGCTGGGCAGGACCGCCTCGCCCCGCTGGAAGCTGTCGGCGTGCCAGTCGTGCGCGCGGGCCAGCCACTCCCGTAACCCGTTCTCCGGATCCCAGCGGGGCGGCAGCTGTTCCGGGGCGCGATCCATGGCGTAGCGGGACCGGGCCAGCCAGCGGGTCGCGTACGCGTGGGCGAAACCGCGCAGCTCCGCGGTGTCCTCACGGCCGAGGAGGGCGCGGTAGGCGGCGCGGGCGGCGGCGGTGGTCAGAGCACGCGGGGACGGGGGTGGGACGATGCTCGTCCTCGTCGTCCCGGCCGCCAGGTCGCTGCCCTGGGTGTGCCAGGAGTCCTGGGCGCGGTGCAGTTCCCGGTGGGGGGCGGACTCGGTCCCGGGCAGCGGGTGGAGTACCGAACCCTCTTCAGGCAGGAGCGCGATCCACCGGTGGAGGGTGGCGATCTCCTCGTCAGTGAAGATCCGGAACATCGGCCCTTTCGGTCCGATCAGCCGCCCGAGCAGCGGGCTCCTCTCCGGCTTTCCGGGGCGTACGAGAGGGCTCTTGGCCAGCGCCGTCAGGAACGGTCGCGGGCCCGCGTCCACATCCGCGAACCACTCGGAGAGCGGGCGCCCGGCGAGTTTGAAGCGGGAGTGGTAGACCGCCGCCTGCCGGGCCCGGGCGTGGATCAGCCGCCACACCCCGTAGTCGGGGTGCCGGGACAGCGCCGCCTCGCCGTGCAACCGCTCGCTCCACGCGCGTATGGCCCGCAGTGCCCAGCGGAAACCACCGAGGAGCCGGCGCGTCGCGGCCTCGCCGCCGGACGGGCCTTCGAGGGCGTGCCGGTCCGTCAGGTACGCGCGCGTGGCGGCCAGCGACAGCTCGCGGCCGTTCGCCGCGGTACCCGGGCGTGGACCGCCCATGTCGAGGGCGTGCGGGTCCACGCCCCCGGAGCCGCCCGCACCCAGCGCCGCCGCCAGCGCGGGCAGCAGTCCCACGGTGCGCAGACACAGATCGGCGCCGAGGATCTCCGGCAGGAACGCGTCGGGGCGCCGGCTCATCGCGAGCAGCAGCGCGGGCAGCCGGAAGCTGAAACCCTCGATGTGCTCGCTGCTCGCCAGCTGCACACCCGGCAGCTCCTCCACGATCCCGTGCCCGCGCAGCAGCGCGCGGTAGGTACTGCCCCGGTCCGCCAGCGGACGGCCCGCGCCCACGTCGGACGCATACAGGGAGAGGACTCTGAGGACCGGTTCCGTCTCGGAGTTGCCGGGGCTGGCGATCCACTGGAGCCAGGCTCCGGCGCTGAGGGCGAGCGGGGCGCAGTTGCGCAGGACACGGCGTACGGTTTCCTGCTGTTCTGGCCCGGCGGGCCCGGGACCGGGCGCGCCCAGGACGGCACGGAAACGCTCGGTCTCCTGCGCGCACCAGCGCTCGGCCGCCTCGATGAGACCGGGCAGCTCCTGTTCGTCGGCGCCCGTTCCAGCGCCGGTGCCGACGCCCGTGTCGTCGTCATCCGTCGCCAGTGCCGTACGTACGTGGCGCAGATCGTCGGTGCCGAGCGACAGCGGGCCCTCGGGAGCCAGGGCGCGCAGATAGAGGCCGCGGTAGCGGGAAGACATGGCAGTGGCTGACCTTCCCCTCAGAACATCGGGTAGATGGAGCTGTCGTTGCGGCGCTTCTTCTTTCGTCGTTTGAACAGCGCGGCGAGCTTTCGGAGCATGGCTGATCACCTCACTTTCGGGTGGGTGAGTGGGTGTGGTTCAGCGGGTTCGGCTCAGTGGGTGTGGCTCAGCGGTCGAGCCCGAACTCCGCCTCGATGAGGCCGGTGACCACGCGGTTTCCCTCGTCGGTGAGGTGTGTCTGGTCGAGGAAGAGCCAGCGGTCGCGGTCCGGCGAGGCGTTCAGTGCCCGGCTGGCGTCGAGGAACGGGACCCCGCGCTGCTTGCAGGCGGCCTCCACCTGCTCGGCGTACGCGGTGTGGACGGCGGGGTCGAGGATCTGCTTGAAGAGGTCCCACATCCGGGCGCGCTCGGTGTCGTTCTCCTCGATGAGGAGCCGCTCCTCCGGCGTGAGGCGCTTGCCGGACCAGGACGCGGTGGGCTGGAGTACATAGCAGACGCGGGCGCCGGTCGGCGCGGCGAGTTCGAGGAGCCGGTCGAGATCGCGGGCGGTGTTGCGCAGCGCGATGGCGATGCGCTCCTCGGGGTCCGCGAGCGCGGGCTTGTCCTCCTCCAGCGCTCCGCCACGGCCGATGCGGCGGGCCGCCTGGGCGAGCTTTCCCCGTGCCCAGCCGGGCTGTTCGCCCTGGTCCACGTTGGACGCGCCGAGCTGGCGGAAGAACTCGCCGGAGAAGAAGAACTGCCCGTAACCGGAACCCGCCATGGGCAGCCCCGCGACGACCAGGTTGTTGAGCCCGGAGAACACGACGATGTCCCGGATGGCGGGAAGCAGTTCGCGGTGCATCAGGAAGATGAGGACTTCCTGGGACGAATTGAAGGCGGGGGCCGCGAGATTGAGCCAGGTGGCCGACGACGCCCCTTGGGAAAGCAGTGAGGAAAGGGTGGTGGCGTCGCCGGTCGCGCCGAATCCGAATGCGGGGGAGGCGCCGAGCAGAACGCTCACCTCGCCCTGGGGAAGCGTGCCCCGGAGCGAGTACGAACCCGATTTCCCGGCCGACAACCGGAACCCGCCCGCATCGGTGTTCACCACCGGGGAGCGGAAGTCGGGGCGGTTGAAGAACATGACGTACGGCATCCAGCGGATGTCACCCGTGGCGAATTCCTCGTAATGCCTCATGTGCGGAGTCAGCTTCTTCTGCTGTTCCACTGGTTCCCCTTAGAGCCGATGGGAGCCCACGGCGGGACCGAATGCGTCCGGGCATTCGGTCCCGTCAATTCCGTTCGCTCGGCTGCCGACTCTCGGGACCAGGGCTTGAGCACGGCTCGAAAGCCGTCGGAGCAGGGGTGGGTTCTTGCTGCAGCAGCGGGCATTCGGCCTCCAGGCGGAACCAGCCGCCGTCCGCCGAGGTGCGCAGGCTGCCGTCGACCGCCTCAAGGCGGGCCGCCATGTTGTCGAGCCCGCTGCCCCGGCGCTCCGAGGCGAGCGGCGCGAGCGAGCCGGAGGCGCCGTCGTTGGCGACGCTGAGCCGGATGGTGCGGCCGCGCAGCGTGGAGTGGCGCCTGAGCTGGATCCGGCACTGCGTCGCCTGGCTGTGCCGCAGCAGATTGGTGACCGCCTCGCGCAGGACGACGGCCAGGACGCCGCTGACCCGGGGCTCCACCTTGTCGAACTCGCCCTGCACGCTCACCGTGAGCCCGGCGGAGTCGAGGACCCGGGAGGCCAGTTCGATCTCCTTGGACAGCAGCATCCTGCGGTTTCCGTGCACGACGGATCGGATCTCGGCGAGCGTTCTGCGGGTGATCTCCAGCGACTCGGAGAGCTCACGCCGGGCCCGTTCGTCATTGGTGCCGATCAGTCGGTACGAGAGCTCGCTCTTCAGGGTGATCGCGGAGAGGCTGTAGCTGAGTACGTCGTGCAGATCCTGGGTGAACCGGAGGCGTTCCTTCGACACCGCCACCCACGCCGTCTCCGCGCGCCGCCGGTGCAGATCGAAGACCAGATCCCCGAGTCGGCTCAGCGCGAAGGTGATCAGACCCACGGCACAGGTGGCGAGCGCCATGAAGAGCGTAGTGAGAAAACCGTCCTCTTCGGCCAGGGCTATCAGTACGACAGAAATCGCGATGAGCCCGAAGAGAGACCAGCCAAGACGGGGACCGAGAATGACGGTCGCGGCGCCGGCCAGAAATCCGCACATGATGCCTGATTGATGGCCGGTCTGCACGGGCGCGAAAGCGATGAACGCCTGTAACCAGAGTGTCCAGCGTCCGTACCGGGCCCGTAGCCGCTGGGTGTACGGACTGCAGTGCAGCATCTGAATCGCATAGCAACAGACCACCAGCACGATCGAGCTGTACGAATCGAGTGAACTGTCCGATATCTTCAGCAGGTTGGCCAGCCCGATGGCGGCGAAACCCGCGTACACCGCTGCCATCAGGTAGACGGCATACCGCGGAGCCATCATCGCGGAACGGGCAGGTCGAGCGAGGTACCCGCCAACGGTTCGATGGATTTCTCCCGCGTACCGACCATCTGGGTACCTCGCGCTTCTGGTGGGGGTCAGCGAAAAGACACGCGATCACGACTCCTACCCAGGCCGGTTGAACGTAAAACCGGAGTCTGTGCTAACTGCAAATAGCTGGCCGAAACACCGTGGTTGCGGCCGACGACCCGAGGCGTCCTCGACCACGAGTGGAGGCTTCGGGCCTGTCATTCGGGCCTGTCATACGTGCCCGGGCCTGTCATACGGGCCGGGTAGGGCACAGGGAGGTGCGGCATGGCTGATCCTGATGAATTCGACGTCAGCGCACGGGGGTTGCTGCTGTCCGTCTTCGAGAACGCACGGAGCTCGCTGGTGGCGCGGGTGGACCACGGCGCCTCGGCCGACGGGGGTGCGGCTCGCGCGGAGGCGCATACCTCCAAGGTCTGGGCGTCGGACGATGTCGATGTCCCGGTGCTGCGCTCTGCGTGATCTGCGATGTCCGGTTGCGAATTTCGGTTGCGCATAGGGGAGCCGCGCGGCAAGTGCCGCAGTTCGCGGTAGGCGGCCGAAGAGCCTTGCCGCCCTTCCTTGGGCAGATGCCGCGTCGTGCTCAGCGGGAGGGCGCGGCCGCCGCCCGCTCGACTCGGCGCGCCGTACTGTCGCGCTCACGGCGTCGGCTGCCGTCATCACCCCTCAACGTCGCTAGGCTGACCTCGTGCGGCGAGGGGCGCTGTGCGGGTTCGGAGGATGCGGCGCGATGGGTGTGAGTAGTCGGCGGACGGTGCTGGCGGTTGTGGCCGGTGGGCTGCTCGCCGGGTGTTCGGGACAGGGCTCCCCCCGGGCCTCGGGGGAGGGGAAGTCCACCCCTGCCTCTCCTGCCGCGCCCTCCGCGTCGGCGACACCTTCGCTACCTTCGCCCCAGGCCTCCGAGCCGGTCGCCGGTGCTCCGACGCGGGCCGAGATCGTCGCCCGGTACGGCAAACAGACCCCGCACAGTTGGGGGCTGACGGTGCCCGGGGCGCTGTCCCGGCTGCCGGGCGGCGGGAAGACGGCCGCGCTGACCTTCGACGCCTGCGGCGGCAAGGGCGGCAGCGGCTACGACAGCGCGCTCATCGGCTTCCTGCGCGAACGCCAGGTCCCCGCGACCCTCTTCCTCAACTCCCGCTGGATCGACGAGAATCCGGCGATCTTCAAGCAGCTCGCCGCCGACCCGCTCTTCGAGATCGCCAACCACGGCACCCGGCACCTCCCGCTCTCCGTCTCCGGCCGCTCCGCCTACCAGATCCCCGGCACCCGGAACGCGGGCGAGGTCTACGACGAGGTGTCCGGCAACCGAGCCAAGCTCACCGGACTGCTCGGTCGTCCGCCGCGCTTCTTCCGATCCGGGACGGCCTACTGCGACGACGTGGCCGCCAAGATCGTCACCGATCTCGGGGAGCGTTTCGCGAGCTTCGACGTCAACGGCGACGGCGGCGCGACCTTCACACCCGCGCAGGTGGAGCAGGCCATGCGGGCCGTGCGCCCGGGCTCGGTCGTCATCGGCCACATGAACCATCCGCACGGCGGCACCGCGAAGGGTATGCGCGCTGCCGTGCCGCGCCTTCTCGACAGCGGCTATCGCTTCGTACGCCTGTCGGACGCGGTCACGGCCTGACCCGCGGGCCTGGGACGGGGGCGTTCAGCTGCCCTCGATGCCCGCCGAGCGCATGCTGGTGACCGCGCCGGGGCCGGTGTCGAGGACCGCGTGGACGGTGTGTCCCACAGTCACGGTTGACTGCCGAACGTCCCCTGTATGCCGTGATGACACTGCATGCTCCGCCCCCACCTCGGCCGAAAGTCGCCAATACCGCTCAGACCGGTCGTACGTTCGTGCCATGACCATTGACGACGCGCCCCTTGTGTACCGGTTGGCTCGCCCCGAGGACACCGAGGCCATCCAGAGCCTCGACGGCTCCTTCACGACGCACTCCGTGTTCCAGGTGACCGTCACCGATGACGGGTTCGGCCTCCGGGAAGTCCCGGTGGACCCGCCCATCCACAAGGTCTTCCCCGAGGAGGAGCCCTCGGACGACGGGGACGACGTGGCGGACGCGGACGCCCGGACCTGGGTCGCGCTGGCCGGCGGCGAGCTGGCCGGCTTCGCCGCCGTCTCCTACGACCCGTGGAACCGGCGGCTGACCATCGAGGACATCGAGGTCTCGCCCGCCCGCCGTGGCCAGGGCGTCGGCCGCACCTTGATGGACCACGCCGTCGGCTTCGCGCACGAGCGCGGCGCCGGGCACATCTGGCTGGAGGTCACCAACATCAACGCCCCCGCCATTCGCGCCTACCGGCGGATGGGCTTCGCCTTCTGCGGGCTGGACACCGCCCTCTACGAGGGCACGCCCTCGGCCGGTGAGCAGGCCCTCTACATGAGCATGCCCTGCCTCTGAGCCGCCAGCAGCCGGGTTGCGGCGGGGGCGGACCCGTCGATGAGAGCGACCGTCACGGTCGGCAGCCAGTCGGCCGGTGCCGCCCCCGTTGCCGGGCTGTACCACTCGACGGCGCCTGACGGGTGAAAGACCACGTCAGGCGCCGTTTCCTGCGCAGGAGCCCGACGGCGACGGGGACACCCGCCTCGGTCATCATCAGCGCGTGCACGGCCGACTCATGGACCCCCGATGTGTCCTCGATCCTCGTACGCCGGTGCATCCACCAGTCGGCGACGCCCGGCAGCACCCACAACGGGAGGGCTGAACAGGAACCGCCGGTTGGCGTCCTCGACTCCGGACACGGGCGAGGAGATCGGGAGGTCGGGCCCCCGCCGCCAGCGAGCCCAGGTGCGGCCCCGCGGACCTACGGGTACGGGTGCGGTGGGAGTCGGCATGGCGATCCTTCTCGTCGCTGCTCGTGTCGTGATCTTCCTCGTACGGGCTGTGCGGACCGTACGGACAAGCCTCCCCCCGGGTGACCGGTGCCGCCTTTCGAAAACGTGGGTGGTCACCTGCGTGTGCGCCGACGGGCGCCCGGGCTTACGAGACACGGTCGGCCGCGGAAGCGAGTCGCGCCTCCTGGCCGAGCGCGGCGAGCGGGTCAGGGCGATGACACGGAACCCGCAAGGCGCGAGTCTGCCGGTGGAGGCCGTACGGGGAGACTTCGATGACCGTGGCTCCCGCGACAGCGCGGTGGCCGGGGTCGACGCTGTCTCCCTGCTGGACGCGCCGGGCACCTGGATCGAGCGGCACGACCTGGCGATGCTCGACGCTGTGCAGTCCCACGGCGTCGGGAAGGTGGTGTAGCTGTCCGCCATCGGCACCGAGGAGAACACCGAGCTGAGGGTCGGGTGCTCGGCCGGTCCATCGATACCGTCGACGTGCCGCTGGAGGCGGCGAGGGAACAGATGATCGCCGTCGGCCGGGACCCGGACTTCGCTGACGGAGCGATGCGCGGCCGGCGGTTCATCGCGGAGGGGGCAAACGCCCGGCTTACCAACGACGGGGCAAGCGTGATCGGCCGTACAGCGCGCACCTACGAGACCTGGGCCGACGACCAGCGGGCCGCGTTCGACTAGGTGGTCGAATGCGTAAGTCCTTCGGGGTAGAAGATCACGCTGCGGCGCGACGGTGGATTCTTCCTTGTGATCGGTGGTGTGCCGGTCGAGAGGCACGCTGCGCACCTATGCCACGGAAGTCACCCCCGACCACTGCGCCAACCGTTTCCGCCACGAGCAGCGCCCGCTGGAAGGGGCCGAAGGGCCGCCTTCCTGCTCTGCGGCTGTCTGATGGCGATGGCCGAACACCAACAGGGCAACCAGGCCGAGGCCGTGCGATGGTTCGAACGCAACCGTTCCGCCTGTGGTCCGCCCGGACTGTCCGCCGAGGAGTACGACATCAGCCAGCGCCAGCTCCGCGGCCACCTGCCCGAGGCCCTCGTCCACGCCCTCGTCCACGCCCTCGTGCCGGAGAGCGCCGTCCGCCTCGCCGCCCCGCCCGGCCCCTGCCCGTGAAGAGGGAGGGTGTGGGAGGTGCCCGATTGCCCGAGTTCGCTGACCCTCTCCTCGATTTCGCGCGCCGTCGCCGGGAACCCGCGGTGGTACAGACCCTGCGTTCCACGGCGGCCGCGGTCATTTCCTACGTGGTGGCACTTCAGCTGAGCAGTGAACCCGCGCCGCTCACGGCGCCGTTGACAGCTCTGCTCGTCGTGCAGGTCACCCTCTTCACCACCCTCGTCACCGCCGTGCGCAGGGTGAACTCCGTGGTGGCGGGTGTGCTGCTGGCCATCGGCTTCAGCGCTCTGGTGGGCCTGACCTGGTGGAGCCTGGGGCTGATCATCCTGGTGGCGCTGGTGGTCGGGCGTTTCGTGAAGGCGGGCGAATTCGTCCCCGAGGTGGCGATCAGCGCGATGCTCGTCCTCGGGGTGACACGGGTTTCGGCGACCGCCTGGGACCGCGTCCTTGAGACGCTGATCGGCGCGGGCGTCGGCATGCTGTTCAACGTGCTGCTCGCGCCGCCCGTCTGGGTCGAGTCCGCCAGCGGGGCCATCGAGGAGCTCGCCGGGCGGATGCGGCGGTTGTTGCTGGACCTGGGGGAGGAGGTCGGCGGCCACACGCCGGTGGCGCAGGCGGCGGCTCGGTTGCACGAGGCCCGGCGGCTCGACCACGACATCGTGCAGGTGGACGCCTCGCTGCGGCAGGCCGAGGACAGCCTGCGGCTCAACCCGCGCGTCAAGGAAGGGCTGCTGTCGCGAGTGGTGCTGCGCACCGGCCTCGACGCCCTGGAGATCTCGGCGGTGGTGCTGCGGGTGGTGTGCCGGTCGGTCACCGACCTGGCCAAGGAGCGAACGGAGGAAACGCTCTTCGAGACGGAGGTGAGTCTCGCGCTGAAGGATGTCTTCGAGCATCTGGCCGGGGCCGTGGAGAGCTTCGCTGTGTTGATCACCACGCAGGTCAGCGCGAATGGCGAGGAAGCGGAGCAACGGCTGACAGCTGAACTGACGGCCGGGCGCGCGAGCCGTGATCGGGTCGCCGGCCTACTGCTCGCCCAGGTGCAGCGGCATCCTCGGCAGTGGCAGTTGCACGGCGCGCTGCTCGCGGAGATCGATCGGATCCTCGACGAACTCGACCTGGAGGCGCGGTCGCAGCGCCTCATCGAGGAACTCGACCGGCAGGCGCGAGAACAGCGGGAACGCTATCGCCTCGTCAGCCGCGTCCGACAGCGCTTGCGGTTGCGGGAGCCCGACGAAGAGCGGGGCATCTGACACACCGGCCGCCACACTGCCCCCGGCCGGGATGGCGGCCTCGTTGGCGATCGGGCCACATGGCCTCGTCGCGCAGGAGCTCGCAGCACTGTCCGAGCAGGCGGCACACCTGCATCTGGGAGATGCCGAGCTCACGGCCGATGTTCTTCTGGGCCATGCCCTGGAAGTAGCGCAGGTACAGGATCCGTCGTTCGCGGACGGGCAGCGCGTGCAGCCCGGGCTCGACGGACTCGCGCTCGATGAGCGCACCCCCTCGACGCGGGCCGGGGCCGCCTTCTCGCCCAGGGCGAGCGCGATCTGCTTCGCCCGCATCCCGCCGTCGGCCTCCGGCTCCGGGACCGCCAGGATCCGCTGGTACTCCGGTGTGAGCACCTGCGCCCCCACGCCCTTGGCGCGGTGCGGCACCATCGAGCGCGGCGCCGCAGCGACCTGGACCTGCCCCGGTGTCTCGGCGTCCGGTTCGGCCGGCACCTCGGTGACAGTCTGTCGGGCCTGACCGAGCCGTTCCCGCGGGGCTTCCGCAGCGCCGAGCGCGGCCCGGCCCCGCTCGGCCTCGTCCCGCAAGCGGGCCACCCCCGCGCGGACCTTCTTCTCCCGGGGCTCCAGCAGACCGAGCACCGACGGCATCAGCCACTTCCACGAACGCGACGCGAGCGGACGAACGCCCGAACTCTTACGTCACCAACCGCAGTCCATGCCCGCCAGCCAAAACCCGGCGATTCACATTCGGAATGCGGATGGCTTCTGACACCACCCCACAAATTCACGACAGCGCGCTTGCGGGCTGCTGTGCGTACCTTCGGCTGCCAGGTGCGGCCTACCGCTGATTCGATGCGAGAGGCGAGGACGCCCGGCAGACTCCTCTATAAGCCGTCCTTGTGGTTTCCCAAGGAATACCCCGGGTAACGTGATCATGGGTAACAGCCTTGCCACGCTGCGCCGTTGCGCACAACCGGATTACACCATTCCATGGTAACGATCTTGTTACGGCAATGAGTCTCAATCTGCCAGGGATTGGCATGGACCATTTGTTTCCGGCCGGTAAGCATGCCGACTCCGCAGTCAGTTGACCGGCGATCACTCCGCTTCCCACCCTCTCGGCCGACATTCGCGGCCCGTTCCCGCATCAAGATCAAGACTGTCGGACACCGCGTCTGTTCTGACACACTTCCGGCCAACCACCCAACCCCCCACAGGAATTGAGGTATCGCTTTGCCTGGTCGCAGAAGACAGGTACGGCAACGGCCGCGAAAAGGAGCCCTGTTGGCAGTCGCAGTGGCCGTCACGGCAGGAGCACTGGCCGGTACGGCCGCATTCGGCGGCGTCTTCGACAACGAGTCGTCCCGGCCGCAGACCGCCGCCACCCAGGCGGCGGCCGACAGCCCCGCACCGGCCCCCGCGCACGACAAGACACCGGACCCGGTGACCCGAATACCCAAGGACGACCGTCCGCACGGCATCGTCTACAAGGGCCTGGCCCCCGCCCCGAAGGGCGACCGGTGCGCCGGCGTCCTGCGGACCGCCGACGGCCGGTGCACCCACGGCCCCGACAAACCTCCCCGCGGCGTGGACATCGCCAAGGACACCCAGCCCGTCGCGAAGACGCGCGACACCGCCGACATGCCAGGGACGTCCAACCCGGCCGACGACAAAAAGCCGGCGGACACGTCGTCGCAGAAGCCGACCGCCGGGACTACGGCCTCCGTCGACGCCCGCCAGGCCGGGACCGCCGCCGCCAATACCCCGCCCGCCGCCCCGAGGAAGGGCGTTGCGAGCGGCAAGGCCGGGCCCTCCGACCAGACGGTGCAGTGCGACGGCGACGGCGCCACCGGCAACCGCGTACAGGTCGTGTACGCGCACGGGCCCGGCAACGACCGGTACGCCGAGTACCTGGCCTCGTTCCGCAAGTGGGCCGCCGACGCCGACGCCATCTACTTCGCCAGTGCCCAGGAGACCGGCGGCGTACGGCACATCCGGTTCGTGACCGGCGCCGACTGCACGCCGTCCGTGCTCAACGTCGAAGTGACGGATTCGGCCCTGTCGGAGTTCGGCGCCCTCAACTCCGCGCTCGCGCAGAAAGGTTTCGACCGGCGCGACCGCAAGTACATGATCTTCGCGGACGCCAAGGTCTACTGCGGCATCGGCACCTTCGCCGGTGACGAGCGCCCCGACTCCAGCAACCTCAGCAACTTCGGCCCGTCCTACGGCCGTACGGATGCCGGGTGCTGGAGCGGCTCGACCGCCGCGCATGAACTCGGGCACAACCTCGGGGCGGTCAACAACAGCGCGCCCAACAGCAGCCACGCCGCGCACTGCACCGACGAGTGGGACATCATGTGCTACTCGGACGCGCCGTACTACCCGACGATGCGCACCGTCTGCCCCGACCGCGGCCACGACGAGCGCCTGGACTGCAACCACGACGACTACTTCCACACCAATCCGCAGCCGGGCAGCTACCTGGCCACGCACTGGAACGTCGCGAACAACCAGTTCCTGATGACCGGCAACAGCACCCGGCCCGACCCGAACCCCTCGCCCTCCCCCACGCCCACGCCGAAGCCGTCCGGCAGCACCGACCCGTCGCCGTCGACGGGCCCCGTGCCGGTCGTCGGGCAGCTGACCTCCGACTCGGCCGTCGTCAGCTGGCCGGCGGCGCGCTCCGCCGCCTGGTACCGGCTGCTGCTCGACGGCAACCACCTGGCATGGGTGCAGCCGAACTCGGCGCGGATCTACAACCTGCGGCCCGACACCGACTACACGGTCGCCGTCGCCGTCCGGGACACGGCCGGCCACGACTCCCGGCCCGGCCGCGCGGTGAAGTTCCACACCCCGTCCGTGGGCAGCACCGCCAAGCCCGGCGCGCGCTACACGCTCACCAACGGGTACAGCGGGCTGGCCGCCGAGGTCTGGGGCGGCAAGAGCGCCGACGGCACCGTCCTCGTCGGCTCCCAGCCCAACGGCTTCACGCTGCAGCAGTGGTACGTCGACGACGCCGGCAGCGGCCATGTGCGCCTGCGCTCGGCCGTCTCCGGCAAGTGCCTGCAACTCGGCGGGGAGCCGAGGGCCGGTCAGTGGGTCGCACAGCAGTCCTGCTCCCGCAGCGCCGCCCAGCAGTGGCGACTGGCCAGGTCGGGCGAGGGCCTGCGGCTGACGGCCGGGGACGGCTCGCTCTCGCTCGGCGTGAGCAAGCGGCCCTACTACGGGGACTGGCTGCTCGAACTGCAGAACCCGGACAGCTCCGGCTACCAGGCCTGGACCCTGCAGAAGGCCGCGTGATCAGCATGACCGACATGCCGTGCCGTCCTCGGACGGCATCGGCAGCCGTCGTCCTCGCGGGCCTCCTCGTTCTGGGGCCCGCGGCGACGGCGGGCGCCCACGGCGACTCCATCCGGCTGACCGTCACGGGGGTCACCGCCGGCCATCCGGTCGCAACGGCCGTGTGGGACAACGACGGTGACCCCGTCGACGAGGCGGTCGCCGGTACCGTCACCGCCACCGCGGCCGACGGCACGACGCTCGGGCCCTGGCGGTTCGTGCCGGTGCCCGGCAGGGCGGGGACCCTCACCACCGCCGAGGCGCTGCCCGCCGGGCACTGGTCCATCGCGGCGCAGACGGCCTTCCCCGCGCTCGGCCGCGCCGAGCCCACGACGGCCGAAGTGACCACGGCCTCCCTGGCAGCTCCGGCTGCGGGGCCGTCCGCCGGCCCACCGGTCGGCCCGTCCCCGGCTCCGTCCACGGCCCCGGCCGCGGCGAGCCCTGCCGGAGTCGGCTCCGGTCCCGGCGCGGTGACGATCGGCGTCACGGCCTCGGCCGTCGCCCTCGCAGGCGCCCTCGCCGCCCTGTGGTTCCGGCGCCGATCCCGCCGTCCCTGACCGGCACCGCATCGAAACCCATCGGTATCACTCAGCACCACCAAGGAACCCCCCATGCACAGACTCCGCATACCAGCGCGCAAGAAGGCGCTGCGCACCACCGTCGCCGCCGCTCTCTCCGGCGGGCTTCTGATGGCCTTCGGGTCGCAGGCCCAGGCCACCACCACCGGCACCGTCTACGGCGGACAGGGCAACTACAGCACCGTCAACCAGCGTTCGCAGCCGTCGCTGTCGGCCGGGGTCACCGGAACCTCACGGGTCGGCGACCAGGTCTCCATGGCCTGCCGCACCACCGGTGACGTCGTCGAGAACAACTCCCGCTGGATCTGGTCCGGCTGGTACTACATCGCCGACGCGTTCATCCGCGAGGACACCGGCGGCCTGCCGGTCTGCGGCACCAGCAGCCCCGCCACACAGAAGATCCTCAACATCGGCATGCAGAAGCAGGTCCGCGACCAGTGGTGCTGGGACGCCTCCGGCCTGACCATCGCCAACTACTGGGGCTACACCAACTACAACCAGTACGACTTCTGCCGCCTGGCGGCCCAGGGCAACAACGGCCTGGACTGCAACAACCAGCCCGCGACCCTCGACGACTTGGCCAACGGCCTTGCCAACATGGGTTTCCGCGACAGCGGCCGCGACCTCTACCGCAACGCGTCCTTCTCCGAGACGCGGAACGAGATCGCCAACGGGCGCCCGTTCGCCGTCCGCATCGGCTGGACCTCCGGCGGCGGCCACATGAACGTCATCTACGGCTACGACAGCAACAGCAACATGATCGCGGTCGGTGATCCCTGGCCGAGCACACAGACCTACACGTGGTGGGACTACTCCACCTACTCCGGAAACAGCTCCTTCCGGTGGACCCACTCGCGTACCGGCATCCAGGGCTGAGGAGAGGACCGATCATGCACCGCACGACCAGAGGCGCCGCGATCCTGCTCGCCGCCACTGCCGCGGCCACCCTGTGCGCGGTCGGCCCGGCGCAGGCCGCCGACGGCCCCGCCGCACCCGCCGCCTCCGACTACACCGCCGCCCAGCAGGTCCTCGGCTCCGACCAGGTCCACTCCACCGTGGCCCGCTTCCTGACGGCCGCCGCGCACCAGGCCCAGGGCCCCGCCCCGGCCGTCGGCGCGGACGGCGGCACGGGCGGCGAGCAGCGGGGACTCGCACAGGAGCCCTCCGCCGCACCCCGCTTCGACCTCCGCAAGCCGGTGCCGCTGTACGAGCTCGCCCCCGGGTTCGTCACCGGCAAGGCCCGGCCAACGGCCGGTACGGCACTGCGGCTGTCCGGCCTCGCCTCCCGCGTCTCGGCGGCCGACGGCCACCAGGCCGTCGTGTTCCTGGCGCCCAAGTCCGGCAGTGGCTCCTGGCACCTGGCCGGCATCCGCGACGGCGACGCGGACATCAGCGCCGCCGAGCGCGGCACCGACCAGGCACACACCTTCCTGGAACCACAGCTCCACGCCTGGTACCGGCTGACCAAGGCCGGTTCCGTGGAGCCCCTCAACAAGGAGGCGTCCACGGCCCTGCAAGGCAAGTCGCACGTCACGCTCGCCGCCTATCAGCAGCTCGTCGCCAAGCGCTACGGCGACAAGCTCCCCGGCTCGGCCTACGACCGCAAGGGCCTGGCCGGCGGCTACGCCCAGGCCGAGGACAAGGCCGGGGACAAGCCCGAGGCGCTCGCCGAGAAGCACGACGACGCGGCCGCGGGCGGCTCATGGCTCCCCGCCGCCTTCGGCACTGCCACACTGGCGGCTGCGGGCGCGACAGTGGTCGTGCTGCGCCGCCGTCGTCACACGGTGGGCTGACGTCACTTACGCCCGCAGGTCCGGCCCTCCCTTTCCGGGGAGGGCCGGACCTGCTTCCCCAACAGCGGCACTCCGCCCCAGGCGAGACCGGCAACTACCGCGGCAGCCAAACAAGCCCACAGGGAACGGGTACGGCTGTTCAAATGGCGAACTCCGGTGTCGCCGCGCTGACCTGGATGCCTGGTGGGGAGTCCCCCTCAGAGCCCGCCGCCACCGTTCAACGCCACAGTCCCGAGCAACCACTCACGGCCTGAGGCCTGGGGCGGTGTAGACGTCGCCGCCCGGGACGCCGAGGCCCGGACAGGGCTGCACCTGACAGGCATTGCCCTGTGGTCAGTCGCCGGGGGCGGGGCACGTCGTCCTCCTGGCCGTGCGTGAGGATCGGTATCTGCGCCTCGGCGGCGTCGCACACGGTGTAGGCCGTGGCCGTCGTGCTGGGCCGCGCGAGTACACAGAGTGCCTGCGTGGTGCCCAGCGGATGCGTGCGGTCGGTGGCCTTGGGGCAGCCCTCGGCGTGGACGGTGGTCGGCTGTCCGTGGGTGCGGTCGTCGAGCAGCCACGCCCGCCGGGTCGGCGTCGAGGTACGGGCACGGGGTGTGCGGGGACGCGGCCGAGGTCGACCCCGCGCAGCGGGCGCAGCTGCTCGGCGGTGACTCAATCGGCGAGAACGCGCGTTTGCGGCCGAGCGGCGCCCCGACCTTGCTGCCGGGAATCATGAACATCGCCATCACGAGGGCGTAGGCGGACCGCGCCCTGGATACCCGCCACAGTCGTGCCCACGTCTTCGGCCACCGTTTTCCGCCATGCCGGCAGGGAGAGGTACTGCCGAAAGTTCTGCAACAGCGCGGATCGTCCTGCTCACGTTCTCGGCCGGTCAGTTCCCGATGGCACTCGACGGCTCGGTCATGAACGTCTCGATCTCCGTCCCAGCCCACCCGGAGCGCGGATCCGCGACCTGTCACGCAGGTCAACCGATTAGCGGACTGCGCTACTCCATGCGGACGACTCCGATGCCTTCGGGCTTGTCGCGTGGGTGAGATTTTCGTCATCCGTTTCCATGACAAAGCCCCAGTTCACAGGCCTGGGGCCTTTCGTTGTCCAGAGCTTTCCGGGCTCTCATGCCATGCGCGTGGCACAAGTTCCCTCGCGGGGAGTCAGGTTGAGCCCCGGGGCCATTCGGTGTCGGGTGGCTGCCGTCAGTCGCCCTTCCTGGTGAGGCCGACGGGCGGGCTGGGGCGTCATCCGTGTGCGTCGCTGCGCGGTCGACATGATGCAGGCCGTCGCGGTGCGTGTCAGCGTGATCGCAGAGCAATCCGTACCCCACGCATCGAGAGGAGTCGCCGTCATGGACGGTAGGCAGGACAAGCGTCAGGAGCCGGGCAAGGGGAGCGAGGCGCAGGAACACCGTCGCCCCGGGGATCCCGCGCAGCCCCAGCCCGGCCGGTCGTCCCGAGAGAAGGGCGAGAAGGGACACAAGCCCGGTCAGAAGGAGGCCGCGCGCCGCCGCGAGGACGATCTCCTGCGCGAGGAGGACCTGCACGACGAGGGGCTCTGATCGGCGCACCACTGGACCACTCGGCCGCTGAGGATTCGGGGTCAGCCCGCCGCCCCGGCGGCGCCGTCCTCAGGTTCGGTGGCGATGAGAATCTGAGCGGCCTGCGTGATGTTGTCGGCGCGGACGGCGCGGGCCATCGCTTCGCGGGCGGCGTCGGCGGTGGTGTCCGGGGGGACCACCAGCAGGGCGAAGTGGTCGTTGTGACCACGGGTGATGAGGACGGTGTCGTCGCCGACGGGGTCGGAGTCGAGGTGCACGACCTGGCCGTCGATGACCAGACGGGTCGGGATGTCCCGCCAGGCGGAGGTGTCCAGGCCGACCCGCGTGATGGGTGATGGGCCCGAGGTGCGCGGTCAGTGCCGTGATCAGCAGCGGGAGGGGAGTTCGGCGAGATGCGGCCCGCTGTCCGGCCGCCAGCCCCCTCGGCCCATCCCCGGTCTCGACATGGATGAGGGCCGAACAGCAGCAGCTGCACGGCCCTTATCGCGTGCGCCTCGGATCCTGCCGACGTCGCCGGACAAGTCCGGCGACCAGCTGTTCGGGCCGGGCTGCATGAGGCAGCCCGCACGCCGAAACGCTGATTGGTCCGCAGGTGGGTGGGAAGAGTCAGGCCGGGGTGATGTTCTCGGCCTGCGGACCCTTCTGGCCTTGGGTGACGTCGAACGTCACGGTCTGGCCTTCCTGGAGCTCGCGGAAGCCCGAGGAGTTGATCGCGGAGTAGTGGGCGAAGACGTCCGGCCCGCTGCCGTCTTGGGCGATAAAGCCGAATCCCTTCTCCGCGTTGAACCACTTCACAGTTCCCGTAGCCATGTCACATGCCTCCAGTCGATGACGCCTCCCGCTTGCTGCGGAAGGCAGAGGTGATCGCCCTGGTTCCTGCGGCACAGCACAGCAAAACGCCCACGCCGAAGGTGTGGGCAAGGGGAATTTCCGAACCACGACAGCTGACGCAGACGGTACACGTCCACACGCCCTGTCCCAGGGACAACGACCACGCGTCAGGCCCTGGACGTGCGTGCGGGTCTACCCATGCTGGCGCACCCACCTCAGGCTGCGGTAGCTGGGTTCGGCGGCGCGGCGGTATTCAGCGTTGAGGCGCTGGCATCTTCGAGCCGGTCCTCGAGGATGACGATGCGGCAGGTGGCCTCGATGGGGGCTCTGGTCGGCGAGTTCCCGGGCGCGGGCGGCAATGCGCAGTTGGTGGCGGGAGTAGCGGCGGTGTCCGCCGGCGGAGCGGAGCGGGGTGATGAGGCGGCCTTCGCCGATGGCGCGGAGGAAGCTCTGGGTGGTGCCGAGCATTTCTGCGGCCCGGCCCATGGCGTAGGCGGGGAAGCCGTCGTCATCGAGATGGCCGAATGAGTCGTCTGCTGTCGTTTGATAGCCGTGCGTCCCCCGCCCGGCTGCACTGCCGCAGCTCGCAGTCGAGACGGGCCTGGGGGCCCTGGCCCCGGGCCGCCCGGTAGGCGTTCGGTCATCGCTATGTGCGGGGGGAGGCAGCGGGCTGCCGCGAGCCGGGCAGGCCGGTCCTGCTCTGCTGCGGTACCGATCCGGATCCCGGCCCCCGGGACACCGGCCGCGACGCGCCGGTTCGCCGTGTCGCGCGGCGGCACAGGTGAGCCAGGGAGGTGTAAAAGCGGTCAGGGAGGAACACGGCGTCCGCCACGATCATCGCTCCGGAGAAGAGAGGCAGCCCCATGACCACCGCGATGCCGACGTGCATCCCCAGCAACATGGCCAGAACCGGGTACTTGAGCCTGCCGAAGAGCACGAACGGGAAGGCCACTTGCAGGAGTACCGTCGCGTAGCTGGCGACCGCGATCAGGACCGCGTAGTCGTCCGCAAGGTGGGAGAGCGCGGGCCAGGGCTGGAAAAGTTCGAGGTTGAGGACGTAGTGGAGGGCGGTGCCGCCGACCCAGGAAGCGCCCTGGACCTTGTACAGGCCGGCTGACCCGTAGAGGAAGCAGACCTCTGCCGCCATGACGAAGATGCCGCAGTTGTGCACGACCGTCGTCAAGGTGCTCCGTGCTTGACGGAGTCGGGGCGAAGCGAATCTTCTCGCCCGTTCGGGATCGTCGCCCGCACGAGCCGTCTTGAGACGGTTCCTGCGTGCGTCCAGGGACCAGCGGCGACCGCACGCGGTGAAGACGAGGTAGACAGCCATCAGCAGAATCAGATTGTCGCCGCCGTCCGTCATGAAGATCGCTCTTGCATGGAACGAGGTCACCACGATGGCGAACAGGACGGACATGGCGCGGGTCCGCCACCCCAGCATGAACAGCGCGGAGGTGAAGAGGGCCGTCACATAGCAGAGTTCGAAGTAGGCCGGGCTGTCGGAGAGGGTCAGGATGCTGTTCCAGCCCGTCTGTGCGAAGAGCTGCTCCGCAAGCGCGGGCGTCCACGGGGAGCCGGGGCCCCAGATCTCGTGACGGTGCGGGAATTCACGCAGAAGGAAGACCAGGTAGAGCATTCCGTAGCCGGCGCGCATGACCGACACGGCGTACAGGGACACCGGCCGGCCGGTCAGGAGCGCGACGAACCGCTGGGCTGCGCCCGCGGTTCTCCGGCCGGCGGTGCCCCCCGATGCAGCTGCCGTGGAGGGGGGCTGGGTGATGTGCTCAGTTCCCACGGGGGGTCACCTTCCACCAGGGCAGAAGCCGCTCTTCGGCGGGCGTCGGCGGGCGGTTGCCAGCTGCTGCGCCCTGCGCGGCGACGGGCAACGTGAGGACACGAAGCTGGATGAAGCCGAAGGTGGCGCCTTGGTCGTGGGCGGCGACCCGGTCCGCAGCGATGTTGCGCAGGTACTTCTGCATCATCACGGCGCGATCCGAGTCTGTCCTGTCGTCTGCGCCGTGCGTGTCGACGTAGGAGGTCCAGGCGCGGCGCAAGAGATTCTGTGTCGTATGGCTCGGGAACACGTTGTGTTTGACCGCGGAATTGTCCACGGCAGTCAGATCGACCCAGCTGCTCACCTGAGTCGCACCGTCCGGGGCAGTGCGTGCGGTTCTCGCGAGAATGCGCCGGTTGACGGAGTCGGGATCCGGGGCGAAAAGCCGCCAATTCTGCTCGAAGAGGGGGTACACCCATGCGTTGATCTGTGGGCCGTACCGCTTCGAGACGGCATTGGGGGGAGCCACGTGGAGGAACACCAGAACCACATGGGTCAGAGTCGTCGCCAGGCACAGAGCCACGACGGTTCGCAGTAGCACTGCCAGTTGACGGGAACGCCGGGGTTGCCGGCACGGCGTGGCCGCTTCATCGTGACGCGCCCGGGGGGCCGGATCAGAATCGGACACCCGGAGTTCCTTCACGGCCGCTGATTCAATTCTGCTCGACATCGGCCCACCCTGTCTTTCTCATATCAACTGCTCGCGTCTGGGTTTCCCGCTGGATCCGGCGGCGGCGCACGACGGAATCGAAAGGGCTCCGCCGCGCGCCGCTGTCCGGTGAGCGGACCTCGTGCAGTCCGCTGGCTAGCCCTCGGTGCTCATGGGCTTGCTGCCGTATCCGTAGTCGTGGTCGTAGTGCTCGCCGTAGCCCGGCTTGCCGGGCTTCTCGCCCTGCTCGTGGTCGGGCTTGCCGGGTCCCTCGCCGTGCTCGTGGTCGGGTTTGCCGCCGTGCTGGTGGCCGGGCTTGCCGCCGTTCCCGCCCGTGACGTTCCCGCCGGTGATGCTTCCACCGGTGGTGTTACCGCCCGTGGTGTTCCCCGCGGTGCTCGCTCCCGTCGTATTGCCCGCGACGTTCCCCGAGGTGTTGCCGGAGATGTTCCCCGAGGTGCCGCCCGTCACGAGGCTGGCGATCGGGCCGCCCAGGAGGCCGCCTCCCGTCGTCACGCCACCGAGCACGCCGCCAAGGACGCCCGAGGTCGCACCCGAAGTCGTGGTGCCGGTCGTGGTGCCAGTCGTGGTGCCAGTCGTGGTGCCGGTGGTGGTGCCGGTCGTCGTTCCACCCGTGCCGCCGGTCGCGCACGTCCCGAGGAAGATCCGGTTGTTGTCGAGCGTCACCTCGCCGTTACGGGCCAGCGCCCGGCCCTCGATGTTCGCCCTCGTTGTCACGAAGATCGAGGTCAGAGCCATGATGGTGCCCACGAAGGTGGAGTCGGTACCGAGGGTCGCCGAACTCCCGATCTGCCAGAACACGTTGCACGCCGAAGCGCCGTTCGTGAGCAGGACCCGGCTGGAGGATGCCGTCGTCAGGGCTTCCGGAATCTGGAACACCCACACCGCGTTGGGGTCTCCCCCGGCGTTCAGGATCAGGTCGCCGGTGAGTCCGACACCGGACGTAGCCTTGTAGACGCCCGGAAGCAGCGTTTGGCCCGCGCCGATCCCCGCCGCAAGTGCGAAGTCCTGGGCCTGACCCGCCGCATTGTTGTACGCCACGGTCAGATCGCTCTTGGCCTGGAGGGCCGCAGCGTCCGCTGCGTGCACGGCACCGAGCACCAGGCCGGGCGGGAACCCGGTGATGGCCGGGTTCGGGTGCGTCCCGAGATCGTGGCTGATCACTGAGGGGCCGGTGTTGGTGACTCCCTGACCTGCCAGAACGGAGTAACTGGCGGTCGTGCCCAGAGGTACGGGTGTTGCGATGGCCGACGCCGGCGTCGACGTCGTGGCGACCATCGCAGCGGCAACTGTTGCGGCAAGGGCCGAGGCCAGCCAGCCGGACAGAGGACGGAGTCGAGCCGCTTGAGGAAATCTCAGCTTCATCGAGAGGCCATTTTCTGTGGGGGCCGTGGCGTCCCGGGCCCTAACCGATTGCCCGGGAAGCTGTACTAGTGAGATGGCATATTACGCGGGCAATTGGGTGCATCGATTTCAAGCGGCAGGGCGAGGCCCGTGATTGAGGACGGAGCACCGTAATATGCGCCCTTAATATCTGAGTTCATATGGATGGTCATCCGATGTCATGCCCGGGCGTAGGGGTGTCATTACCCCTATGTGGGCCATCGGCCTCAAATCAGTCCGACAATCCCACCCCGGCGCACATGTGAAAGTGTCGCCATTCCAGTGATTCGACGAGATCTGGAGTGAGTGGGCGTGGCGGCGACAAGGAAACCCGCACCGTACCGTCACCTGGGTGGAAGCATTCGCCCATCAATATGCCCCTTTCCTGCCTGGACCATGCTCGCGCACCAAAGCGACCTCTTCGACCCTCTGATGCCGGATGGGGCGAGTGGCGCACACTCCCACCGGTGCACCGAGAAGGCTCTGGACCTGCTCCGACCGAAAGTGCTGTTCCCGGCGAGACCCCGCCTCGCCCATACGACGGAGCGTTCTTCTTGGACTTGCGGAGCGGGGCCGTCACCACGCGCCCGCCGGTCCAAGGGCCCCAGGTGCATCGGCGAGGATCTCCACAGCGGGCCCCTCTGCAAGGAGCTTGAAGGACCCCGTGGTCGTGCGGGGGTCAACGCCGCCCTCGCCGGTGACTCCCAGCACTGCGCCCGGAGCGCTCAGGGCGCAGTGCTGTGACGCCATCTCAGTGGTCGGCAGGGGCCTGGGGTCGCCCGGTGCCGATGTCCCCGTCGCAGCTGGTGGCCACGATCACTGTGTCGTCTTCAGGCTTTGGCGGGTTCGCTGTCATGCACCATCACGCGCGGCAGATCGCAGATGAGCAGGCAGGGAACAGGCCACCGTGCCCCCCGGTAGATGGTGCCGGTTCAGGGCCACCACCCGGTACACGAACCGGGCGATCCAGCTGATCGGGGGCAGCGTCATGGCCTGCCCTGCGAGCCGCCAGGGCCGGCACGGGCCCTGTTTGAGCAGCTGCGCAACCGCCTCCGCGCCGCCGTGCACATCGGCCGTACCGGGCTCGATCCAAAGGGCCTCCCGGTCGGCTCGTTCGGCGGTGACGCCCAGTGCGTCCAAATCCGCGTACTGCCAGGGGGTGACGACGGCGTCGGGATCCAGCAGGCGCAAGGCGATGTTGACGGCTTGGGTGCAGAATCCGCAGTCGCCGTCGTACAGCAGCGTCGGCCGTTCGGCCATGGTGGATCTCCTTGTCTTACGGTACGTCCCCGGAAGCGGCCGCCGGGTCCGGATCTGCGGGCGCTTCAGGGATGCCTTGAACTTGTCGTTTCGTTTAACGAAGGGCGCAAGTGCCTCGAACGACGGGAGTTCCTGCAGGCCGTCGAAGCCGACGATTGGCGGTTTCTTCTCCTGATGGGCGGGCACAGGCCACGACGGGGACGGCGGCGAGGCCCCGGGAGAGTGTCGCGGCGGTATCTGGCTGTTCTGGGCGAGGTTGCTGGACGAGCTTGCTCTGAAGTGCAGCGTCATCGCTTCGCACGCAGGTCGTTCGCAGGTAATACTCGCCGTCTTCCCAGGGCGGCAGAGCCATGACAGGAAGACTGTCATGTGGACCGCTCAACTGGTGCCCCGTCTCGGATTGGCCGCCTGCTTGTGGTGGCTTGGGTGGGACTGCGGTCCGCCGGATTTCACGACCCGATCGACGTCGTAAACGACGGCCCGAGTGGCCACGATCGTCGTCGCGAGCCTCTCGATCGAGGTGCGCTAATTCCATGTCGATCGACCGGCCTGTATCGGCGGGACAAAGTCCCCACTGCCGGAGCGTCGCCAGGGGGCATATCCTAGTAGTAGGTCGTCGCACTCTCACGTGTGGCGTCCGGAAGGGCGACCCCGGCGTGTGAATGTGCCGGGGTCGTTGTATCACCGTCGTAGCGCCTCAGGGGGCGAGACATGATCCCTTCAGCCGATGTACGGGACTGGCGCGACTGTGACGTCCTCGACACGAAAGGGCACCGGATCGGCGCTCTGGAAGCGGTTTATGCGGACACCGCCACTGACGAGTCGGCCATGGCCACCGTCCGCACCGGATTTCCCACCCGCCGCCGCCTGTCTTCGTACCTCTCGGCGAGGCAATCCTGAGGCCCGGCCACGTCAAGGTCGCGCACGCCGGGGCAGTCGTGAAGGAGTACCCGGCCATCGGCACCGACGACATCCTGCCCGCCAAGCAGGAAGAAGCGATCTTCAAGCACTACGGCGTGCCCTATCAGCCTGGCGTCGGCGGCGAACGCCGACCGGCGCGCCGCTGAGCGCCCCAGCCCGACATCGGAGGAGGTGTTCGGCGAATGGTGATCTTCTTGTTGCTGCTGCTTGTGGCCTTCGTCCTGGGCCTCATCGGCGCGGTGATGGACGGGCCTGTTCTATCTCCTCGTCATCGCCCCATCGTGCTCGTCGTGGCCGACCTGGGGTTCATGGCCGTACGACGTTCCCGGTCCTCGAATCGTCGCCGCCTTCGGTAGCACCGGCCGCGATGTCCTACACCTCACCACTGCGGCAGGGCGCCGATCCACCGCGTCGGCGCTCTCCTTCAGGTGACGCCGGCAACTCCCCTCCGCGCTCGTCGTACAACGCGTGCGGGCGGGGTGTCGCGTTGCACAGCCTGGTGGAGGTCGCAAGACTTGATCGCCGGTGACCGTACGCGATCACCTGTTGCGCAGGGAATGTTGTGACAGGACTGGTCCTTCCGCACGACGTAGTGGGTACCGGCTCCGAGCGGGTCCTTCTGCTGCACAGCTGGTTCGGCGACCGGTCGGGCTTCGACCCGATGCGCGAGCACCTGAGCGGGGACGCGTTCAGTTACGCGTTCCTGGACTGCCGCGGGTACGGCGAGGCAATCGGCGCCGAGGTGCGTTCACGATGGAGGAAGTTGCCGAGGATGCCTTGGCCGTGGCCGACCATCTGGGCTGGGAGTCCTTCTCGGTCATCCGGTCATTCCATGGGCGCCAAGGCGGCCCAGTTGATGCTGCTGGACGCCCCGGAGCGGATCCGCTCGATCATCGGCATCTCGCCGGTGCCCGCCGCTGGGAGCCGAGGCCCTGCGGGCCCCCTGGATGCAGTGGTATCCGAACGCCCAGCTGGAGGTGCTCCCGAACACGGGGCACTACGCACCGGAAGAGTCCGCCCAGGCCGTCGCCGCGGCCGTCGAGCCGTACCTCGGCCGCTAAGGCTTCGGGAAGACCGCCGGGTCGGTGGGGCCGCCGCCCGTGCATTCGGTTGTGGTGGCGATGAGGATCTGTGCGGCCTGGGTGACGTTGTCGGCGCGGACGGCGTGGGCCATCGCTTCGTGGCCGGCGTCGGCGGTGGTGTCCGGGGGGACCACCAGCAGGGCGAAGTGGTCGTTGTGGCCGCGGGTGATGAGCACGGTGTCGTCTCCGACCGGGTCGGAGTCGAGGTGCACGACCTGGTCGTCGACAACCAAGCGGGTAGGGATGTTGTGCCAGGCGGTGGCGTCCAGGCCGATCCGTTCGATGGGCCCAAGGTGCCCGGTCAGCGCCGTGATCAGGGCGGGCAGCTCGGTCTCGATGTCGCGCGTGCGCGGCCACCACGCACCGTCCAGGAGCCCCTCCCGGGACCGCGTCGTCTCCAGCCGCAGCAGGGCCGTACCCGGTTTGACCGCCTGGTGGATCTCATCTGGCAGGAGCAGCGAGGAAGGGTGGGGGATGTCGGAGTCAGCCATGTGGGTCCGCCCGTCTACGGGTGCTGCGGTACTGCGTCACAGGTCAGCGTGGGTGCCGGTCGGGCGACGTGCGCGGGCCTGTCGTCCTTTCACGGTACTCCCGCCGCCCGCTCCGCCGCCCGCCGGAAAAATGCCTGGTCAGATCGGCCATGGCCAGCCGAACAGGCGTACAGTGAAAGCACCGGGAGTACTTCGCACACCGGCTTTCACGCGGGTGTCATTTCCGGCGATCGCCTAAAAACCGGACTGCTGACGGGCAGTCCGGGGGCAGGTCCGCATCATGACCTCCACCCTCGACCGGACCGCGCCCCGCGACCTCGCCGCAGTAGTCCCGGCCCGCTTGTCCCTCACCCCCAAGACCACCCTCGCCGGTCAGCTGGACGGGGCCTGGTGGCCCCACTCACGTGACCTCGAAGCCGAGCTTCCGGCGCTCGCCGCCGCACTGGACGAGGCCTGGGGGCGCATCACCCGCGTCACCGTGAATCCCGCCCGCTGGCCGGTCATCCCCCACACGGTTGCTGTGGACGGGCGGACGCTGCACGTGGGCTGGTTCACCGAGCAGGACCCCGACAAGCTGATCCTGCTCTCCTACACCGTCGGCCGCTGGGACCTCCTCGTCATCCCGCCCGAGACCGAGCCCGCGGCCGCGGCCCGGCTGATGGCCGCCGCCGCGATCCCTGGCAGCGTCCTGGCCGCAGACGTCCTGATGGCCAACGAAACCGTCATCGGGCGCGGCATCCGCGACGCCCGCCGCCGGGAAGCCACCTGGGAGGGTGAAGGCGGGGCCTGCATGTCCCCCTTCGGGGAGCCGATGGGCCGAAGCGCCCTGCCGCTGTCCGGAAACGGGTGGAGGTGAGCTCCGTGGAGACCGTCGTCCTCATCGCGGTGATCATCTTCATGATCGGCATCGGGATGCGCTGGATCCACCTGCTGAACGCCCAGCACGATGCGCGGATCGAGGCCTACCGCTTCAGCGACCCCCTGCCGAGGCCTCCCGGCCTGCCGGACGACACCGGTCGTCGAGCCCACCACACGGGTGCCGACCGGTGAGGAACAGACCTTCCTCCGACCGGGGGCAGCGGGCGGGACGCCTCGGCGCCCCGCATCCGCCGGCCTCCTCACCCACTCAGAAAGGGAACACGCCTACGTGAAGTTCATCGAGACCCAGACACTGCCCTCGCTCGGGCACGCCGAGGTCCGGATCATCGCGCACACGCCCGAAGCCGCCCGAGCGGTCGCGGAGGCGCTCCGCCGCTGTTTCGCAGGCGCGGAACAGCGCAGCTACCCCGCCCTCGACGGCGACACCCGCCTGCACCTCACCGTGGACACGGCGACACCCGCGGGCCTCGACCGCTCCCGGCCTGCCGCCATCAGGCCCTCCGCCGGCACCGGCGCACACTCCGACGAGATCTGAGAAGCCCCGACCGGTACCGGAGCCCACTCCACCCCACACACAAAGGACGCGGTCATGGCCACACTGCGCGAACGCAAGACCTACCGCGACCAGGTGCTCCGGGTCCTGTACGAAGCCGTCGAGGGCAACCGCCTCCTCGGCACCACCGGAGCACAGCTGCGGCGCGACCTCCACGTACCGGAACAGGACCTGGCCGCCGCCTGCACCTACCTGGCGGGCGAAGGACTGATCACCGTCGACTGGGAACCCGGCAACACCCCGGCGATGGTCACCCTCGCCCACGAGGGAATCCGGCACATGGAGGCCCAGGAGGAAGGGACGGCGGGCTCGGCCTGATCCGAGAGACAGGCCCCAACACAGGTCCTATACACGGGCGAACTTCTCGGTCTGCTGGGCGAACTCCTGGGCCATGGCCGCGCTGACCGTGGGCCTGGTTTCGCCGATGGTGCGCAGGTAGTCCTCCGTGGTGGGGCGGGCCCGGGTCCCGGTGTCGAAGGTGTGCTCGAACTGGACTTGGGAGACGGTGCGTGCCACATGGGCGATGTCGGCGGGGGTGAACCCCTCGCTGGTTGACGCCAGCGCCGCACTGTCGGCCTGCGCTCCCGCCCGGGTCAGGTAGCTCTCCCACAGCGCAGTCCTCGCGCGCTGGTCCGGGGGGCCGATCGGCAGGACGTAGTCGAAACGGCCGTGCCGTAGGAACGCGGAGTCGAGGGTGGTCACGTCGTTCGTGGCGCAGACGAGAAGCCTCCCGTCCTGGCCCCGGAACCGGACGATCGCCTTGAGCAGTTCGTTGACGACGCCGACCGCGGTCGCGTCCGCACCGCTCCGGGTTCCGGCGATCTCCTCGACCTCGTCGATGAAGACCAGGACGTGGTCGAGCCCGGCGATCTCGTCGAAGCGCCGGTACAGCCCGCTCGCCAGCCCGTACTCGGCGGCCAGCCGGGCGGGGAACAGTTCGAGGAACGGCCATTGCCGGCGGCTGGCGATGGCGTGCGCGAACGTGCTCTTCCCCGTCCCGGGCGGTCCGAACAGCATCACCGCCCGTGGCAGCTCCACGCCGTGCTGGGCGGCCATTTCGGGATGGGCCAGTGGCAGGACCAGGCGCCGCTCGATGAGCTCCTTCTCCTTCTGCATGCCGGCGACCTTCTGCCACAGATTCCCGGGCGACAGCTCCGCTCCCAGCGACGCGAGCATGCTGACCGCCTGAGGGGTCACTCGCCCACGCTTCTAGAAGAAGACCAGGCCCGGACGGGCCTCGAAGCCGCAGTTGTGCAAGGCGGTGGCGCCGGTCTCGCCGTCGGGCAGGACGGCGTGCACGGTTCGGACGCCACCGGCGAACAGCCGGTGCTCCAGGGCCGTGATCAGGTCGCTGCCCAGACCCTGGTGCCGCCAGGCGGGCGCCATGCTGATGCGCAGGATCCACGCCCGTTCACCGTCCACCCTGCTCACCACGGCGCCGACCACCACGTCGTCCGCGGTGGCCACCACCGCCGGGTGGAGGGCCTGGAGGGCCGCCACGGCGTCCGAGAGCGGAAAGAGCAGTGGCCCTTCGGCCGTGCCGCTCTCGGCGTCGACTCGGAGTACCGATTCGAGATCGTCCTGGGCGTAGTCCCTGACACGCCAACCCGTCATGATCAGCTCCGCGTGTTCGGCCGTACTCCCATCATCAGCCGATGTGCGCGGGACGCGCCCATCGGCCTTGAGGCCGGCGGCACTGGACGGTACGGCGGCACCTCACTGCGGCAGAGCCCCGCGCCTCGGCTGCCGTCCTCCGCTCAGTGAGGAAGTCCCAAGCCGGCGACGGTCTGGTTTGTCGCCAGGCGGCTCCCTTCTCACCACCGCGGGCCGGAAATGCCTGGTTGCAACCGGTCAGGCTCCCCCGACGCGCGACGGGACCCGGCCGCGCCGGCCCTGCGTGAACCGGCCCGCCGGGGAAGCCGGGCCGTGAAGGCCGCCGGGCACGAAAGCCGTGTGGCGTGCCCGGTCGCCGGGGAGCATCCTGGAAGCCACGCCGCCCGTGCAGCCCGGACGCCGGCCCGCCGCCCGGTTGGAGGCAACAAGATGACCGTCGGAGGCCGCGCGGACCCGGATCGCTCGGAGGGCTTCGGGGAAGAACTGCTCGGGCTGCTCCTGGATGGGGCGCACGAGCTGCCGCCCCATCTGGTCGGCCCGCTCGTTGCCGAGACGGCGGCCCGGATGGGCGGCCGCGAAACACAGATCCTGCTCCAGGACTACGGACAGCAACAGCTGGTCCCCCTGCCCACCGGCGGCGTGGCCGCCGGTGACCCGCAGCCCATCGACGGGTCCGAAGCCGGCCGGTGCTTCCTGGAGTCACGCCCCGTCGAAGTCCTGACGCCCGATGGCATTCGGGTGCACCTTCCCCTGCTGGACGGCGGCGACCAGGTGGGGGTACTCGCGGTCACCCTGGACGCGGTCGACGACGACACCCGCCGCCTCCTGCGCAGGACCGCGGGCCTGGCGGCCGACCTGCTGCAGACCAAGAACGGCTACACGGACCTCTTCTTCCGGACCCGCCGCGGTGAACCGATGAGCGTGGCTGCGGAGATCCAGTGGTCCCTGCTGCCCCCGTTGTCGATGGTGATGCCGCACGTCGCGGTCGCCGGAGTCCTGGAGCCCGCCTACGCCGTGGCGGGGGACAGCTTCGACTACGCCCTGAACGGCGACGTCCTGCACCTCGCCATGGTCGACGCCATGGGGCACGGCCTGGACGCGGCCACGATGGCCACCGTAGCCATCGGCGCGTACCGTCACGCCCGCCGGATCAGCATCGAACTGTCCGAGATCTACCTCTTCATGGACCGGGCGGTCGCGGAGCAGTTCGACCCGGACCACTTCGTGACCGCCCAGATGATGCGGCTGGACACGGACACGGGGCGCCTCCAGTGGGTCAACGCGGGGCATCCCGCGCCCATGCTGATCCGCGCGCACCGCGTCATACGCCGTCTGGACAGCCCCACGACCCTCCCCGTCGGCTTCGGAGGGGCTCAGCCACAGGTCAGCGCGGTGGCGCTGGAGCCCGGCGACCGCGTCCTCTGCTTCACCGACGGCCTGATCGAAGAACATAAAAGCGGGCAGGAGCAGTTCGGCGAGAAGCAGCTGATCGACTGGGTGAACCAGCTGGAGCAGGCCGACCACGGGATCCGCACGGTGGCCCGGGACCTGTCTCACACCCTCAAGCGGGCACGCGGCGAAGTCACCTCGGACGACGCCACCCTCGTCCTGGTCGAGTGGCGCGGATAACGGAGCGCGTGGGCACCTCGTCCCCAGGCGTCGCCGCCCAGGCCGACTTTCGAAGCCCCTCGTTTGACCCCGCCGCGGAGTAGGCTGGGATTACCGGGAGTAACTCGTGCACCCGTGTCCACGCGGACGTCGTTTCCGGCGATCAAGACATTGCCCCGCCCGGCAGGGCGGTCCGGGAACGAGTCCGCGATCATGACCACTACCGCTTCCCTGTTCTCTGCACGTTTGGCCCTGACACCGAAGACCGCCCTCGCGGGCCTGTTGGACGGCGCGTGGTGGCCCAGGTCCCGCGATCTCGCAGCTGAGCTCCCGCCGCTGGTCGACGCGCTGGAGGGCCGCTTCGGACGCATCACACGCGTCGCGGTGAATCCCACCTGCTGGCCCGTCGTCCCGCACAAGGTTTTCGTCGCGGGGCACATCGTGCACGTGGGCTGGTTCACGGAACAGGATTCCGACAAGATGATCCTGCTCTCCTACGCCATCGGGCGCTGCGACCTGCTGGTGATCCCGCCCGAGACCGAACCGACCGCAGCAGACCGGCTCATGACCGCCGCCGCCCTCCCCGGCAATGTCCGGGCCGTCGGCACCCTGATGACCGACGAAGCCGCGAACGGCCTCCGCATCCGAAACGCGCGAAGGGCCGAGGATGCCCGGGAGACCGATGGCGGAACCCCCGCGACGCCCCGTCGGCACCCCGTCGTCGGAGCCCGGATGATCCCGCTGCCGTGGAACATGCGGAGGTGACCGGCCGTCGCCTTCGAGAGCAACGCGCTCGCCGCATCGGCACTGCGAGCCCGGGGGGAGGTCCTGCTCGCCGAGGGCGATGCGTCCAGCGCGTCCGCGTCCTTCACCGATGCCGTCCGGGCCTGGAACGAGGTCGGCGCCCCCTACGAGACGGCCGAGTGCCGGCTCCGGCTCGCGGACGCCCAGCGGCCCTGGGCAACCTCCGGGCCGGGATCTTGGAGTGGGAGGCGGCGCGCACCGAGCTCGACCGGATCACCCGAGCTCCCACGACCGAGGAGCCGCGGACGGACACGGCCGAGCAGGACTCCTTCGTCCGGGAGGGCGACTACTGGAGGGTCGTCTTCGAACGGCCGGAGCGTGACCGCACGCGACAGCAAGGGCATGCACCACCTCGCCCGCCTGCTCGCCGCTCCGGGCCGGGAGTTCCACGTCCTCGACCTCGCCGCCGCCGACACCGCCGACCCTGACGCCGCAGCCAGGCGCGCCCGCGCCGGCGACGCCGGTCCCCTCCTGGACGCCCGCGCCGAGCAGATGTACCGTCGGCGGCTAGCGGAGATCGACGACGACAATCGGCAGGCAACCTCGGCCCTGTTCGTCACCGATCCCGCCCTGCCGGACATGGACACCCTCCACCACGGTTGGGTGCGGGAATCACGACGCCTTACGGACTGCTGCCGCTGATCAGCCGCAGCGGGAGAGGGCCGGCCCTCGGTCCGTGACTGGTCCGGAAGTGACGCGTGAAACACGATGACGATCGCTCAATACTGCCGTCCGTTCATGGGTGATGGAATGAGTGTTGCCTGGAGGGTGGCAACACCCCGTCCAGGCATCCGACTTCCTGCTCTAGAAGAGGCCCAGCTTCTTGGGGGAATAGCTGACCAAAACGTTCTTCGTCTGCTGGTGGTACGCGGGCTGCATCGTCGTTGACCAGCGGGAACAGATGAGTTTGGTGTGGTTGGCGGGGCGCTGGACCGTAGCTGGTCCGGATCTTGGATCTGCAGGCGGGATGGGGCCGACGCCCGAGAGAGCTGTGGTCGAACTTCATCGGGCGGATGCAGGCGGACATCGAGGAGGCGTGGGAGGAGTGGATGTCGGGGGCGCGGTTCGGTGAGGTGAAGGGGTACGACGGGGAGCGGCTGTCGGCGCCTGCGTTGCCGGCGGTGGCGTTGAAGGCCCGGGGGGGGCGCTGAACAGGGGTTTTGCTCGTTGAGCGTCTTGTCTTGGGGTGCGGTCGGTGCCTGTCCGGATCGGCTCGGGCGGCCGGCATGTGAGGCCGCGCCTCGTTGTGATCTTCTCGGAGGTCCTTCTGTCATCGCAGGTGTGAGCACGTGTGACCAGGTCTGATCAGACCGATGCTGATCCTTTGCTGACTCTACTGACTCGTCATCAGATTAGGCGGTGGAGTCCGGAGGGGCCGTGGCGGTGAGAGGGGGTGCAGTGCGTTGCCTAGGCAAGGGGGGCGGTGACGCTTGTCTGCGGCGGCGGCCCTGCTGTTATGAGATGCAGGTCGAATTTCATGCGGGTCCCAGCCAGCGCTGCCGGTGGTGGCGAATGTAGCGGGCGTCTATGAAGTGCCACTGATGGAGACGGATTTTCCCGTGAGGCTTACCAGTGACGGTGTCGATGATGGTGCAGTCGTCCGTCAGGACGCGTGCCCCGGCGTCGAACAGGACGTGGCAGTTCGGGCAGAGGCACAGCAGATTCTCGACGATGTCGGGGCCGTGGTCTTCTCTGGCCTGGATGTGCGCGGCTTCGCTGTAGCGGGCGCGCGGCGCAGGCAGCGTCAGAACGGTGTCGCACATTTGGCATTGGTCTTGGTACCAGTGCTTGAGCTGCCTGGCGGCGCGGTTACTGCGAGGAGCACGAACCGCAGCTGGTCGGCCCGGGGAGGGTCGGGACGGTTCTGCCGTGGCAGCGCTTGAAAGCAAGGGCGGGGCGGCATCTTCATACGCCGTCACGGCGAATACGGCTTCATCCAGCTGCGTGAGGACGGGCTGTACATTGCCGGGATCCGTACCGAGCAGCTGCAGGGTCTCCACTATGGACCGGCGGACGAGCGACCATGCGGATTCCACGTGGGAGCTGTGGATCGAAGTGCACCTTGCCGGCTCCGCTGCCCGCCTCGACCGGGGCCTCGGGTGCAGGTTCCGGGCTGTCGTGGGTGCCCGTGCGAGGCTTGCCGGTGTCGGCGGGCTTGGGCCGGGGGTGTGCCCGCGTCCGGGTCGTCGCGGAGCATCCTGCTGACGGTGCCCCCGGCTTCGCCGACCTCGCCTGGGCAGCAACTGCTGCCTTTTCGGCCTTGTAGTCCTTGGCGAGCTTGTAGATGCCGTAGCCGTCTGCGGCTACCTGGGCGACGGTTCCGGTCACCTCGCCGACGACGTAGCCCGTGGACTGTTTGTCGACGCCGAAGAGGTCGGCCAGCTGATGGCCGTCCGACTCCCAGGAGTTGTGCGGCAGTTCCAGGCCGCCCAGGAGGCCAGGCGGGCCTTCCCAGCCGGTCCACTCGTTGAAGGGTTCGTTTTCGCCGTTCCAGATGCTGGAGATGGAGTTGCCGAAGTATCCGAGGCCGTTGTTTCCTCATCCCCGAAGCCTTGCACGGGGATGAGGAAACAAGGAGGCAACAAGGTCTGCTCGAAGAATTTACCTGCTGTCAGCAGACGCGCTGTCGCCAGAAATTTCGCACTGAACGATCAGATTGTTAACACGCCCTCTCGCTTCTGCAGCCGATCCATCCCTGAGCTCTAGTCACCTTGTGCGGCGAGCACGCGCCCAAGCCGCCTCGAACTCTGCGGCGGTGATGTTCTCCGCGTGGAACTCCTCCTGGGAGTTGATCTCCTCCAGATCCGGGAACGGAACCTCGCCCAGGCCAATCGTGCCCGTGTCTCGGCTGGCATCGGCCCAATCGAGCCGTCCATCACGGTAGACCTCAACCTTGCGGACCTCGTAGTGGTCGTCACCGAACTCGCTGAAGACCTCCACCGGTTCCTCCGAGAACTCATGGTCCCAGCGCACCCTCACATACGACGTCATCAGCTCTGCCACAAGCTCACGACGCGGTTGCTCACGTCGAATACCCGAGTGGGGACCACGAACTCATTCGCCGTTACTCGATCACTCCCAAGCCGGTCACATCGTTCTCCAGCTCTTGTAGGTCTGCCGAAGCCCGTTTACGAACGCATCTGCCAGTTCACACCTCTTGGATCCGCCGGAGCGCGATTCCCTTCCACTTCTCCATGCTCTCCATGATGGACGCCTTCCGGGGTGGAACCCATCTCAGATTCCGCCAAGAGGGATCAAGGCCACTCCAGGCTGACGCCGCATTTGTAGCGACCACGGCCACCGTGCGCTCCGAGAAGCAGACGAACGCGATACCTACCGCTTGCATGCGTCCGCCTCGCCACTCCGTCAATCGGTCACCTATTCGGTGAACTGAAGCGCTTCCAAGTCCGCCACAGTCGCTCGCAAGGTGTCGGCTAGTTCACGGCGCTCATCTTGGGCGCCGCCTACTTTGCGCCCCGTCTCCTCATACCGAGCACGATAGGTGTTCCATGCCTGATAGAGCTTTGCCGTGATGCTCTCCAATGCGGCAGCACGCGCTAGGAGTTCTTCCGCATCGAGAGAACGCTTTCCCTCACGCTCGATCCAAAGATTGAATCTCGCATACCGCGAGAGCACGTCTCCCAGCATCTCAGTCAGGTCATTCCCCATGAACCCGCTTGAGAGCATAGAGATCGCCAGGTTATGCATCCAGTTTGAAGTGGGTGCTGTCAATTCCGCCGGCGGATCCCACCCAGGTTTCTCCATAATCCACTCCCACCCTTCCGGTACACACATCGGTTCACCCATCAATTGCACTGAGTCACTACCCGTGCTGCCGAATCAGCCATCCGGTGGCGCCGATCGTAGTGGAAGGGATATCCGTTACGCCACCAGCTCGCAGCACGTTCGCACAGTAGGTGACACAACTGTTGGTGGCGAGGTCGTAGGCGTGCAGATCGACCCCCATCGTAACCTCCTGATATGCCAAGGCCAGGTTTGCTTTAGGAAGTGGAACCCTGACTGCGATCGTAATGTTGCTGTGCGGCTCGACTCTGACTGCCCCCGTAGTCGTATTGCCCACAATCACCTGCTCGGTGTGAAGTGACTCCGCCCCGGACTCCACCATGATCGTCGCATGCTTCTCCGTTTGGTCCAGGTAGACCGTAGCCATACCGGGCTTCTCAGAGCTGAGCGCATGCACAATCACCCGAGGCGCAAGGATGGCTCTTGATGCCACCTTTTCGCCGCTCTTGATTCCAGCCCTCAGGGCGACTGACGCCACCGCCTCCTCTGCTGCCCCTGCGGGACTAGGGACCGGCAACGCGGCTGCTTCGCCCAGTACTTCACCGACCTTGAAGGGCAGCGAATTGTGATTCAGGGCCGGATTGTCGGTTCCGAACATCTGCTTGGCGATTTCGGAGGGTGCTGCCCTTTCGATCATGGGGCCCTCAAAGGGCCTGTCACGGTGGCAGTTGTGATCATCGCTGCCGAAGTAGCAGGAAATGTCCTCGAGCTTCCTATAGGTCTTCGACACGCCCTGGCCTATGCCGCCGAGCAGGTCAAGAAGGACACCGCTTCGGGGGTGGTCTCCCTGCCCTGGATTTTCCGGCGGGGTCCCCGGGGGCGGCGGGCCCGGGCTGGGCGTAGGAGTTGGAGTCGAGGAGGAGGTTCCCGAAGTGGCCGGAGGCGGGTCGGTATTGCAGGTGTGGATGGCGCCGCAGTCGCCGCCTCCATCCCGCATCAGGCCGGTTGGGTCGCTGCCGTTGACGGGGTCGTTGCCGGCGTAGGTGTAGCCGCCCATCTGGTTGGGGTCGCCGACTTCGAGTACCGGGTCGACGCTGAGGAACCGGCCGAGGGCGGGGTCGTAGTTGCGGGCGCCCAGGAGGTCGAGACCGCTGGCGGCATCGACCGGTTTGCCGAGGTAGCCGTGGTTGTCGATCCAGTTGGCGGGGGTGGTGCCGCGGGGTGCGCCGTAGGGGTCGTAGGCGCGGCGGGTGACGGTGAGGGTGGAGGCGTCGACCTGGAGTTGGGCGGTCTTCTGGGGGTTGGTGGGCTGGTAGGTCAGGGTTCCGGCGGAGGAGCGGGTGAGGCGGGTGCCGTCGGGGTTCGTGTAGTAGCGCAGGCCCGCGACCTTGTTGGTCGCCTTGGTGAGGGTGAGTTGCTCGGCGCCGCCGAAGAGGTAGAGGACGTTGGTGTCCGCGCCCTTTTGGAGGAGCAGGCCACCGTCGGCGTCGTAGAGGTAGTTGGAGGTCTGGGTTCCGCCGCCCGTCTTGGGGCTGGTGACGGTGTCGGTGCGGCCCTCGGTGTTGTAGGTGAGGGTCTGGGTGGTGGCCGCTGCGGTGCCGGTCTGGGTGTCGCGGCTGGTGGTGTTGCCCGCGATGTCGTAGTGCGGTGTGAGGGTGGTGGTTCCGCTCGGCCCGGTGGTGGTGATGCTGGTAGCGGTGTTGGGCCGCGCGGCCTGGGCGGTGCCGCCGCTGGGGTAGGCGCTGGTCTGGACGGTGTTCTTGAGGGCGTTGCCGGTGGTGTCGTGTTTGACCTGCTGGGTGCGGTCGCCGAGCAGGTTGTAGGTGAAGGACTGCCAGTACGGGGCCGGGCCGCCGAGGGTCGCGGCAGACGGGGAGCTGGTGTTGCACTGTGCGAGCTGGCCGACAGCCAGGCTGGTGGAGCCCTTGGTATCGGTCCAGGCCTCGGCGAGCCGGTTCAGCCCGTCGTAGGTGAAGCACTGGGTGTCGGTGCCGGTGATCGTGCCGCCTGCGGACTGGACGTCAGCAGTAGAGGTGAGGTTTCCGGCCTGGTCGTAGCTGTAGGTGGTGGCGTCGATCGGGTTGGTGCTGTTGGTCTGCAGGCTCACCGTGTTGGTGGCCAGGCGGCCGGTGGCCTGGTCGTAGGTCTGCGCGGTGCGCAGTTGCTTGCCGTACAGGCCGTAGGTGGACTGGATCACCTGGCCGAGCGGTGTGTAGAGGGTCTTGTCGAGGTACGGGGCCAGGTCGGAGCCGGTCTCAACGAGGCCGCCCTGGAGGTTGTAGCCGTAGCCGACGGTCTCCCCGGGCAGTCCTGCGTCGGCGCCATAGGTCGTGGACTGCAGCATCCCGACGGTCGGGGTGTAGGCCGCGCTGGTGGTGTAGGTGCCGGCGAGCTTGTCCTCGGCAGCCGGGATGACGGTGGTGGTGCCAGTGGGCTGGTAGGCGGTGTTGTAGTCGTTGACCTTCTTGACGTAGGCGCTGCCGTTCGCGCCGCCGACATAGCGGGTCGAGGAGGTCGGGTAGCCCTTGGCAAGGGCGTCGTAGGTCCAGGCGGCGAGCTGCTTGGTCGGGTCTGTGGTGCTGGTTCCGTCGTAGAGGCCGGTCTTGCGGCCAAGGCCGTCGTAGGTGGAGGAAAGGGTCTGTCCTCGACCGTCGGTGCTCTGGATCAGTCGGCCGAGTTCGTCGTAGCTGTAGGTGCTGGTGCCCGAGTCGGGGTCGGTCTGAGCGGTCTTCCGTCCCAGCAGGTCGTAGACGTAGGACCAGGTGTTGCCCAGGGTGTCGCTGATCGACTCTGTCTTGCCTGCCGCCGTGTAGGTGTAGCTCGTCGTCACATCCGCTGCCACGGCCTTGCCCTGAGTGCCCGAGTTCCAGACGCTCTTTCCTGCGGCGTTGTACATCTGCACGCTGGCGTCGTCGCCGACCATCGCGTACGCGCCGGTCACGCCAGTGGTGCCGCTGCCGGAGTTCCACAGGACGGTGCCCGTGGTACCGGTGACCACCAGGCTGCCGTCGGTGCGGACGGTGGCATTCGCGCCCGGGTTTCCAGCGGTGTTGGACGACCACAGGCTCTGGCCGCCGGATATGCCGGTCAGGACCAGGTTTCCGTCCGGTTGCATGGACAGGCGCACGCTGTTGGAGGCGATCTGGCTGCCCGAGGCGATGACGGTTCCGGCCGCCAGCTTGCGATCGGGGGTGGTGTCCTTGAGGCGGGTGGCGGTCTTCTGGCCCAGCCCGTTGGTGTAGGTGACGGTCGGCTGACCGCCGCCCGGCGGGGTGGTCTCGGTCCGGTCGGCGCCCGGGTAGGCGGTGGTGGACTCCCAGAGCTTGACGGCCCTGGACCACTGCTGGTTGGCGACGGTCCGGCCCTGCCCGTCGTAGACCGTGCGGGTCTGGGACGGGACGGTGTTCTCCTTCTCCACCCACAGCGTCGTGGAAGGCGAAGTCGTGGGCTCGGAGTAGGCGGCGATGCTGGAGACGGACCAGCCGTGGCTGTCGTAGCCGGTGGAGGAGATCAGCCGGCCCGCGGAGTTGTCGGCGGTGGTCGTCTGCTGCTGGCGGGTGCGCAGCAGTCCATCGTAGATCGAGATCGCTGTGCTGTACGTCCCGTCCTCACGCAAGGTCTGCGTGGTGACGGTGGACGGGTCGGGACTGTCGCCGCTGCCGTGGACGGCGTAACCGAACTTGCGGTCCGGGGTCTGCGTCGCCTTGTTCCGCCCCGGCATCCATACCTGGGTGCGGCGGCCGAGGGCGTCGTAGGTCATGTCCGTGACGCGATTGTTGGCGTCGACAGACTGGGTCGTCAGGCCGCGCCCCGGGTCGACAGTGACGGCGGTGGTCCAGCCGAAGGGCTGCGGGTTGGTCGTGGTGACCTTGGTCGGCAGGATCCCGGTGCTCGGGGAGTAGGCGGTGGTGGTGGCCTGTGACGCGGTGTCGAGCGTTTTGGTCACGCGCCCGTAGTCGTCGTAAGTGACGGCTGCGAGGGTCTGGTACACGAGGTCGCCGGAAACGTCGTACTTCGTCAGTGCCTGGGTTGCGGTCGCGTATCCGAGCGAATGTGACTTGCCGTCGGATTCCCAGGTCTGGCCGAGCTTCCCAAACGCGCCGGGTGAGGAGACCGTTCCGTCACCGTCGTAGAAGGTCCTCTCATGGCTGAGGGTCGTCTTGCCGTCCGGTTTGGTGTCGCATGCCCCGGAAACGGCCAGGGTTTCGCTCGGATAGGCGAGCATCATGGAGTTGCTTGCCGGGGCATCGGCGTAGTTGGTGATGTTGCATGACTCCAACTTGGGGTCGGAGACATCGCCCTGCTTGTCAAGCTGATGAACACGCCCGAAGTCGTCGTAACTGGTGACCGTCTTCGCAGTCCGCCAGCTACCGTCGGCAAGCACGCTGAGGCTGCGGCTGGTAGCCGAGGAGGTGCGGTGTGCGGCGAGGTCCGGCAATGTCGACAAGGTATCCGGTGCCGGGTCCTTGGACGTCCATGCGGTACGGGAGCTACTGGCCGTCGCAGCAACGGTGAAAGGACCATCTACCGTCTTGGAGACAGGGCTGCCGCCAGCGTTGCTGTAGCCATCCGTCTCCAGGACCATACCGGCCAGCCAGTCACTGTCGATCACCGACTGGTCGCCATCGACGGAATTCTTGATGGTGACGCTGCGCTTGCTGCCGTCGGCCTTGTAGTCGCCGTCCATACCCTGGAAGTAGGTGGAGACGGTCTTGGTGATCGGGTCCGGTGCCGTGCCGGTGGTGGTGGTGACGGTGCGGTAGCCGCGGAAATCGCTCCAGTCGCGGTACTGGTCGTCGGTGAGGTCGGAGTCGTCGCGGTGCCAGGCCGCGCCGCCGCCGTAGGTGTAGTTGGTGACCTTCGGCGGGGAGTTGGCCTTGGTCAGATCGCTGTCGGTGACCTGAACGACGAGCGTCTTGTGGAACCAGTCGTCGATCGGAGTGGCCGCGCCCGGCGGATACCAGTGCGCCGGGTGGCAGGCCATGGTGTTGCTGTCCGCAGAGGACGGCATGGTGTGGTTGACCCGCGAGCACTCCGGGTCCCGGTAGGTGACGGCGATGGACTCGCCGCTCTCGGTGCGAATGCTGGAGATCCGCGGGTGGTACAGCGGCGGAGCCCCAGGAACCAGGCCGTCGACCCGGTTGTCCGTCTCGATACCGCTGAAGGCAACGGGGTCCAGGGCGACCGGGTCGCCGCCGCCCGCGCTGCTGTCGAGGCCGGTGTGCTGGACGGAAGAGAGCCACATGACCGACTGCAGCTTGCCGGCGTTCTTCGGGTCGGTGGTCTTACCCGTGACCGGGTCGATCACCCCGCCCGCATCGGAGAAAAGATGGGTGAGGGTATAGGAGTCGACATCCTGGAAGCCGCTGTCGGTCTTGACCTGGGTGGTGATCTTCTTCAGCCGGTAGGTCGACCAGAAGGTCGGCGATGCGAACTTGCAGACGTCGTCGCCCTCGCCCTTCGTCTTGTACGTCGAGGGGCAGTTGGTGTCGTAGGGCACGTCCGGCCAGTTGGTGGCCGTGTCCTTCTTGAGGTTGTCGTACGTGCAAACGCTGTCGGAGGTGGTGCAGCGCTGGGCGGTGGTGAAGTTGATGCGTGCCGCGGGGTCCTTGCCGGCGATCGCGTCGGCCAGCTTGTAGCCGTAGGAGATGCGAGTGAGGTAGCCGCCGCGGGTGTATTGGGTGAGCGTGCCGCCGTCACCATTCGCAACGACTTGGCCGTAGCCCATGTTGTAGTAGTTGGACTCGGTCGCGTACTCGTAGCGCTGGGCGTTGCCGTGTGGGTCGACGACGAAGTCCAGGTTGAAGCGGTAGCCGACCGGCTTGGCGCACTGGGAGTCGTTTCCCTTGCCCGAGTCGTAGCAGGGGTCGCCCGACTTGGGGTGGTAGACCGGCATGCCCCAGGCGCTGTTGGTCGCGTCGTCCGAGGTGGTGCCGGGGGTGTGGTTGAGACCCAGGTAGTAGGCGGTGCCGTCGGTCGTGGTGACCTTGAAGTACTCGCCGTCCCACAGCCCGTTGCCCGCGCCGGTCAGGCGCTCGATCTTCGTGCCGTCGTCCGAGGACAGGTGGTATACGCCGTCCTTGTCCCGTACCAGCTGGCCGGTGTGGGAGCCGAGCGAGAGGGTGGCGTTGTAGCCAGCCCAGCACTCGTCGCCGGAGTCCTTGATCCCGTCGTACCGGCACGGCTTGTACGAACGCTCCAGGAAGCCGGGGCTGTACGACCAGCCGTCGCCGATCCACGAGGACTGCGAGTTGCGCGCGGAGGTCTCGCCGTCGATGGACTGGGAGTTGTACGAGAGCGCCACCGCTGGCGCGCCGCCACCCAAAGCCGGCGGGGCGGCGATCGGATAGCTGTAAGTGAACGCTCCCGACGCGGACTGCACCCAGGACCCCGAGGCCGACAGCGAGGTCGCCGTGTAGTCACCCTGGGAACCGCCGGTGCCGGCCACCGCTGCGACCGCCAGCGACATCGGCGCCATCGCGGGACTCGCCGCAGCTCCCGAGGCGGCCTTCGGCTTGAGCGTGCTCAGCAGGTCGCCAGCCGGGAGAGTCACCGAAGCGGTCAGCTTCTGCGCCGAGGCGTCATTGGTGGCGGCCAGCGGCGTCTGGACCTGGCAGGCCGACACCTGCGGGGTGGTCAGGGCACAGCCCGGCATCGTGACCAGATGCAGCCGTGAGCCCCAACCACCGCCGTACGCCTGGGCGATCGCGCTGTAGTCGAGTGTGACCTGGACCTGGCCGACGTCGTTCTTGCCGTCCGAGCGAGCCAGGCCGACCAGCAGGCCGTCGACGTTCGCGGCCTGCGCCTGGCGCCTGTCGGCTGTCTTGACCGTGACCGATGACGGCGGTGCCGTGGGCTGGGACGGTGCGCCGTTCTTCAGCTCCTTGGGTGCATTGTGGGCTGCAATCGGCCCCACCCACACTGGGGAGGTCCCCGCCCGCTTGGGCGGCACCGAAGCACTGATGCCGGAGCCACGCGACGGGCTTGCGCCTGCGCTCGGCGTCGACTCCTTCGTTACGCCCGCCGGGGCCAGGTCCACCGAATCAGTGCTGCCCGCAGGCCACTTCGGGGCCTGCGGGGCATGGGCACGCAAGGCATGGGCCCCCTTGGGAACGCCCGCGCGAGGAGCTCCCTTGGCCGCGGTGACCGGATACCCGTCCACGACGGGCTGGGTAGGCAGCTTGCCGACCGCCCACACCTCGCCGTCGTAGTGATAGCCACCCACTCCTTCGGCAGCCGCCAGCGGTACGACCAGTGACAGCGCGGCCAGTACGGCTGTCGCCATGGTGGCGCGACGTGCCGCGCCGCGCGTCCACAACCCGGAAAAAGGGCGTGCTGAAGAACGCACTCTCAAAGTCCCCACCCCAAGTGCGTGACCGTAAAGGCCCCCGTTATTAGCAGAGCTGTTGCCCAGCCCCGCGAGAATCACCGAACCGTATTGCTACACGCGTACGATTCGCAATAGCCTGCCTCGGCAGTGCAACCGGGACGACTCCCGGAACTTTTCCTTCTCTTTACTCCGTCACCACACGAAACGCACGGGGAATCGGAGACTTCACGCCACAGGGGGAGTGAATCGGCCATAACCCGGTTCACGGATCGCACACGGCGATCTATCGCCCGAGCAAGGACTTCTTCGCGAAAATCCATGGGGGGTACCACCACATGCGCAGACACCATCGTCCGACACCAATGCTCAGGAGACTTGGGCGAAAATTGACTCTCCTGTCGGCGTCACTCGGCCTGGCCATCTCGCTTTCCGGCCAAGCAATGGCCGACATCACGCCACCGGAATATCCGACTCAGCCCACCTCGGGCAATCCGCTCCTGGAAGCACTCAACAAGGCGAAGGCCGACGGGAAGTCCATTCCCGTTGAGAATCAGACAACCCAATTGAGCCAGACTCTGGCCAATCCGGACGGCACAGTGGCGACCACAACGAATCTGAAACCGGTTCGGGTGGAGAAAAGCGGAATCTGGAAGTCACTCGATGCCACGCTCGCGAGAAGCAGCGACGGGACCTACAGCCCTGCGGCCACACCGGGCGAGGTGGCACTGTCCAGCGGAGGCACCGGGCCGTTGGCGGCATTGGCCGACGGCACCGGGCACCGGCTCGCCATTTCCTTCCCCCACGAGCTGCCCGCCCCGACCGTGAAGGGCAACACCGCGCTGTACGCGCAGGTCCTGCCCGGGGTGGACCTGCAGGCGTCGGTCAGCGACCAAGGCGAGTTCAGTGAAGTCCTGATCGTCCACGATGCGACCGCGGCGGCCAATCCGGAGCTCAAGAAGCTGCGCCTGGCCACCAGCACCGACGGACTGGCGCTCAGCGCGGATGCCACAGGTCGCCTCGCCGCCAAAGCGTCCGACGGAAGCCTGATCTACGCCAGCGCCGCGCCCTTGATGTGGGACTCCTCCACCGGCCGGCAGTCGACCGCGGCCTCGCCGAAGCCCCTGACCCGCCGCAGTGGTGCGACCGCCGACGATCCCACCGGGACATCCTCGGCCACCGGTCCCGGCACCGGCGCCAAGGTCCAGCAAGTCGGTATGACCGCAGAGGCCGGTGCCCTCACCCTCACTCCCGACGCGGGCCTGCTCACCGGGTCCGCGACCACCTATCCGGTCTACATCGACCCCACGTTCAGCAGCCCGCTCCCTGGCCGGACCGGTCACTTCACCGTGGCCCAGGAGGGCTGCCCCAGCCCCGGCAACCCCAACCCCGCGTACGACAAGGCACAGGACAACGGCCAGGGCGTCGGCTACCAGCACTACTCCTCCCGCTGCTACGGCATGCAGGAGGCGTACTACGAGATCAACACCCGCAACCTCTACAAGAGCATGGTGATCTCCAAGTCCACCCTGACGCTGGCGGAGACCTACGGCGCGGACGCGGGCTGCGACAACACCTGGCCGGTCACGCTGAAGGAGACCGGTGCGATCAGCGACAGCACATCATGGGACAACAAGCCCAAGGTGTTGGCCACGATCGGCACCCAGGATGTCAAGAGCGCCTGGTCCGACTGCGGAACGCGGTATGTCAACTTCGACGTCACCAGCCGCATCAGGTCCGTTGCCGCTGCAGGGAACGACACCTGGACGTTCGGTTTGTACGGCGACGACAGCACCTCGTCGACGAACTACGGCTACATGCGGTTCAGCGCCAATCCGTACATCACCACGGTCTTCGACCTCCACCCGGCGGTCGACAGCCCGAGCACCACACCGGACTCGATGAACCCTGGCGGGGCCGCCTGCAACAACGGCACACCCGGCTGGATCGGCGCGACCAGGCTCACCGGGGGCAACAGCAACATCGACCTGAACGCCCGCGTCGCCACGTATATGAGCGGGGTCAACCTCAAGGCCGTGTTCAGTGTCTGGGACAACCGGAAGGACAACGGGAAGGGCGACGGCAGTACGGTGTCCACGCCCAGCAGCCCGTATGTGGCCTCCGGCACGACCGTGCACACCAACATCGGCACCGCGGTGCAGGACGGGCACGCCTACGGGTGGGAGGTCCACGCCACCGACGGCACCCTCGACAGCCCCCTGGTGACATTGTGTCATTTCAACGTGGACCTCACCCCGCCCACGCCCGCGGCCTTCGGTGATTCGGTCGCCTACCCGCCGCTCGGCAGCGACCGCACACCCACCGCGCACGCCGGCGACACCGGCATCACCATCCCGGTCACCAGCACCGACCCCACGCCGACCGGCTGCGAACTCGCGCCGTGCGTCAAGAGTGGCATCCGGCGCTTCGAGTACTCTCTCGACACCCCCATCCCGCCCACGGGCGCGAAATCAATCGCGGCCACGCCCGATGGCAGCGGCACGGCCAAGGTGGACATTCCCGTCAACCTCACCGCGCAGCAATGGGGCACCCACACGCTGTACGTGCAGGCCGTGGACGGCGCCGGCAACGCCCGCCCTTCCAGCTACCGCTTCTACGCTCCCTGGAACCCGGCGACCAAGGTCACCGCAGGCGACGTCACCGGCGACGGCATCCCCGACCTGCTCACCCCGGACAAGAGCGGCAGCCTGCTCCTCGTCCCCGGCAACACCGACCCGGCCGCGACCCCGGTGACCGCATCCGCCGCTTCCCAGAGCCCTGACGGCACCGGCTGGGACAACTACCTCGTCACGCACCGCGGCAGCCTCAGCCAGTCCGGCGTGGACGACCTGTTCGCGTACAACAAGACCACCCACAACCTCTATGCCTACAGCAACGACGCCTCCAGCAACGGCACTCCCGGCCACTTCACCAACACCAGCGGCCCCATCCCCATCACCGCCAAGCCCGCCTGCAACACGGCATCCGCCTGCGACGGGTACGACACCACCTGGTCGTCCGTCACCCAGCTCCTCGCCCCGGGCGGTTTCGACAACACCCGCGGCCTCGCTGATCTGATCACGGTCGAGAACAAGAAGCTCTGGTACTACCCCGGCAGTTCCACCGGCGGGCTTCACCTGGGCAAGGGCATGCTTCTGGGCACCGGAGACTGGTCGCACGCCACGCTCATCGCCCCCGGGACGGTCGGCGGCACGCCGACCGTGTGGGCCCGCGATGATGCGAGCGGCGTCCTCTACTCCTACCCCCTGCAGTTCGATGCCAACGGCGTCCCGACCACCATGCTCACCGCACCGGCCAGCCACGCACTTGTGTCCGGGGTGGCCGCATCAGGTGGCGGGAACCTCTGCCTGGACGTCGACCACGGCTCCACCACCAACGGCACCAAGATCCAGGTCTGGAACTGCAACAACAGCGCACCGCAGCAATGGGTCCTCGGCGCCGACAACACCGTACGCAACTACGGCAAGTGCCTGGACGCGACCGGCGGAGCCACCGCCAACTGGACTCCCATCGAGCTCTACTCCTGCAACGGGGGCGGGGCCCAGCAGTGGAAGCCCGGCCCGGGCGGCTCGCTCGTCAACCCGGCCTCCGGGCGCTGTCTGGCCGACCCGTCGTCCAATGCGACGCCCGGCACGCAGGTCATCCTCGCGGACTGCGCCACCATCGCGGACCAGGTCTGGTCCGGCAACACCACGAACCCGCTCCCGGCCCAAGCCGCACTCCTTGCCCCCTACCTCGACAAGGCGACCTATCCTCTGGTCGCCTCGCCCGGAGACGTGAACAGCGCGGGCGGCGACCCGGACGGCAACCCCGACCTCTACGCCACCACCAACCGCGACGCGATCACCGAATACTCCGGTAAGACACCCGCAAGCGGCCTCGCCCAGTTCAACGCACCGGTCACCCTCGGCTACCTGCACAAGCGCACCGGCGCCGACGCCGAGGGCGACCTCAACGGCGACGGCATCCCCGACCTGACCGCCATCGACAAGGACGGCCAGCTGCGCATCTACCCCGGAACCGGAAACGGCGGCCAGGCCAGCGGCCCGCACCTTGGCGGCGGCTGGGCCGGGGCCGACATCAGCCACCGCGGAGACTGGACCGGCGACGGATACGAAGACCTCGTCGCCCACCTGCCCGGCGACGCCTCCCACCTGTGGCTCTACCGCGGCACCGGCTTCTCCGGCTTCACCGCCCGCTACGCGCTCAACCGGCCCGCAGGCTCGCCCTCGCCCGACTGGTCCAAGACCACCCAGGTGATCACCGCCGGAGACCTCACCATGGACTCCCACCCGGACCTCCTCGCCATCGAGGACGACGCCCTCTACCTCTTCCCCGGCACCGCCGACGGCCAACTCGCCACACCCATCAAGATCGGCACTGCCGGCTGGAACGACATGCAGCTCCTCGCCCCCGGTGACGTCAACGGCGACGGCCTGGGCGACCTGTGGACCCGCCGCAAGTCCACCGGCGACATCTACCAATACCTCAACGACCCCCTCAACCCCGGCGTCACCCTCGGCATCGGCAGCAACGCCCAGACCATCGGCGGCGGCGTAACCACCACCGGCTACCCGTCCGTCGCGGCCATCGGCGACGGCAACCAAGACGGCCACCCCGACCTGTGGACCACCGTCACCTCCGACGACCACCTGCACTTCTTCGCCGGAAACGGCAGCAACAGCACCGGCTTCGCACCCGGCACCGACGTCAGCGGAGGAGGCTGGACCACCACCATCAAGCAGATCGCCTAACCAAAACCATCCGCCCCGCTTGCCCCTCCTCTGCGGAGGTACAAGCGGGGCTTCGTCTGCGATGAACACCGCCATTTCGGGCGCCTGGATGGTCATGGTGGCCATGTGGGGCTCTTTGCAGTCCGGATCACGAGCCGTCCGAGCAAGGCCAGGCCGGTGTCTCGATAGGGGCGCCGTCACGCCTGAACCGTCGGTCACAGCAGCGGAAGCGGCCGCATGACGAACACGTGCTTGCGCTGACAGCCCGAACCGGCGATGAGGGACCGCTCGCCGAGCCGTCAGGAGCGCGAGGTGCGGCCGAGGCCCCACGCCGGGACAGACGGGCGCCGCCGCTCGGGACCGCTGGACCTATCTCCGGGTACGGACGGGCAAGGCGGGCCGAGTTGCCGAACCGTGATTCCGTGTCGATCGTCCTTCTGCGGCACGAGCAGCACCCCGTTCTCGCCCCCTGCACATTGTTCCTCGACCTGACCGAGCCCGCGAGATCGTCCGCAGCCGTTCCGGTGGTCCGGCGCCGGGCCCATGGCGAACACCATGAAAAAGACCCCGCCCGCGCGGGTCGGACCACCTCGCACACCATCACTCTTCACACTTCACATGTGCGACTACACAAGCCGGATCCATGCGGGGACCCCGAATGTGCAGCTATGGATCGCCTGTGTGTAAGGTGCGGGAAACCTGCCGGCGCGGTCCAGACCAATCGCGCCGTGTGTGCTAACTATCACGGGGATCCTATGAGTTTCATCAAGCGTGGCCGCGCCTTCAAGGGCGCGCTCGCCTCCACCGCCGTTGCGGCCGCGCTGGCCGCGACCGCCGGTAGTGCGTTCGCGGCCGGGAACCCTGCCGATGCAGCGGCCCAGGCCGCCAAGGCTGCCGAGCAGCACCATGCCCCGGGCGTGAAGGGCAAGCTGGCCGCTCCGCGCGCGGCGGCCGGTGACTGGGAGCAGACGGCCACCTTCCCGATGGCGGCCATCGAGCGGGACGGGTGGCTGGACTGGTACGACCCGGACGGCCGGGGTGGCTTCAAGGCGGCACGGCTCACGGCCTCCGACCTCAGCTCCTTCAAGCACGTCATCCAGGTCGACCAGGACAAAGACGGGGAGAAGGACGGTGCCTGGAGCATCCTGAAGGACGGCACGCTCTTCTACGCCAGCACCAAGCAGGGGTCCGCGAAGACGATCGGCGGGGGCTGGCAGATCTACAACAAGGTGTTCTCCCCCGGCAATCTCGCCGGGGCCCGGGAGTCGGACCTGCTCGCGGTCGACAAGTCCGGTGTCATGTGGATGTACCTTGGCTACGCCGACGGTCGCGTCACCGCCCGCACCAAGGTCGGCGGCGGCTGGGGCCAGTACACCGAGATCGCAGGCCAAGGCGACCTGAACGGCGACGGCCGTACCGACATCGTCGCCCGCGACAAGGCTGGCGTGCTGTGGCTCTACACCGGCAACGGCGACCGCCAGGACCCGTTCAACCGCCGCGTGAAGATCGGCGGCGGCTGGAACACCTACAACCGCATCCTCTCGGTGGGCGACCTCGACGGCGACGGCCGCACCGACCTGGTGGCCCGCGGCAACGACGGCACGCTGTGGCGCTACTCCGGCAACGGCGACAGCCGTGACCCGTTCGACAACCGCGTCAAGATCGGCTGGGGCTACAACTCCCTCAACCTCATCTGATCACCGGTTGCGCCGGACCGTGGGAACGGGACCCCGGCGCGACATTCCCGTGGAAGGGCGGCCTTGCGAACAGGGCCGCCCTTCCGGTGTGCTGCGCCCCTGACCGGTTTTATTGTGTCAGGCGTAGGCGTGGGTCAGGGCCGTGTCCACGCGGGTGAGCTGGAGGGTGAACGCGATGCCGTAGTGGTCGGAGTGCTCGCCCGGGTCGATGCGCCGGTAGCTGTCGACGGCCGGAAGCAGCGCGGAGGTGACGTGGGTCTGGTCGACCCGGCCCCGCCCCGCTTTCCCGTGGGTTCCAGCAGCGACGGGTCGCCTTGCAGCGCGGCCTGGATTGCGGCGACATCGGTGAGGTCCACGTCGCGGAAGACCTGTCCGACGATGCGGTTGTCCCGCCACGGCTCATCGGGATGCTGGTGGCGCAGGCAGCGTGGCGCGGTTGTAGGGCGGGACACGGTCCCAGTCGGGCTCCGGATCACCCAGGGGCAGGTGGTTGATGTCCCCGCCGATCAATCCGATGGCGCCGTGCCGGTAGACCCGCGCGCACAGCAGCTGTGCTTCCTGTCCTGCGGCCTCGGCGGAGTACGGGGTCAGATGGGTGCTGATCGCCACCAGCGGCACCGGCCAGGCAGCGGGCAAGCCCAGGGGCCACAATTGGAGTGCACAGTAGCCGTGGTGCAGGTCCGTGGTGCTGCACTTCGTTTCGGTGCCCATCAGTTCCAGGTGCTCGGGGTCCCAGGCGATAGCGGTGGGTAGATTCCGGGACAGGGCGACAGCCAGTCGCAGCCCCAGGGCCTTCTCCGCCGTCGCGGCCTGCTCGGGGTCGGCGAGGAAGTCGACCTCCTGGAGCAGCAGGAGCTGCGGCTGGACAGTACGGATGCGGTCGACCAGCCCGTCCCATCTGCTGGTGTCGGTGGCTCCGTACTGGACGTTCTGGCTCATCACGATGAGTGTCATATCTTCCCCCTCATTTCGAATGCCACGACCTGGTCGCCGACTTGCGCTGCTCAGACGGCCAGCGGCAGACCGACAAGCCTTGGCCGAGGATCACTCTGCACAGTGGTCAGAGGATGCGCTGGGCACTGTCAATGGACCGGTCGGGGCAGGTCGGCGGCCAGCAGACGCTCGTGAAGTTCACTCAGAGCTGTGCGGTTGCTGTCGAATCGCAGCAGTTCGCTGGCTGCCTTGTAGTCCAGCCACTGGACGGCGGTGTGTTCGTGAGAGAGCTTGATCTCCACGTCGGTCAAGTCCGCAGCGAACGCGTACTCAGGCACAACGTACGTGCTCGTCGGCCAGCTGTCTCGGTCGGCGAAGAATCGTGCGGGGATGCTGGTGGTGGTCTGCAGCGGGTAGAGCGCGACTGTCCGGTCGAGGCCGAACTCTTCACGTGCTTTGCGGACGGCGGCCTGCTGCGGACTCTCGCCTGACTCACCGCCGCCTGCGACTGCCTGCCAGATATCCATGTCCCGGCGGCGGAGAACAGCGCATTCGCTCTCCTCGCCGACTCGGCGGAACGGGATGACGAGGATTTGGAATGGTGCTCGGGACATGTGGCTCCTGGTTAGGAATCGGATGGTTTCGCTGATCGCGATGTATGCCATCGTGATCAGCGCCAGGGTGGCGGGGCGAACAACCGAACGCGACGGGCTGGAGCAGGATCCCTGGATTGTCCGCTGTCTCTGTACCACCGCCGACCGGTGGTGCGACGGCGGAGTCGGACGCTGCCCGGGGGTACTCGCGGCCGGTGTGGCGGTGTGGCGGTGTGGCGGTGTCGGACATAGCTGTGTCCCCTGGATACCGGAGCCGTCTGCCATTGCCGTGTTCCTCCTGGTCCGTCGTATGTGCGGTCAGTCGAACGCGGTGATGAGCAGCCACATGAAGGCGAGCCACAGTCCCGCGATGGCCCCCAGCACCAGGAATGCCGCGAGTAGCGCCGGGCCGCTCCGTTCGCCTTCCTGTTCCTTCGCCAGGGCCTTGGCTTTCTCTTCCTCCCGTGCGGCTTGCCAAGAAGGCGTGGGAGGAAGAGCCGACCGAGGAGTGGCAGAAGGCTCTGGACTGGATCAAACGGAACTCTCTGCCTGTCAGCGCGCTCACTGAGGCAGATGTGTTGCGACGGGCTCTGGACGCCCTCTGCCGCAAGCTGGACGGCAAGGCGGCTGCGGCCAAGACGGCGCGACGGAAGAGGGCTGCTTTCAATGAAGTCCTCAACACCGCAGTGGAGAAAGGCTACTTCGCGGACAACCCGCTTAACGGATTGAGGTGGAACGCTCCGGCGGTCAACGAGGAGGTAGAACCAGCCGCTGTTCCCAACCCGGCCCAGGTGGTGCGACTCCTCGCGGGAGTTGCCCAGCAGCGAGGGCGTGGCCCTCACCTGGAGGCGTTCTTCGGCTGCATGTACTACGCGGCTATGCGGCCGGCAGAGGTCATCCGCCTACGCCTCGATCAATGCCACCTGCTCGAGAGCGGCTGGGGACTCCTTAATTTGTCGGGTGGTGTCGTGACAGCGGGCAAGGAGTGGACGGATGACGGCGCCGTGCACGAGGTGCACTCGCTCAAGCGTCGCGCGGCTACCGCAACCCGGCCCGTGCCCATCCCGCCGCAGTTCGTGCGCATGCTCCAAGTGCACGTCGAACGGTTCGGCGTGGCGCCGGACGGGCGGCTGTTCCGCAACCAGAAGGGCAAGTACGTGGACGCTTCCGCCTACGGCATGACGTGGTCGTGGGCACGGAAGGATGTGCTGACACGTACAGGCATGCCGGGATCTCGTTCTGGCTGTATTCCGGTGTGGACCCGGCCGAATGCGCTCGCCGCGCGGGCCAGAGTATCGAGGTCCTCTTTCGTCACTATGCCAAGTTCCTGGACGATGTCCGGGAGCAGGCCAACCGCCTCATCGAGCAGTCCATGCAGGAGTGGGACCGCGTGAGCCACGGCGCGCATCCCGCGGGCTGAGCCGGGACTTGGACCGGAAATAGACCGGAACAGCTGGTCAGGAGCGGGATAGCGGAGGGATGAACTGGGAGTTGCCACGCATTCCAGACCCGGCTCCCAGTGGATTGAACGGAAGGCGCCTGACCAGCAAAAGCCATGGTCAGGCGCCGTTTCTTCGGCCCCTAGAAGAAGCCCAGCTTCTTCGCCGAATAGCTCACCAACAAATTCTTCGTCTGCTGATAGTGGTCCAGCATCATCTTGTGGTTCTCCCGCCCGATCCCCGACTGCTTGTAGCCGCCGAAGGCGGCGTGGGCCGGGTAGGCGTGGTAGCAGTTGGTCCAGACTCGGCCCGCCTGGATCGCTCGGCCCGCTCGGTATGCCTGGCTGCCGTCGCGGGTCCAGACTCCTGCGCCGAGGCCGTAGAGGGTGTCGTTCGCCGTGCGGATGGCGTCGTCGAAGTCCGTGAAGGACGTCACGGCGACGACCGGGCCGAAGATCTCCTCCTGGAAGATCCGCATACGGTTGTCGCCCTCGAAGATCGTGGGCTGGACGTAGTAGCCGCCCGCCATCTCCCCGTCGTACTCGATCTGCTGACCGCCCGTCAGGATCTTCGCGCCCTCCTGCTGGCCGATGTCCAGATAGGAGAGGATCTTCTGGAGCTGGTCGTTGGAGGCCTGGGCGCCGATCATCGTGTCGGTGTCCAGCGGGTGGCCCGCCACGATGGCCTCGGTGCGGGCGATGCCCGCGTCCAGGAACTCGCCGTAGTGGCCGCGCTGGATCAGGGCACGGGACGGACACGTACAGACCTCGCCCTGGTTGAGGGCGAACATCGTGAAGCCCTCAAGTGCCTTGTCACGGAAGTCGTCGTCCGCCGACCAGACGTCGTCGAAGAAGATGTTGGGGGACTTTCCGCCGAGTTCCAGCGTCACCGGGCGGATGTTCTCGGACGCGTACTGCATGATCAGGCGCCCGGTCGTCGTCTCGCCGGTGAAGGCGATCTTCGCCACCCGCGGGCTCGACGCCAGCGGCTTGCCCGCCTCCACGCCGAAGCCGTTCACGATGTTCACCACGCCCGGGGGGATCAGGTCGGCCACCAACCCCAGCCACACGTGCACGGACGCCGGGGTCTGTTCGGCGGGCTTCAGGACCACCGCGTTGCCCGCCGCGAGCGCGGGCGCCAGCTTCCAAGTGGCCATCAGGATGGGGAAGTTCCACGGGATGATCTGGCCGACGACGCCGAGCGGCTCGTGGAAGTGGTACGCGACGGTGTCCTCGTCGAGCTGGCTCAGCGACCCCTCCTGGGCGCGCAGCGCGCCCGCGAAGTAGCGGAAGTGGTCGATCGCCAGCGGGATGTCGGCGGCCAGCGTCTCGCGGACCGGCTTGCCGTTCTCCCAGCTCTCCGCGACCGCCAGCTCCTCCAGATGCGCCTCCATCCGGTCGGCGATCTTGTTGAGGATGTCGGCCCGCTCGGTCGGGGCGGTCCGGCCCCAGGCGGGGGCCGCCGCGTGGGCCGCGTCCAGCGCGCGTTCGACGTCCTCCGCCGTGCCCCGGGCGATCTCGGTGAAGGGGCGGCCGTTGATCGGGCTCGGGTTCTCGAAGTACTGGCCGCCGACGGGCGGTACGTACTCGCCGCCGATGAAGTGGTCGTAGCGGGACTGGTACGTGACGATCGCGCCCTCGGTGCCGGGCGCTGCGTAACGGGTCATCTCCGTGGCCTCCCTCCGGCGCCACCCGCCCTCGGATGGCGCTCGGTGCGGAGGTTAGGCCCCCGGACGTTGCGCCCCCGTTGCGCCCATCGCGCCCCGTCGCGACGACGGCCGTCGCGGCCGGTCGGCGCCGAGCCGTGTCAGGTCGCCGTCGTCCCCCGCAGCGCCCGCCACGCCGTCCGGTCCTCCGCTCCCCACGGGCTGCGCGCCCAGTCGGCGAGCAGCCCCGGATCGGCGCGTTCGATCAGCGCCGCCCGCAACTGTCCGGCCAGCCGGGTCCGCATCCGTACGATCGCGGGCGCCTGCGAGCTGGGCAGCAGCGGACCCGCGTACGCGTTCATCGCCGCCGCGACCGCGCCCGAGCCGAGGCGGCGCGCCACCGTGTCGAAGTCGGCGTCGACCGGCAGAGCCAGCCGGTAGGGGCGGGAGCGCAGCAGGTCCGGGCCCAGGAGGCGGCGCAGCCGGGACAGCTCGGCGCGGATCGTCACGGGGGTGACCGACTCGTCCTCGTACAGGTCGACCAGGAGCTGATCACCCGTCAGACCCTCGGGGTGGCAGGCCAGGAGCACCAGGAGCTCGCTGTGGCGGCGGCTGAGGGGGACCTTGCGGCCCGCGGCCATCAGGACCGCTTCGTCGCGGCCCAGAGCGTTCAGGCCGATCGCCGCGCCGGTGGACGGTGGGGCGAGCAGAGCGAGTTCCGTCTCCGCCGCGCGGGCCACCGCCTGTACGAACGCCAGGCTGTGCGGGTGCGCGAGACCGTCGCCTCCGGTGATGTCCACGGCCCCGAGCAGCCGTCCCGTGCGCGGGTCGTGCAGCGGCGCCGCCGCACACGTCCAAGGGTGCACCGGCCGCCGGAAGTGCTCGGCGGAGAAGACCTGTACGGGCCGGTCCTCGGTCAGCGCGGTCCCGGGGGCGTTGGTGCCGACCGCGGACTCCGCCCACCGCGCGCCCGGCACGAAGTTCATCCGGTCCGCCCTGCGCCGGGTCACGGGATGTCCCTCGACCCAGAGCAGTCGGCCCTGCGCGTCGCAGACGGCGACCAGATGCTCGCCGTCCCGGGCGTACGCGCCCATCAGTTCCCTGATCACCGGCATCGCGCGGGCGAGAGGGTGTCCGTCGCGGTACGCGGCCAGCTCGTCCTCGCCCAGCTCCACGCTCGCGGTCCCGTCCGGGCACACCCGGGCCCGCGCCGAGCGCCGCCAGGACGCCGCCACCAGCGGTCGTACGGGCCGGACCACCCGCCCCGCCGAGGTGAACGTGTCGTGGGCGCGGCGCAGCGCACCCGTACGTTCGGCGGGATCGGCACCGGCTTCCAGGGCGACCCAGGACTCGTGCCGCGACTCGTACCGCGTATCGGTCAACTGGGCCTCCAGGAGGGCGGGGTGCGCTGCGACCGGTCCATCGTCGGCCCGTGCCGCACACCCGGCAAGGCACCGCGCACGCGCCTGGCGCATTGCCGCCCGTGCCCCGGGGGCGACCGGCTCGAACGAGCACCGGTCGCCCCGGGGATTCCCGTGCTACTCCGAGTCGATCGGGCGCACGAACTCCAGGGTCCACGTCTCCTGGAAGTCGGGCTTCGGCGGGACGAGTTCGAGCTGTGCGCCGCGGTGCCCGGCACGCAGGGCGAGGCCCTTGTCCGAGAGGATCTTGACGCCGCCGAGGACGCCCTCGAACGTGAACTTGGCCCACTCGGCGCGCGGCACGCTGTTGACGTAGAGCTTGTCCTCGGCGATCACGAGGCCCGTCGCCTCCTGCATGGCGAGACCGATCACATACGGCGACCCCGGGACGGGCTCGGCGGGCTCGATGGCCCACTCCTGCTCGATGGGGAGCGGGTTGAGCCGGTCGGCGATGACGGGAGCGCCGTGCTTGATGGCGTACTCGGTAGCCGTCACCAGGGTGGCGGGGCCGATGATGTGTGCGTGGATCTTGTAGATACCAGGTCGTACCGGGATGGGAGGCATATATGGAATTCCTCTCTCGCGGTTCGCTTTCACCAGAGTGTGGTCAGTTCCACCGGTGTGTGGTCAGTTCGGTTCCACCAGTGGACGCCCAACCTTCGCCTCATGTGCCGCCGCGCCAACAGGGCGCGATACCGCCAAGTTGGTACGGCTCGGACTGATCGGGCATAGGTGCGAATCTTGGTGCCGAGAGCGGAGTGCGTCCCCGTTGACGCCCCGTATCAGGCGAAGTTGACGAGGCGGATGTAGCGCACCCAGTCCCAGTTCGGCCCCGGGTCGGTGTGGTCGGTGCCCGGTACCTGGTAGTGGCCGATGATGTGGTCGCGGTCCTTGGGGATGCCGTACCGGTCGCAGACGGACGCGGTGAGCCGCGCCGACTGCTCGTACAGGGCGTCCGTGAAGTACGCGGGCTGGTCCACCCACCCCTCGTGCTCGATGCCGACGCTGCGCGTGTTGTAGTCCCAGTTCCCCGCATGCCACGCGATGTTCTGCTCACGCACCATCTGCGCCACATAGCCGTCGGCCGACCGGACCACATAGTGCGCCGAGACCTTCTTGGCGGGATTCTGGAAGATGCCGAGCGTGGTCGCGAACGACTCCTGGGTCACATGGATGATCACGTACTCGATCGGATACGTTTCGGGCCGGCCGGACGCCGTGTAGTTCGAGGGCGACGCCGCGACCCAGTGCGCACCCGGGTAGTCGGTGTCCCCGGCGGCCTCGGCGCGGGTCGCGGGGAACAGCATGCCGGCGGCCGCGCTGGCGGCCGCGCCCTGGAGGAGTCTTCTGCGGTTCACGGGAAACGGCGCTCCTGTACGTCGGGTGCGTCGATCGTCGCCACCGTGGGTCGGTGCCGATCGTCGACGTCAGTCGTTTCGTTCGGTCGATCGTCTCGTTCAACCGGCAAGAGCCGCGCCGAGGTTACGGTACGGGCCGCCGAACGCGGGACGGAAGGCTCGGTACGACTGACCGACTTTGGCGTAACTTCGGTACAGGGGTCGCGAGACGACCGATTCGGGCGGACTCTGGTCGCTATGGCCACGCCGCCCGTTCCGCCGCGCCCACCGGGGCCGCCACCCCCGTCCGGCGGGGGCTTCGGTCCTCCCGCCTGGCAGCCGCCGTCCTCACCACCGCCTCCGCCGTCGCCGGAAGGGGCGGGCGGGCGCAAGGGCGTCTTCATACTGCTCGGCATCATGCTGGCGGCCGCAGCCGTCGTCGCGGTGGTGCTGGTGGTGAACGGCAGCAGTGGTGGGTCAGGTGGGAAGTCGACCAAAAGCCCGACGCCGACGTCGACCGGCACCGCGACCCCGAATCCGACGCCCTCGCTGAGTCTGCCGAGCGTGCTTCCCTCGGGGCTGCCGTCGACCCTTCCGTCGGGGCTGCCTAGCGACTTCCCCAGCGACCTGCTGCCCAGCGACTTCCCGAGTGACTTTCCGAGCGGTGTGCCCACCGCGCTTCCGGGCGACATACTGCCGTCGGCGGGCTCCGACGGCGGCGACGAGCTGCCCTTCAGCGAGCTTCAGGCGGGCGCGGCGCTTGGCGGCAGCCTGGGATAGGGGATAGGGGAGAGGGAGGGCCTGGTGTGACGCCTCCCCGCCCCGTACCTCACCCCTCGGCCGCCACTTCCGGAGCCACCTGCAGCGCCATCTCCAGCGCCGCACCCGGATCCGAGTCCGCCGGCCCCGCCGGGGCCCAGGTCCCGCACTCCTTGCGGTACGGCCACCACCGCCCGTCCCGGCCGAGCCGCAGCTGTGCCCCGGCGCCGACGACGGTCCAGCGGTTCGGGCCGGCCGCGCGCAGCGTGGGGCGCCGCTCGTCCCGCCAGGCCCGGTCGAGGCCGTCCAGGGCGCGGGCCAGGGCCTCCGGCCCGGGCGTCCACTCCTCCTCCAGCACGGCGAGCGACGCGGCCCCGCCGCACCGCCAGGCCCGTACGGCAAGGTGCAGCTCGGCCGCCCGCCGCCCGGAACCGGTCGCCAGGTGCTGCGCGATCCGCTGGTCCTCGCAGGCCGCCGCCAGGCGCACGGCGTCCTGGTTGAGCGTCAATTCCGGCTCCGTCTCATGGTGTTCGTGATCGGGCGCCAGCGCATCGGCCAGCATCGCCCGCGCCCGTCGAGCCGCGTCCGCCGCCAGGAACTCCAGCGCTGCCGGGTCCACGCCCGGCTCGGGGCCGGTTTCCGTGTCGAGCCGTGGGGGCGCACCCGGCTCGCTCGGCACCTGCGGCACGCCGGGCAGCGGCGGCACGATGTCCCGCGCGGCGAACGTCTCCGCCGCCGAAACCCCCGACGGTCCGAACGGCTGCGTCGGCGGCGGCGCCGCGCTGCGCTCCTGCAGCTCCTCCAGGAGTGCGCGCTCACCCCGCCCCCGCATCAGCAGCAACACGAACGGGTCCTGGTCGAGAAGCCTGGCCACCTGGTAGCAGAGCGCCGCCGTGTGCGGACAGTGGTCCCATGCCTCACAGGTGCACTGAGGCTCCAAGTCACCTATGCCCGGCAGGAGGTCGACCCCGGCCGCCGCCGCGTCCTCCACCAGATGCGGAGGCATCTCACGTTCCAGCAGTGCCGCGATATGGCCCGCCCGCTCCACCGCCATCGACAGGAAGCGGTCCCAGTCGTCCTCGGAGAGCCGCTGCAACAGCACATCGCTGCGGTGCGACGTGCCGTACCGGTCCCGTACCACCGCGGTGATCCGGCCGGGCCGAACGGACACCGCGCCGACCGCGCCCTCGCGCGCGTGGGCGCGCCCCTTCTTGAGCTGCTGCCCGTCGAGCGCCGTGTCCTCAAGGGCCTTCAGCCACGCCTGACCCCACCACGTCTGCGCGAAGCCACGCCCCTGTGCGGGCGGCAGCGCTTCAAACGTCCGCTCGGCATCCAAAGGGGCCTCCTTGGACGGATTTCCGTACGCGCTCATCGTCCGCTCCCTCGTAGTGCCACCAGATCCGCCAGCTCGGCGTCGGACAGTTCGGTCAGTGCGGCCTCGGCCGACCCGCCCGTTCCCAGCACCGCGTCGGCGAGCTCCCGCTTGCGCGTCAGCATCTCGGCGATACGGTCCTCGATCGTGCCCTCGGCGATGATCCGGTGGACCTGTACGGGCTGGGTCTGGCCGATGCGGTACGCGCGGTCGGTGGCCTGCGCCTCGACGGCCGGGTTCCACCAGCGGTCGTAGTGCACGACATGACCGGCGCGAGTGAGGTTGAGGCCCGTCCCCGCCGCCTTCAACGAGAGCAGGAACACGGGGACTTCACCCTCCTGGAACCGCCGCACCATCTCCTCGCGCCGCTCCACAGGTGTACCGCCGTGCAGGAACTGCGTCGCGACTCCGCGCGCCGACAGATGCCGCTCGATGAGCCGCGCCATCTGCACGTACTGGGTGAAGACCAGGACCGAGCCGTCCTCGGCGAGGATGGTGTCGAGGAGTTCGTCGAGCAGTTCCAGCTTTCCCGAGCGGTCGGGGATGCGGGGCTGCTCCTCCTTCAGGTACTGCGCCGGGTGGTTGCAGATCTGCTTGAGCGCGGTGAGCAGCTTCACCACCAGGCCGCGCCGCTCGAAGCCGTCCGCGGCCGCGATCTCCGCCAACGTCTCGCGCACGACGGCCTCGTACAGTCCGGCCTGCTCCTTGGTGAGGGAGACGGCGCGGTCGGTCTCGGTCTTCGGCGGCAGCTCGGGCGCGATGCCGGGGTCGGACTTTCGGCGGCGCAGCAGAAACGGTCGGACCAGGCGGGACAGCCGCTCGGCGGCCGCCGGGTCGGTGCCGCTCTCGACCGCCTGTGCGTACTGCGTACGGAACGTGCCGAGCTTGCCGAGCAGTCCCGGCGTCGTCCAGTCGAGGATGGCCCACAGCTCGGAGAGGTTGTTCTCGACGGGTGTGCCGGTGAGCGCCACGCGCGCGCGGGCGCCGATCGCGCGCAGTTGCCGGGCGGTCGCCGAGTGCGGGTTCTTGATGTGCTGGGCCTCGTCCGTGACGACCATGCCCCACGCCGTCTCGCCGAGCTTCGCCGCGTCGAGCCGCATCGTGCCGTACGTCGTGAGGACGAACTCGCCGTCCGCCAGGTCCTCCAGGCGCCGCGCGGAACCGTGGAAGCGGCGTACGGGGGTGCCGGGGGCGAACTTCTCGATCTCCCGCTGCCAGTTGCCCATCAGCGACGTCGGGCAGACGACCAGCGTCGGGCCGGCGGTGGCGGGGGTGCTCTGGCGGTGCAGATGGAGCGCGATGAGGGTGATGGTCTTGCCCAGACCCATGTCGTCGGCGAGACAGCCGCCGAGCCCCAACGAGGTCATGTCGGCGAGCCAGTTGAGGCCGCGCAGCTGGTAGTCGCGCAGCTGGGCGGCGAGGGCTGCGGGTTGTTCGACGGGGTGCGCACGGGCGCTCTCGGGCGCGGCGAGCCGGTCGCGCAGCCGGGCGAGCCAGCCGGACGCCTCCACGTCGACGCGGCGGCCGTCGATCTCCGTCGAGCCGGTCAGGACGGTGCTGAGCGCGTCGACCGGGGTCACCTTGCGGTCCTGTGCCGCGCGGGCGCGCCGGACCTCCTCCGGGTCGATCAGCACCCACTGGTCGCGCAACCGCACCACCGGGCGGCTGCTCTCGGCGAGTTGGTCGAGCTCCTCGCGCGTGAGCCGGGTGTCGCCGAGCGTGAACCACCAGTTGAACGAGAGCAGGGCGTCCGTGGAGAGGACGGAGGGGGCGGCGGAGAGGGAGCGGTCGCGGGTGGCCGCGTCATCGGTGCTGCCCGTCGTCGAGCCGGCGGCTGCCGCCATGTCGTCCGCCGGGCCGATCACCGCGCGCGTGGTGAACTTACGGGCCATGTCCTTGGGCCAGTGCACCTGGACGCCGATGGTGGCGAGCGTGCGCGCGGCCGGACCGAGGAGTTCGCCCACCTCCTCGTCCGCCAGCTCGACGGCGTCCGGCACGGCGGCCGACAGGAGCGGTGCGAGCGGCGGCCACGCGCGCGTGGCGCGTCGCAGAGCGACGAGCGCGTCCATACGCGCGCGTGGCCCGAACGCGCCCGCAGCGGCCCCCGACTCGGCCCACACCTCGGCCGCGTCCGCCACCAGCGCCGGGTCGCTCACGCTGTGCAGCTGGAGCACGGCACGGAAGACCGGGCCCGGTCCATCGGCATCCACCGCGTCCAGGCCGGGCAGTTCGATCCGCAGCGAGATACGCACGCCCGCGTCGTGCCCGGCGGCCACGTCGGCAGCCCAGGCGCGCTGTTCGGGCAGCCGTTGCGGCGCCTCGGCGGCGAAGGCGGGGGAGCCCGCCGCGAGCGCGGCGGCCGGGGTGCGCGGCAGCCCGTCCGCGACCGCGTCGAGGAACTGCCGCAGCAGCGCTTCGGGTTCGGGCAGCAGCACCGGCTCGGCCGTGGCGTCGAGCGGCACCGCGTGCGCCTGCGGCGGCATCGCGGCCGCCAGCTCGCGGATCCGCGCCAGCTCGTCGGCGCCGAGGGGGCCGATCCGCCAGGCGTCGTGGTCGGTGGCGGTCAGGCCGGGCAACAGCAGCCCCTGGGCCGCCAGTTGCAGCGCGCGCAGGGCGGCCGTGCCCCAGAAGGCGGCGGCGTGCGATGCGTTCGCTCGCGGCCGCGCCCTGGTCAGAACGGGCAACGCCGCGCGTACGGGCAGCAGCACCGCGCGTACCGCGTACGGCACGACATCGGCCGCCACCACCCTCAGCTCGTCGACATGGTCGGGGAAGGCGGCCGGTGCGGTGCCGTCGGCGTGCCAGAAGGCGATACGGCCGGTACGGGCGGGGTCGGCGGGCAGGAAGGCGACGTGGCAGCGGGCGAGTTCGTCGATCGCGGAGGGCGTGGGCGGGGTTGCGGACGTGGGGAGCGTGTGGCCTGCGATGACACATTCCTCAAATTTGACTACTGCGGGATCGGAATCGCCGAGGGTACAGGGCGTCGGCGCCGACCGGACGGCTCCACGCCGTGACGTGGGTCACTCTTCGAGCCTTGACGCATGCCCTGTACCTGCGCCTCCGTAGATGCCCCAGCCGGTGCACCCGACATCTCACGGTGGCGTCAGCAACACCCCGCCCCCGGGACAGTCCCCCGACCGGTCCGGGTGGTGGCGCCATGGCGGCAGTGGGCCCCGGATTCGTACGTTTCATGAGGTCAGCGCAGGTCACGAGGGACTGCCTGCCGACTGCCGACTGCCGCCCCGCCAACGACCGGAGACCGTCATGCCCCAGGCCATCGTGAACGCCGAGTCCGGCACGGCCGCTGTGAGGCTCGTGCCTCCTCCTCGCCCCGTCGGCCGGAGCAGCGAGTTCACCCCGCTCCTCAAGGCGGTGAAGGGACAGGGGCTGCTGGAGCGGCGCACGGGCTGGTACGCGGCGGGCATAGCCGTCAACCTTCTCGCCCTCGCCGCGACCGTCACGGCCATGGCGCTCACCGGCGACACCTGGTGGACCCTGCTGTACGCGGTACCGCTCGCGGTGCTGTGGGCCCGCACCGCGTTCTTCGGGCACGACGCGGGCCATGCCCAGATCACCCGTGGCCGGCGCGCGGGCAGGATCATCGGCCTGATCCACAGCGATCTGCTGCTCGGCATGAGCTATGCCTGGTGGAACGAGAAGCACAACCGGCATCACGCCAACCCCAACCACGTCGACAAGGACCCGGACGTCGGCGTCGGCGCGATGGTGTGGACCGAGAAGCAGGCGGAGCGCCGTGAAGGCTTCGCCCGCTGGCTCACCCGCAACCAGGCCCGGCTCTTCTTCCCGATGCTGCTGCTCGAAGGCATCGCGCTGAAGGTGTACGGATTCCAGGACCTGCGCAGGCAGCCGCCGCGCGAACGCGTCGTCGAGGCCCTGCTGCTCGTCGCCCACCTCGCCGGATACGCGACCCTGCTCCTGACCGTGCTCTCGCCCGGCAGGGCGCTGGTCTTCGCGCTGCTCCACCACGCGCTCTTCGGGCTCCACCTGGGCATGACCTTCGCGCCGAACCACAAGGGCATGGAGATGCCGGACGCCGATGACGAGGGCTGGGGCCATCTGCGCCGCCAGGTCCTGACCTCGCGCAACGTACGCGGCGGCTTCCTGACCGACTGGTTCCTGGGCGGCCTGAACTACCAGATCGAGCACCATCTCTTCCCGAGCATGCCCCGCCCGCACCTGCGCCTTGTCCAGCCGATGGTGCGCGCCCACTGCCGCGCGGTCGGCATCCCGTACACGGAGACCTCGCTGATCGACTCCTACCGGCAGGCCCTGCGCCATATGCACGCGGTCGGAGCGCCGCTGCGGCGCGGCGGGGCGGGCTAGCGGGAACGGGCTCGCGCTCGGGTCCTCGTCCTCACGGAGGAGTCCCTACGTCGGGTGCGCGCCGCATAGTGGAAGCAGACAGGGGAAGCGGAAAGCCGGTGTGCGGTGCGGACGGCGATTGTGGACATCTGTCCGCAATCGGATGCCGGGCGGCGGAACCAGGGGCGATTCCCGCACGTTCCCCGGACAGAGAGCGGCGGCAGCAGCGGCCGCGAAGGAGGCGACGGACATGTCGAAGCGCGCGATGATCGCCGCCGGTGGAGTGGTGGTGGGACTCATTCTGATCCCGCTGATCGGATTCCTGCAGGCGCTGCTGGTGCTCATAGGGGTGCCCGTCGTGGCCTATCTGCTGCTGGACCCGAGCCAGCGCCGCCGGCTGCGCCGCATCAGCCGCAAGGAACTGGGCCGCTGACCTGCTGAGACCGTCCGGGAGGCCCCCCGACCGCCCGGACGGCTCGCGACCGCGCCGGGATAGGGTCGAGGTGATCGACGGCACGGCAGGCAAGGGGGTCCGCGAGATGGGCGCAACGGTCACAGCGGTCAGCAGCAACGGCGAGTACGCGTTCACCAAGCCGAACAGGGACAGCATCACGCTGCTCCCCGGCCTCGGCGTGGAAGGCGACGTCCATGCGGGCGTGACAGTCAAGCACCGCTCCCGGGTGGCCCAGGACCCCACTCAGCCGAACCTGCGCCAGGTCCACCTCATCCATGAGGAGCTGTTCGGTGAAGTGGCCGAGAAGGGCTTCGAGGTCCGCCCCGGCCAGCTCGGCGAGAACATCACCACGGGCGGCCTCGACCTGCTCGCCCTGCCCACCGGCACGCTGCTGCGCCTCGGCGCGGAGGCGGTCGTCGAGATCACCGGACTGCGCAACCCGTGCGCGCAGATCGACAACTTCCAGAACGGTCTGCTCAAGCAGGTCGTCGGTCGTGACGAGACAGGCACCGTCGTGCGCAAGGCCGGGATCATGAGCGTGGTCCGGGCGGGCGGCGTGGTCCGGCCCGGGGACCCGATCGAGGTGGAGCTCCCGGCGGAGCCCCACCGCCCGCTCGAACGGGTCTGAGTCCGGGCGAGCTCCAGCGGGACGGGAGGCCAGGCGGATGCCTCAGTCGCTTTCCGTCCCCGCCCCACCCGCGTAGTAATCCCGCATCAGCTCCGCCGACCAGACCGGCTGGACCGTCTCACCGCGCGGTCCGAACTCCGCCATGTACGGCTTGATGTCCAGCACCGGCGTGCCGTCCACCGCGTCGAGGCCGGTCACATGCACGTCGAGCCCGTCGACCTTCACGAGCCGGCAGCGCGAGACCCCGAGCCGGTTCGGCCGGTTCTTGCCGCGCTGTGCGAAGATCCCGACGAGCGGCCACTCGGGGTTGCCGCGCGGGTGCCGGGCCCCCGACTCGATCTTCTCGGGCGCCACCCGGTCGAAGTGGTACACGACTTCCAGATGCGAGAAGTCCGCGAGCCCGAACAGCGCGTCGGGACCGAACTGTTCGGCATCGAGCCGGATAACCGCCGACTCACCGCCCCAGTGGTCGTCGACCACTTCCACGCGTCCGCCGACGACCCGGGCCACCGGACGGCACACCACTTCACCGCCGAACCCGCCCACATCACCCTCACCAGCCATGCGCGCTCCTCCCGTAAACCATCCAGACCGTCCGACACATCCGGTCCACCGGGTTCCAAGACGTTCCCCGGCGTACGCGAACGGGTCCCGGCGTACCCGTAATTACGTTGCGCCCGTGATCCAGGGGCTGCCAGGATCGTACGCATGATGATCCGAAAGGAGGCCGTCCGATCCCACGGTGATCGCTGATGGCCCACTCCACCCCGCCCCAGCCGCTGACTCCCGAGTGGATCAGCACGCACTTCGGCTCCCTGCCGTTCCCGGCCCGGATGCCCGCCCTCGCGCGGTACGCGCGGGCTCTCACCCCCGATGCCTACGCCACCCTGCACCGCGCGCTCGACGCCGGTGACCAGTACGAACGGCACACCGGACTCTTCCTCGCCGCCGCCCGCCGCGACCTCGACGCCGTGGTGGCCGCACTCGACGACCCGGTGCTCCGGCGCCGCGCGCTCGCCGCGGCCATCCGCCTGCCCGTGCCCGAACAGGCCCTCACGGGCCTCGTGTTGAGTGACATCCCCGCAGTCCGCCATTCCACGTACCAGGTACTTCGGCTCAGCCGCCGCAGGCACCTCGCCGACCGGCTCCTTCCCGAGGTGTACGAACGCCACGGTGCTCCGGGCGGCCCGACTGCTCACCGCCTGCTCCGCGTGCGTGGTCGACCGCTGGCTGCCCAGGACCGGTGCTCCGGACGGCGTCCTGTCCTCGCTCGCGCGCACCGCGCCCGCCGCCGTCGCGGTGCTGCTGAGCAGGGAGTACGGCCAATGGGCGGGCGGTCCGTATGTCCGCCGCCATGCGATGCGGCGCAAGCTCGTCGCCGCCGTCGTCGCGGAGCGCGACCCGATGGCGGGACTGCGTCTGCTGCGGAACGCGCCCCGCCTCATAGGGGAACGGGCCGCCGCCGCCCTCCTGCGATGCCCCGCCGAACTCCTCGACACCCTCCGTACGCTTGCGTCCCTCCCGCCCGATGACGGGGACAGGCCTTTCGAACTGGCCATGCCACCCGGCCCGTTGGCGCCGACGGCGGTCGCTGCTCTGCGCGCCCTGCCCGAGTCCGACCTGGTGGAACTGGCGACCCGGTGCCCGAGCGCAGGGGGCCGGTCGCGCGGTCCAGGACGGCTGGAGGTGGCCGCCGATCCGCTGCTGTCCTTGCTGCCGTCGGGCGAACGGCGGCGGCTGGTGGCCGAGCGCGCCCGTCGTCCCCGTGGGCGCGATCTGCTGCCGTCCGCGCTCGCCGCCCTCGATCCGGCGGACCGTGCCGAATTCGCCGACGCGTGGCTGGAACGCTGGAAGCGGCGCCCCACCCGCCACGCCGCGCTCGCCGTCACCCTGCCGCTCGCGGCCGCCGAACCCGTCCTGCGGGAACAGGCCGCGCAACACCGCGCCCACCATCGGGCGCTCGCCTGGCCCGTACTGCTGGCCTGTGCGGAACTCGGCGGTGATCCGGCGGAGTTCGCACGGATCGCCCTGAGCTGCGAGCGGGCTTGGCACGATCAGGAGGAGGTGCGTCGCCACACCCTCCAGCAACTGGCGGGAACGGCGGCGAGGCTGCTGCACGCCGTCCCCGAGCAGGTCTTGCGAGACGTCACCATGACGGTTGTGCAGTCCCGCGACTCCACGGCGGCGACCCTGGCCCCCGCCGCGCTGCTGCTGCGCCGGACCGCCGAGAGCGCCGCCGCCCGAGGCGACCGGGCGCGTGCCGCGTGCGCCGCCGTACTGCTCTGCCGGGTGGTGACCGATCCCCGCCACACGGGCTCGTACCGTCCGCTGAACGTCGATCTCCCGACGGCGCGGCACATATGGGCGCGATGGGCGGAGACGGGCTCGGCAGCCGCCGAGAGCCCGGGCCTGCCCATCGCGCTCGCCGCGCTCCTCGCCCCCCTTCTCACCGAGCTGCCCGAGGCCGACGCCCTGATGAGGCGTACGGCACTGGAGGACGAGGACCCCGAGGTGGCGGCGTGCGCGGCAGCTGTGTGGATCACGCCGACGGCCGTCAGGGAGGAGCGCTGTGCCCAGCTGATCGCCGCCGATCCGTCCTTCGCCACCGTTCCCGAGGTGCTGGTGACGATCGGCGAACGCCGCACGGATCTGCTCGACGCCGTCCTCGCGGCGGTGCGGGCCGGAGGCGACCGGGGGGTGCGCGGCAGGGTCCGGCCGAGGGGTGGTGCCTGGGTGCCACGGCTGCGAGCCGGCGCCACGGGGCGCTGGCAGCCGAGTCAACGCCGGGCGTGGTACGACGTGCTGGCGGCCATCGCCACGGACGAGCGCGAGCCGATACGGGCCCGCGCCGACGCGGCCGCCTGCCTCCGCTCACCCCTGCACCTGCGACACCTTCATGCCCTCGCCGAGCACGCGCCCCAGCCCGTGGCGGCCGCAGCCCTCACCGCCCTCGGTGAAACGGGCCCGGCGACCCCGGAACTCCTCGACACCTTGCTGCGGCACGCCGGAACGGGCGGCGTGCGGGGCCGAGCCGCCGTCGCCTCCGTGCGCGCCCTCCTGTCCGAAGCCCCCGACGGCGACGCCGTCCGGCTCCTGGGTCTCCTCCTCAACTCGCCCTCCTCACCGATCGGCTCACGCAAGGAGGCCGCCCGCATCCTGGGTGTCGTCGGTGGTTCGGCCGCCGACGGCACACTGCTCGCCGCCTGGGACCAGCCGCATCAACACCGCGACGTACGGGCGGCGATCGCGCCCTTCCTGCTGCGGCACGTGGAGCGCGAGGACATCGCCGTACGGCTCGTCGAGGGCGCCGGGGAACCGGCGATTCGTGAGGCGGTCATCACTCGGACCACCACATCTCCCACGTATCTCACCTTCCTCACCCGCCTCGTGCGCGACGGCGAGGACGACGCGGCGGGTGCCGCCTGTGGTGCCCTCTACGGCAGGATCGTCGGCGAGACCGAGGTGATCACCGACGCCGCCCGGGCACTCGGCGAAGCCGCAGTCGCCCCGGTCCGGCCGAGGACGGTGTGGTACGCGGCGATGACGACCCTGGCCACAGCGGCCGATCCGCCGACGCGTGACGCGGTGCGCGAGATGCTGGACGTCCTTGTACGCGGAGGCAGGGCGGATGCGGATCGGGAGTCGGCGGTGGGGGCCGCCGGGTCGCGAGCGGCCGCCCTCCAACGGCTCAACAGCTGTGCGAGCGTGCTCGATTCGAGGTACGGCCACAGCATCACGGAAGAGCGTGTCTCTGGGCTGTCGGCCGCGCTGGAAGAGGCCGGTCTGCTCCGCGACGCCGCGCGCCTCGCCACGGACGCCGCGTTGGCGGCACTCCGGCGCGACGACCCGGCGCCCGAGCAGTGGGCGAGGGCGCTGCGCCTGATCGAGGGGCACCCCGCCCGGATGCCCGACCTCGACTCGTACGCTCTCGGCTCCGCCCTGGAACGCCCCACCGAGACCGTGCGTGGAACGGCCCGGATGCTACGCGAGCGTGGCACCCCGGCGGCCGGACTGCTGGCCCTGGCGCTCGTACGGGCGGCGGGCGTGCGGACACGGTGGGACGAGGCGTGGCGGGCCGAACTGGACGCGCTCCGGCGCCATCCGGACGCGGACGTGGCTATGGAGGCGTTGCTGGTCGAGCCGGTCGACCGGGGGTGACATGTGCTGAAGGTGTGCTGACAGGCCCAGCGGCGGGGCGGTTCGCGTGGCGGCGCGTGGGCGCTCAGGATGGGCGCACGGCCATGGCGTCCAAGGCTTCGAGGAGCCCTGGCAGCTGCGGTCCGCGCCCCACCGGCACCACCTGGCCGGGCTCGTCGTCGAGCAGCACGAACGCGATGTCGTCGGTCCTGGCGACGATCGACCACCCCGGACCATCGGCCCGCAGCATCCGCGCCCCGCCCGGCGCGAAGTTCGACCGCACGCGCCCGAGCGGGGGAGGGGAGTCGAGGTACTGCCGCACCTCGGCGAGCACTTGCTCTACGCGCGCGTGAAGGTCGTTGGGGGCGTCGGCGGTGGCGGTGCCGGTTGCGTCGGCGGGTGCCGGTGGGCTGTCGGCGTCGGTGACGTCGTCCCCGGCGGCGACCGATATGGAGTCAGCGTCCGGGCGGCCGTCGTCCGGCGCCTTCTCCGCTGTGACGTCCGCAGGGTCTGCCTCCGCTTCGCCGACCGGGCCCGGCGCCTGCGCCTCGCCGTCCGGGCTTGCCGCCTCGGCCTCGCCGTCCGGGCTTGCCGTCTCGGCCTCGCCGCCGTCGGAGATCTGCTCCCGCCACATCGCCCACTGCAACGCGACCTCGTCGGCGCCGAGGCGCCGCTGCGGGGCGCCCCACACACTCGTGTCGGGCGGGGTGAGCGGCGGCAGCACCGTGCCGTCGTCGTCCGGTTCGGGCTCCGGGTCGTGCGGCGGGGCGACTCCCGGCGCGGCGACCGCGAGTTCCAGCGGCCAGCCGGGCAACGCGGCGACCACCGTACGCTCGTCCGGCGACAGGTCGTACTCCATCCCGCAGTCCCAGGAGGCGATCGCGACCGCGACCAGCGAGACGTCGTCGACGACCACGGTCCAGCGCGCGCCCGCTCCGTCCTGGCCGAGGACCATCCCGTACCCGCCCGCGTACGGTTCGAGGCCGAGTGCCGCACACGCCTCGGGGAAGTCGTCGCCGAGCACACTCGGGAACTGCGCGGGCGTCAGCAGCACCGCCGTGAGTACGTACAGCGCCTCATCGGCTGTCACGGCAGCCTCGGCCGCAGCTGTGGCAGCCGCCGCCTCGTCCGTCCCGGTCACGGAACCCACCCCTTCGGATCGCTCGTCGGCGCACCATAGCTACTCCACAAGCCGATCGTCGAGGGTTTGCGGCTCTGGACGCCACAGGCGGCAACAGTCGAGTTCAGACGGCATGGAGCCGCCGCACGACGAGATCGGTCACGATCGGGTGGAACAGGCAGGATCAGCCGATGTGAGCCGGGATCGGACGGTTGCGGCGGGCACGATGGGGCAATGTCAGCTGACCGGCAGCCCCATCAGCGACCGCGCGACGGACTGCGGCGACTCGTCGCGCTCACGCGCCAGCGTGATCACCGCGCGGCAGGCCAGCTCCCGTACGCCGAAGGACATCGCTTCGGGTGACACCCAGCCGGCCACTTCGTCGAGTGCTTCCTGGTCGTCGTCCGCGCAGGCCGCGACGTACATGGCCGCCGCCTCGAATATGTTGTGCTGCCGCGCGGGCTCACGCCGCGCCGGTTTCCGGCCTCTGCCGAACATACGAAACATTCGGACTGCCTTCCCCATGGGTGCTTCTCACAAGTTGCCCATCAAATGCCCACCAAACGTCCTTTCTCAACGTAGAGTTGAACGCCGGACAAAAGAAGGGCCCGCGAGGCACCCGCCCGAACCCCTCCGCCCGACCGTTGCCGCCTGGCCGTTCACGATTCGAGCGTACGCAGCGTGGTCCGCAGCCACTTCAGCTCGGCCGCACTCGTGGCCCGGGCCACGATGAGGATTCCGCTCCGGAACGGATCATCCAACTCCTCGGCCGCGAGCGGGTGTTCACCGTCGTAGAAGAAGCTCGCCGGCTCTTCGAGGAAGCCCAACCGCCGCCGCAGTACCGCCGCCTGCCGCTTCGGCTCGGGCAGGTGCCGCAGAAACGCCAGCAGGGTGAACCACCGGTTCTCGTCCGTGATCTCCAACTGCTCCGGCTCGGCGAGCCGCCGCACCAGTTCCGCCCGGCCCTCGGCGGTGAGCGTGAGCACATGGCGCGGCGCCGCCCCCGCCCCCGGCTGTGTCTCCCGCGCGAGCCACCCGGCCTTCTCCAGCCGCTTGATCGCCGGATAGAGGGTGCTCTCGGCGACCGGCCGCACGTGTCCGGTCAGCGCGGTGATGCGTTTGCGCAGCTCATAGCCGTGCAGCGGCGATTCGTACAGAAATCCCAGGATGGCGAGCTCAAGCATGCCCGCATTCTGCCGTACGCGCGGAGTACATCGCTATTGCAGTACATCGGTGCCGATGTATAGTCGCACCGCAGACACAGTCAGCAGGCGGAACGGGGGAGCGGGCCATGCGACAGACGGCGTTCGACAAGCGGGGCAGCCAGATCCGGTGGACGGAGTCGGCGGGAGCGAGCCATGAAGGTGCGGGCCTCCGTGACCCGGAGCCGGATGCACTGAAGCGCCCGGACGATTCGAGCTGGCCCGATCATTCGAGCGGGTCCGACCGGCCGAGCGGGTTCGACCACCTGACTAGGGTCGACCACCCGACTGCGTCCGACCGGCCGAGCGGGGCCGACCACCTGACTGCGTCCGACCGGCCGAGTGCGGCCGACGGATCCAAGCCGCCCCTCGTGTACGTACACGGCCTGGGCTCGGCCTCGACCATCTACCACGCCCACATCGCCGCCGACCCCGAACTCGCCTCCCGTAGGCAGCTCTTCGTGGACCTGCCCGGCCACGGCATCAGTGACCGCCCGGCCGACTTCGGCTACACCCTGGAGGAACACGCGGACGCCCTCGCCGCCGCGCTCGACGCCGCAGGCGCCACCGGGGCCGAGGTGGCAGGGCACAGCATGGGCGGCGCGGTCGCCATCGTCCTGGCCGCCCGCCGCCCCGACCTCGTGTCCCGGCTGGTCCTCACCGAGGCCAACCTCGATCCCCATCCCACCCCGATGGCCGGGAGCAGCGGGATCGCCACATACACAGAGGACGACTTCGTCCATGGCGGCGGGTTCGCAGCAGTCCTGGACCGCATTGGCCCGCTGTGGGCAGCGACGATGCGGCTCGCCGACCCGCTCGCCCTGCACCGCACGGCCGTCGGGCTCGTACACGGCACCCAGCCCACGATGCGCCACCTGCTGATGGGGCTGTCCATCGACCGTACCTATCTGGTCGGCGGCATCGAGGATGATCTGGCGGGCCGCGACGAGCTCATCGCCTCGGGTGTCCACGTCGAGGTCGTGCCGAATGCGGGCCACAACATCATGTTCGACAACCCGAACGCCTTCGTCCGGGCGATCGCCGACCGACGCTGACCGTCACTCGGGACGGGGTGGCCCGCCCGGTCCGCCCCCACCCCTCGTGCTATCCCTCGCGCACCGCGAGCGCGAGGAAGCGCGAGTCCTCGTCCACGTATGACACCAACCGCCATCCCGCCCCCGCGAGCAGCGGCCGAAGCTGCGGCTCCGCTCGCAGATCGTCCGGTGTGATCTGCCGTCCCTGGCGCGCGGCGAGGGCCGCGCGCCCGATGGGGTGGAAGAGGGCCAGCTGCCCGCCCGGCCGCACCACTCGCGCCAACTCCCGCAGGTTCTCGCCGGGTTCGGGCAGATGCGAGATCAGGCCCGCCCCGAAGACCGCGTCCAGCGAACCCGTCCGCAGCGGCAGCCGTGCCACATCGCCCAGCAGCAGCCGTCCGGCCTGGTCCCGCCCGGCCCGCACCGCCGCTTCGAGCATCTCGGCCGTCAGGTCGACGCCAAGTACCGTGCCGGTGGAGCCCACCGCATCCCGCAGCGGCGGCAGCGCCCTGCCGGTCCCGCAACCGGCGTCGAGCACGGCACCCCCGGCCCGCAGCCCCAGCTCCGCGACAGCCGCCGCGTACGCCGGACCGTCGTCCGGAAAACGACGGTCCCAGTCCGCGGCCCGAACACCGAAGAATTCCTGAACGTGCCTGTGGTCGTCGGTCATGTGTCCATGATCCCTCATTGGCGCGTCCCCTCCACCCTGGCGTGGATGGCTGAAACCTACGCTCTATGCACACGTTCGAACCCTGCTCGATCGTTCGGTAGCGCACTTGTGTCAAATTTCAACAGCTTTCGAAATGGGCCCCAGTCATGCGCCCCCTTCCGGACTACCGTCCCGGGGTCATGGGACACCTGGACCACGCCGCCTTCGGCTGGCTGACCCCCGTGCTGTCGTATGTGATGGCTTGCATCGGATCGGCTCTTGGACTGAGCTGCACCGTGCGGGCGCTCAGTGCGACCGGCCGCTCCCGGCGCAACTGGCTCGTCACCGCCGCGTCCGCGATCGGTACCGGCATCTGGACCATGCACTTCGTGGCGATGCTCGGTTTCGCTGTCACCGGCACGGACATCCACTACGACGTTCCGCTCACCCTCCTCAGTCTGCTCGTCGCGATGGTCGTCGTCGGCGTCGGAGTCTTCGCCGTCGGCTACGGCAAGGACCGCACCCGGGCCCTGTTGCTGGGCGGTCTCACCACCGGCCTCGGCGTGGCCAGCATGCACTACCTCGGCATGGCGGCCCTTCGCTTGCACGGCCAGGTGCACTACGACCCGGTTCTCGTGGGCCTTTCCGTGGTCATCGCCGTCGTCGCGGCCACTGCCGCCCTATGGGCGGGACTCAACATCAAGTCCCCTGTCGCCGTTGCCGTCGCGGCCCTTGTCATGGGCGCGGCCGTCAGCAGCATGCATTACACCGGAATGATCGCGGTGAGCGTGCACGTCACCCCGTCCAGCGGCGCACCGCCCGGAGCCACGGCCATGCAGTTCATCTTCCCCCTCGCTGTCGGTCTCGGCTCCTACCTCTTCATCACCTCGGCCTTCGTCGCGCTCTCACCGACGGCCCGCGAACGCACGGCGTACCGCATCGCCGAGTTCGCAGAAGCCGACGATCCCGCCGTCTCGTACGTCGACACGGGCACCCCCTCATCCAACTGACGCGTACAGCTGACCCCGTGCACCTTCCGCGCCACACCTACCTCACCCACCCACTCTCACAACGGCCCGTCCCGCGCCGAAGTTCCGTCCGCCGAACGGAAGTTCCTCGGAATTTTGCAGAACCGTTCCCCTCGACGCTGAACCGTTTCCCGTGAATGAGGCGATCCGTGCGTATACCCCGCAAGGCTCCGGGCGCCGCCCCCCGGCCGCTTCCGCCATCACCCGCCCGCGGTCGGCGTGCCCACGCCGGCCCGCCCGCCGCGGACGAACATCCGGGCGCGGATCACTTCGGCGGGGCGGACCCGTCCGAAGGGTTCGGGCCCGGTGCCTGGGTGAGGGGACGGCTGAAGCCGACGACGGTCCGGGCCAAGATCGTTTCTCTGCTGATGGTTCCGGTCGTCTCGCTGCTCGCGCTCTGGGGATTCGCCACCGTCACGACCGCGCGGGACGTCTCCGCACTACGTGACCTTCGCCGCGTCGACGAGCAGGTCCGCACACCGATGGCCGCCGCCATCACGGAACTTCAGGCGGAACGGCGAGCCGCGGTGAGTTACTTGGCCGCACCCGCCGACGACCGTTCGGCCGCGCTGGCCCTGCAAGCCAAGCGGACGGACCGCGCGATCGGACGACTCCGCCTGGGGGAGAGGAACACTGTCGCCGACGCCGGGGACGTGCCCGGCGACGCGGCCGGCCGACTGCGGCAGTTCGTGGCCCGGGCTCAGGGACTTTCGACTCTGCGGACCGACATCCTGGATCATCAGGCGAACTGGGACACCGCCTATCAGCAGTACACCGACACCATCACCTCGGCCTTCGACGTCACCGGCTCTCTCACCGGCATCCAGGACTCCGAAGTCGGCTCATACGCGCGCGTGGTGTACGAGTTCGCCCGCGCCGGCGAAATGCTCGCCCGTGAGGACGCGCTGCTCGCCTCCGCCCAGCTGACGCACCTGTTCACCGCCGCCCGTCACACCAGGTTCATCGGTGCGGTCGACTCCCGCTGCACTCTCACCGACGCCGCTACCACTGACCTCAGCGGTGCTGAACGATCGGCATGGCACACCCTTGGCGAGCAGCCCGCCTACGCCGCGCTCCGCACTGCCGAGGACAAGGTGGCGGTCGCCGCACCCGGTCACGACGCGGCCCAGGCTGTCCCGGCGTCGTCGTGGGACGACGCGCTCGGCACCGTCCAGAAGGGCATGCGCGACATCGAGAGCGGCGCCGCGCGCGATGTCGTCGGCCGCGCCGATCCGTTCGCGCGAGGCCTCATGAGCCCGGCCGGCGCGGCCGTGCTCTTCGGCCTCGTCGCAGTCGCCGCCTCTCTTGTCATCTCCGTACGCATCGGCCGTGGCCTGGTCGTCGAGCTCGTCAGCCTCCGCAATACCGCCCTGGAGATCGCCCGGCGCAAACTGCCGGCCGCCATGGACCGGTTGAGGGCGGGGGAAGACCTCGACGTCGAGTCCGAGGCGCCCCGAGGACCGGTGTCCGCGGACGAGATCGGGCAGGTCGGGGAGGCACTCGGCACGGTCCACCGGGCAGCCCTGGCCGCCGCTGCGGAACGCGCCGAACTGGCGAGTGGCATCTCCGGAGTCTTCGTCAACCTGGCCCGGCGCAGTCAGGTTCTCGTCCACCGTCAGCTCAATCTGCTCGACAGCATGGAGCGCCGCGCCGAGGACCCCGGTGAGCTGGGTGATCTGTTCCGGCTCGACCATCTCACCACCCGGATGCGTCGTCATGCCGAAAGCCTGATCATCCTGTCCGGCGCCGCCCCCGGTCGGGCGTGGAGCGTGCCCGTTCCCCTCACCAGCGTCGTACGGGCGGCCGTCTCGGAAGTTGAGGACTACGCGCGCGTGGAGGTACGCCAGCTCCCGGAGGCGGCGGTCACCGGAGGAGCCGTCGCCGACCTCACCCACCTGCTCGCCGAACTCGTCGAAAACGCAGCCCAGTTCTCCCCACCGCACACCAAAGTGCGCGTCAGCGGCGAGCCGGTGGGCAACGGATACGCCCTGGAGATCGAGGACCGGGGCCTGGGCATGGGCAGGGAGAGCCTTGACGAGGCCAACCACCGGATTATGCACTCCGAAGATGTCCACCTCTTCGACACCGACCGGCTCGGCCTCTTCGTCGTCAGCCGCCTCGCGGCACGGCACGGCATCAAGGTCCACTTGCAAGCCTCGCCGTACGGCGGCACGACCGCTGTTGTCCTCCTGCCGACAGGGCTGTTGGACAGCGCCCTCACCGTCGCCACGCACCTGGCGCACCACACGGCCCGGCGACTTGACCGAGACGCTGTCGCCGGGGGCGCCACCCGGTCGTCATCCGCCCAGCACGACGACCAGGCGGCGCCCACGGCGATGACAGACCTCGCGCCGGAACACACCGTCGCGCCCGCCATCTCCGCGCCCACCCCACCCCGACCGACCTTGGTTGCCCGGCCCGATACCGCGTCCACGCGCGCGACCCCATCGCCCGTGGCTCCACCGGCACCACCACCCGCTGTCGCCACCCTCCGACAACGTGCACGTACGGTCGCCCCAGACAGCGGCCACGGCGAAGGACTTCCGCGCCGTATACGCCAGGCGAGTCTGGCCCCCCAACTGCGCGAACCCCTCACCGAGGAACCCCCGATGGGCGAAGCCGACACACGCACCCCGGAACTGGTCCGCGACCGTATGACCGCGTACATGGGCGGCTGGGCCCGCGGCGGCGCCCCGCGCACCACCGCAGTGACCGGTGGCACCGAGCGCGCCGACAGCGGCACGGCCCCCGTGAATGGCGCCTCCAGAGATGACGACACAAGCGAAGGAGACCACGCATGATCGACCACCAGAGGCTCGACTCCCCGCACCGCGCCGGGGAACTCGACTGGCTGCTCGACGACCTGGTCGTGCGGGTCGGTGAGGTCCGGCACGCAGTTGTGCTCTCCAATGACGGGCTCGCCGTCGGCGCGTCCACCGGCCTCGGTCGTGAGGACGCCGAGCATCTCGCCGCCGTCGCCTCCGGGTTCCACAGCCTCGCCAAGGGCGCCGGACGCCATTTCCACACCGGAGGTGTGCGGCAGACGATGGTGGAGATGGACGAAGGTTTCCTCTTCGTCGCCGCTGCCGGGGACGGCTCGTGCCTCGCCGTACTGACCGCTCTCACGTCGGACATCGGGCTGATCGCGTACGAGATGGCCCGCCTCGTGAAGCGCGTCGGCGAGCACCTTCACACCCCACCCCGGCACACCATGCGGCCGTCGGCCGCTGGATGACCGGACGGCAAGGGCGTCCCATCCCATGACCGACGATCAGGCAGCCGCTCCGAAACCGGCAGGAAGCCGCTGGTACGACGCGGACGCGGGCCCGTTGGTGCGTCCGTACGCCATGACCGGCGGGCGCACCGAACCGGCCGTCGGCGGAACGGGGCTCGACCTCATCGCCCTCGTATCCGTGGCAGCCGACGCGCCGGGCGCCGCCGAGGAGTCCTTGCTGGGGCCCGAACATCGCTCCTTGCTCGCGTTGTGCCGGACGGAAACCCAGTCCCTCGCCGAGCTCGCGGCCGACTCCGACCTGCCCGTCGGGGTCGTCCGCGTCCTCATCGGCGACCTCCTGGAAGCCGGTCACATCACCGTGCGGCGGCCCGTGCCGCCCGCGCTGCTACCCGACGAGAAGATCCTGAGAGAAGTGATCGATGGCCTCCGAGCACTCTGACCCCACCCCCGCCCTCGCGTTGAAGATCCTGGTCGCGGGTGGATTCGGGGTCGGCAAGACCACGCTCGTCGGAGCGGTCAGCGAAATTCGGCCACTGCGCACCGAAGAAGTCCTCAGCGAGGCGGGCGAGTCAGTCGACGACACAGGCGGCGTCGACCACAAGACGACCACCACCGTGGCTATGGACTTCGGACGGATCACTATCCGCTCGGGGCTGTCCCTCTACCTGTTCGGCACTCCTGGACAGGACCGCTTCTGGTTCCTGTGGGACGAGCTTTCGCAGGGAACGCTCGGCGCGGTGGTTCTGGCCGATACCCGTCGTTTGGAGGACTGCTTCCCCGCAGTCGACTACTTCGAGCACCGCCGTATCCCGTTCGTCGTCGCTGTCAACTGCTTCGCGGGCGCGCGCAGTTTCGGCGCCCACGAGGTCTCCCAGGCCCTCGACCTGGACCGAGGTACCCCCGTTGTGCTGTGCGACGCCCGCGATCGCGACTCGGGAAAGGAGGTTCTGATCCGGCTCGTCGAGTACGCCGGACGCGTTCACACCGCCCGGCTCCTGGACTCCGTCGGGTGACCCACGCCTTTTCTGCCCCGGAGACCTGCTTGCCCCCGCGCGTCCCTTGGGTAAGGCTTGCCGCAGACCTGGGGGGAAACGGGGTACACATGAGCGGGGTGAGGCCGTGATGGCACTGAACAAGGAACTCGACTGGCTGCTCGACGACCTGACCAAGCGGGTCGAGCACGTACGGCACGCCATCGTCCTGTCCAACGACGGTCTGGTCACCGGAGCCAGCGCCGACCTGCCCCGTGAGGACGCGGAGCACCTCGCCGCCGTGTCCTCCGGGCTGCACAGTCTGGCCAAGGGATCCGGGCGCCACTTCGGGGCCGGTCATGTGCGCCAGACCATGGTCGAGTTCGATGAGGCGGTCCTGTTCGTCACGGCGGCGGGGGACGGCAGCTGTCTGTGCGTGCTGGGCACGGCCGATGCCGACATCGGCCAGATCGCCTATGAGATGACGCTGCTGGTCAACCGGGTCGGCGAGCACCTCGGCGTCTCGGCCCGCCGCCCGGGTCCCTCCATATCTGGCCTCTGACCAGCAGCTACTTGAGTGGTGCGCAACGGCCGACGGAAGTTATCCACAGGTCAAGCGGGATGTCCGCACGGAGGGTTACGGTCGTCACCGAGAGTATTCGCACTCACGGGGGAGGACCTCATGACCACGGACTTCATGACCGCCACGGACGCGGCCGAAGCGAGCGGCAGGACGCTGGCCTTGGGCCGGGCCGCACAGCAACTGGAGCTGAAGCGAGGTGAATTCGACCTGGCCGTACAGCTCGGCCATGTCCGCACCGTACGAGAAGACCTGAGCGTGCGACCTCGGGTCGCCGAGGAGGAGATCGAGCGGATTCGTTCGGCCGAAGGGTTCCCGGACGCCCTGCGTGAGCGGGTCCGTGTGGTGGGTACGACGGAGGCGTCCCAGCTGCTCGACATCGCCACCCACCGCTTCACCCGCCTCGCGCGCGCCGGCCACTTCACGCCGGTCAAGTGCTATCTGAACCGCTACCGGGCAGTGGTCTGGCTCTATCTCGCCGAGGAACTGACGGACATGGCCCTGCGGTATCCGGCGCTGCTCTCCGACCGACGGTTGCCGAAGGAACTGCTGGGCCGATTGGAGACGGGAGAGGACCGGCGCCCGCGCAACTGGCGCGGGCGCCGCGCCTCGATGCTGCTGCGGCAGACAGAGGATCCCTGGGAGCGGGCGGCGGGCATCGCCACCGCGCTGGACGCCGCGCATCTGGCGGAAGTCGTGAGTGATCCGTACGAGCGGGCGTATCTGGCCCGGCTGCGGCCCGAGCCGACCCGGGTCGGCCCGGACTCGCCGACTGCCCGGGAGATCATCGAGCGGTTGCAACTGGCCCAGGACCCGGACGAGGTCCTGTGGTACCGGATGGATCTCGCACGGACCCTCGAAGTCGCCCGCTCGACGCGTCCGGCACCCCGGCCGGAGTGGGAGCGCAAGCCGCGGGAAGCAGCGGCGCGTCCGATCTCCATGGCTGTGGACCCCGTGCGCGCTGCCGCAGTGCCTGAACCCGTGGCTGCGTTTCCTGCACCGGCGCCCGCACCACCCGCCGCACCCGCGCCCGCACCCGTACCCGCCGCACTGGCGCCCGCACCCGCACCCGTCATTCCCGAACCCGCGGTTCCGGTTCCCGCCGCGCCGCTTACTGCTCGCCTATCTGCCCCTGCCCCTGCCCCTGCCCCGGGCCCGGCCTTGGTCCCGAGGCTTCGACAGGTGGAGCCGGTGGCAGGCGGTGGAAGGCTCCGGCGCGGGCTGGCGCGTATCAGGCGTCCCAGGGCGGGCGCCCGGACGGCGACAAAGACCGCACCCTGATCCCGGCGGCGATGAGAGTGCGACGCTTCATGCGCCGGATCGGAGCGGCGAGATCAGTTCTGCAGCGAATGCTGCGCGGTGGCGGGCGGCCTGCCCCGGCGCCCGCGCCTTCGCCCACGTGTCCGGTCTCTCTGCGGCCACAGCAGTACGTACGCGGTGGAGACCACCACGAAGGCGAGCCGTATCAGTCCCTTAGTGGAGTCGTCCGGGACGACGAAGACCGTGCCGTAGAGAGCGATCAGTGCGAGCCAGCTCCACCACGGCACAAGACGGCGCTGCCCGATGACGTCCCAGAGCAGCGTGCCCAGCAGCACCGACGCCGTGTAGTACGTGTAGACACTCGGGTCGAGAACGATGCGGGCGTTGGCGCCGAGCAGCACCACGGCGGCCCAGCGCTTGCGCCAGACCGCGATCCCGCCGAGTGCCAGACTCAGCGCGGCCTGGGCCGGCCGGTCCCAGCCCGGTGTCTCGGCGTCCCCGACTCCGAGCCAGCGCAGTGCCGACGCGGGTTGGTTGGGTATGGCGAATCCGGTCGCGGCGAAACTGCCCGAGTTGCCTATGAAGAACGGCAGCCAGGCCACCGCGATCAGCCCCGCGCACCACAGTCCGGCGCGCAGCCACGACTGCCTGGGCAGTGCGAACAGCAGCATGGCGAAGCCCAGCGCGGTCGGTTTGGAGTCCACGGCGAGTGCAAGCCAGATGCCGGTGCCGACCGCGTTGCCCCGGGTGACCGCGCGCACGGCGAGGGTGGTGAAGAACAGCGCCAGGACATCGTCGAGGTGGCCGAACCGGACCGAGACCTCGATCCACATCGGGATGAAGGCGAGCCCCGCGATCAGGACTCGCTGGCGCAGCCGCTGATGGTTGGTACCGGTGCCCAGGAAGTGCCACGCGGCGCTGCGGCCGACCAACACCACGATCACCAGGCCGAGCACGGACATCAAGGCGGCGGCGAGGAACTGGCCGGTCGATTCGGGGAACGGGTTGAACAACCCGGCGACGAGGAAGCTGATCGGCCCCATCTGGAGCTCGGGGTGGTGCGCGTAGAGGTTGAGGCCACCGGTGCCGTCGCCGGACGGCCCCTGGTAGATCAGCTCCCCGCCGGTGCGCAGATAGTGCCAGGAGAACCCACCGTTCGGCTCCACCACGGCGAACCAGAGGGCGGTCCACGCGGTGAGCAGCACGAGGTGCATCCGCTGACTGATGACCGGCACGTGCGTTCAGCTCCTGATTCCCCGCCGGGTGCGTCGACTGCTCTCAGGGGCCTGCGGAGCCCAACAGTGAAGACGGGAGTCTGGAGTGACTCGTTCATTCAGAAGAGAATTTGTGCTTCCGCCCACACCCGAAGGGTGACGAATGGGTCAGTCGGCGCTGATGACACCGGCGAGGGTAGAGATGCCGTCTGTACGGAGAGCGAACGGCCGGTGAGCGTCGGACAGCAAGACTTCGGGGTCACGACCGACTGGGCGTCCCCTCGTTCCGTTCGTTCCTTCGCGTCGGTCATCGACAGGGCGCCCGCCTTGGAGACGTCAGATCGCGGGCTCGACTTCGAGGTGGCGGTGGCGGCGGGCGCCTCGGTATTCCAGTGCCTCCCAGCCCAGTGGGCGCAGTGCGTTCGCGCACCGCCGCAGCGCCTCGGCCTCGTCCTGCGCGGCGCCGCTGCCGGCCGGGCCCAGCCATTCCACGATGACGGCTCGGGTGGAGTCCGTGGGGGTGACTCGGTAACCGGTTGCGGTGCGTCGGCCGGTGGTGTCGACGGCGGAGGGCGGGATCCCTGCGGCCTCCAAGGTCAGGGCGACGGCTCGCACCATCTGGTTGCGCTCCCAAGCGGCGGGGACGGAGAGCGGGTCGGGGTGGTCGGTGTTCATCAGGCGGCGGATTTGTCGTAGTCCCTCGAACGCCACCCGCACGGCGGCCTCGCGCTGGGCGGGCGGTTCGGCCGTCGTCGGCTCGTCGCCGGTCGCCGCCTCGAACGCCGAGGTCCGTTCGCCGTGGTCGTTGGAAGGCGTCACCGTGTTCCTTCCGTGCGGTGATCGGGGGCATCGGGGAGTCAAGTGTCGCCGACCGGGCGGCTGAGGTGTGGGGGACTTTGGGATGCTCGCGCCTCCAGCTCGCTCCGGCGCCCACCCTGCTCGCTCCCGCGCCCACTCGCTCGCTCCCGCGCCCCCTTCACTCACTCCCGTGCAGCCCGCTTGCTCCCCTGCTCGCCTCGCCGAGGGCCCGCGCCGCCGCTCCCCGCCGTCCTTTGTGAGTAAAGCTTGCTCCATATGAGACATATTTGTATCATGTGAGGCATGGGAGGATCGTCATGCTGAAAGATGAAGCGCTGCTTGACGCGGCGGCGCGGGTACTTGCGGACAATCGTGGGGCCTCGCTGGTCCAGGTGGCTGCCGGGATCGGCATCAGCCGTGCGACGCTGAGCAGGCGCTATCCGACCCGGGAAGCGTTGATCAGGGCCGTCGCGGCGCGTGCCATCGAGGTCATCGACGAGCGGCTGGCCGAGACCGATCTGCCCGACGACGCCGACGCGGCGGACTTCGACGCGTCACTCGAACGGCTGATCGCCGACCTCGCGCCCGCTGTCGACCTGTACGGCTTCACGGCCCACGACGGCCTCGTTCTCGCCGACCCGGTCTTCCGGGCCGGGCTTGAGCGGCATGACCAGCGCGCGCTGCGTTTCGTGGCCCTCGGGCAGCGGCTCGGGCGGCTTCGCAGTGATCTGCCGCCGTACTGGATCTGGTACATGCTGTGGGGACTGCTCGACGCGGCCGCCGAGGGTGTCCGCGACGGGCATCTCGGACACCGGGAGATCCGCCGTCTGGTCGGCACGGTGTTCCGTCATGGCGCGGAACCTCCGGACGCGTCGCTCTGACGAGCGCGTCCACCTGGCTCGTACCGTCGAACGCCATGGCGCACAGGACGGGTACGGCACCTCGAAACAGCTCCGAACGGAACACCCATGCAAGCCTCTGTCTCCCGGCCCGTTACCGCCGACCTCACCGAGCGCCTGGATCCCCGGCGTTGGATCGTTCTGGCGATCCTCTCCGGGAGCCTGCTGCTGATCGCGATGGACACCACGATCCTCAACGTGGCGTTCCCGTCGCTCGTCGCCGACCTTCAGCCCGGCTCGATCGAGCAGCTCTGGATCATCGACGTCTATGCCCTGGCCCTCTCCGGGCTGCTCGTCACCGCGGGTGGTCTCGGTGACCGATGGGGGCGGAAGCGTCTGCTCCTGCTCGGTTTCGCGATATTCGCCCTGGCGTCGCTGCTCGCCGTGTTCGCCACCGCGGCTTGGCATGTCATCGGGGCGCGGGCGTTGCTCGGTGTCGGCGGCGCGGCGATCATGCCGTCCACGCTGTCGATCCTGCGGGATGTCTTCACGGACGCGCGCGAGAGGGCGTTCGCGTACGCCGTGTGGGCGGCGGTGCTCGGTGGCGGTATGGCGCTCGGCCCGATCATCGGGGGTCTGCTCGTTCAGGACCACGGCTGGCAGTCGGCGTTTCTGCTCAACATCCCTGTTGCCGCGCTGGTGATTGGCTTTGGGCTGTGGTTCCTGCCTGAGTCGCGTTCGGCGCGGAGTGGCAAGTGGGACTGGTGGGGTGTGGGTCAGTCGATCGTCGGCATGCTCGCCCTCGCGGGCGGTATCAAGCAGCTCGGCAAGAGTGGTGTCACCGACCCGATGCCGTGGATCCTGCTGACGATCGCGGCGGTCGCGCTGACCGTGTTCGTACGCCGTCAGCTCCGCCTGGAGATACCACTGCTCCAGGTACGGCTGTTCACCAACCGGGCCTTCAGTATCGCCGCCGTCGCCATTTTCCTTGGCATGGTCGGTATGGGTGCGGTGTTGTTCCTGGTGACCCAGTGGTTCCAGTATGCCCAGGGGTACACGCCGTTGCAGGCCGGGTTGCGGCTGCTGCCCGCGCCGCTGGGGCTGATCGTCACCTCGATGGTCACGCCCGCGCTGATGCAGCGCTTCCCGATCCGGCATGTCATGGGCGCCGGACTGGTCGCGATGGCGGTGGGGCTCGCGCTTCCTTGGGTCGTCCAACGGTTCGCGGAGGTCGGATACCCGGCGTTCGGAGTTGCCCTGGCGGTGCTCGGTCTGGGGGTCGGCGTGGCGACCACGGTGGCGTCCGTGACCTTGATGGCCGCGGCTCCCGCGAGTGACGTCGGTGGTGCGGCGGCGATCGAGGAGACGTGTTACGAGCTGGGTGCCGCTATGGGGGTGGCGATTCTGGGCAGCCTCGCGACCGCGCTGTACACGGCCAACCTGCCGTCGCTCGGCGGCCTGGACGGGGCGGCCGTCGGCAAGGTGCGCGACTCCGTTGGCGAGGCCGCGCATGTGGCCGAGGGGGTAGGTGGCTCGGCCGGCAACGCGCTGCTCGATGTCGTGTCGCACGCGTACAGTACGGCGATTACGCCTGCGTTCCTCGTAGCCGGGGGGCTGGTGGTCGCGGCCGCCGCGATGGTGTGGGCGTGGATCCCGAGGGACCTGCGTCCGACGGAGAACGCGCACTGAGGAGTGAGCCCCCACCCCGCCCGTTCCCTTAACCCTCCGGGGGATGGTGGGGGTTGAGGTGGGGGAGGGGGAGTTTTCCCGGGGCTCCGCCCCGGGAACCCCGGCGGGGCCTGCGGCCCCTGCACCCCGCGCTGCGGGCTCCGCCCGTCAGGAGAAGGCCCGGCCGGGGTTTCCCACAGCCCCGCCCCGGATCCCCAGCGGGACCCGAGCCCGTGCACCCCGGTGCAGGGCCCCGCCCAGCCCCGCCCCGGATCCCCGGCGGGACCCGCGCGCGTACACCCCGGTGCAAGGCCCCGCCCCTGCACCCCGTTGGGGTCGGTGGGCAGTGGGGCCTGCGGCCCTGGGGGTGAGCCGCGCGGCGGAGCCGGTGCGCCGAACGCCTCGGCGATGGCCTGGACATGGGTGCCGAAACCGGTCGGCTCCGGCGGCGGTCAGCTCTTGTTCCGTCCGCCGACCCCGCACACCGCTCGCCCCCGCCAGGAGAATCCTCATCGCCGTGTTCCCCGCGTCACGACTTCAGGAGCTGTACTCCGATCTTGTCGGTGGTGTCCGCGTCGCCGCTGAGTCGGTGGACCAGGATCCATCGGCCGCTGGGCAGGGCGCCCGCGAAGACGGAGGCGTCCTTGGTGGCGCCGTTGTGCCACAACAGGCCGCCGGTCCGCTGCCAGGAGGGGGCCGGGTCCCCGAGGCGGCGCTCGACGAGGAGCGAAGTGACCAGCCGGGCGGTCGCGTTGGGGGTCGCCCACAGGCCGCCTGCCGGGAGTATCGCGCCGGTCATGGTCCACGGTTTGACCGTGCGGCCGAACAGCCCGCGGGACAGCAGCCGTCGGTCGTGCGGGGGCGTGGACGTGACGTCGGTGATGCCGAGCGGGGTGAGGACGTGCCGGCCGAGGAGTTCTTCGTACGGTGCTCCGCCCGCCGCCACGAGCGCCGAACCGAGCACCGCGTAGCCGAAGTTGGAGTACTCCTCGCGCTCGCCCGGGCGGGCGGTCGTCAGCGAGTCGAGGCGCCGGAGCAGACTGTCGAGAGCCTGGGCGTCGAAGGGCGCGTACGGGTTCAGGGGGCGCAGTCCCGGCGGCAGCCGGGGCAGGCCGGAGGTGTGCTCGGCGAGGTGGCGAAGGGTGATGCCGGTGCCCGACGGCACGGGCAGGAAGCGGTCGAGCGGGGCGTCGAGGTCGAGGGCGCCCTCGGCGGCGAGGCGGACCAGCAGCGTGCCCGTGAGAGGTTTGGTCAACGAACCTATCTGGACGAACAGTTCGGGGTCGTGACCGTACTCGGCCCGTGGCGGGGCGGAGTCGCTGAGGACGCAGATCGGGACGGAAGCCATCGTCCCATGATCAGCGACGCCCTGGGCCGGGAACGCGGCGGGGGCCCGCCCCGAAAGGTGCCGGGGCGGGCCCGCCTTGCTGCGTGCCGGACGTCGGCGGTGAGGTGTCAGCCCCGGGGCAGCGTCAAGCCCTGGGCCTGCGGAAGGGCGGTCCAGTCGTTGGAGGCGATGGTCGCGTGGGACTTGGCGAGCAGCGCTATACGGGCCTGGGCGTCGGCCGGGGTCGGGTTCTTGTCGTCGAGGGCCGGTGCGACCTTGTGCGCGTCGGTCATGACCAGCAGATAGTGGCGGGCGTCGTACCAGGCGGTGTCGATCGTGCCGTTGAGATACGTGGCGGCGTCACCGTCGAAGACGACGAACCACGGGCGGAGCGAGGTGTCCGGGTAGCGGGTGCGGGGGTCGCCGCTCTGGGCGCCGTGGACGGTGGGGAAGATCTGCGCCTGGTCGGTCCGCCCGGCGGTGTGCAGATCGCGCAGGTAGGTCGCGTACTCCTTGTCGGTCCACAGCGTGTCGGTCGGATTGTTCTCCTCGACCGTGCCGGGAATGATCTCCAGGAGTACCCTTCCGGCGAGCTGCGCGCGCGTGGGCCAGTTTCCGGCGATGGCCGCCTCGTCGAGCGTGGCGTACCGGCCGCCGCCGGGCTTGGCCAGCAGATCGGCCGGGCGGAAGACCGTCGAGCCGAGGTGGGCGCTGATGGCCTTGTCCAACTGGGCCGGGCCGAGGCCGAAGTGGGACTGGAAGCCCGCCTTCATCTCCAGCTTGATCACGAGCGGCGCGTGCCCGGGGTGGGCCGCGAGCCAGACCCGTACGTCGTCGAGGCAGCTCTCCAGGTCCTTGTTCGCGCCGCCGGAGTAGAGCTGCGCGGGCGTGCTGGCGTTCACGCAGTTGTTGCTGTTGCCCAGGGGGTTGGAGTGGCTGACCTTCCACTCCTTGGTGATGAAGTCGTCCCACACATCGAGCTCGATCATGGAGGTGCCGGTGTCGAGCGCCTGCGCCAGATACTTGAACGCGGCCGGGTCGTATGTGTTGTGCAGACCCGACGAAGTGGCGCCGGACAGCGGCAGGGTGTCGGTCCCTGCGGGAGCGGCGGAGGCCGCGGAGGCCGCGTGGCCCCCGCCGGTGCCGACGAGCACGAGACCGGCGGCGAGCGCGCCGGCCAGCGCGGTGCGCAGGACTACGGGAAATCGGCGTCTGGGCAGCGGTTTTGGCACGGGGTTCCTCCTGTGGGGGATGGCTCTTCGCCGGACGGTGACAGCAGAGTGTGAATCGACGAAGTCATGACAAGCAACACGAGCTGCACTGCGGCTGCATTCCGCTCGCATTCCGCCTGCGTCGCCGCTGCCGGTCTCGTGCGCTGAACACCACGCCCGACAGCGGTCTGATGGACGGCCAGATCGTACGGTCGGGCCCCGCTGAGCTTCGCCAGCAACAGCAACAGCAGCAGCAACGACACCGACCCGGCCACCGGAGCCACCGTGTCCACCTGGCCGCTGACCACGACGGCCACCCGCGCCGCCCGATGCGGAACAGGCGGGCAAAGGCCGGTCGTCCGGCACCCGGATGGTCACCCCGGCCGTGTCGTGCGGCCCCGCCGGGGTCCGCCGCAACGATGATGCGCAAATGCGCAGGTTCAATCCCAAACAGGTACTTGTCGGTCGACCGCTCGACACCTCACGGCTCGGCGAGACGCTGCTGCCGAAGCGCCTCGCGCTGCCCATCTTCTGCAGCGACCCGCTCTCCTCGGTCGCGTACGCGACCGAGGAGATCCTGCTCGTCCTCGCGCTCGGCGGCGTCACCCTGCTGCATCTGGCCTGGTACGCGGCCGCCGCGATCGTCTTCCTGCTCGTCGTGGTCGTCGCCTCGTACCGGCAGACCTGCTACGCCTACCCCGGAGGTGGCGGCGCGTATGTGGTGAGCTCCGAGAACCTCGGCGCCACCGCTGCCCTCACCGCCGCGAGCGCCCTGCTGGTCGACTACGTCCTCACCGTCGCCGTGTCGGTGGTCTCCGGTGTGCAGGCCATCACCTCGGCGGTCCCCTCGCTCCACGACCACCAAGTGGCGCTCTCCGTCGGCTTCGTCACCATCCTGACCCTGCTGAACCTGCGCGGGGTGCGCGAGTCGGGGCGGATCTTCGCCATTCCCACGTACGGTTTCGTCGCCGTCATCTACGTGATGTTCCTGATCGCGGGCATCCGGCTGGCCGGTGGCACCACCATCCGGGCCGAATCCGCGCATCTGCCGATCCAGCAGGCGGGTACGTACGCCGGGCTCGCGCTGGTGCTGCTCGCGATGCGGGCGTTCGCGTCCGGCTGTACCGCGCTCACCGGTGTCGAGGCGATCAGCAACGGGGTGCCCGCCTTCCAGAAGCCGAAGAGCCGCAACGCCGCCGCGACACTGGCCGCCATGGGCTTCCTGTCGGTCACCATGTTCGTCGGGATCACCGCCCTGGCGCTGGTCTACAAGGTCCATGTGGCATCGGATCCCACCGAGTTGGGCCTGCCGGCCGGTACGGCGACGTCCACCGCGCTCGCCCAGATCGCCCGGGCCACCTTCGGGCATGTGGACATCCTGTTCTATCTGGTGCAGGCGTTCACCGCGGGCGTCCTGGTCCTCGCCGCCAACACCGCCTTCAACGGCTTCCCGATGCTCGCCTCGATCCTGGCCCGGGACCGGTACGCGCCGCGCCAGCTCTACAACCGGGGCGACCGGCTGGTGTACTCCAACGGCGTCGTGCTGCTCGCCCTCGCCGCGATCGGGCTCATCGTCGCCTTCGACGCCGAGCTCACCCGGCTCATCCAGCTGTACATCATCGGGGTCTTCGTCTCGTTCACGCTCTCCCAGGCGGGCATGGTCCGGCACTGGCGCAAGGAGCTGCGGGCGAATCCGACGGGCGCGCAGCGGCACAGGATCCACCGCTCGCTGGCGATCAACGCCGTGGGCGCCACCCTCACCGGCCTCGTCCTGATCATCGTGCTCATCACCAAGTTCACCCACGGCGCCTGGCTGGTCATCATCGCGATGCCCGTGCTGTTCCTGGGGATGAAGGGCGTGCGACGGCATTACGACCAGGTGGCCGGGCAGGTCGCCGTCGCGCCGGACGCGCGGCCGCGCAAGCCCGCGCGCCACCATGTGATCGTGCTGGTCGCGTCGGTGCACGCCCCGACCCTGAAGGCGATCGGCTTTGCCCAGGCCCTGCGGCCCAGCACGCTCACCGCGCTCACGGCCGCGGCCGACGAGGATGCGGAACGGCTGCGCCGGGCGTGGGACGAGCACGAGCTCGACGTCCCGCTGCGGATCCTGCACTCGCCGTACCGGGAGGTGGTGAGCCCGATCATCGCCCATGTGCAGGAGGTGGCGGCGGCGGACTCCGAAGCGGTGGTGTCCGTCGTCATCCCCGAATACATCGTGGGCCGCTGGTGGGAGCAGCCGCTGCACAACCAGAACGCGCTGCGGCTGAAGGCCCGACTGCTGTTCACCCCGGGGGTGACGGTCATCGATGTGCCGTACCTGCTGCAGTCGGGCCGCGAGGCCGGCCGCTGACCGATCAGCCGTTGACCCGATCAGCCACTGACCGGTCAGCCGCCGCCGGGAAGGGTGATCCTCACAGCGGAGGGCGGACATCCCGGGCCGGGGAGCTGAAGTGGTAGACGGGGCCCTGCTCGGCGTGCGGGAAGGTGAGGAGGGTGATCTCCAGCGTGCGATGGTGCTGGTCGCGCACCTCGCGGTGGATCTCCAGCTGGGGGACGCCGTTCGACGTCTCGTCGCCGGGCGCCATGATCAGCTGCTCGTTGTGCTCCAGGCTGAGCCCCGCGTCCGCCGCCCACGCGTACAGCCTGCGCAGATCGCTGTGGGTGTGGTGGGAGAGCGTGCGCTCGTAGCGGGCGAGCAGCGGGACCTGGGCGATGAGGCTGGGGGAGAGGTAGCTGACGGCGTGCTGGATGACCCGGTCGGCGGCGGAGGCCACGTAGTAGTGGACGAGGGTGCGGGCGCCGGCCCGCATGCCGAGCTTCGCCGCGTAGTGCGCGGGAGCGGGCTCCCAGACGAGCCGGGTGGCGGCCGGGACGCCCGCGCGGGGGCTGAGCGCGCCCAGCGGGAACTGCGCCTCCGGTGGCGCCTGGAGGAGCCGCGCGTGCGCCTCGCCCGGGCGGTCGCCGCGTACGAACGAGCCCCGCTTCTCGGTGCTGATCAGGCCCTCCTGCCGCAGTACGTCCAGGGCCTGACGGATCGTCTGGCGGTTGCTGCGGTAGTGCTCGGCCAGGATGCGCTCGGCGGGCAGCCGGTGTCCGGGGGCCGAAGTGCCGGACTCTATCGTCGACTTGAGGTCGTGGGCGATCTCCATGTATCGGGGAACGGGGGGAAGGGAATGACCATGTGTGCCGGGCATGTGTCTCCCTGGAGTGATCACTGCGGGTGTCTGAGTGGTTCTGTGGAGCGACTGCCTTTGTATCATTGGTCTAGACCGCAAGCGCGATCCACAGCCTCCGATTGGCGAGATTGCAACACGCGGGAGAGGCCGCGTGCGGGTCACGCGGGCAGGAATGGCCGGAGCGCGTCGATCGCTTCCGGAAAGCCGCGCAGGTCCGCCTCCGTCGCGAACTCGTGGTCCGCGTAGTCGAAGCCGGGCGTGACCACCTCGGCGACCAGGCCGTGTGCGGCGCCGTCGACGAGGTGGGACGCCTTCCAGTGGCCGCCGGGGACGAGCAGGAATCTCTCGTCGTCCGCGCCGAGCCGCACACGGCCGAGGCTGCCGTCCGGGGCGAGCGTGACGTATTCCAGCGGCCCGCCGTCGATCAGGAAGTGCAAGATGTCGCTGCGGTTGCGGTGCAGACGGCCGCGCGGCTCGTCCCGGGTGAGCAGATAGTGGATCGAGGTGGCGGCCGCCCGGGGGCCCCGGGGTAGCGACAGGGTGTGCGCGCTGGTGTAGATCCGGCGGAAGTAACCGCCCTCCGCGTGGGGTTCGAGCCCGAGCTCCGCAACCCAGTCCCGCATGGCGTGCACCCTTTCCGATCGCCGTCGCCCCCGGAGCCCCCATAGTGTCAGGTGCGGCCCGCCGTCATGGACCCGAGGCGCAGGTATCGGTCTGGAGGTCCTCCACCAGGGCGAACAGCCTGGCTTCGTTGCCCGCCAGGCCCGCCGCCCGCAGGGACTCCTCCGCCTCGGCCATCGGCCCGGCGAGCAGCGCCAGCGCGCGCGGGGCCGTCCGCGGGTCGGCGAGCACGGCCTGCGCGGTCCGCAGCAGCCGGACGTACGCCTTGGCGGCCGTGCGCTCCGGTTCCGTCATCTCGGCTTCTCCTTGTCTTCGGTACATCTGTCTCAGACGCCGCATCGCGTCGTATCCGGCGTGAAGGTGTCGGACCGTCAAGCATCTCTCGCGGCACTGACAATGAGAGGAGCGCGGCGCGCCAAGGCCGTCGACCGGGGCGTCGTGGGGACGGATGCGGGCCCGTACGCTCTGCCTCGCTCCGGCTCGTACGTTGTATGTTCAAGGATTCCCCATGGTCTAGTCCAAGTCGTTGACGTGCCCCGGACACGGCTCGATTCTGCTGGGAACCCATCCCCCCTCGGGGTCCTATCGGGACCCCTCGGGACTCCTCCCCCCACTCAGGAGACCTCGACATGAAGCGTCTTCGCGCGCTCCTCTGCGGTGCCGCCACCGCCGCGCTGGCCACGGCCGGCCTCTCCGCCTTCGTCGCCGGGCAGGCCGCCGGGGCGAGCGCCGACGCGACCGCCCTGAGCAACAGGTGGTACGCGGCGGCGCCCTATCTGATGCCGCTCGACAACAATCCGCCGAACGCCGCCGCCATCATGGACGCCACCGGGCTCAAGGCGTTCCAGCTCGCCTTCGTCCTGGCCCCCAACGGCGGCGGCTGCAGCCCGACCTGGGGCGGCACCGCGCCCGTCTCGTCCGACACGGCGGTCGCCGGGGTCATCGCGTCCATCAGAGCCAAGGGCGGCGACGTATCGGTCTCCGTCGGCGGCTACGGCGGCACCAAACTCGGCCAGAACTGCTCCGACGCCGCGAGCACCGCCGCCGCGTACCAGCAGGTCATCACCAAGTACGGGCTGAAGGCGATCGACTTCGACCTGGAGGAGCCGGAGTACGAGAACAGCACGGCCATCGCCCATGAGATCGGCGCCGCCAAGATCCTCCAGCAGAACAACCCCGGCCTGTACGTCTCGGTCACCACGGCCGGAACGGCCGACGGCACCGGCTGGTTCGGCAAGCAGATGCTCAACGAGGCCAAGGGGCAGGGGTTTGTGCCCAACAACTTCTCGATCATGCCGTTCGACGGCGGGTTCGGCGGCGCCGCCGCCCAGACGAGCGCGCTGACGAACCTCAACTCCATACTCCGGTCCACCTTCGGCTGGGACGAGGCGACCGCGTACGCCCACGAGGGCTTCTCCGGGATGAACGGCCGCAGCGACAGCGGCGAGTACTTCCGCCAGGCCGACTTCCAGACCGTGCTCGACTACGCGACCAGTCACGGCATGGACCGCTTCACGTTCTGGTCGCTCAACCGCGACCGGCAGTGCTCCCCGCCCGACAACAACGGCACCACCTCCGGAACGTGCAGCAGTGTGGCCCAGGCCGACTGGGACTTCGCCAAGTACTCGGTGACCTTCGCCGGCGCCACCCCTCCGCCCACCACCCCGCCGACCACGCCGCCCACTTCGCCCCCCGGCGCCTGCTCGGTGGCCGCCTGGAGCGCCACCGCCGTCTACACCAAGGGCAACGAGGTCTCCCACAGCGGCCACAAGTGGCTGGCCAAGTGGTGGACCCAGAACGAGGAGCCCGGCACCACGGGGGAGTGGGGCGTCTGGCAGGACGAGGGAGCCTGCTGATCGGCCGCACACCTCGCGCATCGCTGATCCGCCGCACCCCTTGAATCACTGATCCGCCACACCGCGCGGCCCGTATGTCCGGCGCGCCCCCTTGACCGGGGGCGCGTCGACGTATTTCCGGTAGTCGATCGGGGCAGTTGAGTCGGTTCGGGCGCGCGGTGCGTATGTGAGGTGGTGGAATCCGTCACTAACAGCACAGTCCATTTCGTCATAGAGGACATAGAGACGACGCTGGTGCCGTCCCGAGGGGGGAGACATGGAAGAGATCTGCGTACCGCTGTATGTGGAGCTGTTGCACGAGGGGGGTGATGCCATGACCCCGGTGGAAGCGGTGATGACCTACGACCCGGACGACCCGCTCGCGGTGTCGGTCGACTTCGTCTGCGGCAACGGCACCCACACCACGTGGACGATGGGACGGGACCTGGTGGCCGAGGGCCTGCTGTCGCGCCGTCCGGTCGGCCTCGGTGACGTACGGGTCTGGTACTGCGGCGACGGGGGGCTGCGGATCAGGCTGGATTCGGACGAGGGCAGCGCGGACCTCCTCGCGGGCCTGGAGGACGTCGCGGTCTTCCTCTCGCGTACGTACCAACTCGTGCCGGAAGGAAGCGAGTTAGAGGGTTACGACGTGGACCGGGCCGTCGGGCTGTTACTCGCGGCGACTCCGTCTCCCGCGGTGGCCCGCTGTCGGTGCGGCCGGGAGTGTCCATGTCGTGACCACGGCGGCCAGTAGCGCCGGTGGGGGGTTGAAAACTTTCCGCATGCGGCCCGTCCCGAGGTCCGGGGCGGGCCCACCGGCTCCGGAGCATCCCGCGTGAAGGTGTGTGTTCCCTGCGGCTATTGACAGTTCTGTCAATGACATGGACATTACTAGTCGCTCACCCGGTTCCGTCGCGGCGCACCGTCCCGCGCCGCCCGCGAGCCGTGCTCCGACCCCCCACCGTCGTACCCCATGACGTCCGGACGCCCCGTCCGGTACTGGAGGAGCCACGTGAACAGACACCTCCCGATACACGGCGCGAGATCCAGCGGATCGAACAGGTCCATCAGTTCGATCAGGTCCACCCGATCCCTGAGAGCCGTCCTCGCGGCCGCGCTGCTCGTGGTCGCCGCCGCACTCGGCACGCTGCCGGGCGCCGGCACCGCCGCCGCCCGCCCCCTCGACCGCGTCGGCGCCGCGCCCTCGCCCGACGCCCCGCACCGCGGAACCGTCGCCCACGCGCGCGTGCCCGGCCACGACGCCGGTCGCGAAAAGGCGGTGAAGGCACTCAAGGACGGCCGGTCCGCGCACCGCCGAATCGGCGCGGCCGATCTCACGCACAACTGGTGGGGCATCTTCCCGCAGCCCGGCACCCACGACGGCATCACCGCCACCCACAGCGTCGACCCCGCCTACCACGTCACCGGCCCGGACAACTTCACCTACGCGCCCACCACCAAGGCCCAGAACTCGTGCATCGAGGTGGTCACCGCGTACTGGAACAGCGGCAACGAGCTGTGGGCCTGGGACTGGTGCTCACAGGACGGCGGTCCGGCCAAGATCCTGCCCATCGACGCGGACTTCCGTACGAAGTACACCAGCACGGTCGATGGCCGCCCGTCCTTCAGCATCCAGCTCGTGAAGGACGCCGGTTCCGGCAACCGCTGGTCCTCCTACCTCTACAACTACCCCTCCGCGCGGTGGGAGTTGCTCTACCGCCAGTCCGGGACCGACCAGAGCGACCTCGACTACGGCTGGGACATCTTCGAGATATACGCGAGCACCGACCCGGCCACCGGAGTGGGCTACTTCTGCACCGAGGCGAAGAACACGGTCTTCGACAGCAGCGCCATCCAACTGCGCAGGAACGGTGCCTGGAGCCCCGCGCGGCCGGCCGACTCCCCGTGGACCGAGGCCGACCCGGCCGGGCGCGACTTCCTCTGCCCGCCCCTGAAGTTCCTCCAGGCCGGTGCCAACGACCACTGGACCGTACGGCAGTGACCGCGCCCGCGGGCTGAGCGCCGCCCCTTCACGTCCGGCCGTGTCCCTGGGCGGCCGGACGTCACGGCGCGTCGGCCGTCCACCACCGCGCCTTGTACAGGCTCGACCCCTTCAGCTCCTCCTCACCGCCCGGCCCGTGGAAGCGGATGTGCGAGGTGCACCAGGCGCAGGGCGAGCCCGCGCCGGGGCTGACGGTGAGGACCTGACCGGTCACCGGGTTCTGGCTGACGCTCTTGACCGTCGGCCGGTCGATACCGCCCTGGTCCCTGTACGGGACGAACAGGCCGTCGCGGACGCTGAGCCGGCGTACATGGCTGCTCGTCGACACCCACAGCCCGCCCTCGGCGCCGACCGCCTTCGCCAGGTCGTGGCCGCCGGACTCGGGCAGGGCGACCGTACGGGCGGCCGTCAGCCGGGGGTTCGCGGCGGTGCCGTCCACGGCGAGGCCGACGAGGCGGGTGTCGCCCAGCGCCCAGAGCAGGCCGCTCGTCCCGTCCCAGAACAGCCCGTGGGCATCCGGCAGCGCGAATTCGGCGTACACGTCGGAGCGGTCGCCCTGCGAGGCGGTGTAGACGCGTACGAAGCCACCGGTGCTCGCCGCCACCGCGATGTTGCCGTCCGGCAGCAGCTCGACGCTGTGCGGGTTGCTGCCGGACGGCAGGGCGGTCGCCCAGTACACCGTGGAGTCGTTGCGGTGGACCGCCGCCACGAGCCCGCCGGAGGCGCAGGTCAGCAGGAGCGGGCCGGTGGCCGGGAAGCGGGCCTTTGCCTCGCTGACGTTCTGCCAGGCCGTGCTGGTGTCGAGGTCGTCGAGGGCGGGGTCGTCGACGGGCGACCAGGACCACAGCGGCACCAGATCGGCCACGCGCGCCAAGCCGTCGAAACCCCCGGAGCGCCAGTAGGCACTGGTCGCGTCGAGCAGGAGCACGGACTGGGACGCCTGGTCGCAGGCGAGGATCTGGGTCTGCGGCGCCTGGCGCGCGCGGGGCGCGGGCAGCGGGCGCGGGGCATACCCGGCCGCGTGGGCGGGCGACGCCGCCAGCGCGGTCAGAGCACCGGCGACCGAGGCGCGCAGCAGGGCCCGGCGGGGCGTGGTGCGGCCGTGCGCGGGACTCGGGACGGATTCGGTGGGCACGGGGCCACACGTTGGCAGGCGTGGTCATTTCATATGCATAACCGGGCGCCGAGTCCCTCGCACTCCACCCGGACGGGCCAGTCGTCGGCTGTTTTCCCGATGGGCGCGGGCGGCGCGTACGTATGACTATGGAGCGGTGAACACGTCGACATCCGCACCCGGGGGTCTGCTCGCGCGGCCGATGGACAAGTCCGATGTGGCCGCCTGGCTGGAGCTGCGCGACGACACCGAGCGTGTCGACCGGACGGGCCACCGTGTCGACGCGGACGACCTCGCCGAGGAGCTGGAGAACCCGAAGCTGGATCCGGCCGAGTCCACGCTCACCGTGTGGGACGGCGAGCGGATGGTCGCGTACGCGCTGGTGCACGCGCCCGACGGCGCGGTGGACGCGGCCCGCTTCAACGGCGACGCGGCGGTCCGCCCGGGGTGGCGGCGCCGGGGGCTCGGCGGGCATCTGGTCGCCTGGATGGACGCGCGCGCCCGCGCGCGATACGCCCAGGACTTCACCCATCTGCCGGGCGAGCTCCTGATCAGGGGAAAGTCGGGCGACGACAACCTTCGGGCGCTCGCCGACGCGGCGGGCTTCAGTGCCTGCCGGTGGTGGTTCGAGATGACCCATCCGCTCGACGCGAGCCGTCCGATGCCGCGCGGGGTGCCCGCCGGGCTGCGCCTGGTGACCTTCGAGCCCGCCTACGACGAGGCGACCCGGCTCGCCCACAACGACGCCTTCCGCGACCACTGGGACTTCACGGAGCTGGACGGGACCGACTGGCGGACCTGGGTCGTGGGGGCCCGCTCGTTCCGCCCGGCGCTGTCCCGGCTGCTCCTCGACGGCGACGAGGTCGTGGCGTATCTGATCGCCGAGGAGTACGACGCGGACACCGCGGCCGACGGCACCCGCGACTGCCACATCGGCTATCTCGCCACCCGCCGCAGCCACCGGGGGCTCGGCGCGGCCCCCGCCCTGATGGCCGCCACCATGGAGGCGGCCCTGACCCAGGGCTACGACAGCGCCTCGCTCACCGTCGACACCGCCAACCCGTCCGGCGCACTGGGCCTCTACGAGCGCCTCGGCTTCACCACACACCGCGAATACGTCACGTACGCACGGCCGTTGAGAACCGGCTGACCCGGGAACGCCGCCACCGCGCGCGTAGCGGCCGCCCGGGCTTGTGCACGCCGAAGGCGCCCCCGCGGATCCCGCGAGGGCGCCTCCGGGTGGATCGCGTCGGGCGTCAGTGCTTGGGCGTGTTCGCCACGGTGACGTTGACGGCGGCCCAGGCCTTGTCGACCGTCTTGTACTCCACGCTGGACGCGCCGTACAGGTCGGACGCCGCCTTCAGCGTCGCGACACGGGCGTCGTGGAAGTCGGTCGAGGAGACCATGTAGCGGGTCAGGGCGCGGTAGAAGATCTGCGTCGCCTTGTCCCGGCCGATGCCGGTGACCGTCGAGCCGTCGTACGTCGGGGAGTCGTACTGGACGTTCCCGATCGTCTTCTGGCCGCTGCCCTCGGCGAGCAGGTAGTACGCGTGCGAGGAGACGCCGGAACCGGCGTGGACCTCGGTGTCGTACGACGCGGGCGACCAGTAGTCGACCGTGCCCTCCAGCTGGTCCATGGACGGCTTGTCCAGGCGGCGCAGGAAGGTCTGCGCGAGCCCGAGCTTCTCGCCGATCAGGTAGTTCGGCGGGTTGTTCGGGTTGTTGGTCTGGAACTCGACGTTGCTGCCGAAGATGTCCGCCAGCGACTCGTTCAGCGAGCCCGCCTCACCGAACTGGTTGCCCCGCGCGTCGACCCGGGTCGGCTGCAGGTTGGCGGTCGCGTCGACGACGCCGTGGGTGAGCTCGTGGCCCGTGACGTCGAGCACGACCAGCGGCTTGGTGAAGGTGTCGCCGTCACCGTCGCCGTAGAACATGCAGCCGCAGTCCGAGGACCAGAACGCGTTGCCGACGTTGGAGCCGAAGTGCACCATCGCGTGGGCGCCGGCACCGTCGTTCTTGATGCCGTTGCGGCCGAACGCCTTCTTGTAGAAGTCGAGGGTGCTGGTGATGCCGTACTGGGCGTCCACGGCGGCCGTCTGGCGGTTGCTCGTGGAGCCGTTGCCCCAGGTGTTGGAGTTGTTGGTGAGCAGCTTGCCCTGGGCGAACTGCTCCAGCTCCTGGCCACCGGCGTCACGCGTCTCGGTGTTGCCGCGCGTGGCGTCCTTGAGGAGGTAGGAGGACTTGCCGGTCTTCAGCGTGTTGAGCTGGACCTGACCGACGAAGATCGAGGAGCCGGTACCGATGGAGGGGATGCCCACGGTCTTCGGCGGGTTGAACCCGAACGCCGTGCCCGCCGAGGCGGTCGCCTTGGACGTGGCGGCGGCGGCCCCGGTCTTGGGCGCGAGCGTCTCGCCGCGCTGCTTGAGGGTCTGCTTCAGTCGCGGCGAGACGAACTCGTCGTTGACCGGGGTGTTGCTGAGCACGGCACCGGTCGCGGCGTTGATGACGACCGTGCGGGCGCCGCCCGCCTCGGTGGTCTTGCTGCCGCTGACCTTGATCTGGTAGGCGAGCGTCGTGCGGCCGGCGCGCGCGTCGACGACCAGCTCGGCGGTGCCCGCGTTGCCCTTCGCGACCGAGGCGGCCTTGGCCTTGGCCTGGTCGGGCGTCAGCTTGGGAGTGCTGGAGGCGACCTGCACCTGGTGGCGGACCGCGCGGGTCACGTCCAGGTACTTGGACTTGGCGTCCAGGTGCACGACCAGGTCGCCGCCGAGAACCGGCAGGCCCTTGTGGGCGCGGACGAAACGGACGTGCTGCTTGCCGTCCGCGTCGACCAGCGCGTCGGTGGCCGTCAGGGTGTCGTCCTTGGAGACACCGGTGGCCGAGGCGTGCGCGAACGCGGCGGCGCGCGCAGCGTCCACGACCGACTTGGCGGCCGTGGTGGAGGCGACGGAGGAAGTCCCCGTGACGGCGGGGTTCGCGAAGGCGGTGCCCACGCCCCCTGCCGTGATGGTCGCGGCCGTGGTGACGGCCAGGGCTATCGCCAGGCTGCGTATGTGGGGTGTACGCACTATGGAGGGTCCTTAGTGGTGCAGGGGCGGCCGGCTACAACCGCCCGTACGCACGGTGCTGTTGTGCACCGAGGGGACCGTGTGGTCCCGAGTCGAACCCTGCTATGCCTGACATGCGCATGTAAAGCCGTTTGATCGGCATATGTGCCTTTGGAACTCAGATTTAACAATCGCGTGTTCAACCAGTCGCGCTGAGGTGACGCAGGGGTGACGCAGAGGTGACTGACACGCGGGTTTGCTGTGGGGTTCCTGTGTTTCATTGGTCCAGATGCGCGGACGCGGCAAATGGTTGCACACCCCGCGCACTGTGCTTCTGATCACAGCGCGCGGGGCGGGGTGTGTGCGCCATGTACGCGGGTAGCTGCGGGTGTTGGGGGACGTTCTTCCGCCTTGACCCGTCTTGTGACAGATCACCCCGGTTCGTACATGCGGAAGGGAGTCAGCCCGCCGAGGGGCCGGTCCAGTCGGCGGGGACATGGCCGATCCGTACCCGCTGCGGATGGTCGCCGACCGGGACCGAGACGGTCTTCTGTCCGGTGGCGAAGTCGATCGCGGTGATACGGTCCGCGCCGCTCTCCGAGATGACACAGGACTTGCCGTCGCCGCTCACCGTCGCCCAGTACGGCTTCGACGCGGGAACCAGCGGGCCTTCCCGCAACGTTGTACGGTCGACGACCGTCGCGTAGTCGTCCATCGTCCCGGCCACGCAGAGCCTGGCCCCGTCGGGGCTCATGGAGAGCCCGTGGTGGCGCGAGTCGTTGACCCAGGTGGTGCGGTCCTTGCTGGTCGCGGGGTTCTCGGGGAGCGTCTTCGACCGGGTGATCTTGTCGCTTGCGACGTCGTACTCCAGGAAGCCGTTGAAGAACGAGACCTGGAAGTACGCCTTCGACTCGTCGGGGGTGAACACCAGCGGCCGTACCGCGTTGGACAGGTCCTTGCGGCCGAACGCGTCGAGCCGGGCGCGCATGTCGATGGTCTTGACCTGCTTGTAGGTGTGCGCGTCCACCACCGTGATGTGCCGGTCGCCCTTGGTCCAGTCGAGCCAGGGGGCGTCCAGCGCCGTGTCGACCTCGCCGATCGACATGTTCCAGAGGTACTTGCCGCCGTCGGTGAAGACGTTCTCGTGGGGTTTGTCGCCGGCTGCGAACGAGCCGAGCTGCTCGCCGGTGACGATGTCGAGCACGTGCACAGTGTTCGAGGTGGACGCGGAGACGGCGACACGGGCGCCGTCGGGGGAGACCGCCATGTGGTCGGAGCGGTAACCCGACACGGGGAAGCGCCAGTTGATGTGTCCGGTCGCGAGGTCGATCGAGACGACGTCGGCGAAGCTGGGTCGGGAGACGACCACGGACGAGCCGTCGGGCGTGGTGTACATGTCGTCGACGAACTGGTCGTGACCCTCGCCGGGCCCCTGTCTGATGCCCAGGAAATAGGCGAGTTTGACGGGGTTGAGGTAGATCTCGGTGAGCCGCTGGTCCTTGTCGGGGATGACGTTGATCCGCCCGATCTTGGCGAAGTCGCCGCTCGATCGGACGACGTCGGCGGTGCCGTCCCAGTTGTTGCCGACGAACATGACCTCCCGCAGTCCGGCGGCACCGGCGTGCCGTGCGGCGGTGGCCGAGGCGGTCGTGGCGGTGGAGGTGCCGGCCACGGCCAGGGTGAGAACGGCCGCCAGGGAGCCGAGTGTTCGGGTAACAGGCATCGTCACTCCGGTGATCTCGTGGGGGGCATGACAATGGCGTGCGATGTGGCTCCGGGAAAGTAGTGAGCGCCGGTCCACATCACAAGAGCCGTGACGATGAATGTTGGCGGCGCGACGCGACGCGAAAGGCCCGCCGCCGACCCGCGAGGGGTGGGCGACGGGCCTTCGACGGGAAGATCCGAACGTACCGGTGTACCGACACCCGGCGTACCGACTACCGGCGTACCGGCGTGCGGACCTGCCGACGTGTCGGCGTCAGCTGACGTTGAGCGCCGTGTCGTCGACGACGAACGACGTCTGGAGCGTGGAGCCCTCGACTCCGGTGAACTTCACCGTCACCGTCTGGCCCGCGTACGCGCTCAGGTCGAAGGTGCGCTTGGTGTAGCCGTCGGCCGCGTCGAGGTTGGAGTACGTGGCCAGAGTGGACAGGACCGTCCCGGAGCCGTTCACGACCTGCGCCTTCAGCGTGTCGTACGCCTTGGTGGTCGTGGTCTCGTCCGTGTCGATGTGCAGATAGAAGCTGAGCGAGGCCGCGCAGCCGGACGGGATGGTGACCGTCTGGGAGAGCGTGTCGGTGTGCGCGGTGCCGGTGCCGTCCAGCCAGGCGTCGTACGAGCCGGTGTGCGCGGGCTCGCCCGGGTCGTTGGTGATGACCCCGCTCGTGGCCGACCACGGCGAACTGCCGGACTCGAAGCCGGGGTTGGCGAGCAGCTGGGCGGCCGTGCAGGTACCGGTGCCGCCACCTGTGGTGCCGCCGGTGCTCCCACCTGTGGTGCCGCCCGTGCTGCCACCTGTGGTGCCACCGGTGCTCCCGCCCGTGGTACCTCCGGTGCTCCCACCCGTGCTGCCACCTGTGGTGCCGCCGGTCGTGCCGCCCGTGGTGCCGCCGGAACCACCCGCTCCGGCGAGCCACTCCGTACCGTTGAGGGCGAGTGCCGCGTCCGTGCCGGCCGGGTCGTCCCAGCCGTCGAACAGGGTGTTGTTGGGCTGGCCGGTGCCGTCGTCGATCGGCGAGCTGTCGCCCCAGAACGCCACCCGGCCGCTGCCGAAGGTGCTGGTCGCGAAGAAGGCGCCGGTGTTGCCGGAGTAGCCGGTGCGGTACACCAGGCCCTTGACCGACGGGTTGTCGGCGGGCTTCAGGGTGGCCGTCGTGCCGTTGCGGATGATGCTGCCGGTGACCTTGCCGAAGGAGCCGTTGAGCACCGGGTCGGTGCTGTCGGCGATGGCCCTCGGGTTGTCGTTGGCGATGTTCAGCGAGTCGATCGAGAAGCCGAACGGGTCGTTGTTGTTGACTCCGTTGTTGGTCATCAGATCGTTGAGGATCTGGACCGCGTCGGAGCCGTCGTTGTTGCGGTCCGAGCCGGTGTGGTCGGAGATCATGAACAGACCGCCGCCGTGCTGGACGAACTGCATGATCGCGGTCTTCTCGGACGCCGACAGCAGGATGTTCGGCTCCGGCAGCACGAACGTGTCGAAGTTCTGCAGGTCCAGTGGCGACGAGGTGCCGTAGGTGATGGTGCCCCCCGAAGGCAGCGTCTTCAGGGCGTAGTTGCCCGTCTTCTGGAGCGAGACGCCCCACGAGGACAGTGCGCCGGTCCAGTCGGTCTCGGCCGACGGGTTGGCGTTCTGGGCCAGCGGGTCGGGCTGGCTGGTGCTGATGATCCAGTCGGCGTTGCCGGCGGTCTCGGCCTTGGAATTGTCGAAGAGCACGCGGTGCGGGGTCACCGCGGCGGCTGCGGGGGCGGTGACGGCCAGGGCCGCCGCGCCGGTGCCCAGCATGCCGAACGCCACGAGCGTGGCGGCGAGTCTGTGCCGTGGCCTTTGGGGACTCCGGGTTCGGAGCATCCTGCTACCTCCATGAGGGGTGGGGGAGAGGCGGTGCGGGCGCCCAGTCTGCGCGCGTAGAACGGCAGTTGGGATACTCCCGAGCTACGCGTATTTGAACGGTACATGGCGAGATCGCATCGGTGCAGTGTCTCGGCCGTGACTCTTGAAACCGGCCCCTCGCGTAGGACGCACGCGCAGGCCCCCGCCGACCGGGTCGACGGGGGCCTGACGCTATGTCATATGCCTTAGCGGGTAAGGAGACTGTAGAACCCCCGGCCGAAGGTGGCCGCGACCAGGCGATGGTGGGTGGGGTCGTATGTGATGTCCGACACCGGCACCAGCGGCAGGCCGCTGCCGAGCCGGTGCCAGCCGCCCCGGCCGTTGACGAACACGCCCTGGTCGGTGGCCGCGTAGAGCGTGTTCCGGCCGACCGGCACCACATCGTTGACCGGCGCCTGGGGAAGGTTTCCGGACAGATCGGTCCAGCTCGTGCCCGCGTCCCTGGTCCGCAGCAGATGCGGTTGCGGCGATCCCGCCCGGTACCCGGACAGCGATACATACGCGGTCGCCGGATCGTCCGCGTCCACCGCGATCCGGGTCACCCACGGCTGCCCGGACAGGACCTGGGTCCAGTGGGCGCCCACATCGCGGGTCACCCACACCCGTCCGTCGTCCGTGCCCGCCCAGACGGTGTGTCCGTCGTGCGCGGCCGCGACCGTGGTGATCGTGCCGTAGGGGTAGGAGTCGCGGCTCGGCCCGCCGGTGAGGTCGGGGCTGATCGGCTGCCAGGTGGCGCCGCCGTCGGTCGACCGGTTGAGCCGGTTGCCGCCGTAGTAGAGGACGTTCGGGTTCACCGGGTCGAACTGCACGGGGGTGAGCCAGTTGCGGCGGTCGGACGTGGTGGCGCCGGTGTACTCGGTGAGTGTGGCGCCGCCGTCGGTGGAGCGGAAGCAGTTGCCGTACTGGTAGCAGGCGTACACCCGGTTCTTGTCGGTGGGATCGATCAGGTTCTGCAGCCCGTCGCCGCCCAGGTACTCGTTGAACGCGTCACCGCCCCAGGAGCGCACCGACCCGTTGTCCTGGGCGCCGCCGGATATCCGGGTGGTGTCCTGCGGGGTCGCCGCCACCGTGTAGAGCTGGGTCCACGGCTCGTACGTCGCCTTGGTCCAGCCCGAGTCGCCGCGTGCGTCGGAGCGGTAGACGCCGCCGTCGTTGCCGAGGTAGACGCGGCCCGGGGTGCGCGGGTCCCAGAGCAGGGCGTGCTGGTCGGAGTGGACGGCGTCCTCCTCGGCGGTCCAGGTCGCCCCGCCGTCCTTGGTGGTCATGAAGCCCACCCCGGCCGCGTGCACATGCCGGGCGTCGGCCGGGTCGACCCACACCTTGCCGAACCACCAGGAGTAGCTGGACTGCGAGTCGGCGAGCGTCGGGTTGTCGGGCAGTCTCGTCCAGCTGTCGCCGCCGTCGGCGGAGGTGAGGAAACCGCCGAAGGAGCCGCCGGTGGCGCCGACCAGGGCGTACAGGCGGCCCGGCTCCGAGCGCGCGATGCCCAGGCCGATGCGGCCCGAGTCGGCGGTGGGCAGTCCGCCGCCGAGCCGCCGCCAGTGGGCGCCCCCGTCGTCGGAGCGGTAGACGCCGGAGCCGGTGCCGCCGTAGGTGCGTTTGTCCGGCTCGCGCCGGTGGTCCCACAGCACGGCGTACACGCGGTCGGGGTTGGCCGGGTCGCGCTGGACGTCCACGGCTCCGGTGAAGCCGTTGGGCACGTCGAGCACCCGCCGCCAGGAGTCCCCGGCGTTCTCGGAGAGGTAGACGCCCCGGTCGCCGCCCGCGTTGTAGAGGGACCCGGTCGCCGCGGCGAGCACCCGGCGGGGGCTGCGCGGGTCCACGTCGATCGCGCCGACCGCCCCCGAGTCCCGCAGTCCGACCGCCCGCCAGCTGCGGCCCTGGTCGGTGGAGCGGTAGATCCCGGTGCCCTCGTAGGTGACGCTGCCGCCACCGGGGTTGGGCTCGCCCGTTCCCGCGTACAGCGTGCCGTCCGGGGCGGCGGCGAGTGCGCCCATCGCCTGGGTGCCGCGCTCCGGCCACGCCGGGGTGAACGTCTTCCCGGCGTCGGCCGAGCGCCACACCCCGCCGCTGGCCGCCGCCGCGTACACCGTGTCGGCGTGGCGGGGGTCGAGGGCGAGCGAGACGACCCGGCCGCCGATGTTCGTGGGGCCGATCGGCTGCCAGGAGCCGGGGGCCTGGGGCAGGTCGGCGGCCTGCGCGGCCGCGGTGTCGTAGGCGTGCCGGGGCAACGGCTGCCCGGGAACCGCCTTCTGCAGATAGCTGTACTCGGCGGGCGCGGCGGGGCCGGCTCCGTCGTCGTCCTCCAGGCCCCGGGCCGAGGCGGTATGGCCTCCCGGCGCCAGCAGCCCCGCGACCGCGAGGACCGCGATCGCGGCGGTGCGTATCCCGCTGGATCTCCCTGTACGCATGGACGGCTCCTTACGCGGCCGGGATCGCCGGTCCGCGACGAGGGGAAGAGCATTCCGGTGGCGCGCAACTCACGTAACAGGGGGAGAGTGTTCATCAACTGCCGCAGCCGCACCAGTAGTTGGCGGCGGAACGCGGTGTGAATGCGCCGGTGATCCGCACGGCGCCCCGCTCGGACAGGATCGGCCTGTTCATCACGATCGGGTCTCGGAGGCCCGGTGAGGGCTTGTCCGGGCTCGTGTAATCGATTCCAATCCTCCGTGTAATCGATTCCACGGCGGTACGAGGAGGGGGTGGTCCGGCGATGGCGGGCATCAAGGACGTCGCGGCCGAGGCGGGAGTGTCGGTCGCCACGGTCTCCCGCGTCCTCAACAACCACCCGTCCGTCAGCCCCGAGGCGCGCTCGCGCGTCCTCGCCGCCGTCGACGTGCTCGGCTACCGCCCCAACGCGGTCGCCAGGTCGCTGCGCACCGACCAGACCCGCACCCTCGGCCTGGTCATCAGCGATGTGCTCAACCCGTACTTCACCGAGCTCGCCCGCTCGGTCGAGCAGGAGGCCCGCGAGCTCGGCTACAGCGTCATCATCGGAAACGCCGACGAGCGGCCCGAGTTGCAGGACCACCACATCCGCACCCTGCTCGACCGCCGCATCGACGGGCTGCTCGTCTCGCCCACCGACGGCGGCTCCCCGCTGATGCTGGAGGCGGCCCGCGCGGGCACCCCGATGGTCTTCGTCGACCGTTGGATCCCGGGTGTCGATGTCCCCGTGGTGCGGGCCGACGGCCGCGCGGCCGTCCGCGACCTGGTCGCCCATCTGCACGGCCTCGGTCACCGCAGGCTCGCCATCATCGCGGGCCCGGCCGCCACCACCACGGGCAGCGAACGTGTCGAGGCGTTCCGGGACGCGCTGCGCGAACTCCGACTCCCGCTCCCCGACGCCTATACCGGCCAGGGCGACTTCCAGGCCGACAGCGGCCGCCGGACCACCGAACGCTTCCTCGCGCTTCCCGAACCGCCCGAAGTGGTCTTCGCCGCCGACAACCTGATGGCGCTCGGCGCCCTCGACGCGATCCGCGCGCACGGGCTGCGGGTGCCGTACGACATCGCGCTCGCCGCCTTCGACGACATCCCGTGGTTCGTGCACACCGATCCGCCGATCACCGCGATCGCCCAGCCGACCGACGCGCTGGGCCGGGCCGCCGTACGCGCCCTCGTCGACCGGATCGAGGGGCGGCCGCCGCAGTCGGTCACCCTCCCCGCCCGTCTCGTCGTGCGCCGCTCCTGCGGCGAGGGCTCCACCGGCACAGGGAGCGACGCATGAGCGAGCAGGGCGAGGTGCTGCGGACAGAAGGCATCCGCAAGGCGTTTCCCGGTGTGGTCGCGCTCGACGGCGTCGACTTCGCGCTGCGCCGCGGCGAGGTGCACGTACTCCTGGGCGAGAACGGCGCGGGCAAGAGCACCCTCATCAAGACGCTCTCCGGCGCCCACCGCCCGGACGGCGGCCGCGTCCTCGTCGACGGGCACGAGGTGCGCATCCACAGCGCGCAGGACGCCGAACGGCTCGGCATCGCCACCATCTACCAGGAGTTCACCCTCGTCCCCGATCTGACGGTCGCCGAGAACATCTTCCTGGGCCGCCAGCCCCGCCGGTTCAAGATGATCGACCGCAAGAGGATGGAGGCGGACGCCGCCGTGCTCCTGGAGCGGGTCGGCGTCGATGTCCCGCCCCACGCGCGCGTACGCGACCTGGGCATCGCCCGGCTCCAGATGGTCGAGATCGCCAAGGCGCTCAGCCTCGACGCCCGCGTCCTGATCATGGACGAGCCGACCGCCGTGCTCACCTCCGACGAGGTCGACAAGCTCTTCACCCTTATACGCGGGCTGCGTGCGGACGGTGTGGGCATCGTCTTCATCACCCACCACCTCGACGAGATCGCGGCGCTCGGCGACCGGGTCACGGTGCTGCGCGACGGCAGAAGCGTCGGCCAGGTGCCGGCCTCGACCCCCGAGGACGAACTCGTACGCCTCATGGTCGGCCGCGACATCGACCAGCAGTATCCGCGCGAACGCCCCGACGTCGGCGCCCCGTTGCTGTCCGTGCGCTCGCTGACCCGACAAGGCGCCTTCCACGACGTCAGCTTCGAGGTGCGGGCCGGTGAGGTCGTCGGCCTCGCCGGACTGGTCGGCGCCGGGCGCACCGAGGTCGCCCGGGCCGTCTTCGGCGCCGACCGCTACGACAGCGGATCCGTGGACGTGGGCGGGCGGCGGCTGCCCCGGCACGACGTGAACGCCGCGATGGGTGCCGGGATCGGGCTTGTCCCCGAGGACCGCAAGGGCCAGGGCCTGGTCCTCGACGCCTCCGTACAGGAGAACCTGGGCCTGGTCACGCTGCGCTCGGCCACCCGCGCCGGGCTCGTCGACCGCAAGGGCCAGCGGGCGGCGGCCGCGCGGATCGCCGAGCGGCTGGGCGTGCGCATGGCCGGGCTCGGCCAGCCGGTGCGCACCCTGTCCGGCGGCAACCAGCAGAAGGTCGTCATCGGCAAGTGGCTGCTCGCCGACACCCGGGTGCTGATCCTCGACGAGCCGACCCGGGGCATCGACGTCGGCGCCAAGGTCGAGATCTACCAGCTCGTCAACGAACTGACCGCCGCCGGGCACGCGGTCCTCATGATCTCCAGCGATCTGCCCGAGGTGCTCGGCATGAGCGACCGGGTGCTGGTCATGGCCCAGGGGCGCATCGCCGGGGAACTCCCGGCGGGCGAGGCGACCCAGGAGGCCGTCATGGAACTCGCCGTCGGCGCGGCGCCCGCGCCCGCCCCCGTGGACAACGAAGTGGAGGGCTCCCGTGGCCACTGACACGCTCCGGAGCGGCGCGGGCGTACCGGCGCTGCGCCGTCTGCTGCTCGACAACGGCGCGCTGAGCGCCCTGGTGGTCCTGCTGGTGGCGATGTCGCTGCTCTCCGGCGACTTCCTGACCACCCAGAACCTGCTCAACGTCGGGGTGCAGGCGGCGGTGACCGCGATCCTCGCGTTCGGTGTCACCTTCGTCATCGTCTCGGCGGGCATCGACCTCTCGGTCGGCTCGGTCGCTGCGCTGTCCGCGACCGTGCTCGCCTGGACGGCGACGAGGCAGGGCCTGCCGGTGTGGCTCGCGGTCGTCCTCGCCGTCGGCACCGGCATCGCCTGCGGCCTGGTCAGCGGCGCCCTCGTCGCGTACGGCAAACTCCCGCCGTTCATCGCCACCTTGGCCATGCTCTCGGTCGGCCGGGGCCTGTCGCTGGTGATCTCGCAGGGCAGTCCGATCGCGTTCCCCGACTCCATCTCCAGGATCGGCGACACCATCGGCGGCCGACTGCCCGTCCCGGTGCTGGTGATGGTCGCGATGGGGCTGCTCACGGCGCTGATCCTGTCCCGTACGTACCTCGGGCGCTCGATGTACGCGATCGGCGGCAACGAGGAGGCGGCCCGGCTCTCCGGGCTGCGGGTCAAGCGGCAGAAGATCGCGATCTACGCGCTCTCGGGTCTGTTCGCCGCCGTCGCCGGAATCGTGCTCGCCTCCCGGCTCGTCTCGGCGCAGCCGCAGGCCGCCCAGGGCTACGAGCTCGACGCGATCGCGGCGGTCGTCATCGGCGGCGCGAGCCTGTCCGGCGGAGTGGGCAAGGCGTCCGGCACCCTGATCGGCGCGCTGATCCTGGCGGTGCTGCGCAACGGCCTCAACCTCCTTTCCGTGTCCGCCTTCTGGCAGCAGGTCGTCATCGGCGTGGTCATCGCCCTCGCCGTCCTGCTCGACACGGTGCGCCGCCGGGCAGGGGCCGCGCCGGGGGCGGCGGGCGCGGGCTCCGGAGGCGGGTTCGGCGGCAGGGGCGGACCGGTGAAGGCGGCCGTCGCCGCCGTGTCCGTGGCGGCCGTCCTCGGCGCGCTCTCCTTCGTCCACACCGACTCGTCCGGGACCTCCACCAAGGTGGGCATGTCGCTCTCCACCCTCAACAACCCCTTCTTCGTGCAGATGAAGGCCGGGGCCGAGGCGGAGGCCAAGGCGGCGGGAATCGACCTCACCGTCACCGACGCGCAGAACGACGCCTCCCAACAGGCCAACCAGATCCAGAACTTCACCGGGGCGGGCATGAAGTCGATCATCGTCAACCCGGTGGACTCGGACGCCGTGGGACCGTCGGTGCGCGCCGCCAACAAGGCGGACATCCCCGTGGTGGCCGCCGACCGGGGCGTCAACAAGGCGACCGCGGCCACCCTGGTCGCCTCCGACAATGTCGCGGGCGGCAGGCTGGCGGCGAGGACGCTCGCCGACAAGCTCGGCGGCAAGGGCAGGATCGCCGTCCTCCAGGGCACCGCGGGCACCTCCGCCAGCCGCGAGCGTGGCCAGGGCTTCGCCGAGGGCATCAAGGCGTACCCCGGCATCACGGTCGTCGCCCGTCAGCCCGCCGACTTCGACCGCACCAAGGGCCTCGACGTGATGACCAATCTGCTCCAGTCGCACCCCGATGTCAGCGGAGTCTTCGCCGAGAACGACGAGATGGCGCTCGGCGCGGTCAAGGCGCTCGGTGCCAGGGCCGGATCCTCCGTGGCGGTGGTCGGGTTCGACGGAACTCCCGACGGTCTCAAGGCGGTCGGGGCGGGCACACTGTACGCATCGGTCGCGCAGCAGCCCGCCGAGCTCGGCCGCATCGCCGTGCGCAAGGCGGTCGAGGCGGCGAAGGGCGACAAGGTCGAGAGCACGGTGAAGGTTCCGGTCAAGGTCGTCCTGCGCGAAAACCTCGCCCAGTTCTCCTGAACGTCGCAGACTTCTCTCGACGGTCACCGGCCACCCCCTACCTCGGCCCCCAGCGAAAGCAGGACAGGGATGTACGACTACGACCTTCTGGTCGTCGGGTCCGCCAACGCCGACCTGGTCATCGGCGTGGACCGCCGCCCCGCGCCCGGCGAGACCGTGCTCGGCTCGGACCTGGTCGTCCACCCGGGCGGCAAGGGCGCCAACCAGGCCGTCGCGGCTGCCCGGCTCGGGGCGCGCACCGCCCTGCTCGCCCGGGTCGGCGACGACGGCCACGGACGGCTGCTCCTGGACTCGCAGCGGGCGGCGGGCGTGGACACCGTCGGCATGCTCGTCGGCGGGGCGCCCACCGGCGTCGCGCTGATCACCGTGGACCCGTCCGGCGACAACAGCATCGTGGTGTCGCCGGGCGCCAACGCCCGGCTCGCCCCGCAGGACGTGCGGGCCGCGGCGAGCCTGTTCCAGGCGTCGAGGGTGGTCTCCGCGCAGCTGGAGATCCCGCTGGAGACGGTCGTCGAGACGGTTCGCAGTCTCGCCTTCGGCAGCCGTTTCGTGCTCAACCCCTCCCCGCCCGCCCGGGTGCCCGCCTCGGTGCTCACCGCCTGCGACCCGCTGATCGTCAACGAGCACGAGGCTCGATTCCTGCTGGGCGACTCGGCGGGCCCCGCCCCCGAGGACTGGGCCCGGGCGCTGCTGCTGCGCGGCCCGCGCTCGGTGGTGATCACCCTGGGCGCGGCGGGCGCCCTGGTCGCGGCCGGCAGCACCAACTCCTTCGTACGGGTGGCCAGTCCGCAGGTCGACGTGGTGGACACGACCGGGGCCGGGGACGCCTTCACGGCGGCTCTGGCCTGGCGGCTCGGCCTCGGTGAGGACCTGGCCGAGGCCGCCGCGTTCGCGGTCCGGGTCGGCGCGGCGGCGGTGACCCGGCCCGGCGCGCAGGAGTCGTATCCGACGGCCGAGGAGGTCTTCGCGCGGTGAGGTGAGCGGCAGCGCGGCGCGTCCGTAGCCGTACGGTCGAGGCCGTACGGCTACGGCTGTTGTCGGCCATCCGCGTGGAATTGGCCATACCCCTACAAATCCCGGAAAGCAACCGACCTCACCCCCTACCGTGATCCCGATGCGTCGGCCGACGCAGCACGGCGGCCCACGGGGGCCATGCGCCAGGGAGTTGCGGGTTCATGAAACGACGGTTGGGCATCCTCGTCTCGGTCGGCGCGCTCACGTGCGGTGTCACCGGAGTGGGCACCGCGGCGGCGTCCGCCGCACCGGCCCACCCCACCGCGACCGCCGAGATCTTCGCCACCAGCAACACGGCCGTCATCACCGACCCCGCCGACCCCCGGCTGCGAACCCGGCTGCGCGGCTTCGACCGCGAGGTGCGCTCGGTCATCCGCGCCAACGGCGCCAGGGCGGCGAAGTCGTCGCTCCTGAACGGCGTCTTCTGGTCGTCCGACCTCAAGCAGGCGACGTACGAGCGCTCGCGCGAGTTCGACGTCAACCACGTCAGCGCGAGCGGCCTCCACCACATCGCGGACGTCATCCGCAAGGAGTTCAAGCAGGAATCCGTCCTGACGTTCCGTCATCTCCCGCGCGGCTCGGCGCAGACCAACGCCGTCGACATCGAGGCGACCGGCGTCACCTCGACCCACCTGCACGACGCGCTGCTCGCGGACCCCGAGGCCCGCGACGAGCTCGGCGGCGGTTCGGTCACCGCCCGCGACGGCAGGCTCATCCTCATCGCTCCGCTCGCCGATCTGCCGCTCGCCAAGAAGTTCGTGGGCGAGCTCGGGGTGGACTGGGCGCAGGCCGAAGTGCGGTACGGGGCCGAGGAGTTCGTCGGCGGTTGACACGCGGACGCGCGCGGGTCCGGAAGCCCGCGCGCGCCGACCCGAGTTGGTGCCGTCGCCGGTCGATTACGTAACGTAACCGCTTGCGCACCACCCGCCCCGTGGTCCGCGTGGCTGTCCCTGAGCAGCGGAATTGGCCACTTTAAGTGGCCGCACGACGGGTGCTTTTCGGGGGAGGGCGGCGCAAGCTGGAGGCGGAGCCGGGCCGTCTATCCCCGAGCAGACGGCCCAGCTCCGCCCGGGGCGCCGCCACCGAGCGGGAGGACGGCGCCCCTCGGACCGCTCCCGGATCAGCCCACCAGCTCCGGGTGGTGACGCCGCGCCACCTCCGGGTGGGCGCGCAGCCAGCCCTTGAGCTCATTGCGGCCGTACTCGGCGTGCAGCGGGTTGTCGGCGCTGTGCGCGACGCCGGGCGCGTGCGCCAGATAGCCGCCGGGGACCGTCTCGACGCGGGCGTCCAGGCGCGGGTTGTAGAAGAACGGCACCGAGTACCGCTCCACGGCCCCGGGCGGCGAGACGACGCGGTGGTCGGTCGCGGACAGATAGCCCTCGGTCGCGATCTCCAGGAGCTCGCCGAGGTTGACGACGAAGGCGCCGGGCAGCGGCGGAACGTCCACGAAGCCGTCGCCGAGCCGGACTTGCAGACCCCCGACGGAGTCCTGGAGCAGCAGCGTGAGGAACCCGTAGTCCTTGTGCGCGCCGACGCCCTGGCCGTCGCCCTCCGGCGCGCTTCCGGGGTAGCGGATCAGCTTGGTGTGCAGATGGGGGCGCTCGGCGAAGGCGGCGTCGAAGAAGTCGGCGGGGGCGCCGATGGAGGCGAGGAGCTCCTGGAGCAGCCGGTGCGCGACGGCCGCCAGCCGGTCCTGCCAGCCGAGCACGACGGTGCGCAGCTCGGGCAGCGCGTCGGGCCACTGGTTGGGCCCCTCCAGCCAGCGGTACGCCGGGTCGTCGGGCCCCACCACGGGCGCGGGCCGCTCGGCCCCGACGTCGAGCTGGTCCCGCCAGTCCGAACGCCCGCCCGTCAGCTCATGGCCGATGCGCGTGTAGCCCCGGAAGTGCGGCGAGCGCAGATTGCTCAGGGCGAGCCGATCGGCCTCGGGCAGCGCGAAGAACTCCCTGGTCAGCCGCAATATCCGAGCGACCTCGGCGTCCTCGATGCCGTGTCCCACGAGATGGAAGAACCCGGTGTCGCGGGCCGCGCGGTGCAGCCCCTCGCGAAAGGCGTCGCGCGTGGCCGGGTCGGCCGCCTGCGACAGGTCGACCACGGGCAGTGAGGTGGGAAGCAGGGTGGTGCTGGACATGGCGGGTTCCGTTTCCGTTCCGGGATATACGGAGGTCCTGTTCCCGGGGTTGCCGGGAGGACGGCCGGAACGGCTGGGCGAAAGGGTGCGCCGGAACCGGGGGTGACCGCGACAGGACCGTGGGGCAGAAGGGCGAGGGGCCCGGGGCGGGGCTCGAAGAGCCGGGCCGGGGGCCGGGGCCGAGAAGGCCGCGAAGGTCAGTCCTGCGGGCGACAGCTCATGGTCGTGACGCGCACGTAGTCCACGTGTCGGCGCATCACGAGAAGAGTCATGCCATGAGAGTACGCCTGCGCCGCGTGCCCGTGGAGGAGATCTTCCCCACACGCACGCGCCCCGACACTCACGCGGCCCGCATCCATCCGCCCGCCGATCCACCCGCGCTGATCCGATCAGGGGAACGACCAGCCTGTCGGGTGGGCGTGCGGGCGTCGGTTGGCGAGAGTCTGACGCGACCAGTCGGACACACCACCCAAGGGACTCCCATGCTCCGTCGCCTCGCCGTCGTCCTCGTCAGCCTCTCCGCAGCGGCCTGTTTCACCGCCGGCACCGCGACCGCCGCGTCCTTTGACGACCCGAGGGAGCTCACCCCTCGCGAGCAGGCGGGCCTGGAGTTCGCGGGCCATGTGCTCGGCGGCCTCCTCGGCGGCTCCCCGCTGCGCGGCGCGGGCTTCTGACGCCGTACGCGCTGATCCGGAGAACCAGGAGAACGCGAGACGGGCGCCCACCCCCGTCGGGGTGGGCGCCCGCATGTCGGTGCTCCGGTTACCGGATCACTTCACGTTGACCGCGGCCCAGGCCGCGTCCACCGTCTTGTACTCGGTGCTGCTCGCGCCGTACAGCGCGCTCGCCGCGCTGAGGGTGGCGGTGCGGGCGCCCTTGTAGTCGGTCGTCGAGGTCATGTAGGCGGTCAGCGCCTTGTACCAGATCTTGACGGCCTTGTCCCGGCCGATGCCCGTGACCTTGGAGCCGTCGGACGTCGGGGAGTCGTAGCTGACGCCGTTGATGGTCTTGGCGCCGCTGCCTTCGGACAGCAGGTAGAAGAAGTGGTTCGCGACGCCCGACGAGTTGTGGACGTCGAGGTCGCCGACCCCGGCGGACCAGTTGTCGGCCGAACCGCCGTCCTTGCTGGGCTTGTCCATGTACCGCAGCGGCTTGCCGTCACCGTTGATGTTGATCTTCTCGCCGATGAGGTAGTCACCGGGGTCGGAGGCGTTGTTCGCATAGAACTCCACCGCGGTGCCGAAGATGTCCGAGGTCGCCTCGTTGAGGCCGCCGGACTCACCGCTGTAGTTGAGGGCGGCGGTGGCCGCCGTCAGGCCGTGCGACATCTCGTGGCCCGCGACGTCGAGCGCGGTCAGCGGTGCGGCGTTGCCGGACCCGTCCCCGTACGTCATGCAGAAGCAGCTGTCGTCCCAGAACGCGTTGACGTAGTTGTCGCCGTAGTGGACCCGGCTGTAGGAAGCGACGCCGTCGTTCTTGATGCCGTTGCGGCCGAGGACGTTCTTGTAGAAGTCCCAGGTCACAGCCGCGCCGTAGTGCGCGTCCACGGCCGCCGTCTGGCTGTTGGAGGCCTTGCCGTCGCCCCAGGTGTCGACGGCGTTGGTGAAGAGCGTGCCCTTGCCGGACGTCTTGTGGCCCAGGTCGTACGTCTTGTGGCCGCCGCGCGCCGAGTCGTCGAGCTGGAACGAGGAGCCGGACTTCGAGGTGCCGAGCGTGACGCTGCCGCTGTACTGGCTGTTGCCCGTACCGGTCTTGACGGCCTGCCACTGCGAGAGCTTCTTGCCGGTGGTGGCGTCCGTGATGACGTGCAGCTGGCTCGGTGTGCCGTCGTCCTGGAACCCGCCGACGACGGTCTCGTAGGCGAGGACCGGCGTGCCCTTCGCCGCCCAGATCACCTTGCGCGGCGCCTGGTCGGCCGAAGCCTTCTGCGCGCCCGCGCTCTTGGCGACGCTGAGCGCGTTCTGCTGCACGGCACTCGCCGCGATGGCCGGCGTGGTGGACGCGACCTTGATGGCGGCTCTGGCCGCCTTGGTCACACCGGCGCTCTTGCCGTTCTTGGTGACGTGCACGACCAGGTCGCCGCCGAGGACCGGGAGGCCGTCGTAGGTGCGGTCGTAGCGGGTGTGGACGGTGCCGTCGGCGTCCTTGATCACATCGCGGACGACCAGCTTCTCCTGGGCGCCCAGGCCCAGTTCGGCCGCGGTCTTCGCGGTGGTGGCGTTCTGCTGACGGATCAGCTCGGCCCGCTGCGAGGCGGACAGGCTGAGCGGCTTCGCGGCACTGTCGGCGCTCGTGGGGGAGGCGCCGGCGGATCCGGAGGCCACGCCGGTGAGACCACCGGCGAGGAGCGCGGCGGCGGCGACGGAGCCGGCGACACGGGTGGAACGCGTTATACGAAAAGTCACGCGAGCGTCCCTTTCTAGGGAGTGGGGGGTTGATGGTGCAGGTGTCACGTGTGGGCACAGAGTGGCAGGCGGGACGCGTGCATGTCAGGAAGGTGACCATGAAATGGCCGGAAAGCCGCTTGGGGGCGGCGCGGCGGCGCGCGGGGCCGAAGTGGCCGTCCGGCCAAGGGATTTCGGGACCGATCAGTGGTCCCGGCGGCGCCTGACGAACCGGCTGTCGAAAAATCACCTGACCGAAAATCGACCCAACTGAAGTGGGTTCTCGATCGTCTGCGGGCCGAGGTCTGGACGTCCGGCGTCCGTCGTGGTTACTCTCCAGTACACCTAATCAACAAGTTGAGTATCCGAGTGTGGAGAGGTGGCTGAGGCGATGTCCGCCTTCCGTAAGGCCGTGGAATCCGGGGACCATGACGGCATCGAGGCGCTGCTCGCCGAGAACGTCGTGTTCACCAGCCCGGTGGCGTTCAAGCCCTACCCGGGCAGGGCGATCACGGCCGCGATCCTGCGGGCCGTGGTGCGGACCTTCGAGGACTTCCGCTATGTGCGCGAGATCGTGAGTGCCGACGGCCGCGACCAGGCGCTGGTCTTCAAGGCCACGGTCAACGGCCTGGAGGTCAACGGGTGCGACTTCCTGCACTTCGACGACGACGGCCTGATCGACGACTTCACCGTCATGGTCCGCCCGCTGTCGGGCGCCAACGCCCTCTCCGAGGCCATGGGTGCCCAGTTCGACCGCATCCGCGAGGAGGCGGCGGCCGGCTGATCCGGGTCCGTACGCACAGAAGCCCGGGTCGGCGAGGTACACCTCGCCGACCCGGGCTTCTTCAGCTGTTGCGAGCGATTACTCGATGACGAGCTCGACCTCGATGTTGCCGCGCGTGGCCTTGGAGTACGGGCAGTAGGCGTGCGTCGCCTCGACCAGCCGGCGGCCGGTCTCGCCCTCCAGGGCGTCCGGCAGCTCCACGCGCATGACGACGGCGAGGCCGAAGCCGGTGTCGTCCTTGCCGATGGAGACCTCGGCGGTGACGGCGACGTCCTTGGTGTCGAGCTTCATCTCGCGGCCGACCGCTCCCATGGCGCTGGCGAAGCACGCGGCGTACCCGGCGGCGAAGAGCTGCTCGGGGTTGGTGCCCTCACCGTTGCCGCCGAGCGCCTGGGGCATCGCGAGGGGGAGGTCGAGTCGGCCGTCCGAGCTCACGGCCCGGCCCTCGCGCCCGTTGGCGGTGGCGGCGGCGGTGTACAGCGCGTTCATGGAGGTGCCCTCTTCCGTCCGGTGGGGAGCGGCTGCCCGCTCCCGGCTACCCCCAAAGAGTTGCACACAACTAAATTGTGCGCAACTCAATGGCGGGCGACAAGCTACCCTGGACCCATGACCTCCTCGTCGACCCCTGCCGCGCCGTCCTCGCCCCTCGCGTCCGACGTCGATCTGCTCCGCCTCGACCACCAGGTCTGCTTCTCCCTGCACGCCGCGTCGCGCGCCTTCGGCGGCATCTACCGCGACGCCCTGAAGGACCTCGGCCTCACCTATCCGCAGTACCTGGTGATGCTGGTGCTCTGGGAGCACGGACCGCAGCCCGTCAAGGTGATCGGGGAGCGGCTGCGGCTCGACTCGGGCACGCTCTCGCCGCTGCTCAAGCGGCTGGAGACGGCCGGGCTCGTGACCCGTGAGCGCAGCGCCCACGACGAGCGGTCGGTGACGATCCGGCTGACCGAGGACGGCGGCGCACTGCGCGAGCGCGCGCTGCCGGTGCCGCTGAAGATTTTGTCGGCGACGGGCCTGTCGGTGGAGGAGGTGCTGTCGCTCCAGCAGCTCCTCGGCCGGATCACGACGGCTCTGGACCAGGCGAGCTGACCAGACCGGGACGCGCCGGGCGGGTCTGGAGCCGGGCCTCGGCCCGGGCCTTCGCCTCCGCCGCGTAGGTGTCCACGTACTCCTGCTCGGAGAGCGCCCGGATCGCGTACATGATCTCGTCGGTGACCGCGCGCAGCACTTCGCGCCGGTCGGGCATGTTCGCGTACCGGGAGAAGTCGAGCGGGGCGCCGAAGCGGATGGTGACCGGTACGCGGCGCGGCAGCCGCTGGCCGCGCGCCTGGGCCTCGAACGTGCCGATCATCGCGCAGGGGATCACGGGCGCGCCCGAGCGCAGCGCCATGGCGGCGACCCCGGCCTTGCCCTTGTACAGGCGGCCGTCGTGCGAGCGGGTGCCCTCGGGGTAGATGCCGAGCAGTCCGCCCGCCGCGAGCACGCGCAACCCGGTGTCGACCGCGGCCTGTGCGGCGTCTTTGCCCGAGCGGTCCACCGGTATTTGCCCGACCCCCCGGAAGAACCCGGCGGTCAGTCGGCCTTTGACGCCCCGGCCGGTGAAGTACTCCATCTTGCACAGATAGGTGATCCGGCGCCTGATGCTCACGGGAACCAGGAATGAGTCGCAGAACGAGAGATGGTTTCCCGCGATGATCGCCGCACCGCCGCGCGGCACGTGCCGCAGCCCCTCGACCCTGGGCCGCATGGGCCACCGGAGCAGCGGTACGAGCACGATGTATTTGAACGCGTAATAAAGCACGCCAGTGAGACCCTTTCCCCGGAGTGACCCCCGCGCCGAGGCACGCTAATGGCGGGTCGGGCGAATGGGGAGAGGGCCTAATGAGCCAGGCGTGATGGTTCAAAAACGCTGTTACGCCCCGGCGTTGACACCGGGGCGTAACATTTGCATTCAGAATTCAGCCGTTTGCGGACGGGTTTGCCGCCGGGCGCTTCGGCTGACGTGTCCGATCCGTATCGCTACGGGTGCCAGATTTCCTTGATGGCGACGACGTTGCCCTTGGCGTTCAGGGTCACGTCGTAGATGCCGCCGGAGCAGGTGAGCGGAGGCTTGACGGCCTCGTGGTCGTTGGCGAGGCAGTCGCCGATGTGGTCCCAGAGCTGGTACAGCTCGACCTTCTTGGTCTGGCCGGAACCCGTGGCGAGCTCCGCCGTGACGTTCTTCTCGAACCAGTACGGCTTGTGCGGGCCCTCGCCGTGGTAGATCCAGTCGTTCGGCGTGCACGCGGGCTTGGCGTCCTGTGCGTGCATGGTGTTCTGCTTGGGCCGCTCGATCGGGTGCAGCATCTTGTGACCGGCCGGGAGCTTGGGCGGGTTGCCGCAGTCCTGGTTGGGGTCGGCGGCCGGGTCGGCCGGGGTACCGGCCGTCGGAGTGGCCTTGGCGCCGGCGGACTTGGAGGCGGCGGGCGCCGAGCCCTTGTCGTCGGACGGGCCGCACGCGGTGACGGTGACAAGGGCCGCCGCGAAGGCGACGGCGGTGAGAAGACTACGAGTTGACGGCATTTCAGGTATCCCCCGAGGTGGTGCGTGAATTTGCGGCATGATCATGCCATACGGCGAGATCAAGCCACCAATCGAGCGGTTTCGGGGGTCGGCGGCCGCTGACGGTGGCGTACGGCCGCCATGGGCGGGGGCTACCGCGTCACTTCAGACCCATCGCCTCACATGCGTCCCTGACGTTGGCCGTGCAGATCTCGGCCGCCGAGTAGACGCCGTCGCGGATGACGGTCTCCTTGATGTTCGCCTTGGTGAGCGCGACGATCGGGATGATCACGGAGGGAACGCCCTTGGTGGTGGGGGAGTCGACCGTCGCCTTGGTGATGAGGGTCAGCGGTTCGCCCTTGGCGAGCGAGACCGCCATCTGCGCGGCCACCGGGCCTTCTTGGACGTACGGCTTGTAGACGCTCATGAACTGCTCGCCCGCGACGATGCGCTGCACGCCCGCGAGTTCCGCGTCCTGGCCGGTGACCGGGGGGAGCTTGGACAGACCGGCGGCCTTGAGGGCGGTGATGATGCCGCCCGCCATGCCGTCGTTGGCGGAGTACACGCCGATGATCTTGTCCTTGCCCAGGGCAGAGATCGCGCC
>NZ_JBICVJ010000020.1:0-127277 GCF_043198895.1 Streptomyces sp. NPDC048696 | reverse complement strand
GCGCGGGGAACTGCGCGACCAGCCCAAGACGGCCCGCACCCGACCGACGGCCCGCTTTTAGGGGCGCGGGGAACTGCGCGACCAACCCCCACCGGCCCGCAGACGAACCACCGACCACTCTGCCCCCCCAGAAACACATGCGTGTGCATATACTGCGCGCGCATGCTTTTCGCGTGCCTACGTTGGTGTACGGAGGGGACGAACCATGGCCCGCAACTTTCTTTTCCTGCTCGGCAGTACGCGCCCAGGGGGCAACACCGAGGCGCTGGCGCGGCTCGCCGCCGAGCAGTTGCCGGGCGATGTGGGGCAGCGGTGGCTGGACCTTTCGGCGCTGCGGCTGCCCGAGTTCACCGACCGGCGCCACGACGGCGAAGGGCTCTACGCCGACCCGACCGGGGACGCCGCCACACTCCTTGACGCGACCCTGGAGGCGACCGACCTCGTCATCGCCTCGCCCCTGTACTGGTACAGCGTGTCCACCTCGGTCAAGCACTACCTCGACCACTGGTCGGGGTGGATGCGGGTGCCGGGTCTGGAGTTCAGGCCCCGGATGGCCGGGCGGACGATGTGGGGCGTCACGGCGCTCGCCACCGAAGACCGGACCGTGGCGGACCCGCTGGTCGGGACCCTGCGTCACACCGCCGCGTACATGAGCATGAATTGGGGCGGTGTGCTGCTCGGTTCCGCCAACCGACCCGGCACCGTCGACCAGGACAGCGAGGCGACGATCCTCGCCAAGACCTTCTTCAGCTCCGAGCCGGTGCCCGCAACGCACGCATGACATGTGCGACGAGCTCGACGATCCTCGCCTCGTCGTGGAACGGCCGCTTCAGGGCATGCCGGTAGTACAGCGGGCCGTACAGCATCTCCACGGCCAGCTCCAGGTCCGCGTCCGGCGGCAGCTGCCCCTGGCGCCGGGCCGCGTCCAGCCGCTGATGGACGAGCGCGACGCGCGGACCCACCAGCTCCTCGTTGACGGCCCTGGCCAACGACTCCTCGTGCAGCAGCTCGGAGAGGATCCCGGTGTACGCCGGGCCGATCACCGGCGAGGTGAAGAGCCGCATCACGCTGGTGACATGGGCCACCATGTCCGCGTCGATGTCCCCGGTGTCCGGCAGCGGCGAGGCGCTGACCACACCCTCGACCACCGCCTCAAGCAGCACCGCGCCCTTGGTCGGCCACCATCGGTAGATCGTCTTCTTGCTCACACCGGCGCGCGCCGCGACACCCTCGACGGTGACTTTGCCGTATCCGTTTTCCGCGCAGAGTTCGAGGGCCGCGGAGAGGATCGCACGACGCGATCTCTCGCTCCGGCGCTGGGGGTTGGGGGCGGGACGCGGCGAGTCGGTCACGTGCCGAGTCTACGAGGACGGCCCGTAGCGTATTGACAGCGGAATGGTCTGCTCCAACAATGTGCCGAGGAAACGGTACGTGTCGTGTCGAGCCGCCACGGGGGTCGGCTCGCACGGCCGTTCCGTTGCCCGACGCCCCCGGGCCTCCGGGATTACGCCGTGATGTCCTTGGCCGTGAAGCGCGCCCACGCCGCCGACCCGAAGACCGCCACGTACAGCGCCTGCAACTCCAGGTTCTTCACCAGGTCGTCCCAGTAGACCGGCACCCGCAGCAGGTCCGCGAAGGACAGCCAGTAGTGCGGGAACAGATACGGGTGTATCGCGTGCAGCTGGGGTATCTGGTCCAGGATCTGCACGGTGATCAGCAGGCCCACGGTCGCCGCCATCGCCGCGATACCGCTGCCGGTGAGCGTGGAGATGAACAGGCCGAGCGCCGCCACACCGGTCAGCGACAGGGCCACCACCCCGGCGATCGCCAGCGCGCGCACCAGCCCGTCCGCGAACGATATCTGTGTGCCGGAGATCGTCGTGACCTCGCCGAGCGGGAAGAGCAGCGCGCCCACCGCCAGCGCGGAAGCGGCCACCACCAACGTCGCGAGCAGGCAGAACGCCAGCGTCGAGGCGTACTTGGCGAGCAGCAGCCTGGTCCGGCCCGCCGGGGCGACCAGCAGATAGCGCAGCGTGCCCGCGTTGGCCTCGCCCGCTACCGAGTCGCCCGCGACCACGCCGATCGCCATCGGCAGGAAGACCGGGAGGGTCGCGGCGAGCCCGGCGAAGACGAGGAAGAGCCCGTTGTTGGTGACCTGCGAGATGAACGCGGGGCCACCGTCGCCACCGCCCGGGCCCGCCGTTCCGCCGTTGCGCGTCTCGATCTTGACCGCGATGCCGATCAGGATGGGAACGGCCGCCAGCACGCCGAGCAGCGCGAGCGTACGCCACCGCCGCACCACGGTGACCAGCTCGGACCGGAACAGCCCGAGCGCCCACAGGGGGTTGGGACGCGGCAACGCCGCACCCTCGCCCCGGTCCGGGGCACCCTTGGCGGCCTCGGCCGACGCGCGCGTGGGGACGGGCGCGGGCGTGGGGACGGGTTCCGCCCCCGCGTCACCGGCCGCCTCCGCAGCCCCCGTCGCCTCGGCCTCAGCCCGCGACATCGAATCCCTCCCCCGTCAGCGCGACGAACGCGTCCTCCAGCGAGGCCCGCTCGACCCCGAAGGCCCTCACCCGTACGCCGCCGTGCACCAGCGCCGCGTTCAGCTCCGCCAACTCCACGTCTTCCGGCGGGACTTCGCCGCTCACCCGGTCGCCGTCCACGGTCACGTCTGCGATCCCGCGCTCCTTGAGCAGCCGAGCCGCGTCGGCCGGGTCCGGTGTGGTGACGGCGAGCCGTCCCCGGTTGCCCGCCGAGAGCTCGGAGACCTCGCCCTGGACCACCAGGCGGCCCTGGGTCATCACCGCCGCGTGCGTACAGACCTGCTCGATCTCGTCGAGGAGGTGCGAGGAGAGGAAGACCGTGGTGCCGTCGGCGGCCAGCTCCCGCACCAGGGAGCGGATCTCGCGCATGCCCTGCGGGTCCAGGCCGTTGGTCGGCTCGTCCAGGACGAGCAGCTTGCGGGGCTGGAGCAGCGCGGCCGCGAGCCCGAGCCGCTGCTTCATGCCCAGGGAGTACGCCCGCGCCTTCTTGCCGGACGCGGCGGCGAGCCCGACCCGCTCCAGCGCGTCGGCGACCCGGCGCGCGCGGGTGCGGGGGTCGGCCGTCGGGTCGGCCGAGTCGTACCGTACGAGGTTGTCGCGGCCGGACAGGAAGCCGTACAGCGCGGGGCCCTCGATCAGGGCGCCCACCTGCGGCAGGACCGTCCGCCCCGCGCGGGGCATGGGGCTGCCGAGGACCTTGGCGGTGCCGGAGGTCGGCTCGATGAGGCCCATCAGCATCCGGATGGTCGTCGTCTTGCCCGAGCCGTTGGGACCGAGGAAGCCGAAGACGCTGCCGGCGGGCACGGTGAGGTCGAGCCGGTCCACGGCGAGCTGGCCGCCCCGGTACCGCTTGCTGAGCCCGTGCGTCTCGATCACCGATGGTGTGTTCCCCACCCCGCCCCTTCCCGTAACCGGTGCTTCGCCCCGGACCCGGTCGACCGGTCGCGGCCGACGCGGGCACGGAGAATCCAGGGGGTTGCGAGGGGGGACCCGAGTCCCCCCTCCCGCCCACTACTTCGCGGCGTTCGCCGCGTTCACCAGCGCGTCCTTGGTGACCGCGCCCACGTACACCTTGCCGTCGTCCGTCACCAGCGCGTTGATCAGGCGGGTCTTGTAGACCGTGCCCGAGCCGAACTTGCCCGTGACCTTGTCGCCCAGCGAGTTCAGGAACTTCTGGGCCTCCGGCGAGGCACCGCCCTTGCCGCCCTTGCCGGAGTGTGCGGACGGGATGCCCTTACCTCCAGGAACGTCGAGGCGGGCGATGGAGTTCCAGCCCTTCCCGATCACGTTCAGGCCCTTGGACTCCTTGCCCTGCTCCTTGCCCTGGAGGCCGCCCGGCCCCTTGCCCGCATGCGCCTTGCCGTCGTCCTGCGTCACCTTCGCGCCCTTGGGCGGCGTGAAGTCGAAGGTCGACGCCGAGGGCTTGGAGAAGTCGACCTTGCTGAAGCCCGCGTCGATCACGGCCTTGCCGCCGCCCTCCGGGGCGAGCGTGAACTTCAGCGGCACACCGTTCTTCGCGTCCACCGCGATCCGGATCGCACCGATGGTCGAGCCGGACTGCTTCGGCTTGATCACCAGCTGGTACGCGTCCCGGCCCGCCACGTGCACCGTGCCGTCGACGGTCACCGACGTGGTGGGGTCGACCGCCTTGAGCGCCTGCTCGGCCATCGCCTTCGGCGTGGTCGGCATCGACTCGGGGGCCTTGCCCGGGTGCCCCTTCTCGGCGCCGCCGCGCAACTCCTTCTTGCCGTCGGCCGCGCGCTTCGAGTGGTACACCTGGTTCGACGCGCTGTCGTACGCCCACACGTCGGCGCCGCTGCGGACGACGCTGTACTCCGACGCCTTGTCGAGCACCGACAGCTTCTGCTTGTCCGGACCGTCGGCCGCGACCCGCAACGTGTGCGAGCCGGAGGCCAGTTCCATCAGCTTGCTGTCGGGCGAGGCGGACGAGCCGCCGCCCGGGCCGCCCTTGGGGGCGAAGGAGCCCAGGCCGCCGAACGACGGGAGCCCCAGGTCCGTGTTGATCTTCACCGTGCCGGAGAGCTGCTGCGCGTCCGACCCGGCGATCTTCTCTATGAGCTGCTGTGCGCTGATCTTCGGCAGATCGGGGTCACCTGAAGCCGCGAGCGCCGGGACCAGCCCGATGGTCGCGGCCGCCACCCCCGCCACCCCGACCGGGACCAGATAGCGCGCTGCCTTGCGGCGGCCCGCGACGAGGTCCCCGGCCTCCTCGGTGGTGTGTGCGCTGTCGTTCGGTGCCATGTGTGCCTTACCTCCGTGGTCGGCGGCGTCCGTCCGTAGTGCTGCGCTCTGTCCACTCCGCGCCGCCATTCTCACCCGAATTGGTCAGGAGTGGTGATTCCCATCTGACCAAATCGGCCGCGTGCACGCGTCAGCCCCCGGGAGCAACCTCATGTACCTCTCTGGGATGACACAGGTGCGCGACAGCTACCCGTCCCGTAGGGGTAGGGCGTCGCGTACCTGTCATAAACGTCAAGGGTGTTGAGGTCAGCGGTCGATGAAGACATAGTCCGCCCGATACGGAACCCCGACGACCGCACCCGTCGAGCACGCGCCCACCGGTGCGACGCCGCCCACCGTGTTGAGCCGCAGGACCTCGTCCGCACCCGCCAACAGGCCGTGGCGCGCGCCCGATCGCGTCGCTTTCAGGTCCAACTCGGGGATGTTCCCGTCCCCGTTGGGGGACTTGGTGAGCACCTTTCCGGTGACGGCGCTGGCGTCGGGGGCGAGCCACTGCGGGGTACCGGAGTGGGGTGCGGTGAAGGTGTGCCGGATGCCACCATCGAGCACGGCCGCGACGTCGCGCTGGGCGAACGCCGTCGTACCGTCCGCGCCCTTCTTGCACTCGTACACCTGACGCCCCCGCACCACGGACGCCTGGCGGACCCCGCCGTCGACGGCCTGGGAGAGGTCGAACGACCCGACCTCGCGCAGCTGGCCCCGGACGGCTCCGCCGGGGAACTCGGCGGTGTGGAGATTGGCGTAGAACGCACCGGGGTCGCTCTTCAGGGAGGCGAGCAGCGCCGTGTCCTTGACGGTGACCGAGCCGGCGGCACGCTGCCAGCCGCCGCCACCCCTGACGCTCCCCAACTGCTCGCTGAAGTCGACTTTCACGTCACCGTTGACGCCGCGTACACCCTGGTGGATGTGGAGCATGGTCGGCCTGCCGGTGCCGCGCCACTTCACCGCGAACGTGACGGTGGCGCCCTTGATCCGTACGAACTCCAGTGCGGCGCCGTCCGGATCGCCGACCGCCGGTTTGCCCGCCACGGGCACCTCGTTCGCGCCGCGCAGACTGGCCAGCAGATAGGTGACGCCACCGCCCTCGCGCGCGTGGCCGCCGTCGCCGCCCCGTGCGGCGGCGAATGCCGGGACGATCGCGAAGGCGATTCCGACGGCGGCCGCCACGGCGGTGGCGCCGACGAGGATGCTCCTGCGATTCCGCTTCATGGCTATTTCCCCCTGTATGCAGATGTTCACCGACTTCTGCACGGCCTTCGACCGATGCGTAGGCTTCCGGGCAGGGGTACGGCATCGATCTCACTCTGGACTCATTCCATGAGTGTGATCTGGGTCACATAACTGTCGGTATAGGTGTTCGAGTGGCACTTGGCCGGAATCCGTACACCTGAGTGAGAGCAACCGGCACCACCAAAGGGGATCGCCATGCTCACCGTCCATCGCATCGCCATAGGCGCGGCAGCGGGGACCGCCGTCCTCGCGCTCGCCGCCACGGGATGCGGCAGCAGCAACAACAACAGCAAGACCACCGAAAAGCCCTCGACGGGCACCACGGCCCCGGCGTCCCCGGCGGGCACCACCCTGAGCGCCACCAAGGTCGACAAGGTCGGCACGGTCGTCACCGACAGCAAGGGGTACGTCCTGTACCGCTTCGACATGGACTCCGCGAAGCCGTCCCGCTCGGCCTGCCTGGCCGCCTGCGCCGCGATCTGGCCACCGGCCCCGGCCCCCGCCACCGACGCGCTGAGCGTCAAGGGCATCGACAAGGCCCTGGTCGGCACCCTGACCCGCCCCGACGGCAGCAAGCAGCTCACGCTCGCCGGCTGGCCGATCTACCGCTACTCCAAGGACGACGAGCCTCGGGAGGCGTACGGGCAGGGAGCGGGTGGTACCTGGTTCGCGATCACCCCGACCGGGGCGAAGGCCACGGCCGACACAGGTGGTGGCACCACGTCGGGCGGCACCAACTCCACCCCATCGAGTGGATCCGGCTACTAGTCATGTGAGCCCGCGCCCCTCAATTGGGGCGCGGCTGAAGGGGCGCGCCCCTAACCCGCCCTGTGCACCACCGCGTCGCACAGCTCCTCCAGGGCCGACTTCGCGTAGCCCTCGGGGAGCGGGGCGAGGGTGGCGCGGGCCTCTTGCGCGTAGCGGACGGTGTCGCGGCGGGCCTGTTCGAGGGCGGGGTGGACCCGCAGGCGGCGCAGGGCCTCCGCGTGCCGGGCGTCGTCCGCCAGGTCGCCGTCGAGCAGCGCGACCAGCTCCAGGTCCTCCGGGCGGCCGTACTGGGCGGCCTGCGCCCGCAGGTGCAGCACCGGCAGGGTCGGGATGCCCTCGCGCAGGTCCGTGCCAGGGGTCTTGCCGGACTCGTGCGAGTCGCTGGCGATGTCCAGGACGTCGTCGGCCAGCTGGAACGCGGTGCCGAGCCGTTCGCCGTACTGCGTCAGGATGTCGACGACCGTCTCGTCCGCGCCGGACATCATCGCGCCGAACCGGCCCGAGACGGCCACCAGCGAACCGGTCTTGCCGGCCAGCACGTCGAGGTAGTGGTCGACCGGGTCGCGGCCGTCGCGCGGGCCCGCGGTCTCCAGGATCTGGCCGGTGACCAGCCGTTCGAACGCCTCGGCCTGGATGCGTACCGCCTCCGGGCCCAGGTCGGCCAGGATGTGCGAGGCGCGGGCGAACAGGAAGTCACCCGTGAGGACCGCGACGGAGTTGTCCCAGCGGACGTTGGCGCTGGCCACCCCGCGCCGCACCTCGGCCTCGTCCATCACGTCGTCGTGGTACAGCGTCGCCAGATGCGTCAGCTCCACCACCACCGCCGAGGGCACGACACCCGGCGCGTAGGGGTCGCCGAACTGCGCGGCGAGCATCACGAGCAGCGGCCGGAACCGTTTGCCACCCGCCCGCACGAGGTGCTGCGCGGCTTCCGTGATGAAGGGGACCTCGCTCTTGGTGGCATCGAGCAGGCCCGCCTCGACTGCCGCCAATCCGGTCTGGACATCGGCTTCAAGAGCCTGGTCCCGCACGCTCAGCCCGAACGGCCCGACGACGGTCACGAGGGGTACTCCTGTCTGCTGACGATCACACGGATTGTCGATGTGTCGCTGTCTTCACTCAAGTCAGCGTATCCGGTCGCTGTTCGATCACCGTGGGCGCCTTCCCGTCACCCCACGCGCACAGTCCGATGGACCCCGGTATGTTCGTGATCGGCTTATACGATCAGGAGTGGACCTTTTGTCCGAGACGACGACCGACACCGTGCCGGAGCCCGGAGCCGAGCAGCCGCCGCCCCAGGACGACCATGCCTTCCTGGGCCACCCGAAGGGACTGCTCACCCTCTCCGGCCTTGAGGTGTGGGAACGTTTCTCCTTCCTCGGCATGCAGGCGATCCTGGTCCTCTACTTCGCCGACACGGTCGCGCACGGCGGCATGGGCATGGACGCGGCCACCGCCGCCTCGGTCTCGGCGGCGTACGGAACGCTCGTCTATCTGGTCTCGGTCGCGGGCGGCTGGCTCGCCGACCGCATCCTCGGCTCGTACCGCGCGGTCCTGTACGGCGGCGTCCTGATCGCCTGCGGCCACTACACGATGGCCGTCCCCACCCCGGCGATGACCTGGGTGGGCCTCGGTCTCATCAGCGCGGGCACCGGGCTGCTCAAGCCCAATGTGGCCTCGATGGTCGGCAAGCTCTACCGCACCGACGACGAGCGCCGCGACGCCGGTTTCGCGCTCTACTACATGGGGATCAACATCGGCGCCTTCGCCGGCCCGCTGATCACCGGCTGGCTCGGCGACCACCAGGGCTGGCACTGGGGCTTCTCGGCGGCGGCGGTCGGGATGACGTTCGGCCTCGCCCAGTACGTCGCCGGGCGGCGCCATCTGGCCGGGCGCAAGCACGCCGCCGAGTACGCGCTGCCGCCCGAGGGCATGCGCCGGGCCGTGCGCCTGATGGCGGTCGGGGCGGTCGTGGCCGGGCTGCTCGCCACCGCGCTGTCGCTGGCCGGGTGGCTGACGATGGGCCGGTTCGTCGACGTGCTGACCGTCATCTCGGTGATCGCGCCCGCCGTCTACTTCACGGTGATGTTCCGCAGCCCCCGGGTGAACGCCGAGGAGCGCGCCAGGCTGCGGCCCTACCTCGTGCTCTTCGCGGCCTCGGTCGTCTTCAACTTCATCCTCTTCCAGGCGTACTCGACGATGATGCTGCTCGCGTCGTCCAGCGCGCGCACCGAGATCCTCGGCTTCCACTTCCCGGCGAGCTGGTACGCCTCGGCGCTCGGCGCGTTCGAGGTGGCGCTCGCGCCGGTGGTCGCGGCGGTCTGGTCCCGGCTCGGACCGCGTCAGCCGCACGCCTCCAACAAGATCGCCTTCGGCGTGGTCCTGGGCGGGCTCTCCTTTCTGCTGATGGTCGTGCCGACGGCCGGGCACGGCTCCGACTCGTACAAGATGGCGGCCTGGTGGATCGTCGGCTCCTATCTGCTGCTCGGGCTCGGTGACGTGCTCCTGGAGACCTCCGGCATGTCCGCGACCACCAAGCTCGCGCCCCGGGCCTTCGCGAGCCAGACGATGTCGCTCTGGTTCCTCTCCCTCGCACTCGCCAACGGCATCCAGGCACAGACCGTGAAGGTGTACGGAAAGGTCTCCAACGCGGCCTACTTCGGGGTCAACGGCGCGATCGCGGTGGCCGCCGGCCTCGCGGTGATCGCGGCCGCGCCCTGGCTCAGACGCACCATGCACCCCGTCCACTGACGTCCCCGCACCCCTTGACCGAGGTGTTCCGCCATGCACATCCGCACTGAATTCCCGTACGAGACCCGGCGCGAGGACATCCGTATCCCGCTCCCGGACGGGACGCGGCTGTACGCGCGCGTCTGGCGGCCCGAGACGGACGAGCCCGTCCCGGCGCTGCTCGAATACCTTCCCTACCGGCTCACCGACTGGACCGCGCCGCGCGACTGGCAGCGCCATCCCTGGTACGCGGGGCACGGCTACGCCTCCGTACGCGTCGATGTGCGCGGGCACGGCAACAGCGAGGGCCTGCCGGGTGACGAGTACGACGCGCGGGAGCTGGCGGACGGCGTCGCGGTCGTCGAGTGGCTGGCCCGCCAGCCGTGGTGCGACGGCGGCGTGGGCATGTTCGGGATCTCCTGGGGCGGCTTCAACTCCCTTCAGATCGCGGCCCTCGCGCCCGAGCCGCTCAAGGCGGTCGTCACGGTCTGCTCATCGGACGACCGCTATGACAACGACGTGCACTACATGGGAAGTTCCGTCCTCGCGGTGGACATGCACGCCTGGGCGGCGACGATGCTCGCGTTCACCGCGCGCCCGCCGGATCCGGCGTACGTGGGAGAGGAGTGGCGGGCGATGTGGTTGCGGCGCCTGGAGAGCGTCCAGCCGTACATCCACACCTGGCTCGCGCACCAGACCCGCGACGAGTACTGGAAACACGGCAGTGTCTGCGAGGACTACGGGGCGATCGGCGCGGCGGTGCTCGCCGTCGGCGGCTGGCACGACCCGTACCGGGACACGGTGCTGCGCCTGGTGGAGCACCTGCCGCCGGAGCGCGTACGCGGCCTGATCGGACCCTGGTCGCACCAGTACCCGGACCGGGGTCTTCCGCCCGGCCCGGCGATCGGCTTCCTCCAGGAGACCCTGCGGTGGTGGGACCACTGGCTCAAGGGCGAGGACACCGGGGTGATGTCCGAGCCGCTGCTGCGCTCCTGGATCACCGACTCGCACCGGCCCGCGACCAGCTACGACGAGCTGCCCGGCCGCTGGGTCGGCGACCCGGCGTGGCCGTCACCGCATGTCACGCCCGTGTCGTACGCGTTCGGCGGCGCCCCCGTCCGGGTCGACTCGCCGCAGCACACCGGCCTGGACGCGGGCCGCTTCTTCCCGTTCGGCAACGACGCCGACCTGCCGCCCGACCAGCGCGCCGAGGACGCCCATTCGGCGGCGTTCGACTTCGCGGTGCCGGACGACGGGCCGCCGCTGGAGATCCTGGGGCGGCCCGAGGTGACTCTGCGGCTGCGCATGGACGTCCCGTTCGGGCAGGCGGTCGCCCGGCTCTGCGATGTGGCGCCGGACGGTTCGTCCACGCTGGTCACGCGGGGCGCGCTCAATCTGTCCGCGCGCGAGGGGCGCGACCGCGTGGACGCGTGGCCGCTGGGCGCCACCCAGGACGTGACGTTTCTGCTCAACGGCATCGGCCACTCCTTCCCGCCCGGCCACCGCGTCCGCCTCGCCGTCTCCTCGGCGTACTGGCCGTGGATCTGGCCGCAGGCGGACTCGGTCGGCTTCACCGTCGACCCGCAGGGCAGCTCGCTGCGACTCCCGCTGCGGGAGCGGACGGCGGACGCCATCACGTTCGGGCCGCCGGAGCAGTCGGCGCCGCTGGGCGTGGTCTCGCCCGCGCCGCTCGACGAGCCGCGCCCCGAGCGCCTGGTGATCCGCGATGTGGCCAAGGGCGAGTGGCGCCTGGAGGTGGACCCGCGCTACGGCGGTACCCGGGTCTACCCCGACGGCCTCGAATTCACCGAGGACGCCCTGGAGACGTACACGATCGGGGAGGGCGACCCGCAGTCCGCGCGGACCCGCTCGGACTGGACGATCCGGCTGCACCGGCCCGAGCTCGGCTGGGACGTCACGATCACCACGCGCTCCGAGATCCGCTGTGACGCGGCGGACTTCCTCACCTCGGACGAGGTGGTGTGCCGCGACGGCGGGGAGGTCGTGTTCCACCGGACCTGGGAGAAGAAGATTCCGCGCACGGCGGGGTGAGGCGCGAAGGCCCGGCGCGCACGTCGTCGCGAAGTCCGGCCGCACGCGCCCCGGTTCGCGCCGCCCCTCGTCAATTGCCCGTCGTCAGTTCCCCGCCGCCACCGACGCCGCCAGCCTCGGCGACGCGTACCGCGTACCGCACACGAACCGCATCACCGGGCCGAACGACGAGGCCGCCGGAAGGCCCGTGAAATAGAGACCCGGGACCGTGGACCGGTAGCCCGCGTCCAGGACCGGCGCCCCGCGCGAGGTGGTGAGCTGGGTGCGCAGGCCCGGGCCGAGGTAGTCGAGCGCGGCCACGTCCATGCGGTAGCCGGTCGCGGCCATCACATGGTCGGCGGCGAGTTCGCGCTGCGCCCCGGTGCCGCCGCTCAGGGTCAGCACCGGGCGGCCGGACTCGACGCGCGCGCGGACCACCCGGCGGCCGTCGGTGACCGCCACCCGGCCCGTGAACCGGTCGCGCAGCCACCACGCGCCCAGCGGGCCGAGCACCTTGCGCACCAGGTAGTGGCGGGTGGGCGCGGGCAGATGACGGAAGTGGGTGGCGTGGTACGAGAGGGCGTACAGCGACCAGGCCCGGCCGAACGGCGAGTCGGGGCTGAGCCGGGGCTGCTGGTCGGGGGCCGCGCCGAAGCGGACCGCCCCGGCCCGCCGCGCCACGATCCGTACGCTCGCGCCCGCCTCCGCCATCAGCACCGCGTTCTCCAGCGCCGACTGGCCCGCCCCCACGACCAGCACCTCGCGGCCCGCGAACCGCGAGAGGTCGGCGTGCTGGGAGGCGTGCGAGATCGGGCCGGTGGCGGACGGGCCGTCGGGGACGGCGGCCGCGAGCTCCCGGGGCATCCGGGCCAGGCCCGCGAGCCCGGTCGCGACCACCACCGCGCGCGCCTCGAACGCCTCGCCCGAGTCCAGCTTCAGCTCGAAGTGGCCATCCCGGGCGCGGTCCACGGAGACCACCCGCACCTCCTCCAGATCGGGCAGCAGCCGCTGGGCGAACCACTGCCCGTACGCCGCGAAGTCCGCCCCGGAGATGAGGTCCCAGTCGGACTCGTACCGCCGAACGCCCGTATCCGCGCAGAAGTCGACCAGGTCATGGCCCGGTTGGGGCGCGTCGATGCTGGAGGCGGACGGCGTCGACTTCAGCACCATGCCCGCGGGCATGTGCGCCCGCCAGCTCACCATCGGCGAGCCGAAGACGCGGACGGGGATGCCGCGCCCGCGCAGATGCGCGGCGGTGGACAGACCGAAGGGTCCCGCCCCGATGACAGCTACCGGACGAATCATTGAAGTCCCTCCCCAGGGTGTTGCTTCGGTGCCATCTCCAGTCAGCGCGCCCGGGCGGTGGCGTGGCGCGAGCTGCGCCACAGCTGGTAGAGATGCTCGGCCCCCGGGCGTACGAAGCGGGCGAGCATCGTGAAGAAGGGCCTGGGGTCGTCCCGCGCGAGCCAGGCGAGTTCCGTCCCGGCGGGGCGCGCGGGTGCGTGCGGGGTGGTGTAGCCGCTGCGGCGATACGCGATGAGCGCGGGCAGGTCGATGTTCTCGACGACATAGCGCCGCCCGGAGCGCTGCTCGCCCTCGGGGACCGTGCGGCCGGTCAGATGCAGATGCTGCGCCCGTACGACGTCGACGCCCGACTCGCTCTCGAAGAGGCGGAACTGGGCGCCCATCCTCGGATTGAAGTCCAGGAGCTTGTACTGGCCGTCGCGCCGGTCGAAGCGCAGATCGAGGTCGGCGATCCCGCTGAAGCCGATCCGCTTCACGAACTGCTCGGCGAGGAGCGCGAGTTCGGGGTTGTCGACGACGTACGCGGTGGCGGTCATCCCGGCGTGCGGCGGCCAGGAGCGCACCTTGACCCCGGTGAACATCGCGAGCGGCGCCGCGTTCTCGTCGAAGTAGGCGTGGACGATCCAGTCCTCGGCCTGCTCGCGCGGCAGATACTCCTGGAGGATCACGCCCGGCCGCTCGCCCCAGCGGCGCGCGAGCGCCAGCAGATGCGCGGCGTTCTCGACCCGGGTGGTGCCGCGCACGGCGGGCCGCTCGCGCCGCACGAACGCCTCGCGGTTCTTGGCGACCACCGGGAAGCGGGCGTGCCGCGCGAAGTCCTCGACGTCGTCGTACGTGTCGGGAAAGGCGGCCGCGGGCGAGGGCACCCCGTGCTCCACGCACAGCTCGTGCAGGCCCTGCTTGCTGGCGAGCCTGCGGGGCAACTCCGGGGACACGGCCGGGAACAGGAAGCTGTCGGCGAGCTCTTTCTGATGCTCGGCGATCAGCACCGCCGCCTCTTCGTCGGTCGGCACGAGCACGGCCGGCCGGCCGATCCGGCGGCCGATCCGCAGCAGCCCTTCGACCAGCGCGTCCGGGTCCTCGCGGCCGGTGGTGGGCCAGGCGAAGGCCCGCCGCAGATAGCGGGAGTGGGCCGCCGGGGTCCAGCGGTCCTCGGTGATCGCGTACATCGGCACGCCGAGCCTGCCGAGACTGCGAATGGCTCCGACACCGCCGTGGTGCAGCGGATAGTTCCCGATCTTCACGATCAGTGCGGGCACGGTCCGGTCGGCCGTGAACAGCGCATTACTGCTCGCCACCTGTCCCCCCTCGGGACGCGCGGCCCCCTCGCCGCGTTTGTGTCCCGGCAAGGAAGGTAAGGGGGAATCGCTCCTTCCGGACGCGGAGTTTCCGGACATTACGAACTCTTTAGACACTGCCTACGCAACCATCGCCGACGTAACGTGTCCTCCACACCCGTGGAAAGCGAGGCAGGCACAGATGTCCGAGCAGAGCCCGCTCGACCTGGTCGAAGGCGACCCCTTCGGCCCGCACAACCTTCCGTACGGCGTCTTCTCCACCCTCGACGCGCCCGACCACCGCCGGGTCGGCGTCCGCCTCGGCGACCACGTCCTGGACGCGGGGGCCGCCGCGCACGCGCTCGGCTCCCCGTACGCGGCGCTGCTCGCCCAGCCGACGCTCAATCTGCTGCTGGCGGCCGGGCGCACGGCCTGGCGCGATGTGCGGCGGGCGCTCACCGCGTGGGTGACGGTCCCGGCCCATCGGCCCGACATAGAGCCCCTGCTGCACCCGCTGGACACGGTCACCCTGCACCTGCCGTACGAGGTCTCCGACTACGTGGACTTCTACGCGAGCGAGCACCACGCCACCAACGTGGGCCGCATCTTCCGTCCGGACGGGGACGCGCTCACCCCCAACTGGAAGCATCTGCCCATCGGTTACCACGGCCGGTCGGGCACGATCGTGGTCTCCGGGACCGACGTCGTGCGTCCGCACGGCCAGCGCAAGGCGCCGAGCGACCCCGCGCCGGTCTTCGGGCCGTCGGTGAAGCTGGACATCGAGGCCGAGGTAGGCTTCGTGGTCGGCACCCCGTCCGAGCTCGGCCGGCCGGTGGAGCTCGGCGCCTTCGACGACCACGTCTTCGGCCTCTTCCTGCTGAACGACTGGTCGGCGCGGGACATCCAAGCGTGGGAGTACGTGCCGCTGGGCCCGTTCCTGGGCAAGTCGTTCGCCACCTCCGTATCGGCGTGGGTCACCCCGCTGGAGGCCCTGTCGGCGGCCCGGGTGGCGCCGCCGGCGCGTGACTTCCCGCTCCTGCCCTACCTCGACGACGCGGACGCCGAGGTGCCGGGCGGCTTCGACATCCGCATCGCCGTCGCGATCAACGGGCAGCTGGTGGCCGAGCCGCCGTTCGCGGGCATGTACTGGACCGCCGCCCAGCAACTCGCCCACATGACGGTGAACGGGGCGTCGCTGCGCACAGGCGACGTGTTCGGCTCGGGCACGGTCAGCGGCCCCGAGCGCGACCAGCGCGGCTCGCTGCTCGAACTCACCTGGAACGGTACGGAGCCGGTGGAACTGGCCGACGGCAAGCGCGCGTTCCTGGAGGACGGCGACGTCGTCACGATGACGGCGTGGGCACCGGGCGCGGACGGGGTGCGCGTGGGCCTCGGAGAGGTGACGGGCCGCATCGTGCAGGCCTAGCCGCATCGCCCAGGCTCAAGAGCCGCACGAGGGGGGCGCCGACCGGCGCCCCCCTGCTACTCCTGCTCCCCCAGCACCTCCAGCACGCCCTCCCCGTACGTCGCCAGCTTCTTCTCGCCCACTCCGGCGATCGTGCCCAGCTCCTCCACCGAGCCGGGGCGGGCGACCGCGATCTCCCGCAGGGTCGCGTCGTGGAAGATCACATACGCCGGGACGCCCTGCTCGCGGGCCTGCGCGGCCCGCCAGGCGCGCAGCGCCTCGAAAAGCGGGGCCGCCTCCTGCGGGAAGTCGGCCGGGGCCGCCTTCGCCTTGACGGCGCCCCGTGCGCGGGGCGCGCGCTCCGGCTTCGCCGGTTCCGAGCGCAACCTGACCTCGCGCTGGCGCCCCAGGACCTCCCCGCTCGTCTCCGTCAGGACCAGCGTCCCGTACTCCCCCTCCACCGCGACCAGCCCCTGGGCCAGCAACTGCCGCACCACGCCCCGCCATTGGGCCTCGGAGAGCTCTTCACCGATGCCGAAGACGGACAGCGCGTCATGGTCGAACTGGATGACCTTGGCCGTCTTGCGGCCGAGCAGGATGTCGATGACCTGGCCCGCCCCGAACTTCTGGCGCCGCTCGCGCTCCAGGCGGACGATCGTGGACAGCAGCTTCTGCGCCGCGACCGTGCCGTCCCATGTCTCCGGCGGGTTCAGGCAGGTGTCGCAGTTGCCGCAGTGCTCGGCGGTCGCCTCCTGGCCGAAGTAGCCGAGCAGCTGGGCGCGGCGGCAGTCGGCCGTCTCGCAGAGCGCCAGCATCGCGTCGAGGTGGGAGGCGGCCCGGCGCCGGAACGCCTCGTCGCCCTCGCCGCCCTGGATCAGCTTGCGCTGCTGGACCACGTCCTGCAGCCCGTACGCCATCCACGCCGTGGACGGCAGCCCGTCACGGCCCGCGCGGCCGGTCTCCTGGTAGTAGCCCTCGACGGACTTGGGCAGGTCGAGGTGGGCCACGAACCGTACGTCCGGCTTGTCGATGCCCATGCCGAACGCGATGGTCGCCACCACGACGAGGCCGTCCTCCCGCAGGAAGCGCGACTGGTGCACCGCGCGCGTCCCCGAGTCCAGACCGGCGTGGTACGGCACCGCCGCCACCCCGTTGTCGCACAGGTACTGGGCGGTCTTCTCCACCGACGCCCGGGACAGGCAGTACACGATGCCCGCGTCGCCCTCGTGCTCCTCCTTCAGGAAGGTGAGCAGCTGCTTCTTGGGGTCGTTCTTCGGCACGATCCGGTACTGGATGTTCGGCCGGTCGAAGCTCGCCTCGAAGTGGCGCGCGTGCGGCATGACGAGCCGGTCGGTGATCTCCCGGTGGGTGACCCGCGTGGCCGTCGCCGTCAGCGCGATGCGCGGCACGTCCGGCCAGCGCTCGCCCAGCAGCGAGAGCGCCAGGTAGTCGGGGCGGAAGTCGTGGCCCCACTGCGCCACGCAGTGCGCCTCGTCGATCGCGAAGACCGAGATCTTGGCCCGGGAGAGCAGATCGAGGGTGGCTTCCACGCGCAGCCGCTCGGGGGCGAGGTAGAGCAGGTCGAGCTCGCCCGCGAGCAGCTCCGCCTCCACCGTGCGGCGCTCGTCGAAGTCCTGCGTGGAGTTGATGAACCCGGCGCGCACGCCCAGCGCGCGCAGCGCGTCCACCTGGTCCTGCATAAGCGCGATCAGCGGCGAGACCACGACTCCCGTACCGGGTCTGACCAGGGCCGGGATCTGGTAGCAGAGCGACTTTCCGGCACCGGTCGGCATGAGCACCACGGCGTCCCCGCCGGCCACCACGTGCTCGATGACCGCGCCCTGGTCACCACGGAAGCTCTCGTACCCGAAAACCCGCCGCAGCGTCCGCAGCGCGTCGCTCTCGACCACCGCCGGGCCCGCCTGGGCCCCCGCTCCGGCCGCCGCCTCGCCCGCCATCTCGACCGTCCCGTCCGTCCCGTTCATCGCGCTCTCCCCCACCGTCGTCCTCGTAACTCCGCCACCCCTGCCACGATAGGGGCCCGGGCCGACACCCCCTGCCGCCGTCGCGTCAGATCACCCCCGATCGGGCACAAAACACCAGGTCAGAGTGGATGCAAAGTTATCCACAGGCAGTGCGGCACCGCGTCAACACCAGCGCGGGCCGCGACACGGGCCACGACACGGAAAGGCCCCGGCGCCGCACACCCGCGCCGGGGCCTTTCCGTACCGCTCGACCGGTTACCGCACGAAGACCCCCGCCTGGCTCGCCAGGTCCAGGAAGTACTGCGGCGCCACACCGAGGACCAGCGTCACCGCGACGCCGACCCCGATCGCCGTCGTCGTCAGCACCGACGGCACCGCCACGGTCGGCCCGTCCGCCTTCGGCTCGCTGAAGAACATCAGCACGATCACCCGGATGTAGAAGAACGCGGCGACCGCCGACGAGACCACACCGACCACGACCAGCGCGCCCGCGCCGCCCTCCGCAGCCGCCTTGAAGACGGCGAACTTCCCGGAGAACCCGGAGGTCAGCGGGATGCCCGCGAAGGCCAGCAGGAAGACCGCGAACGCCGCCGCCACCAGCGGTGACCGCCGCCCGAGCCCCGCCCACTTGGACAGGTGCGTCGCCTCGCCGCCCGCGTCCCGTACCAGCGTGACGACCGCGAAGGCACCGATCGTCACGAACGAGTACGCGCCCAGGTAGAACAGCACCGACGAGATGCCGTCCGCGTTGGTCGCGATCACACCGGCCAGGATGAACCCGGCGTGCGCGATCGAGGAGTACGCGAGGAGGCGCTTGATGTCGGTCTGGGTGATCGCGACGACCGCGCCGCCCAGCATGGTGATGATCGCGACGCCCCACATCACCGGCCGCCAGTCCCAGCGCATCCCGGGCAGCACCACATACAGCAGCCGCAGCAGCGCGCCGAAGGCCGCGACCTTGGTGGCGGCCGCCATGAAGCCGGTCACCGGGGTCGGCGCGCCCTGGTAGACGTCGGGCGTCCACATGTGGAACGGCACCGCGCCGACCTTGAAGAGCAGCCCCATGAGGATCATCGCGCCGCCGATGAGCAGCAGCGCGTCATTGCCCATGGTGCCCGCCAGCGCCGGGTCCACCGTCCGGACCGTGCCGTCGACGACGTCGGCGATCGTCGCGTACTGCACGGATCCCGCGTAGCCGTACAGGAGCGCGATGCCGAACAGCAGGAACGCCGACGAGAACGCGCCGAGCAGGAAGTACTTCACCGCCGCTTCCTGCGACATCAGCCGCTTGCGGCGGGCCAGCGCGCACAGCAGGTACAGCGGGAGAGAGAAGACCTCAAGCGCCACGAAGAGCGTCAGCAGGTCGTTCGCCGCCGGGAAGACCAGCATCCCGGAGATCGCGAAGAGCGCGAGCGGGAAGACCTCGGTGGTCGTGAACCCGGCTTTCACCGCGGCCTGTTCGCTGTCGCTGCCCGGTACGGAGGCGGCCTGCGCGGCGAACGAGTCCACCCGGTTGCCGTGCGCCTCGGGGTCGAGGCGGCGCTCGGCGAAGGTGAAGATCGCGACGATCGAGGCGAGGAGAATGGTGCCCTGGAGGAAGAGCGCCGGGCCGTCGACCGCGATCGCGCCCATCGCCGCGATGTGCGCCTTGGTCGTGCCGTATCCGCCGGCCGCCAGCGCCACGACCGCGGCGAAGGCGGCGGCGAGAGCGACGACGGCGAGGAACACCTGGACGTAGTAACGGCTCTTGCGCGGGACGAACGCCTCGACCAGTACGCCGAGGACGGCCGCGCCGACCACAATGAGCGTGGGCGCCAGCTGCGCGTACTCGATGTGCGGCGCCGGGATCTTGTGCACCTTGCCGTCGGCCGCCGTCGTCCACAGGCTGTGGACAGCTGTTGCTGTGCTCACTGGGCCGCCTCCACCACGGGCTTGGGGTCCTTCTTGTGTACGTCGGACATGGTGTGGCCCACCGCCGGGTTGACGATGTCGGTGAGCGGCTTCGGGTAGACGCCCAGGAAGACCAGGAGCGCGATCAGCGGGGCGACCACCAGGAGTTCACGGACCTTCAGGTCCGGCATGCCCTGCACCTCGGCCTTGACCGGGCCCGTCATCGTCCGCTGGTAGAGGACCAGGACGTACAGCGCGGCCAGCACGATGCCCAGGGTGGCGATGACGCCGATCGCCGGATAGCGGCTGAACGTGCCCACCAGGACCAGGAATTCACTGACGAAGGGCGCGAGCCCCGGCAGCGAGAGGGTGGCCAGACCGCCCACCAGGAACGTGCCCGCGAGCAGTGGCGCCACCTTCTGCACCCCGCCGTAGTCCGAGATCAGACGCGAACCGCGGCGCGAGATCAGGAAGCCCGCCACCAGCATCAGCGCGGCTGTCGAGATCCCGTGGTTGACCATGTAGAGCGTGGCGCCCGACTGGCCCTGGGTGGTCATCGCGAAGATGCCCATGACGATGAACCCGAAGTGCGAGATCGACGCGTACGCCACCAGGCGCTTGATGTCCCGCTGGCCGACCGCGAGCAGCGCCCCGTAGATGATGCTGATCACGGCGAGGACCAGGATCACCGGCGTCGCCCACTTCGACGCGTCGGGGAAGAGCTGGAGGCAGAAGCGGAGCATCGCGAAGGTGCCGACCTTGTCGACGACCGCCGTGATCAGCACGGCGACCGGGGCGGTCGCCTCGCCCATCGCGTTCGGCAGCCAGGTGTGCAGCGGCCACAGCGGGGCCTTCACCGCGAAGGCGAAGAAGAAGCCGAGGAACAGCAGCCGCTCGGTGTTGGTCGCCATGTCGAGCGAGCCGTTCGCGCGCGCTGCCGCGATCTCGTCCAGCGAGAACGTCCCGGCGACCACATAGAGGCCGATCACCGCCGCCAGCATGATCAGACCGCCGACCAGGTTGTACAGCAGGAACTTGACCGCCGCGTACGACCGTTGGGTGGCCGCCGCCTCGTCGCCGTGCTGATGGGCGCGGTCGCCGAAGCCGCCGATGAGGAAGTACATCGGGATCAGCATGGCTTCGAACAGGATGTAGAAGAGGAAGACGTCGGTGGCCTCGAAGGAGAGGATCACCATCGCCTCGACGGCGAGGATCAGGGCGAAGAAGCCCTGGGTGGGCCGCCAGCGGCTGCTGTGCGTCTCCAGGGGGTCGGCGTCGTGCCAGCCCGCCGCGATGATGAACGGGATCAGCAGTGCGGTGAGCGCGATCAGCGCCACCCCGATGCCGTCCACGCCCAGTTCGTAGCGGACTCCGAAGTCCTTGATCCAGGCGTGCGACTCGGTCAGCTGGTACCGGTCGCCGCCCGGCTCGAACCGTACGAGCTGGGCCGCGCCCAGCGCGAGCGTGCCGACCGAGACCAGCAGCGCCAGCCACTTGGCCGCGGTGCGCCGCTCGGCCGGGACGGCGGCGGTGGCGATCGCGCCGACCGCCGGCAGCGCCGCCGTCGCGGTAAGGAGGGGGAACGACATGTCTTACACCGCCCTCATCAGCAGGGTCGCGGCGATGAGCACCGCCGCACCTCCGAACATGGAGACCGCGTAACTGCGGGCGAAGCCGTTCTGCAGCCTGCGCAGCCGGCCCGAAAGACCGCCGACCCCCGCGGCGGTTCCGTTGACCACTCCGTCGACCAGGGTGTGGTCGACGTACACCAGCGAGCGCGTCAGGTGCTCGCCACCGCGGACCAGGACCACATGGTTGAAGTCGTCCTGGAGGAGGTCGCGGCGGGCGGCCCGGGTGAGCAGCGAGCCGCGCGGGGCGACGGCCGGGACCGGCCTGCGGCCGTACTGCGCGTACGCGATGCCGACGCCGATCAAAAGCACCACCGTCGTCGCCGCGGTGACCACGCCGGCGCTGACGGGCGAGTCGCCGTGGGAGAGGCTGGTGACCGGCTCCAGCCACTTCACGAACGACTCGTTGATGCTGAACAGGCCGCCCGCGAAGACCGATCCGAAGGCCAGCACGATCATCGGCAGCGTCATGGTGCGCGGCGACTCGTGCGGATGCACCTCGTCCTCGTTCCAGCGCTTCTCGCCGAAGAAGGTCATCAGCATCACGCGCGTCATGTAGTACGCGGTGATGGCCGCGCCGAGCAGGGTCACCGCGCCGAGGATCCAGCCCTCGGTGCCGCCCTTGGCGAACGCCGCCTCGATGATCTTGTCCTTGGACCAGAAGCCGGACAGGCCCGGGAAGCCGATGATGGCGAGGTAGCCGAGACCGAAGGTCACGAAGGTGACCGGCATGTACTTACGGAGGCCGCCGTACTTGCGCATGTCGACCTCGTCGTTCATGCCGTGCATCACGGAGCCCGCGCCGAGGAAGAGCCCGGCCTTGAAGAAGCCGTGGGTGACCAGGTGCATGATCGCGAAGGCGTAGCCGATGGGGCCGAGGCCGGTGGCGAGGATCATGTAGCCGATCTGCGACATGGTCGAGCCGGCCAACGCCTTCTTGATGTCGTCCTTCGCGCAACCGACGATCGCACCGAACAGGAGCGTGACCGCGCCGACGATCACCACCACCGTCTGGGTGTTCGGCACCGCGTTGAAGATCACGCCGGACCGGGTGATGAGGTAGACGCCCGCGGTCACCATCGTCGCCGCGTGGATCAGGGCCGAGACGGGGGTCGGGCCCTCCATCGCGTCGCCGAGCCAGGACTGCAGCGGCACCTGCGCCGACTTGCCGCACGCGGCCAGCAGCAGCATCACCCCGACGGCGGTGTTGCGGCCCCAGCCGGTCTCGCCGACCTGGTTGAAGACGGTCGAGAAGGCGAAGGAGCCCCAGGTGGTGAACATGACCATGATGGCGATCGAGAGGCCCATGTCGCCGACCCGGTTGACCAGGAACGCCTTCTTGGCGGCCGTCGCCGCGCTCGGCTTGTGCTGCCAGAAGCCGATGAGCAGGTAGGACGCCAGACCGACGCCCTCCCAACCGACGTACAGAAGGAGGTAGTTGTCGGCCAGGACCAGCAGCAGCATCGCCGCGAGGAACAGGTTGAGATAGCCGAAGAAGCGGCGGCGGTTCTCGTCGTGCTCCATGTAGCCGACCGAGTACAGGTGGATCAGCGTGCCCACACCCGTGATCAGCAGGACGAACGTCATCGACAGCTGGTCGAGCTGGAAGCCGACGTCGGCCTGGAAGCCCTCCACCGGGACCCAGCTGAACAGGTGCTTGTGCACCGCCCGGCTGTCGGTGGAGCGGCCGAGCATGTCGACGAAGAGCGCGACGCCGAGGCCGAACGACACGGCCGCGAGCAGCGTGCCCAGCCAGTGCCCCACGGCGTCGAGCCGACGCCCGCCGCACAGCAGTACGGCCGCTCCGAGCAGAGGCGCCGCGATGAGCAGCGCAATCAGGTTCTCCACGATTCAGCGACCCCTTACAGCTTCATCAGGCTGGCGTCGTCGACCGAGGCCGAGTGGCGGGAACGGAAGAGCGACACGATGATCGCGAGCCCGACGACGACTTCCGCGGCGGCGACGACCATCGTGAAGAACGCGATGATCTGGCCGTCGAGGTTGCCGTGCAGCCGGGAGAAGACCACGAACGCGAGGTTGCAGGCGTTGAGCATCAGCTCGACGCACATGAAGACCACGATCGCGTTCCGCCTGATCAGCACCCCGGCCGCGCCGATGGTGAACAACAGGGCGGACAGATAGAGGTAGTTGACGGGGTTCACTTCGTGGCCTCCTCTTCCCGGCCAAGACGCTCGGCGGAGCGCTGCTCCAGCGCCTTGAGGTCGCTCAGCGCCTCGCTGGACACATCGCGGATCTGGCCCCGGCCGCGCAGCGTCTGGTTGACGGTGAGCTCGGAGGTGCTGCCGTCGGGCAGCAGGCCCGCGACGTCCACCGCGTTGTGCCGGGCGTAGACGCCAGGGGCGGGCAGCGGCGGCAGGTGCCTGCCCTCGCGCACGCGCTGCTCGGAGCGCTCACGCTGGGTCTTGGCGCGCTCGGTGCGCTCGCGGTGCGTGAGCACCATCGCGCCGACCGCCGAGGTGATCAGCAGGGCGCCGGTGATCTCGAAGGCGAACACGTACTTGGTGAAGATGAGGGTGGCCAGACCCTCCACGTTGCCGCCCGAGTTGGCCTGGGAGAGGCCGTCGAAGTGCTTCAGGGAGGCGTTGGCGAGGCCCGAGATCAGGAGGACGCCGAAGCCGAGCCCGCAGACCGCGGCCCAGATCCGCTGCCCCTTGATGGTCTCCTTCAGCGAGTCGGCGGCGGTGACGCCGACCAGCATGACGACGAAGAGGAAGAGCATCATGATCGCGCCGGTGTAGACGACGACCTGGACGATGCCCAGGAAGTACGCCCCGTTGGCCAGGTAGAAGACCGCCAGGACGATCATCGTCCCGGCCAGCGACAGCGCGCTGTGCACGGCCTTCTTCATCAGTACGGTGCCCAGCGCGCCGATGACGGCGACCGTGCCCAGCACCCAGAACTGGAAGGCCTCCCCGGTGGAGGTGGTGGTGGCGGAGACGGCGAGCTGCATCACGCGTCCACCTCCTCGGGCTGCTCCCCGTTCGCGGGGTGCTCGGCGGTGGGCGGCTGCTCGCCCCTGGAGACGGCGACCTGGCGGACCGTGCCGGGCGCGGCCTCGGTGACCAGGCCCCGGTAGTAGTCGCCCTCCGTCATGCCCGGGTAGATGGCGTGCGGCGAGTCGACCATGCCCTCTTCGAGCCCGGCGAGCAGCTGCTCCTTGGTGTAGATCAGGTTCGCGCGGCTGGTGTCGGCCAGTTCGAACTCGTTGGTCATCGTCAGCGCGCGCGTGGGGCACGCCTCGATACACAGCCCGCACAGGATGCAGCGGGCGTAGTTGATCTGGTAGACGATGCCGTACCGCTCGCCCGGCGAGTAGCGCTCCTCGTCCTTGTTGTCCGCGCCCTCCACATAGATCGCGTCGGCCGGACAGGCCCAGGCGCACAACTCGCAGCCGACACACTTCTCCAGGCCGTCCGGATGCCGGTTCAGCTGGTGGCGCCCGTGGAAGCGGGGGGCCGTGGTCTTCTGCTGTTCCGGGTACTGCTCGGTCAGCCGCTTCCTGAACATGGCCTTGAAGGTCACGCCGAAGCCGGCCACCGGGTTCAGGAACTTGCCCTCGGACGAAGCCCCGGGCTCCCCCGAAGTCTCCGCCGGTTCCGATGACTTAGACACCCTCGTCCTCCCTTCCGTCACGGTCACTCTCAGTATCCGACCCACCACTGACAACGAGCTCCCGCTGATGGCGCGGGCGTCGCCTCGGCACCGGCGGAAGGGTCTGTCCGGGCAGTGGTGGCACCGGGAATCCGCCCGCCATCGGGTCGAAGGCGGCGGGCTCCTCCGCCGGTTCCTCGGCCTTGCGGCCCCGGAAGACATCGGCGACCAGGGAGATCAGCAGGACGGCGACGACCGCGCCCCCGACGTACAGCACGATCTTGGAGAAGTCGTGGCCTTCGTTGCGCAGCGCCCGCACGGTCGCGACCAGCATCAGCCAGACGACCGAGACCGGGATGAGGACCTTCCAGCCGAGCTTCATCAGCTGGTCGTAGCGGACACGGGGCAGCGTGCCGCGCAGCCAGATGAAGAAGAAGAGCAGCAGCTGGACCTTGATGACGAACCAGAGCATCGGCCACCAGCCGTGGTTGGCGCCCTCCCAGAAGGTGCTGATGGGCCACGGGGCCCGCCAGCCGCCCAGGAAGAGGGTGGTCGACACCGCCGAGACGGTGACCATGTTGACGTACTCGGCCAGCATGAAGAGCGCGAACTTGATCGACGAGTACTCGGTGTTGAAACCGCCGACCAGGTCGCCCTCGGACTCCGGCATGTCGAACGGGGCGCGGTTGGTCTCGCCCACCATGGTGACGACGTAGATGATGAAGGAGACCGGCAGCAGGATGATGTACCAGCGGTCGTGCTGCTGGGCGACGATCTCCGAGGTCGACATCGAGCCCGAGTAGAGGAAGACCGAGGCGAAGGCCGCGCCCATCGCGATCTCGTAAGAGATCATCTGCGCGCATGAGCGGAGCCCGCCGAGCAGCGGGTACGTCGAGCCGGACGACCAGCCCGCGAGCACGATCCCGTAGATGCCGACCGAGGCGCACGCGAGGATGTAGAGCATCGCGATCGGCAGGTCGGTCAGCTGCATCGTGGTGCGGTGCCCGAAGATCGACACCTCGTTGCCGGCCGGCCCGAAGGGGATCACGGCGATGGCCATGAAGGCCGGGATCGCGGCGACGATCGGGGCCAGGACGTAGACCACCTTGTCGGCCCGCTTGACGACGACGTCTTCCTTCAGCATCAGCTTGATGCCGTCGGCGAGCGACTGGAGCATGCCCCACGGCCCATGCCGGTTGGGGCCGATGCGCAACTGCATCCAGGCGACGACCTTGCGCTCCCACACGATCGAGAACAGCACGGTCACCATCAGGAACGCGAAGCAGAACACGGCCTTGAGGGCGATGAGCCACCAGGGGTCGCGGCCGAACATCGAGAGGTCCTCGGCCGCGAGGAAGGTCGGGGTCACGCTCGCACCTCCGGTACGTGGACGGCGGCGCCCGGTGCCGCGGGGCGGACGGGGAAGTCGGTCACGGCTGCACCTCCGGTGCGGCGGTGGCGGCGTCCTGCGCCGCCGGGCCGATACGGACGACCTGGCCCGGGACCGCGCCCGTGTCCGCGAGGACGCCGGCGCCGGTCGAGTTGAGCGGCAGCCACACCACCCGGTCGGGCATCTCGGTGACCTTCAGCGGCAGCCGGAGCGCGCCCGCGCCGCCGCTCACCTCAAGGAGGTCGCCGTCCTTGACGCCGGTCTCGGCCGCCGTCGCCGCCGAGAGCCGGGCGACGGCCGCGTGCCGGGTCCCGGCCAGCGCCTCGTCGCCCTCCTGGAGGGTGCCCCGGTCGAGCAGCAGCCGGTGGCCCGCGAGGACCGCCTCGCCCTCGGCGGGCCGGGGAAGGGACGGTTGTTGGGGCCAGGCGAAGCCTGTCGACGAGGGGTGGTGCCCGGGTGACGGGCGGGCCTCCAGAGGTTCGGTGGCGCGCGGCCCGTCCCAGTGGCCCAGGCGCTGCAGCTCCGCGCGCGCGGAGCGGTTGTCCGGGAGCGCGAAGTGCACGTCCATGGCGTCCGCCAGCATGTGCAGCACGCGCGCGTCGGTGGGCGCCAGGCGCCGGGTCATCTGCTCGGGCTTGAGCGCGGCCTCGAACATCCGGGCCCGGCCCTCCCAGTTGAGGAAGAAGCCGGACTTCTCGGCGACGGCCGCGACCGGGAAGACCACGTCCGCGTGCTCGGTGACCGCGCTCGGGCGCAGCTCCAGGGAGACCACGAACGCCCCGGCGAGCGCTTCACGCGCGCGTGCCGCGTCCGGCAGATCGGCCGGGTCGACGCCCGCGACGAGCAGCGCCCCGAGCTCCCCGGTGGCCGCGGCCTCCACGATCTGGCTGGTGTCCCGGCCGAAGCGGTGCGGGAGTTCGCGTACGCCCCAGACGGCGGCGACCTCCTCACGCGCGCGTGGATCGGTCGCCGGGCGCCCGCCCGGCAGCAGCGCCGCGAGCGCGCCCGCCTCGATCGCGCCCCGCTCACCGGCCCGGCGCGGGATCCACGCCAGCTCCGCGCCGGTCGCGGCCGCCGTGCGGACGGCGGCGGTCAGCGCGCCGGGAACGGCCGCGAGCCGTTCGCCGACGACGATGACGGAGCCGGTGGCGCGCAGCGCCTCGGCGGCGGCCGAGCCGTCCCCGTCCAGGCCGACCCCGCCCGCCAGCGCGTCCAGCCACTCGGTCTCGGTGCCGGGGGCCGCGGGCAGCAGCGTGCCGCCCGCCTTCTCCAGGCCCCGGGTGAGGTGGGTGGCGAGCGAGTAGGTGCGCTGGCCGTGCTTGCGCCAGGCCTTGCGCAGCCGCAGGAAGACGCCCGGCGCCTCCTCCTCGGCCTCGAATCCGACGAGCAGCACCGCCGGCGCCTTCTCCAGCGCGGTGTACGTGACGCCCTCGCCGGTGAGGTGGCCGCGCCCGGCGACCCTGGCCGCCAGGAAGTCGGCCTCCTCGGCGGAGTGCACGCGCGCGCGGAAGTCGATGTCGTTGGTGTCGAGGGCGATCCGCGCGAACTTGGCGTACGCGTAGGAGTCCTCGACGGTCAGCCGCCCGCCCGTGAGCACCCCGGCCCGGCCCCGGGCCGCCATCAGCCCGGCCGCGGCCGCCTCCAGCGCCTCGGGCCAGGAGGCGGGCCTCAGCTCACCGTCGGCCTCGCGGATCAGAGGTGTCGTCAGACGGTTGGGCTGCTGGGCGTACCGGAAGGCGAACCGGCCCTTGTCGCACAGCCATTCCTCGTTGACCTCGGGATCGTTGGCCGCGAGCCGCCGCATCACCTTGCCGCGCCGGTGGTCGGTACGGGTCGCGCAGCCGCCCGCGCAGTGCTCGCACACCGACGGCGAGGACACCAGGTCGAACGGGCGGGAGCGGAACCGGTAGGCCGCCGAGGTCAGCGCGCCGACCGGGCAGATCTGGATGGTGTTCCCGGAGAAGTACGACTCGAACGGGTCGCCCTCGCCGGTGCCGACCTGCTGGAGCGCGCCGCGCTCCAGGAGCTCGATCATCGGGTCGCCCGCGATCTGCTCGGAGAACCGGGTGCACCGCGCGCACAGCACGCACCGCTCGCGGTCGAGCAGCACCTGTGTGGAGATCGGCACCGGCTTCTCGTAGGTGCGCTTGTGGCCCTCGAAGCGTGTGTCCGGGTCGCCGACCTGCATCGACTGGTTCTGCAGCGGGCACTCGCCGCCCTTGTCGCAGACCGGGCAGTCCAGCGGGTGGTTGATGAGCAGCAGCTCCATCACCCCGCGCTGGGACTTCTCGGCGACCGGCGAGGTCAGCTGCGACTTCACCACCATGCCGTCGGTGCAGGTGATGGTGCAGGACGCCATCGGCTTGCGCTGGCCCTCCACCTCCACGATGCACTGGCGGCAGGCGCCGACCGGGTCGAGCAGCGGGTGGTCGCAGAACCGGGGGATCTCGATGCCCAGCTTCTCGGCGGCCCGGATCACCAGCGTGCCCTTGGGGACGCTGATCTCGATGCCGTCGATGGTCAGCGAGACCAGGTCCTCGGGCGGCACCGCCGCCTCTGAGCCGCCGGAGGGAGCGCCAGTGGTCACCGTCATGCGTTCACCTCCGTGGTGCGGTGGGGGCCGTCGGCCCACAGGGTCGACCTGGCCGGGTCGAAGGGGCAGCCCTTGCCGTTGATGTGCTGCTCGTACTCCTCGCGGAAGTACTTGAGCGAGGAGAAGATAGGGGCGGCCGCGCCGTCGCCGAGCGCGCAGAACGACTTGCCGTTGATGTTGTCGGCGATGTCGTTGAGCTTGTCGAGGTCGCCCATCGCGCCCTTGCCCGCCTCGATGTCGCGCAGCAACTGCACCAGCCAGTACGTGCCTTCGCGGCACGGCGTGCACTTGCCGCAGGACTCGTGGGCGTAGAACTCGGTCCAGCGGGTGACCGCCCGCACCACGCAGGTCGTCTCGTCGAAGCACTGCAGCGCCTTGGTGCCCAGCATCGAGCCGGCCGCGCCGACGCCCTCGTAGTCCAGCGGCACGTCCAGGTGCTCGTCGGTGAACATCGGGGTCGAAGAGCCGCCCGGGGTCCAGAACTTGAGCCGGTGGCCCGGGCGCATCCCGCCGCTCATGTCGAGGAGCTGGCGCAGCGTGATGCCGAGCGGGGCCTCGAACTGGCCGGGGTTGGCGACGTGCCCGCTGAGCGAATACAGCGTGAAGCCCGGGGACTTCTCGCTTCCCATCGACTTGAACCAGTCTTTTCCGCGATTCAGGATCGCGGGAACGCTGGCGATGGACTCGACGTTGTTGACAACAGTGGGGCACGCGTAGAGACCGGCGACCGCGGGGAAAGGGGGACGCAGCCGGGGCTGACCGCGACGGCCTTCCAAGGAGTCCAGCAGGGCGGTCTCCTCACCACAGATGTACGCGCCCGCGCCCGCGTGCACCGTGATGTCGAGGTCGACGCCGCTGCCGAGGATGTCCTTGCCGAGGTAGCCCGCCGCGTAGGCCTCCCGCACGGCCTCGTGCAGCCTCCGCAGTACGGGGACGACTTCCCCGCGCAGATAGATGAACGCATGCGACGACCTGATCGCGTAACAGGCGATCACCATGCCCTCGATGAGGCTATGCGGGTTGGCGAACAGGAGCGGGATGTCCTTGCAGGTCCCGGGCTCCGACTCGTCGGCGTTGACAACTAGATAGTGCGGCTTGCCATCGCCCTGCGGGATGAACTGCCACTTCATGCCCGTGGGGAACCCCGCGCCGCCCCGGCCGCGCAGACCGGAGTCCTTCACATACGCGATGAGGTCGTCCGGTGACATGGCCAGCGCCTTGCGCAGCCCCTCATAGCCGTCGTGCCGACGGTAGGTCTCCAGGGTCCAGGATTCGGGCTGGTCCCAGAAGGCCGACAGCACGGGTGCCAGCAGCTTCTCGGAGCTGCTTCCGTTCCCGTTCCCACTCAGTTCGGCTGCCAAGGTCATCACTCCCCCTCCTCGTCGACCGGGCCCGCCGGGTGCGCGGGGTCGGACGCAGAGGTCTGGTGCGAGGTGTTCGGTGTCCCGGAGGGACTCGTTGAGGGGCGGTGGTCGGGTGACGGGGGGGCATGCGAGCTCAAGTGCTGGGAACCGGGCTGGGGTTCATCGCGCGGGGCTGCTTTACCGGTGCCTTCCTCGCGGGGCCCCTCGCCACGGGGGTGGACCACGCGCGCGTGCGGGGCCTCGCCACGGGCCAGGCGCAGCCCCACCAGCGAGGCCGGGCCCGCGCCCCCGCTCGCCGCGACGGCGCCGGGACGCTCGTCGGGGAAGCCGGCCAGGATCCGGGCCGTCTCCTTGTAGGTGCACAGGGGCGCGCCCCGGGTCGGCTCCACCGGCCTGCCCGCGCGCAGGTCGTCGACGAGGCGCTTGGCCGACTCGGGGGTCTGGTTGTCGAAGAACTCCCAGTTGACCATCACCACGGGCGCGAAGTCGCAGGCGGCGTTGCACTCGATGTGTTCGAGGGTGACCTTGCCGTCGGCGGTCGTCTCGTCGTTGCCGACGCCGAGATGGCGCTTGAGCTCGTCGAAGATGGCGTCCCCGCCCATCACCGCGCACAGGGTGTTGGTGCAGACGCCGACCTGGTAGTCGCCGGAGGGCTTGCGCCGGTACATCGTGTAGAAGGTGGCCACCGCTGTGACCTCGGCCGTGGTCAGGTCCAGCATCTCGGCGCAGAAGCGCATCCCGGTGCGGGTGACGTGTCCTTCTTCCGACTGCACGAGGTGCAGCAGCGGCAGCAGCGCGGAGCGGCTGTCGGGGTAGCGGGAGATGACGTCCTTGGCGTCCGCCTCCAGCCGGGCCCGGACGTCGGCCGGGAAGTCGGGCGCGGGCAGCTGGGGCATGCCCAGGCTCGTCGGGGTGCTCTCGGTCACCGGTCGACGCCTCCCATCACGGGGTCGATGGACGCCACGGCCACGATGACGTCGGCGACCTGGCCGCCCTCGCACATCGCCGCCATGGCCTGGAGATTGGTGAAGGACGGGTCGCGGAAGTGGACCCGGTAGGGGCGGGTGCCCCCGTCGCTGACGACATGCACCCCGAGCTCGCCCTTGGGCGACTCGACGGCCGCGTACGCCTGGCCGACGGGGACCCGGAAGCCCTCGGTGACCAGCTTGAAGTGGTGGATCAGGGACTCCATGGAGGTGCCCATGATCTTCTTGATGTGGTCCAGGGAGTTGCCGAGCCCGTCCGGGCCGAGGGCGAGCTGGGCGGGCCAGGCGATCTTCTTGTCGGCGACCATGACCGGCCCGGGCTCCAGCCGGTCCAGGCACTGCTCCACGACCCTGAGCGACTGGCGCATCTCCTCCAGGCGGACCAGGAAGCGGCCGTAGGCGTCGCAGGAGTCGGCGGTGGGGACGTCGAAGTCGTAGGTCTCGTAGCCGCAGTACGGGTCGGTCCTGCGCAGGTCGTGGGGCAGGCCCGCGGCGCGGAGAATCGGTCCTGTCGCGCCGAGCGCCATGCAGCCGGTCAGGTCGAGGTAACCGACGTCCTGCATACGGGCCTTGAAGATCGGGTTGCCGGTGGCGAGCTTGTCGTACTCCGGCAGGTTCCGCTTCATCGTCTTCAGGAACTCGCGGAGCTGGTCCATCGCGCCCGGGGGCAGGTCCTGGGCGAGGCCGCCGGGCCGGATGAACGCGTGGTTCATCCGCAGACCGGTGATCAGCTCGTAGATGTCGAGGATGAGTTCACGATCACGGAAGCCGTAGATCATGATCGTGGTGGCGCCGAGCTCCATGCCGCCGGTGGCGATGCAGACCAGGTGCGAGGAGAGCCGGTTCAGCTCCATCAGCAGGACGCGGATGACCGAGGCCCGGTCCGGGATCTGGTCGGTGATGCCGAGTAGCCGCTCCACGCCCAGGCAGTACGCCGTCTCGTTGAAGAACGACGTCAGATAGTCCATGCGCGTGACGAAGGTGGTGCCCTGCGTCCAGGTGCGGAACTCCAGGTTCTTCTCGATGCCGGTGTGCAGATAGCCGATGCCGCAGCGGGCCTCGGTGACCGTCTCGCCGTCGATCTCCAGGATGAGGCGGAGCACGCCGTGGGTGGAGGGGTGCTGGGGGCCCATGTTGACGACGATGCGCTCGTCGTCGGCGCGGGCCGCGGTCCGTACGACCTCGTCCCAGTCGCCGCCGGTGACTGTATATACAGTCCCCTCGGTGGTCTCCCGGCCGGATGCGGCCGAGGCGCGGGGGGCTTCGCTGGACGTGTTCATCAGCTGTACGACCTCCGCTGGTCCGGAGCCGGGATCTGGGCGCCCTTGTACTCGACGGGGATGCCGCCGAGGGGGTAGTCCTTGCGCTGCGGGAAGCCCTGCCAGTCGTCCGGCATCATGATCCGGGTGAGGGCGGGGTGGCCGTCGAAGACCAGACCGAAGAAGTCGTAGGTCTCGCGCTCATGCCAGTCGTTGGTCGGATAGACCGCGACCAGGGACGGCACGTGCGGGTCGCTGTCCGGGGCGGTGACCTCAAGCCGGATCAGCCGGCCGTGGGTGAGCGAGCGCAGATGGTAGACGGCGTGCAGCTCGCGGCCCTTGTCGCCCGGGAAGTGGACGCCGCTGACGCCCGTACAGAGCTCGAAGCGCAGGGCCGGGTCGTCGCGCAGGGTGCGGGCCACCTGGACGAGGTGCTCGCGCGCGATGTGGAAGGTGAGCTCGCCGCGGTCGACGACGGTCTTCTCGATGGCGTTGCCGGGGAGCAGGTCCTGCTCCTCCAGAGCGCCTTCGAGTTCGTCGGCCACCTCGTCGAACCAGCCGCCGTAGGGGCGGGAGGCGGCGCCGGGCATGGCCACGGTGCGCACCAGGCCGCCGTAGCCGCTGGTGTCGCCGCCGTTGGCCGCGCCGAACATGCCCTTGCGTACGCCGATGACGTCGCCGGTGTCCTCGCGCTGGGCCGGCAGTCCCCCGTTCTGGCCCGGGGTTTCGGGAGTGCCCGGTGTCCCGGGGGTCTTGGGAGTGTCGCTCACCGCAGCAGCCCCTTCATCTCGATGGTGGGGAGTGCCTTGAGGGCGGCTTCCTCGGCCTCGCGGGCCGCTTCCTCCGCGTTCACACCGAGCTTGGAGCTCTGGATCTTCTGGTGGAGCTTGAGGATCGCGTCGATCAGCATCTCGGGCCGGGGCGGGCAACCGGGCAAATAGATGTCGACCGGAACAATGTGGTCGACACCCTGCACAATCGCGTAATTGTTGAACATTCCGCCCGACGAGGCGCACACGCCCATGGAGATGACCCACTTGGGGTTCGGCATCTGGTCGTAGACCTGCCGCAGGACCGGCGCCATCTTCTGGCTGACCCGGCCCGCCACGATCATCAGGTCGGCCTGGCGCGGCGAGCCGCGGAAGACCTCCATACCGAAGCGGGCCAGGTCGTACCGGCCCGCTCCGGTCGTCATCATCTCGATGGCACAGCAGGCCAGACCGAAGGTGGCGGGGAAGACGGACGCCTTGCGCACCCAGCCCGCGGCCTGTTCGACGGTGGTCAGCAGAAACCCGCTCGGCAGTTTCTCTTCGAGTCCCATAGGTGCCCCTCAGCCCCTCAGTCCCATTCCAGGCCGCCGCGCCGCCACACATACGCGTAGGCGACGAACACGGTGAGCACGAAGAGCAGCATCTCCACGAGCCCGAAAACCCCCAGGGCGTCGAAGGTGACGGCCCAGGGGTAGAGGAAGACGATCTCGATGTCGAAGACGATGAAGAGCATCGCCGTCAGGTAGTACTTGATGGGGAAGCGGCCGCCTCCGGCCGGCGTGGGAGTCGGTTCGATGCCGCACTCGTACGCCTCAAGTTTCGCCCGGTTATACCTTTTTGGGCCGATAAGCGTGGCCATGACCACGGAGAAGATCGCAAACCCTGCCCCGAGGGCGCCGAGCACAAGGATGGGCGCGTAGGCATTCACGCTCCTCGCTCCTTCCAGTCGTCCTTGACCGTTGGACCGCACAGCGGGCGCCGCTGCCACCCCCCTCGCCACGCGAAGCTCGCGTCGCTACGCGAAGATCGCGCACATGTGAGGCAGTTCACAAGCCCGACTGCACCGCATCCTATGCCCGGCGGTCTGTGATCTGCGACACGGGGTACGCCAACGGCTTTGTGATCTCCACCACCTGACGAAGGATCATGAAGTCGGATGAGCAGTGATCTTCACACCTGAAGCGCCCGAGTGATCACAAGGCGTAGCATCCGCGCTTGTTACCGCTGGTCACAAGGGGTGGGGCACTATCAAGACATGAGCCCTACAGGCAAATTGGCGATGGACTCGTTCGAGTGGTAAGGGATCGCGGCTCACTCATGCGGGTGAAGTGTTCGCCGGAGGGTGGACCTGTGCACGCGTTCACGAACTCCGGATCGGCTTGAACCAACTCCGGGATCGGTCGGCCCGTCACGCCATCGGCTCCCCATCGCTCCCCCATCACCCCACATCGATCCCCCCGTCGATCACGGACCGATTACGGGACGGCCGAGGGGCGGATACGAAGTGACCTGCGTCACACCATTTGGTCACCGGATAAACCGGGCTTGGCCAATGGTGTGAACGGATGGTAGGCGACGGGCAATTCGGACCTTTTATAAAAACCACATGATCACAGCCATGATCGCGTCTGCCCGGATTGCCCGTTACGGCGTCAATAAAGGCGCAGAGGAAGCGGATTCAGCCGTTCCCGGCGCAACTGTGGCGCAGCACACGTTTCTTGAAGGGAACCGCGAACCCCTGATAGCGGTTGTTCTCATGTCCCACACCGCTCACATACCCAGCCACCGGAAGCCCCGCCGAAGCGCCTCGAAGCTCGCGCTCCGGGCCGGAGTTGCCGGTGGCGTCCTCAGCACCCTCGCGGTGGCCGGTGCCACTGGACCGGCGCAGGCCGCCGAGCCGGTGACCGAGACCATCGAGATGCCCACGCTCACGTCCGGGCTCGCCACCACCGCCGCCGCGTCCGCCGAGGCCACCCAGCAGGTCGCCAACGACCTCCAGCTGCGGGCCCAGCAGAACGAGGCCGCCTCCAGCGCCGCCAAGGTCGCCAAGAAGGCCAAGGCCGACGCTGACGCCAAGGCCGAGGCGGAGAAGAAGGCGAAGGCCGAGGCCGACGCCAAGGCGAAGGCGGACGCCGCCGATCGCGCCTCCCGCTCCTCGGAGCGCACCACGCTCAGCGCGTCGACCGGCAGCAGCAGCTCCACCGTGTCCTCGACCGCCACGGGCTCCGCCGCCTCCATCGTGAACTTCGCGCTCGCCCAGGTCGGCAAGGCGTACGTCTCGGGTGCCACGGGCTCCAGCGCGTACGACTGCTCCGGCCTCGTGCAGGCCGCGTACCGCCAGGTGGGCGTCGACCTCCCGCGCGTCTCGCAGGACCAGTCGGCCACCGGCCGCCAGGTCTCGCTGTCCAACCTGCAGCCCGGCGACGTCCTCTACTGGGGCAGCTCGGGCTCGGCGTACCACGTGGCGATCTACGTGGGCGGCGGCAAGTTCGTGGGCGCGCAGAACTCTTCGACCGGTGTGGTCGAGCGCAGCCTGGACTGGGACCAGCCCACGGGCGCGGTCCGCATTCTCTGACGCGTACGCATATAGCAGGCGTAACAGGCAGAAACAGACATACAGCTGAGGGGCCGTCACCCGCTCGGGGGGTGACGGCCCTCAGCTACTGCCGGTTGCAGGCGGGTCAGGCCTTCGGGGCCACCTTGGAGAGGCCGTTGATGATGCGGTCCATCGCGTCGCCGCCCGTGGGGTCGGTGAGGTTGGCGAGCATCTTCAGGGTGAACTTCATCAGGACCGGGTGCGTGAGGCCGCGCTGGGTGGCGATCTTCATGACCTTCGGGTTGCCGATGAGCTTCACGAAGGCACGGCCGAGCGTGTAGTAGCCGCCGTACGTGTCCTTGAGGATCTTCGGGTAGTTGTGCAGCGCCAGTTCGCGCTGGGCCGGGGTCGCGCGGGCGTGGGCCTGGACGATGACGTCCGCGGCGATCTGGCCCGACTCCATGGCGTACGCGATGCCCTCGCCGTTGAACGGGTTGACCAGGCCGCCCGCGTCACCGACGAGCAGCAGGCCCTTGGTGTAGTGCGGCTGGCGGTTGAAGGCCATGGGGAGGGCGGCGCCGCGGATGGGGCCGGTCATGTTCTCCTCCGTGTAGCCCCAGTCGGCGGGCATGGAGGCGCACCAGGCCTTCAGGACCTCGCGCCAGTCGAGCTCCTTGAAGGAGGCGGAGGTGTTGAGGACGCCGAGGCCGACGTTGGAGGTGCCGTCGCCCATGCCGAAGATCCAGCCGTAGCCGGGCAGCAGCCGGTCCTCGCCCGGGCCGCGCCGGTCCCACAGCTCCAGCCAGGACTCCAGGTAGTCGTCGTCGTGGCGGGGCGAGTGGAAGTACGTCCGCACGGCGACGCCCATCGGGCGGTCCTCGCGGCGGTGCAGGCCCATGGCGAGGGAGAGCCGGGTGGAGTTGCCGTCGGCGGCGACCACCAGGGGGGCGTGGAAGGTGACTTCGCGCTTCTCCTCGCCGAGCTTGGCGTGGACGCCGGTGATACGGCCCGTGCGGTCGTCGATGATGGGCGCGCCGACGTTGCAGCGCTCGTGCAGGCGCGCGCCCGCCTTCTGGGCCTGGCGGGCCAGCTGCTCGTCGAAGTCGTCGCGCTTGCGGACGAGTCCGTAGTCGGGATAGCTGGCGAGGTCCGGCCAGTCCAGCTGGAGGCGGACGCCGCCGCCGATGATCCGCAGGCCCTTGTTGCGCAGCCAGCCGGCCTCTTCGGAGATGTCGATGCCCATCGCCACCAGCTGCTTGGTGGCACGCGGGGTCAGCCCGTCGCCGCACACCTTCTCGCGCGGGAAGGCGGTCTTCTCCAGCAGCAGTACGTCGAGTCCGGCCTTGGCCAGGTAGTACGCGGTGGTCGACCCGGCGGGGCCGGCCCCGACGACGATCACATCCGCGGTGTGTTCGGAGAGGGGCTCGGTCACAGCGGGTTCTCCCGAAGACTCGATTTTGCGTGCCGGAAAGCACAGGACATGTGCAGTCTATGGGTGGTTGTTGATCGACTTCGCGAAGGGTTGCCCCGCCATGAGCTCCACTGACTCCACCGCTGGTTCCGCCGAGGAGAAGTCCCTGCCCGTCGTACGGCTGCGGGTGCCGACCGAGGAGGACGCGTACGCGTGGCACGAGGTGTTCGACGATCCGGAGGTCATGGAGTTCCACGGGGGCGCGTCCGCGGAGCTTTCGGTGTACGACGAGCTGACGGCGCGCCAGCGCAAGCACGACGCGGAGCGGGGGTTCTGTCTGTGGACCCTCCTCGACGAGGACGACCGGGTGATCGGCTTCACCGGGGCGCAGCCGTGGCCGCACGCGTGGGGGCCGGTGGGGGAGGTCGAGATCGGCTGGCGGCTCGCCCGTTCGGCCTGGGGCCGGGGGTACGCGACGACCGCGGCGAGACTTGCCGTCGAACGTGTACGGGCTGCCGGGGTCGACCATGTCGTGGCCATGGTCGACTCCCGGAACGCGCGGTCCGTGGCCGTGACGCGGCGGTTGGGGATGACGCTGGCGGAGACGTTCACGACGCCGGTGGGTGGGCGGGAGGGGTACTGCTTCCGGCTGTCGCTGTAAGCGGCGTTGATGCTCACCTGCGGGCCGGTGGGGGCGGAGCCCCGGGGGGCGTGCGGTTCGTCTGCGGACCGGTGGGGGCTGGTCGCGCAGTTCCCCGCGCCCCTAAACACCGGGGGGTGGACGTGTTCCAGCCAACCTGACGCCCGGCCCCCCAGGGGCGCGAGGCTGTGTCGATTTGCGGCTCCGCCGCGGTGGGGGTCCCCCCTGTTCGAGCGGAGTCGAGAACTTGGGGGAGCGATCAGCCCCCACCGGCCCGCAGACCAATGGCCCCCAGGACGGGCGCGCCGTCAGAAGACCGACAAGCCGGTCAGGGTGGTGAAACGATCCAGCGCCGCCACACCCGCCACCGAGTTGCCCCGCGCGTCCAGGCCCGGGCACCACACGCACAGCGTGCAGTGGCCCGGGACGACCGCGACGATGCCGCCGCCCACGCCGCTCTTGCCGGGCAGGCCCACCCGGTACGCGAAGTCACCGGCGGCGTCGTACGTCCCGCACGTCATCATCACCGCGTTGATCTGCTTCGCCTCGCTCCGGGTCAGCAGCCGGGAGCCGTCGGCGCGCAGCCCGTGGCGGGCCAGGAAGCGCGCCGCGAGCGCCAGGTCCTCGCAGCTCATCTCGATCGCGCACTGCCAGAAGTAGTGGTCGAGGAGCGTGGGGACGTCGTTGGCGATGTTGCCGTACGAGGCCATGAAGTGGGCGAGCGCCGCGTTGCGGTCGCCGTGCGCGGACTCGGACTCGGCCACGTCCGCGTCGAAGGCGAGGTCCGGGTTGCCGGTCTCCTCCTTCAGGAACTCCAGGATCTCGCTGCTCGCGTCCCCGGTCAGCGTCTGGAGCCGGTCGGTGACGACGAGCGCGCCCGCGTTGATGAACGGATTGCGCGGAATGCCGTTCTCGTACTCCAACTGCACGAGGGAGTTGAACGGGTTGCCCGAGGGCTCGCGGCCGACGTGGTCCCAGAGGCTGTCGCCGCCGCGCGCGAGCGCGAGGGCGAGCGTGAAGACCTTGGTGATCGACTGCGCGGAGAACGGCCGCTGCCAGTCCCCCACTCCGTACACCTTGCCGTCGAGGTCGGCGACGGCCATGCCGAAGCGCGACGGGTCGACGTCGGCGAGGGCGGGGATGTACGCGGCGGGGGTGCCGCTGCCGACGAGGGGCGCGACGTCCTCGGCGATGCGTTCCAGGACGGCCTGGTAGTCCACGGTGCTGCTGCCCGCCCGGCTACTGGGGCTTGTAGCCGCGGTGCAGGGCCACGACGCCGCCGGTGAGATTGCGCCAGGCGACCTTCGACCAGCCGGCCCGCTGGAGCTTCGCGGCGAGTTCGCTCTGGTCGGGCCAGGCGCGGATGGACTCGGCGAGATAGACGTACGCGTCGGGGTTCGACGAGACGGCCGTCGCGACCGGGGGCAGCGCGCGCATCAGGTACTCGGTGTAGACCGTACGGAACGGCTTCCAGGTCGGGTGCGAGAACTCGCAGATGACGACGCGGCCGCCGGGGCGGGTGACGCGGAGGAGCTCGCGCAGGGCGGCGTCCGTGTCCTGCACGTTGCGCAGGCCGAAGGAGATGGTGACGGCGTCGAAGGTGTCGTCCTTGAACGGCAGCTTCGTGGCGTCGCCGGCGGTGAGGGGGAGGTGCGGGTGGCGCGCCTTGCCGACCTTCAGCATCCCGATGGAGAAGTCGCAGGGGACGACGTACGCGCCGGTCGCGGCGAACGGGAGCGACGACGTGGCCGTTCCCGCCGCGAGGTCGAGGACCTTCTGCGCCGGGCGCGCGTCGACCGCCTTCGCGACCTCCTTGCGCCAGAGGCGGGCCTGGCCGAGGGAGAGCACGTCGTTGGTGAGGTCGTAGTTCGCGGCGACGTCGTCGAACATCGAGGCGACTTCGTGCGGCTGCTTGTCCAGGGATGCGCGGGTCACTCCCTCATTGTGCCCCCGGGGCTCCGCCCCGCCGCCCACGCCCCCCGTGTTGCCCTGCGGGCGTGCTGTTTCGCCTGCGGACCGTGCTGGGTTGCTCGCGCAGTTCCCCACCGGACCGCAGACGCACAAACACCTCAACGCGCCCGGTACACCAGCCGACCGTCCAGCACCGCCACCACGCACATCCCCCCGTCGAAGACCGCGAACCGGGCCGGCCCGCCCACCCGCAGGGGTGGCAAGGGGCTGCCCGCGTCCAGGGACGGCACCCCGGACGGGGCGGGCTCAGACGGGGGCAGCACCGCCAGCCCCGACCGCCGCACCGCCTCCACCACAGAACGCGACCGCAACTCCCCCGCCACCGCCAAAACCCCCCGCGCCAGCAACCGCTGCACCCCGCGCCGAGCGCTCCCGCCCCGCCGCGCCTCGTCGAGGGGGAAGTCCGGGTCGAGGATCGGCGAGGTACCGAGCTCGTCGGCCTCGCGCGGGTCCGGGTGATAGGCGCGTTCGAGCAGCTCGGGCCCGTACGGATTGACCAGGCCGGGGCGGAGCGCCCCGGGCCAGCGCCGCACCCGCGCGGCGGGATACGCGGCCGCCAACTCCTCGTACGCCCCGATCGCCGCCACCACCGCGCCCTCGACCACGACGGCCTCCCCCACGGCCGGGGCGTGAAGCGTCAACACGTGAAGGCCGGGCCCTAGTTGGAGGCCAGCAGCTTCAGCTCGGGGTGCGCTGTGCCGCCCTCGATCGCCGTCGAAGAGATGTGGGACATGACCCGCTCGTCGACCGGGTCGTTCGCCGGGTCGTCGTGGACCAGCAGGTGCTCGTACGTCGTCGCGCGCTGCGCCGGGACGCGGCCCGCCTTGCGGATCAGCTCGATGATCTCCATGCGGTTGGAGCGGTGCTTGGCGCCCGCCGAGGAGACGACGTTCTCCTCCAGCATGATCGAGCCCAGGTCGTCCGCGCCGTAGTGCAGCGACAGCTGGCCCGCCTCCTTGCCGACGGTCAGCCAGGAGCCCTGGATGTGGGCGACGTTGTCGAGGAAGAGCCGCGCGATCGAGATCATCCGCAGGTACTCGAAGACGCTCGCCTGCGTACGGCCCTTGAGGTGGTTGTTCTCGGGCTGGTACGTGTACGGGATGAAGGCCCGGAAGCCGCCCGTCCGGTCCTGTACGTCGCGGATCATCCGCAGGTGCTCGATGCGCTCGGCGTTCGTCTCGCCGGTGCCCATCAGCATCGTGGAGGTCGACTCGACGCCGAGGCCGTGCGCCGTCTCCATGATCTCCAGCCAGCGCTCGCCGCTCTCCTTCAGCGGCGCGATCGCCTTGCGCGGCCGCTCGGGCAGCAGCTCGGCGCCCGCGCCCGCGAAGGAGTCGAGACCGGCCGCGTGGATACGGGTGATGGCCTCCTCGACCGACACCCCGGAGATCCGGGCCATGTGCTCGACCTCGGACGCGCCGAGGGAGTGGATGACCAGCTGCGGGAAGGCCTGCTTGATGGCGCTGAAGTGCTTCTCGTAGTACTCGACGCCGTAGTCCGGGTGGTGGCCGCCCTGGAACATGATCTGGGTGCCGCCCAGTTCGACGGTCTCCGCGCAGCGGCGCAGGATGTCGTCGAGGTCGCGCGTCCAGCCCTTCTTGGTGTCCTTGGGGGCCGCGTAGAAGGCGCAGAACTTGCACGCCGTGACGCACACGTTGGTGTAGTTGATGTTGCGCTCGATGATGTACGTCGCGATGTGCTCGGTCCCGGCGTACCGGCGGCGGCGCACCGCGTCGGCGGCGGCGCCCAGCGCGTGCAGCGGGGCGGAGCGGTAGAGGTCGAGGGCCTCTTCGGGGGTGATGCGCCCACCCGCCGCGGCACGGTCGAGGACGGACTGAAGCTCGGCCTTCTCAGTCACCGGAGTGTCCCTTTCGGCGGGGTTCGGACGGACCGCGCCAGCCTACGCCAGCACGTCGGCACGGCCTCGGTCCGGGTGGCCGAGCCCTTACTTCTCGACACTTCTCGACCGGCCCCCGCTTCTTCACCTACTTCTTCTTCACCAGCGTCGCGTACGGCTTGCCCGCGCCCTCCTCCTGGGATTCGTACTTGAGGGTGCCGTCCGCGTTGCGCGTGAAGACCAGCGTGGCCGTGCCGCTGGTGCACAGGCCCGCCATGCCCGGCCGGGACGGGTCCGTACGCTCCTCGATCGTCACCTTGTCCGCCGTGGCGGACACCAGCTTGCCGATCCCGAAGCACTCCACGGTCGTACCGATGACGGTGATCTTGGACGAGGTGAGCACCACGTCCCTGTCCTTGGAGCCCGGCGAGAACACCGCCGTCAGATCGCCGTGCGGCTGCCCGGTCGACGACTCGGTCATCGGGCCCTGCCAGGTCCCCCAGAACGCCTGCGGCAGCTCGGACACCGATCCGCTGCTGTCCCCGGACGACGAGCTCGACGGACGCGGAGTGCCCGAGGAGGCCGAGCCGCTGGCCTTGTCACTGCCGCCGCCGCGCCCCGGCAACAGGTCGAAGACGAACGCGCCCCCGACCGTCACCGCCGCCAGCGCGCCCGCGACCGCGAGCGCCACCGTGCAGCTGACTCGCCGCCCGCGCCCCCGCTCGACCGGCTCGACCGCCGTGCCCATGGAGAGGGAGACGCGGGGCGGCGCGGCGGGCGGCTCGGGCGTACGCGGCCCGGGCACGGCGTCGGCGATCCCCGCCCCCGTACCGCCAGCAGCCACCCCGTTCCCGTACGCGTACGAGCCACCGCTCTGCGACGCGACCGGCGCACCGGCCCCGTACGACGCGTCCGGCGGGCCGAACACCCCCACCGACGGGCTGCTGAACGCCACCGGGCCCGGGGCGTCCGTGGCCGGAGCCTCCGGTTCCAGATCCAGCAGCCGCACCGCCGACCGGCTCACCTCCTCCACCAGCGCCCCCGGCAGCCAGCCGGTCGCGACCAGGGCGGCGGCGCCCGCGGGGGCCAGGGACCGGGCGAGTTCGGCGGGGGCGGGGCGGTCCGCCGCGGTCTTGGCCAGGCACGCGGCCACCGCCGCCCGCAGCTCGCCGCCGAGTCCACCGCCCAGCTCCGGCTCCTCGTGCACCACCTTGTAGAGGAGGGCGGCCGAGGAGTCGCCCGGGAACGGCGGCGCGCCCGTGGCCGCGTACGCGAGCACCGCGCCCAGCGAGAACACGTCGGCCGCCCCGGTGACGCCCTTGCCCAGGATCTGCTCGGGCGACATATAGCCCGGGGACCCGATGGAGACACCGGACGCGGTGAGCGAGGCCGTGCCGTCCGTGGCGCGGGCGATGCCGAAGTCGATCAGCCGGGGCCCGTCCAGCGTGAGCAGCACATTGGAGGGCTTCACGTCCCGGTGGACCAGGCCGAGCGCGTGCACCGCCGCCAGCGCCTCCGCGAGCCCGGCGCCCAGCGCGCGCACCGCGTGCTCGGGCAGCGGGCCGTGCGCGGTGACCGCCTGGGCGAGCGAGGGGCCCGCGACATAGCCGGTGGCCACCCACGGGACCGCCGCCTCGGGGTCGGCGTCCAGGACCGGCGCGGTCCAGGCGCCGCCGACCCGCCGGGCCGCCTCCACCTCGTGGCGGAAGCGGGCCCGGAACTGCTCGTCGAGCGCGAAGTGCGGGTGGACGACCTTGACCGCGACCGTACGACCACCGGCGCTGCGGCCCAGATAGACGCGGCCCATGCCGCCCGCGCCGAGCCTGCCGAGCAGCCGGTAGGCGCCGATGGTGCGCGGTTCGCCCGCTTCGAGCGGCTGCATCGCGATCTGCTCCCCCAAGGAGGCCCCGACCGAGAGACCAGGGCCGTCAAGTACGGTCGAACAGCAGCGTAGAGGGCGACGTGGGCGGGATCACTGGCTCGTGTCGGATCCGAGACGTACGGCGGCGAACCGTATCGAACTCTTGGCCGTCTCTCCCTGCGGAGATCGCACGAGAAACGCACACTTGGCCTGTAAGCGACAAAACACCTCGGAGCACCGTATGAATCGCCGTCCCGCCGCGCTCATAGCCGCCGCCGTCCTCGGCTCGGTCGTGCTGCTCACCGGCTGCTCGGACGAGGGCAAGCCGGTCAGCTTCGACGGTGGCAGCTCGTCCCCGGCGGCACCGCCCAAGGGCGGCGGCAGCAAGGCGCCGCAGACGCCGCAGGACAAGAACGCCTCCGAGGTCAGCGCCAAGACGCTGCTGCCGACCGGCCCCAAGGCCACGTTCACCACGCAGAACACGCTGGAGGACGGCACCAAGATCGGCGTGACCACGCTGGTCGGCAAGAAGTCGGGCTTCACCGGCAAGGTGTGGGTGTGGGCGCCGAAGCAGTACTTCGACCCCAAGTACGCCCAGAGCGGCTTCCCGGTGCTCATAGCCCTGCCGGGCGGAAACGGTTACCCCAAGAACTACTGGATGGGCACCGACCTCAAGCTGCAGAGCAGCATCACCGAGTGGTCGAAGGAGGGCAAGAGCGTCCCGTTCGTCGTGGTGATGCCGGTCCTCAACCCGGACGCGAAGTACTACTACGACGGCAGCGACATCCCGGGCCACCCCAAGATGGGCACCTGGATGACCGAGGACGTGCCGGACTTCGTGAAGGCGAACTTCCGCACCTTCAAGTCCCGTGACGGCTGGGCGTTCATGGGCTCGTCCTCCGGCGGCTTCGTCGGCCTGAAGTCGGTGCTCAAGCGCCCCGACCAGTTCCGGGCCGTGATCGCCTCGGGCCCCGACACCGTGCCGGACTCCCCGCTGTGGGCCGGCCACGAGGCCGAGAAGCAGGCGAACAACCCCGAGAAGCTGGCCCAGGCCCTGATCGACAGCAACGGCCCCGAGGTCGACCTCGCCTTCCAGATCGGCACCAAGGAAGGCGGCATGGCGAATCTGAAGGGGTTCATCGACCGCTACGGCAAGGGCCCGGTCAAGACCCATCTCCAGGTCATCCAGGGCGGCAAGCACAACGCCCACACGTACATCAAGGGGATGGGCGACGGGACCATGCAGTGGATCAGCCAGCACCTGATGGCCCCGATCCCGTCGTCCTGACGCTTTCCGGCACCGCCTTCCGGCAACCGGCTTTCAGCGACCCGGTTACGCGCCGAGCAGCGCGACCGCCACGTCCGCCGGGAACCCGGTGGTCGGGCCGGTCCGGCGGGCGAACTCCCGTACGCCCTCCAGCTGCGCGGCGCCGAACCGGAAGTCCAGCGTCGTGAAGTAGCGCTCCAGGAGCTCCGCGTCGAAGACCTCCCAGCGGGCGGCCTGCTCGGCGACCTTGGTGACCTCCTCCAGGGAGAGGTCGCGGGAGGCCAGGAACGCCTCGTGGACCTCGCGCACCACCTTCGGCTCGCGGGCCAGGTAGTCCTTGCGGGTCGCCCACACGGCGAAGACGAACGGCAGGCCCGTCCACTGCTTCCACATGGTGCCCAGGTCGTGGACCTCAAGGCCCAGCCGCGGGGCGTCGTGCAGGGAGGCGCGCAGCGCGGCGTCCCCGATCAGCACCGCCGCGTCCGCCTCCTGCATCATCAGGCCGAGGTCGGGCGGGCACGAGTAGTAGTCGGGCGCGACGCCGTACCGCTCGGCGAGCAGGAGCTGTGCCAGGCGTACGGAGGTGCGCGAGGTGGAGCCGAGCGCCACCCGGGCGCCGTCGAGCCGGTCCAGCGGCACCTGGGAGACGATCACGCAGGACATGACGGGCCCGTCACAACCGACCGCGAGGTCGGGAAACGCCACCAGGTCGTCCGCGTTGCGCAGGAACTCCACGAGGGTGATCGGGGCGATGTCCAGATCGCCGCGGACCAGCTGCTCGCTGAGCTTCTCGGGGCTGTCCTTGGTGAGTTCCAGATCAAGGAGGGTGCCCGTACGGGCGAGGCCCCAGTACAGCGGCAGACAGTTGAGGAACTGGATGTGCCCGACCCGTGGCCGGGTGGTTGTTTGGTCCACATCGCGAGACTAGACCTGTCTGTTTTGTCCAGCTACGGCGGCCCTCCGACGGCTCTCCGGCGGCTCTCCCCGTCAGCGCTCCGAGGGGGCCATCAAACGTCCGGGTGACGTGATCTTTCCCTCTACCGCACCCCCGATCCTGCGTGCTACGCTCCTCGCAAGTTGCAGTTTGGTTTCCCTTGCAGTACAGAGCCTGCGGAGCATGTAACCCGCAGGCTTTTGTAGTTTTCAGACTTGTTTGCAGGTTCTGGAGCAGGGCAACCCTTTGGCCCAAGGAGGGCTTATGGCTACCGGAACCGTCAAGTGGTTCAACGCTGAAAAGGGCTTCGGCTTCATCGCCCAGGACGGCGGCGGCCCGGATGTCTTCGTCCACTACTCCGCGATCAACGCGTCTGGCTTCCGCTCCCTTGAGGAGAACCAGGTCGTGAACTTCGACGTCACGCAGGGTCCGAAGGGCCCGCAGGCGGAGAACGTCACCCCGGCCTAGTTGCCCGGGTCGGCGATCGCTGACTAGCAGTACCCAAGGAGCCCTTTCCCGTACGGCGACGTACGGGAAAGGGCTCCTGCCTTTGTGCCCGCCGGGGCGCATCGATTACTCACGATTACTCGTACAGTCGTTCTATTTCTGCCGCGTACCGTTCCGCCACCGCCCGGCGGCGGACCTTGAGCGTCGGGGTCAGCACCCCGCTCTCGATCGTGAAGTCCTCGTCCAGGACCGCGAAGGCGCGGATGCGGGCCGGGCGGGAGACGCGCGCGTTGGCCTCGTCGACGGCCTCCTGGACCAGGGCCCGTACGGCGGCCGCGTCCTTCCCCGCGACCTCCTCCGGCTCGACGGTGATCAGCGCGACCGGGTACGGGCGGCGGTCGCCGATCATCACCGCGTGCGAGACGAACCGCGAGCGCTCGATCGCGAGCTCGACCTCGGACGGGGTGAGGTTCTTCCCGGCGGACGTGATGATCAGGTCCTTCTTGCGGCCGGTGATGGTCAGGAAGCCGTCGTGGTCCAGGGCGCCCAGGTCCCCGGTGTGCAGCCAGCCGTCCGCGTCCAGCGCCTCGGCGGTGCCGGCCGGGTCGGCGTGATAGCCGGAGAAGACGTTCGCCCCGCGCGCCAGCACCTCGCCGTCCCCGGCGATCCGCACCTCGCACCCCTCGACCGGCCGCCCGACCGTCCCGTACCGCACGGCGCCCGGGTGGTTCAGCGTGATCACCCCGGCCGACTCGGTCATCCCGTACCCCTCGAAGACCGCGATGCCGGTGGCCCGCAGGAAGTCGAGGACGGCGGGGGCGATGGGGGCGCCGCCGGTGAGCGCCCAGCGCAGCCGTCCTCCGAACGCGGCCCGGACCAGCGCGAACAGCTCCTTGTCGGCGGCGGCGTGCGCCTCGCGCAGCTCGGGCGGCAGCTCGCCGTCGGCGGCGAGCACCCCGATCCGTACGGCCTCCTCGAAGCGGGCCCTGCCGTCCGGCCGGCTCTCCGCGAGCGCCAGGACGCTCTGGTGCACCTTCTCGAACAGCCTTGGTACGGAGGGGAGGTGGGTCGGCTGCGCCTCGGCCAGCTCCTTCACGACGTCCTCGACCCGGCCGCCGAAGTAGCAGAGTTCACCGCCGTAGAGGAGCGTGGAGAACTGGATGAGCTGGGCGAGGAGGTGGGCGAGGGGGAGGTAGAGATACGTTCGGTCGCCCGGGCCGCCCTCGGTGAGCGGGAGCGTGGCGTCCTGGACCGCGCCCAGGTTGGCGTGGGTGAGGCGGCAGCCCTTCGGGGGGCCGGTGGTGCCTGATGTGTAGACCAGGGTCGCGGGGTCCTCCGGGCGGACGGCTTTCTGGGTGGCCAGGAGGTGGTCAAGGGGTGCGTTGGCCCCTTCCCCCAGTACCGCCCAGGCGGGCGAGGGCTTCGCTTTCGGCTGCGGGTCGGTGGGGGCTTGTCGCGCAGTTCCCCGCGCCCCTGTAGGGCCTCCGGTAGCGCACAGCAAACGCAACTCCCCCAGACGCGGGAGACGGGGTCTCAGCGCTTCGACGCACGCCGCCTGCCGCTCGTCCTCGCACAGCACCACCCTCGCCCCCGAGTCCTTCAGGACCCACTCCACCTCCTCCTCACCCGCCGTCGGATAGATCGGGACGACCACCGCGCCCGCCGCGAGGCAGGCGAGGTGGGCGTACGTCCACTCGGGGCGGGTCTCGGCGAGGATGGCGACCCGGTCGCCGGGGCGGACGCCCAGCCCCAGCAGGGCGCGGGCCGTGCGGCGGACCGTGTCGCGGAGGTCCGTGTACGAGAGGGAGGTCCAGGTGCCGTCCGCCGCGCGGAACCGCAGGGCCGGGTGGGACGCGTACCGTTCCCCCACCCACTCCGCGAACAGGGCCAGCGTCCGGGGACGTCGTGCGCTCGGTTCCGTCGTGTCCGTCATATACCCGACGGTAACGACGGGCTTCGGTCGCGTGGGATGACAGGAAACGTCACCCCGGCTGACCGCAACGCTCAATCCCGCTACGGTCGTCGACCATGGGCAAGGGGACGATCACCGTGCACCATGTACGCGCCGTGCTGCGCGGCGCCGAGCGGCGCGGCGTCGACACCGTGCCGCTGCTCCAGGCCGCAGGCATCCCTCTGTCGCTCCTCGGCGACGACCGGGCGCGGGTGACGCCCGCCCAGTTCGCGCTCCTGTTCCGGGCGTTGTACCGGGCGACGGGCGACGAGTTCCTGGGCCTCGGCACGGCCCCGAGCCGCCCCGGCACCTTCGCCATGATGTGTTACGCGTCGCTGGCCTGCCGCGATCTGGGGGCGGCGATGCGGCGCGGGATCATGTTCTACGGCCTGTTCCCGGGCGGACCGAGGCTGACGCTCACCGGCGACGACGCCGGGGAGGCGGTCTTCACCGTCCGGGGCGACCTCGGCGGACGGGACCCGGACCACTTCCTCACCGAGTGCCTGCTGATCATCACTCACCGGCTGTGCAGCTGGCTGGTGGGCCGCCGCATCCCGCTGCTGCGGGCGTCGTTCGGCTATCCGCCGCCCCCGCACCAGGACGAGTACCCGTCGCTGTTCGGCTGCCCGGTCCGGTTCGGGGACGCGCGTACGGAGGCGGTGTTCGACGCGCGCTGGCTGACCGCGCCGCTCGTACGGGACGAGGCGGCGCTTGAGCAGATGCTGCGGCGCGCACCCTTCGAGCTGCTGAGCCGCCGGGCGTACGGGACGACGGTGGCCGAGCAGGTCCACCGCGACCTCGCCCGGGTCCTCCAGGACTCCCCGAGGCTGCCGTCCCTGGACGCCACGGCGGCCCGGCTCGCCCTCTCCCCGGCCACCCTGCGCCGCCGACTCCAGCAGGAGGGGACGTCGTTCCAGCAGCTCAAGGACGCGGTGCGGCGGGACGCGGCGATCGCGGGCCTGGCGGAGGGGCGCGAGCCGATCGCGGACCTGGCGGCGCGGCTCGGCTTCTCCGAGGACACGTCGTTCCACCGGGCGTTCCGCCGCTGGACGGGAACGACGCCGGGGGCGTATCGGCTGGGCCGGTGAAGGTGAGCGGAGCAGTACGGCTTCGGGTGCGGCTGGGCCGGTGAAGGGTGGGCGGTACGGCTTCAGGTGCGGCTGGGCCAGTGAAGGTGAGCGGTACGGTCAGCTCCGCACCTACTGACCGGTCACTACTGTCTCCCCAACTGCCCCCACCCCCCAGCACGTTGGGAGAGCCGCAATGCCCATCCGAACCAGAGTCGCCGGTGCGCTGACCGCCGGGCTCCTCCTCTCGGCAGCCACCCCCACGGCGTACGCGGCCGAGACGGACACCGCCACGCACCCCGGGGACGTGGTCACGTCCGCCCCCGCCGAGTTCCACCCGCTCCCCGGCCAGTGGACCAACACCCGTGCCTGGCACATCACTTACCGCTCGACGACCGCCAAGGGCGGCCCGAACGTCGTGTCCGGCACGGTGATCGTCCCGAACGACGGCCGCACCGGCCCGCGCCCGCTGGTGACGTACGCGGTCGGCACCGTCGGCATGGGCGACTCGTGCGCGCCGAGCGCGGGATTCCCGTACGGGACGACCGTGGAGGCCACCCTCATCAACCAGATCGTGCAACGCGGCTGGGCGGTCGCGGTGACCGACTACGAGGGCCTGGGCACGCCCGGGGACCACACGTACACGGTCGGCCGGGCCGAGGGCACGGCCATGCTCGACGCGGCCCGCGCGGCCCAGCACCTCGGCGTCCCCGGCGTGGACGCCAACTCCCCGGTGGGGATCATGGGTTACTCCCAGGGCGGCCAGGCCAGCAGCTGGGCGGCCGAACTGCACGACTCGTACGCACCCGAGCTCAAGGTCAAGGGCACGGCGACCGGCGGCGTCCCGGCCGACCTGCTGAAGGTCGCGAAGGCCGACGACGGCGGCCTCGGCTCGGGCCTGATCTTCATGGCGGCGGCGGGCCAGAACGCGGCGTTCCCGGAGCTGAACCTGGACGCGTACCTGAACCCGGCGGGCAAGGCACTGGTCAACTACTTCCGCACGAACTGCGTAGCGATCGACTCGATCGTGGGCTCCTTCAAGAAGATCACCGACCTGACGGTCAAGAACCCCCTGGAACAGCCGGACTGGCAGGCCCGCCTGAACGAGTCCCACCTGGGCACCCACGCCCCCGACGCCCCGGTGTACCTGTACCACGGGACCCTGGACGAGCTGATCCCGTACGACGTGGGCCAGGCCCTGCGGGCGGATTGGTGCGCAAGGGGCGCGAACGTCTCCTGGCACGCGCTCCCGCTGCTCGGCCACATCGGCGGGGTGACGGTGGGGGCGCTGCCGGCGGCGGACTGGCTGGCGGACCAGTTCGCGGGGCGGGGGACGGGGGGCAACTGTTAGGTACGGGGTGCGCCAAGGGGGCGCGGGCCTGTGGGTGACCGCTCGGCACCGGGTGCCTTAAGGGGCGCGGGGCTGTGTCGATTTGCGGCTCCGCCGCGTGGGCGCGAGCAACCCAGCACGGTCCGCACCCTCAAGAGGGTTAAGGGGCGCGGGGAACTGCGCAACCAGCCACAGACAGCCCGCACCCAAACGACCGCATCCAGCGAACCGGCGGCGCGGCCCCGATGCGCAAGGACGGCGAAGGGGTCCATCCTGGCACCATGCCGATGGACCCCGAGATTGCGGCCCTGCTGAAGCAGTACGGCGTAGACGGCCCCGCGCCCGCCGAGCCGCCCACGGTCGCAGACATGCGCGCGGGCAACCGGACACTGTCGCTGGCCGTGGCCCCGGATCCACCGATCGCGGTGGGCGAGGTCGGGGACGACCGCATCGCGGGCGTACCCGTACGTACGTACCGCCCGGAGACCCCCGCCCCGGCGGCCCCCACCGTGGTCTTCTTCCACGGCGGCGGCTTCGTCGTCGGCGACCTGGACACCCACGACGGCGTCTGCCGCAGACTGTGCCGGGACCTCGGCGCGGTCGTGGTGAGCGTCGGCTACCGCCTGGCCCCCGAGTTCCCGTTCCCGTCCGGCTTCGACGACTGCGTGGCGGTGACGAGCCATGTGGCCGAGGCGATCGGCGAGTACGGCGGCGGAGTACTGGGCGTGGCGGGCGACAGCGCGGGCGGTGGTCTGGCCGCCGGAGTGGCGCTGGCCTTCCGGGACGAGGGCCGCCCGCTGGCGGCGCAGCTCCTGGCGTACCCGTCCACGGACCTGAGCCCCGGCCGCAGCCACGCGTCCCTGACGGAGAACGCCACGGGCTACCTCCTGACGACGGCCGAGGTGGAGAACGACATCGCCCTCTACCTGGGCGAGATGCGAGCCGCCGCCGACTTCCCCCCGGCGTCCCCGCTCCTGGCCACCAGCCACGCGGACCTGGCGCCGGCGGTGATCGGCTGCGGCGAGTACGACCCGCTACGGGACGAGGGCCTGGCGTACGCGGACGCGCTGGCGGCGGCGGGCGTAACGGTCCACAAACACCGCTACCCCGGCCTGATCCACGGCTTCCTCAACTTCGCCGCCCGCTCGAAGGCGGCGGACGCGGCGGTGACGGAGATGTTCCGGGAGTACGGCGAACTGCTGGCGCGCAGCGGCTGATACGCGCCGGCGCCGGGCGGTCGATTCGGCCGTTGGGGTGGTGGCGGGTGGTGTGGGCGGGATCAGCCCTGCGGGCGCGGGGACCACTGCCGGGCCTGCCCGTTGCGCTTCCCGATCAGGAGGCCACCCCCGCGTGCGCGGGGACCACTCCGGCCCCCGGATGGCGGCGTGATGTCACCGGGACCAACCCCGCGTGCGCGGGGACCATTGCCTCGCTCGCCTGTGGCGCATCCCGATCAGAGGGTCACCCCCGCGTGCGCGGGGACCACTCGGCGTCCACCTGGGTGCTCACCGAACAGCCGGGACCACCCCCGCGTGCGCGGGGACCACATGTCCAGGCTGGGCTGGGCGTTGGTGAGGTAGGGACCACCCCCGCACGCGCGGGGACCACGTCTCCAGCATGCTGTGGACGCTGGAGAACTCGGGACCACCCCCGCACGCGCGGGGACCACGCCCCTGGGTGGCGTCGTCCATACCCCGGGCCGGGACCACCCCCGCACGCGCGGGGACCACAGGAAGTCCCCGCAGCCGCTGGTGGTGTCGATGGGACCACCCCCGCACGCGCGGGGACCACGTGTCGAGACCGCCGGCCGCGTCCTGGCCCTGGGGACCACCCCCGCACGCGCGGGGACCACTGCCAACAGGACCACGAGCACGCCAAGCACCGGGGACCACCCCCGCACGCGCGGGGACCACGTGACTGCGTCGACGTCGCTGTCGGTGCAGGCGGGACCACCCCCGCACGCGCGGGGACCACGCCCCGCATGACGGTGCGGGCGCCCACCGTCCGGGACCACCCCCGCACGCGCGGGGACCACATGGACGATGACAGCGACGTGTAGAACCAGTCGGGACCACCCCCGCACGCGCGGGGACCACTTCCAGCGGCCGGCGATCCCGCCCGTCGAGGAGGGACCACCCCCGCACGCGCGGGGACCACGTAGTCGTGGAACTCCAGGTCGACACGGGCCAGGGACCACCCCCGCACGCGCGGGGACCACCGCTCCCTGACCCGGCAGAGCGGCGACAACCGGGGACCACCCCCGCACGCGCGGGGACCACCGCGTAGTGGGCTGGCAGCTTGAGAGGGCCGGGGGACCACCCCCGCACGCGCGGGGACCACGGCGCCACGGGCACCGCACAGGCGGACGCGCCGGGACCACCCCCGCACGCGCGGGGACCACCGAGCCCGAGCCAGAACCCGTTGCGCAATTCGGGGACCACCCCCGCACGCGCGGGGACCACGGGCGTGACCTGGTGTTTTAGGTCGACCCAGCCCCGTTTTTGCTTACTTTCATGGATTGCGGCATAAGCCCCATCCCGCCCGAATCCCCCTGGAACCAGCCCCGGACGTGGGTCATCAGGCTAATGGGCGAAGGGGGCCGCTGGCCCGCGTAACCGCAATCTGCCTGCATCTCCGCAAGATCACCAGGCCTCAACAGCCCACCCCACGCCGCCACTTCGCCCCACCCCCTACACCCCCACCTCCGCCCAAACCGTCTTCCCCGGCACCCGCTCCTCCACCCCCCACGCCATCGCCAGCGCCGCCACCAGCAGCAGCCCCCGGCCCGACTCCGCGCAGCCGCCCACCGCCTCCGGATTCGGACGGCTCGGGAGGCGTTCGGCCCTGGTGTCCGTGACCTCGATGCGGAGTACCGTGCCGAGTACGAGCCGGAGTTCGAACTCGCGGCCCGGTACGTGGCCGTGCAGCACCGCGTTCGCCGCCAGCTCCGCGACGACCAGTGCGGCCGCGTCGGAGCGCTCGCTCCCATGCGGGACGCCCCACGCGTCCAACTGCCCCAGCGCCACCTTCCGGGCACTGCTCGCACCCCGGCGCGTACTGCTGAAACGCCGTACGAACTCCGTTGCGGGGGTGGTGATTTGTGAATTCATGTCACCGAGCGTGACCAGGTGTGCGTACGCTGAACAGGGGCGTCGGCGCGCCACCGTTTTCCTGTACGGGTACGGCCTCCGCTCTGTACGAGTCATCGGCCGTGACCACGGAGGCACCCCATGGACCGGGAAGAACGACCGGAGTCGGCGATCGAGGAAGACGGCACGTCGGAGCTGTTCATCGCCATCGGCGAGCAGCTGAAGGTGCTGCGCATCCGGGCCGGGCTGACCCAGCGGGAGTTCGGCAAGCTGGTCGGGTACACCGAGGGCCAGATCTCCGCCCTGGAGCGAGGCGTACGCATCCCCCAGCCGGACTTCCTCGACCGCGCCGACGAAATCCTCAACGCGGGTGGGGTGTTGATCGCGGCTAAGCGAGCGATCGAGAAGGCCCAGGCGAAGGCCCGGGTGCGGCATCCCGGCTGGTTCCGCGACTACGCGAACGCGGAGGCCCAGGCCGTCTCACTTCACGACTACAGCACGCAGGCGGTGCCTGGACTGCTGCAGACCGAGGCGTACGCGCGGGCCATCTTCACCCACCGACGGCCACTGCTGGACGAAACGACCATCGAGAAGCGGGTCACGGACCGGCTGGCCCGACAGCAACTCTTCGAGCGCTGGCCCGCCCCGACCTCCAGTTTCGTCGTGGAACAGTCCGCGCTGAATCGGCCGACGGGCGGCCAGGATGTCATGAAGGGCCAACTGCGGCAGCTTCTCCGTATCGGGAGCCTGCGAACCGTTGAGCTTCAAGTGATGCCGACAGAGTGCGACAACCACCCCAGCCAGGATGGGTCGTTCATCCTGCTGACGCCCAAGGGGCGCCCACAGGTGGCGTACGTGGAGATCTACGGGCACCCCCGACTGATCACCGACCACGACGAAGTCGGCGTGTTCGCTGACCGCTATGGGATCATCCGGGCGCAGGCTCTCACCCCACGGGAGTCTCTGTCCCTGATCGAGAAGATGCTGGGAGAGCGATGAACACCGAGCAGCTCCACTGGTTCAAGAGCAGTTACAGCAGCGGCGAAGGCGGCGCCTGCATAGAAGTCGCCTACGACTGGCGCAAGTCGAGCTACAGCACCGGCGAGGGCGGTGACTGCGTTGAGGTTGCCGCCCACCCGTCCGCCATCCACATCCGCGACTCAAAGAACACCCCCGGCCCCGAAATCAGCGTCGCCCCCACCGCCTGGGCCACATTCATCACCTACGCCACGCACTAAAACAAATAAAGCGGCTACGCCGATCGATAATCGGCGTAGCCGCAATCTCATCCGTCACACGCTCACACGTTCTCGAACCGCCACTTCTGGTTCTCGCGGCCTTCCCACGGCTCAATGGTCAGCTGGGTCTTCTCCGTCTCCTGGCGCAGGGTCACCACGCCGTCCATGTACGGGAAGTGGATGCGGTACTGGCCGCCGCCGACCGGCTCGATCGACCACTGCTGCGGGTACGGCTGCGTGGCGACGAGGGGCGGGAAGATCTTGATCAGGCTCTGGGCGAAGAAGATTTCGCCGAATTCTCCGCCGTGGAGCTTGCTCTTCAGGTGGTACACGTTGCCCGGGAAGAACTCGATCTCCCACTGCTGGTTGTCACCCTTGTGGTACGGGTAACCGATGATGGGCGTGTTGGGCTCGGTGCGGGCGTCGCGGACGTCGATGACGCGGTCGTCGAACGCGACGTTCTTGATCACGTACAGACCCGGGGTCAGAATGAAGCTCTCGGCCATGAATCCTCCTTGGCTACCAGGGACGGATGTTGATCGAGCGAGCGCCCTCAACCTAATCCGGGCCGACGCCTCCCGTAACGGGGACTTCCAGTCGTGCGCCGGAATTCATCATGGCCGGGGTGTGATGGAAATTCCCGTTCGCCTTCGCCCTGAATTCGGCCCTCGCTGGCCTATTAGTACCTTCCCCGGCCCGGAATACCGGGCCCCGTCGCCGCTCACCCCCGTCAAGGCAACGGAAGCGGAACGCCCGACCCTCCCACCACCTTCAGCCGAAGAAGCCCGGCGCCTTCTCAGCGCTCAGCCGCTCACCGCACCCGAACCCCACCGCTCCCCCTCCCGCAACCGCCCGAGCCCCACCCATGCGAAGTTCATCAGCGTCGCCGCCGCTTCCTTCGCCGAGACTTCGGGCGTCGCGTTCGCCCAGTCCGCCAGGGACTCCGCCGCGCCGACCAGCGCCTGGGCGAGCCCGGACACGTCACGGGACGCCAACTCCGGCTCCTCGCGCGCCTCGCGGGCCGTCGCGGCAATCAGGGTCGTCACGAACGTCACGATCTCCTCGCGCATCACCGTGACCTCGGCGGCGAACGGCTCGCCGTGCGTACGGGCCTGGCGGTGCAGTACCGCCCAGCCGTCCGGGTTCTCGGCGGTGTGGAGGAAGAAGGCCCGCAGGCCCGCCCAGAGGCGCGCGTCGGCGGGGGCGTCCGGCTCGGCCCCGGCCCGTACCGCTGTCACCAGCGCGCGGGACTCCCGCCGGATCACGGCGGTGAAGAGCTCTTCCTTGGAGTTGAGGTAGAGATAGACGAGCGGCTTGGAGACGCCTGCTACCTCGGCGATCTCGTCCATCGAGGCAGCCCGGTACCCGCGCTGCCCGAAGATCCGTACCGCCGCGTCCAGCATCTGCTGCTCGCGCACGGCCCGCGGCATCCGCTTGGCCTTCCCGGTGCTCCCCGTGCTCCCCGCACCCATCTGTCCGCATCCTCCCCGGCGCAGCCGTCCTGCTCCCGGGCAAGGGTAAGTGCGGGGGAAGTCGGGCCTGTTACACGGGCCAGGAGGGCCAGGAGGGTTACGAGGGCGACCGGGCCCCGGAAAACAGCGCTCGCTACTGCGTCACGCCGTCTTCCTGCGTGCGGTTCGCCTCCAGCTTGGCCTTCGCCGACTCCACCTTGGTGACGATCTGCGCCGACATCTCGTCGCGCTGCTTGCGCAGCAGCACGAAGCTCAGCGGGGCGGAGAGGACCAGGGCGAGCAGCACGACCCAGATGGCGTTGGCGTCGCCCAGACCGGCGGGCATGATCCCGAAGTGGACGAGGGCCGCCACGAAGACCATGCAGCCGACGAAGACGGCGATGCGCATCGCGGTGTACCGGACGGTTGCGCTCGGCTTGGCGATGTTCACGGCTGACCTTCTCTCTGGGTGCGGGCTTCAGCTGTCCGTCCAGTGAAGCATGTCCCCTATTGGATCAATTCAGCGGGAGCAGCATGACGATGTCGTCGCGGTCGTCCCCGGGTGCGACACGGATCGCGCCGGGCACCCGCCCGACCTCCTTGTAGCCGCAGGACGCGTAGAACCGCTCCAGACCGAGCCCGCCCCGGCAGGTCAGGCGTATCGCCTCGACGCCGTCGAAGGAGCGGGCGGCGTCGGCCACGGCCGCCATCAGCTGCTGCCCGTACCCCTTGCCCTGGTGGCGGGGGTGGACCATGACCGTGTACGCCCAGATCCAGTGCCGCATCAGGTAGTGCGTATTCGAGACCAGGAACGTGGTCGCGGCGACTGCCCCGTCCTCGTCGTGGCCGACCAGGAGCCGGACCCGGCCCTCGGCCATCCCCGTCAGGTGCTTGAGCAGCTCAGGGCGTACGTCCTCGGCCGAGACCGGCGGCACGAAGCCGACCGCTCCCCCGGCGTTGGACACGTCGGCCCACAGCTCCAGCACCCCGTCGCGCAGCTCGGGGGTGACGGAGGGGTCGAGCTCGAATGTCAGCGCCATGGTCTGGGGGGCCTCAGATCCGCATCGCCTGCGGCGACTCGCGCAGCGCCGGGTCCGGGCCGTCGTACTCGCGGATGATCTCGTACCGGGTGTTGCGCTCGACCGGGCGGAACCCGGCCTCGCGGATCAGGTCGAGCAGGTCGTCACGGGTCAGCTTGTTGGGCGTGCCGTAGTTGTCCGCGTCGTGCGTGATCTTGTATTCGACGACCGAGCCGTCCATGTCGTCGGCGCCGTGCTGGAGCGCGAGCTGGGTGGTCTGCAGACCGTGCATCACCCAGAAGCACTTGACGTGCGGCACGTTGTCGAAGAGGAGACGGGAGACCGCGAAGGTCTTGAGTGCCTCCGCGCCCGTCGCCATCGTGGTGCGCGCCTGGAGCTTGTTGCGGACCTTGCCATCCTGCATGTCCACGAAGTCGTGCTGGTAGCGCAGCGGGATGAAGACCTGGAACCCGCCGGTCTCGTCCTGGAGCTCGCGCAGGCGCAGCACGTGGTCGACGCGGTGCCGGGGCTCCTCGATGTGGCCGTACAGCATCGTCGAGGGGGTCTTGAGACCCTTCTCGTGGGCGAGGCGGTGGATCCGCGACCAGTCCTCCCAGTGGGTGTTGTGGTCGACGATGTGCTGGCGGACCTCCCAGTCGAAGATCTCGGCGCCGCCGCCGGTGAGCGATTCCAGCCCGGCGTCGATGAGCTCGTCCAGGATCTCGCTCGCGCTCAGACCCGAGATCGTCTCGAAGTGGTGGATCTCGGTCGCCGTGAACGCCTTCAGGCCGACGTTCGGCAGCGCCTCCTTGAGGGCCTTGAGCGAGCGCGGGTAGTAGCGCCAGGGCAGCGTCGGGTGGAGCCCGTTGACGATGTGCAGCTCGGTGAGGTTCTCGTTCTCCATCGCCTTGGCGAGGCGGACGGCCTCCTCGATGCGCATGGTGTACGCGTCCTTCTCGCCCGGCTTGCGCTGGAACGAGCAGTACGCGCACGACGCGGTGCACACGTTCGTCATGTTGAGGTGCCGGTTGACGTTGAAGTGGACGACGTCACCGTTCTTGCGGGTGCGCACCTCGTGCGCGAGGCCGCCGAGCCAGGCCAGGTCGTCCGACTCGTAGAGCGCGACGCCGTCCTCGCGGGACAGCCGCTCACCGGCCCGGACCTTCGCCTCCAGCTCGCGCTTGAAGCCCACATCGGCGATGGACGCGGTCATGCGGCGGCCTCCCAAATATCTCCGTACACAGCCTCACCCACGTTACGCCCCCGCTTACTCGGGCAATTCGCCGACCCGGTTCTCCCACTTGGTGGAGAGGACGATCGTCGTACGGGTCCGCGAGACGCCCTTGGTGGAGCCGAGGCGGCGGATGGTCTTCTCCAGTCCGTCGACGTCCGAGGCGCGGATCTTGAGCATGTACGAGTCGTCGCCCGCGATGAACCAGCAGTCCTCGATCTCCTCCAGGTCGCGCAGCCGGCGGGCCACGTCCTCGTGGTCGGCGGCGTCGGAGAGCGAGATGCCGATGAGGGCGGTCACGCCGAGGCCGAGGGATGCGGCGTTGACGGTGGCGCGGTAGCCGGTGATCACCCCGGCCGCCTCAAGACGGTTGATGCGGTCGGTGACGCTGGGCCCGGAGAGGCCGACGAGCCGGCCGAGCTCGGCGTAGGAGGCCCTGCCGTTCTCCCGCAGGGCCTGGATGAGCTGCCTGTCCACGGCGTCCATATGCCTGAAGCCTTCCATTGTTCAGCAATCCCGCGAGTTTAGGTGTAGAATCTAAGGTACACAGGGTCGAGGCCCTGCGAATCATTCAGCTGCTTGCATCATTTTCCAGCAGATCAAAGACGATCTTTCAGGAGTGTCGACACCGTGTACACGATCGAGATGGCCTACGCCCGTATGCGCGAGCTTCAGGACCTGGCCAACCGCTCGCGTGCCCACCAGCCCACCGCGACTCAGCGCCGCGCCACCAAGCGCGCCGCCAAGAAGCGCTAACCGGGCGGCCGAGATCCCCCGAGCTCTCCCTCCCAACGGCGGTACAAGCTGTGCGGCACGCCTGCCGCGTCCAGCACCCGCCCCGCGACGAAGTCCACCAGATCCTGGATGTGCGTCGCCCCCGCGTAGAACGCCGGAGAGGCGGGCAGCACCACTGCGCCCGCCTCGTCCAGCGTCACCAGGTGCTTGAGGGTCTGCCCGTTCAGAGGCGTCTCGCGCACCGCGACCACCAGCTTGCGCCGCTCCTTGAGCGTCACGCTCGCGGCCCGCTGCAACAGGTCCTTCGAGAGCCCCAGCGCCACCCCGGCCACCGACGCCGTACTGGCGGGCACGATCAGCATCCCCCGCACGGCATACGAACCGGACGACGGCCCGGCGCCGAGATCCCCGGCGCTCCAGTACCGCACGCCGTCCAGGCGGGCACCGCCCACGTCGAAGGTCCCCGGCTTCCCGTCCGCCCCCCGCGTCAGCCACTTCGCGAGATCGTCGCGCCAGTGCGCGTCACGGAAGGCGATCCCCGTCTCGTCGAGCAGGGTCAGCCGCGCGGCCCGCGACACCACGAGGTCCACGCTCTCGCCCGCGTCGATCAGCCCGCGCAGCACGGCCGCCGCGTACGGCGTCCCGGACGCGCCGGACACCCCGACGACCCAGGGCGTACGGGCACCCCGCTCTTCTCGCTGACCGTGTATGTTCACCTGCTCCACGTGTCCGAGCCTATCCGGCGGCACGGGGGCGGGAGCGGTCACACCGAGAGCCCGCGGACCAGCAGGTCGAGGAGCGCGCAGACGAACAGCGAGATCCCGATGAAACCGTTGGTGGTGAAGAACGCCCGGTTGAGGCGGGACAGGTCGTGCGGCTTGACGATCGTGTGCTCGTAGAGGAACGCCGCCGCCACGATCACCAGGCCGATCCAGAAGAACGCCCCGGCGTCGGTCGCCAGCGCGTACCAGACCAGCAGGGCCGTGGTGATGACATGGCAGACGCGCGCGCCGTACAGCGCGGCCGGGACGCCGAAGCGGGCCGGTACCGACTTCACGCCGTCGGCGCGGTCGGCCTGGACGTCCTGGCTGCCGAAGATCAGGTCGAACCCGCCGATCCAGACGCCGACGGCGAGCCCGAGGATCACCGCGTCCCCGGACCACTCGCCGGTGACGGCGAGCCAGGCGCCGACCGGCCCCATCGCCTGGGCGAACCCCAGGATCGCGTGCGGGAAGTCGGTGAACCGCTTCCCGTACGGATAGACGACCATCGGGATCACCGCGACCGGCGCCAGCGCCAGACAGAGCGGGTTGAGCAGCGCGGCCGCCCCGAGGAAGACCACCACGGCGATCAGCGCACCGGTCCAGGCGGAGCGCACCGACACCGCGCCGGTGACCAACTCGCGGTTGGCGGTACGGGGGTTACGGGCGTCGATCTCGCGGTCGATGATCCGGTTGCAGGCCATCGCGAAGGTGCGCAGGCCCACCATGGCGACGGTGACCAGGAGCAGCTTGGCCCAGTGGATCTTCTCGTCCAGCTGGAACATCGCGGTCAGCGCGGCGATGTAGGCGAAGGGCAGCGCGAAGACCGAGTGCTCGATCATGACCAGGCGCAGGAAGGCCCTGGTGCGGCCCGGCTGCGGGACCGCTGCTGCGGAAGCACTCATCACTTGAGCCCGTACTCCTTCCAGCGGCGGTCGACCTTCGCCGCCGTGTCCGGGTCCGACTCGACCATGTGCGGCCAGCCGCCGTCCCGGGTGTAGCCCTCCTCGGGCCACTTCGCCGTCGCGTCGATGCCCGCCTTGCCGCCCCAGAACTGCTGGTACGAGGCGTGGTCGAGGTGGTCGACCGGGCCTTCCACCACGGTGAGGTCACGGGCGTAGTCGGTGTTGCCGAAGGCGCGCCAGGACACCTCGTGCAGGTTGTGGACGTCGCAGTCGGCGTCCACGATCACGATCAGCTTCGTCAGCGACATCATGTGCGCGCCCCAGATCGCGTGCATCACCTTCTGCGCGTGCTTGGGGTACTTCTTGTCGATCGAGACGATCGCGCAGTTGTGGAAGCCGCCCGACTCCGGCAGGTGGTAGTCCACGATGTCCGGGACGATGATCTTGAGCAGCGGCAGGAAGAACCGCTCGGTGGCGCGGCCCAGCGGGCCGTCCTCGGTCGGCGGGCGGCCCACCACGATCGACTGGATCAGCGGGCGCTTGCGCATCGTCACGCAGTCGATGGTCAGCGCCGGGAACGGCTCCTGCGGGGTGTAGAACCCGGTGTGGTCGCCGAACGGGCCCTCGGGCAGCATCTGCCCCGGCTCCAGCCAGCCCTCGATGACGACCTCGGCGTTGGCCGGGACCTGGAGCGGCACGGTCTTGCAGTCGACCATCTCGATCCGCTTGCCCTGGATGAACCCGGCGAACAGGTACTCGTCGATGTCCCCGGGCAGCGGCGCGGTCGAGGCGTACGTCACGGCGGGCGGGCAGCCGAAGGCGATGGCGACCGGCAGCCGCTCGCCCTTCTTGGCCGCCACCGCGTAGTGGTTGCGGCTGTCCTTGTGGATCTGCCAGTGCATGCCGATGGTGCGCTTGTCGTGGCGCTGGAGGCGGTAGAGCCCGAGGTTGCGCACGCCGGTCTCGGGGTGCTTGGTGTGGGTGAGGCCCAGGTTGAAGAACGAGCCGCCGTCCTCAGGCCAGGTGAACAGCGCGGGCAGCTGGTCGAGGTCGACGTCGTCGCCGGTGAGGACGACCTCCTGGACAGGGGCCTCCTTCACCTTCTTCGGCGGTACGTGGACCATCGAGCCGAGCTTGCCGAACGCCTCGCGCACCCCCACGAAGCCCTGCGGGAGCTCGGGCTTGAGCAGCCCGCCGATCTTCTCGCTGATCTCTTCGTACGCCTTGAGGCCGAGCGCCTTCAGCAGGCGCCGGTCGGTCCCGTACACGTTCATCGCGAGCGGCATCGAGGCGCCCTTGACGTTCTCGAAGAGAAGCGCCGGGCCGCCCGCCTTGTTGACCCGGTCGACGATCTCCCCGACCTCCAGGTACGGGTCGACTTCGGCCTTGATGCGGATGAGGTCGCCCTCGCGCTCCAGCGCGCGGAGCAGCGAGCGGAGATCGTCGTAAGCCATGGGGTCAAGTATCGGGCACCGGTTACCCTGGGCCGGTCACCGGGGCCACCCCAAGCCCCGCCGCCGTTCCCTGGGGGGACCACCCGAACATGCTCAGGTATCTGCCGTTCCTGCTGGTCCTGGCGCTGTGGATCTACGCGTTCATCGACTGCCTCAACACCCCGGAGAACGAGGTGCGCGGCCTGCCCAAGGTCGTGTGGGTCATCGTGATCCTGCTCTTCGGCGAGGTCCTGCTCGGCCCCGTCGCCTGGCTGATCGCGGGCCGGCCGCGGCGCACGGCCCCGCGGCGCGGCGGCTGGACGGCGCCGGACGACAACCCGGAGTTCCTGGCGTCGCTGAACAGGCGCGACGAGGACGATCCGAAGGGCCGCTAGCGGCGCGTCAGTGGGCCACCGCGGTCCGCTCGTACGTCTCGCGCAGCTCGCGCCAGCGTTCCGGGGACCAGGTCGACCAGTCCTTGGGGCGGCCCGCGAGCGCGTCCGCCAGGAACTCGAAGTGCTGGTGCCAGCCCGCGAGGCAGTCCAGGCGCAGGGAGTCCTCGCCCGGGAACTCGTTGGTGAAGCGGAGGACCGTGGCCGTGGGGCCCGCGGGCTCCAGGTGGAAGCGGATGCGGCCGTGCAGGTCCACCGTGTACTCGGCGACGCGCTCCGGGAACCAGGCCGTGACCTGCCCGGAGTGGACGGCCGAGGCGTCGCCGGGGTCCGCGTTCAGCCAGCGCAGCGTCACCGCGCCGCCGAGGCGCGGCTCCAGTACGTCGGCGGCACACAGCCAGCCGGGCAGGCCCTCGGGGGTGGCGACGGCGGCCCAGACCCGGGTCCGCGGGTGCGGAAGATGGAGCTCGTAGCGCAGGAGCCAGGCGCCTTCGTGGGGCTCGCTGGTGCCATGAGGGATCACGTCCGTCATGTGCGTCATGCCACCAGTGTCACCCGGGCCGGGCCCGAACGCCTGTGCTGGCGGTCGGGCCCGGCCCGGTGCGGTTCGGTGCGGTCAGACTCCCGCGTACGAGTGCTTGCCGTTCACGAAGATGTTGACGCCGTAGTAGTTGAAGAGCCAGCAACCGAAGGCGATCAGCGCCAGCGTCGCCGCCTTGCGGCCCTTCCAGCCCGCCGTGGCGCGCGCGTGCAGATAGCAGGCGTAGGCCACCCAGGTGATGAAGGACCAGACCTCCTTGGGGTCCCAGCCCCAGTAGCGGCCCCACGCGTCACCGGCCCAGATCGAGCCCGCGATGATCGTGAACGTCCACAGCGGGAAGACCGCCGCGTTGACGCGGTACCCGAACTTGTCGAGCGAGGCGGCCGAGGGCAGCCGCTCCATGACCGAGGTGGCGAACCTGCCCGGCGTGCCGCCCGCCACCAGCTTCGCCTCGTACCGGTCCCGGAAGAGGTAGAGCAGGGTGGCGACGCCGCCGACGTAGAAGACCGCGCCGCAGAAGATCGCGGTGGAGACGTGGATCCACAGCCAGTACGAGTGCAGCGCGGGCACCAGCTGGTCGCTCGCGGTGTAGAGGACCGTGACGGCGAGGCCGAGGTCCAGCAGGACCGAGGTGACCAGCGGCAGGCCGAGCCAGCGCACTTCCTTCTTCATCGCCAGCAGCCCGAGGTACACACCGACGGCCATCGTGGAGAAGGTGATGTTGAACTCGTACATGTTGCCCCACGGCGCCCGCTGCACGGAGAGCGCGCGGGCGAGGACGCCGCCGAACTCGACGAGGAACGCGAGGACGGTGAAGGACACCGCGATACGGCCGTAGAGGTCGCCCTTGGCATCGCCGCCGGCGGCGCCGGGGCCGTCCGGCACGTCACGGTTGCCGACCGCGGAGCGGGTGACGACCTTGGGGCGCTCCAGGACCGCGGTGCCGCCGCCCTTCTTGGCGACCTGCACCTTCACCGTGCCGGAGCCGGTCTCGGCGGCGTCGGCGCCCGCGGTGAGCGCGGCCGCCGTGCGGGCGACCTTGCTGCGGCTGCCCAGGATCCACTCCGCCATGTGCGCGAAGAACGCCAGCAGGTAGACCGCCATCGCGGAGTAGATCAGGTAGTTGCTGGTGTGCGCGAGGTTCTCGTTGGTGGTGGCGGCGAGGTTCACTTCTCGGCCCCTTCGGAGTTGGCAGGTACAGCAGCCTTGTCCTCGGCGGGCTCAGCTGCGGGATCGGGCGCGGTCGGCGCCTCGGGGATGAGCGTGACCGCGAGATCGGCCAGCTCCTCGGGGAGCCTGGCGGACTCGCTGCGTCCCAGGCCCGCCATCTCGACGACGGTGACGCCGTCCTTGCCGGTGACGGCCCGGACCCAGATCCGGCGCCGCTGGATGAACAGCGAGCCGGCCAGGCCCGCGATGGCGAGGATCGCGCCGGTCAGCGCGAGCTCGTTGCCCGGCTGCTGCGAGATCTGGAAGCTCGCCCACTGCTTGATGTCCTTGTCGAAGGTGATCGACCCGGCACCGTCGGGCAGCTCCAGGGACTCGCCGGGCAGCAGGGTCTTCTTGAGCACCTTGCCGTCGGGGTCCTTGAACGGCTTCATCTTGTCGGTGTCCAGCTGGTACACGTTCTGCGGCAGCCCGGAGTTGACGCCGAGGCTGCCGTGGTACGCGCCGACGTTGAGCACCGGGAAGTCCAGCGCGGGGAACTGGGAGAACATCGTCCCGTTGCCCTTGCCGCCGTAGGTCGGCACGAAGAACGCGGCGAAGCCGAGCTGGTCCCACTTGCCCTTGGCGTCGGTGTAGCCGTCGTACACCTTGATGGCGCCGCTGGAGGAGATGTTGTTGTCGATCGGCAGCAGCGGCACCGAGCCGTGGAAGACGACCTTGCCGCGCCCGTCCTTGACGGTGACCGTCGGCGCGTAGCCGTGGGCGAGGAGGTAGACCTTCGAGCCGTCGACGATCAGCGGCTTGTTGACCTCGATGTCCTTCTTCTTCGGCTTGCCGTCGGCGCCCTCGGTGTACGTGACGTGGGCGACGAACTCGCGCGCGGTGCCGCGGTTGGGCCCGTTGCGCTCGTACGTGGCGTCGAAGCGGTCCAGGGTGAAGCTGAAGGGCGCCAGGTCGTCGCTCTTGAAGAGCGAGCCGGACTTGAAGTCGTCGTACTGGGTGAGGGTGTTGGAGAACCCGTCGCCCTGGACGATCAGCTTGCCGCCCTCGGACTTGAAGAGCTGGCCGACGGCGAACGCCACCAGGATCAGGATCAGCGAGACATGGAAGATCAGGTTCCCGGCCTCGCGGAGGTAGCCCTTCTCGGCGGCGACCGCGTCGCCGACCACGTGCGTACGGAAGCGGCGCTTCTTCAGCATCGCGGCCGCGGCCTCGCGGACCTGCTCCGGGTCGGCCTCGGTGCGCCATGTCGTGTACGCGGGCAGCCGGGTCAGCGTCCGGGGCGCGCCCGGCGGGCGGCCGCGCAGCTGGCCGATGAACTGCCAGGTGCGCGGGACGATGCAGCCGATCAGCGAGACGAACAGCAGGATGTAGATCGCGGAGAACCACACCGAGCTGTAGACGTGGAACATGCCGAGCTTCTCGTAGATCGGCGACAGCGTGGTGTGCCGCTTCTCGAAGTCGGCGACCTTCAGCTCGTCCACCCGGGTCTGCGGGATGAGCGAGCCGGGGATCGAGCCGAGCGAGAGCAGCAGCAGGAGCAGCAGCGCGATCCGCATCGAGGTGAGCTGACGCCACAGCCAGCGGACCCAGCCGATCACGCCGATGCCGACGGGGCCGTTGGACAGCTCCTCGGACGGGGCCGTGGAGAGCTGCGCGCCGGCCTCGCCGAGATCGTGCTCGGCGCCCTCCCGCGCCCGGTCCTTCGCCCCGCCCGATTCCGGGTCCTGCTCCGACGCCCGCTCCGGGGCCGCTTCGGTCCTACTCATGTATCAGACACCCACCTGGAAGCCGTTGGACCACACCTGCACCTGCTGGATGAGCTCCGCCCAGGCACCGGTGAGCAGCAGCAGACCGGTGGCGATCATCATGCCGCCGCCGGTCCGCATCACCCACACGTAGTGCCGCTTCACCCAGCCGAAGGCGCCGAGGGCCTTGCGGAAGGCGACCGCCGCCAGCACGAACGGCAGTCCGAGACCGACGCAGTACGCGACGGTCAGTATGGCCCCGCGACCGGCGCTCGCCTGGTCCATCGCCAGGACGTTCACCGAGGTGAGCGTCGGGCCGAGGCACGGCGTCCAGCCGACGCCGAACAGGGCGCCGAGTATCGGCGCGCCCGCCAGACCGCTCACCGGCCGCTTGTGGAACCGGAATTCGCGCTGCGTCAGCCAGGGCATCAGGCCCATGAAGAAGACGCCCATCAAGATCATGAGCACGCCCAGGATCTTGGAGATCGTGTCGTTGTACTCCTGGAGCGTCTGGCCGAAGAAGCCGAACAGCGCGCCGCCGGAGACGAAGACGGCGGTGAACCCGAGGACGAACAGACTCGCCCCGGCGACCATCCGGCCGCGCTTGGCCTCCGCGAGGTCGGTGCCGGTGACCCCGGTCACGTAACTCAGATAGCCCGGCACCAGCGGCAGGACGCACGGCGAGAAGAACGAGATGAGACCGCCGAGCACGGCGACCGGCAGGGCGACGAGCAGGGCCCCGCTCAGGACCGTGTCGTTCATGCCGGGCGTCGACTGGGCGGCCAGTGCGGTCAGGGACGCGTCCACGAGATCACTTCTCCGCGATCAGCGGGTCGATCATCTGGTGGAGCTTCGTGTCGTCGAGGGCCATCAGCGCCCGGGCCGCGATCTTCCCGTTCCGGTCCAGCACGATCGTGGACGGAATGGCCTGCGGATTCAGACTTCCCTTCGGGAAGCGGAGAATGAGCTTGCCGATCGGGTCGTAGAAGCTCGGGTATTCGGCGTCGAATTGCTTCTCGAACGCGACCGCCGGGCCCTTGTCGGTGTCGCGGGTATTGATTCCCACGAACTCGACGCCCTTCGCCTTGACGTCCTTGGCGACCTTGGCGAGATACGGGGCCTCGGCCCGGCAGGGCGCGCACCACGAGCCCCACACATTCAGGACGACGACCTTGCCCTTGAGGTCGGCGACGTCGAGCTGCTTGCCGTCGACGGTCTCGCCGGACAGGTCCGGGGCGGCGTGCCGGTCGCCCTTGGCGACGGTCGAGATGCCACCGGTTCCGGTGACGAACTTGGTGTCGCCCGAGCCGCCGGACGTACCACCGGAGCCGCACGACGTCAGGGTCATTGCACCGGCGGCCGCGGCGGCCGTGACCAGGAGGAAGGCGCGACGGCGGGGATGGGCAGGACTCACGGACATGTGAAAAGTTTCGCATGACCGTTTGGGGGATCTTGGGCGCCCCCCTGGGTGCCCGTAAAGACCCTTGTCAAGGCCGCCTAAGAAGTCATGCCCACCGCGCCGCACGCCGCGCCGGGTGCCTGGTCAGGCCGCGCCGGGTGCCCGGTCAGGCTGCCTTGAGGAACGCGTTCCAGCCGCCCGCGGGCTTCTGGCCGACCCCGAGCGAGCGCAGCTTCTCCAGCACCTTCGGGTCCTGGACGTCGAGCCAGTCGCAGTACTGCCGGAACGAGACCAGGCGTACGTCCTGCTTGCCCGCCATTCCCTTCAGGGCCTCCTCGACGGCGTCCATGTAGATGCCGCCGTTCCACTGCTCGAAGTGGTTGCCTATGTAGAAGGGGGCTCGATTCGTCTCGTACGCGCGCTTGAATCCGGCGAGATACGCCTCGGTGGCCTGCTTGCGCCAGCCCGGATAGTTGGCCGGCGGCGCCTTGGTCGAATTCTTCGACTGGTTGGCGAGAATGTTGTAGTCCATCGAGAGGACCGAGAAGGAGTGCCCCGGGAACGGTATCTCCTGGAGCGGCAGGTCCCACAGGCCGTGGCGCTTGACCGGCCAGACCTGGGTGCCGCCGGGCGAGGAGGCGTCGTAGCGCCAGCCGAGCTTCTGCGCGGTCGGCAGCAGGTTGTCCTGGCCGAGCAGACAGGGGGTGCGGCCGCCGACCAGCTCGCGCTTGTAGTCGAAGGGCAGCGGGTCCTCGTCGGTCAGACCGGTGTTGGTCTTCCAGTTGGTGACGAACGACATCGCCTGGTCGATCTCGCTCTGCCACTGGGCCGCCGTCCAGTTGGCGACGGTGCCGTGGCCGGAGCAGAAGTGGCCGTTGAAGTGCGTGCCTATCTCATGGCCCTCGTTCCAGGCCCGGCGCACGTTCTGGAGGGTCGCCTTGAGGTGGTCGTCGCTGAGGTAGCCGATGTCCGAGGCGCCGACGTTGTTGTTCGGCGGGTGGTAGAGCCGCTTCTTCGACTCGGGCAGCAGATACAGCCCCGAGAGGAAGAAGGTCATCGAGGCGCCGTGGTTCTTGGCGAGGTCGAGGAAGCGGGGGAAGAGGCCGTTGCCGACCTCGCCCGCGCCGTCCCAGGAGAAGACCACGAACTGCGGTGGGGTCTGGCCGGGTTCGAGGGGGACGGGCTTGGGGGGCTGGTGCGGCTGCTTGCCGGTGTCGGCGGTGGACCCATCGCCGATCAGCTTGGCATCGGGCTTCTTGGCGGCGCCGTCCTTGCCCGAGCCGCTGCCCGAACCGTCCTTGCCGCCGCACCCGGCGATACCGGCCGCGGCTGCGGCACCCAATCCTAGGCCGAGCATTCCCCTTCGACTGAAATTGCGCATTCCGTCCGTCCCCATCGCACTCGTCGTCCTCGGCGCCCACACCGGCCACGGCCGGGCGGACAACAGGTGAGATGCGGCGGGGGCCGCGATGGTTCCGGACAGTCGTACAAATCTTCGTAAATCGTACGGGTCGTCAGAATCCGTACGCGGGGGGTGGTTGTGCGGGTGTGCGCTGGCCGCGCGGAATTTTCCCCACCCCGCCCCTTCCCGAAAGCCCTGGGCGGGCGGCCGGGTTCTTCGTCCGCGGGCCGGTGGGGGCTGGTCGCGCAGTTCCCCGCGCCCCTTGGATGGGCCCTTCGGGCCCTCCTGTAGGGGCGCGGGGAACTGCGCGAGCAACCCAGCACGGTCCGCAGACGAATACCCCGGCTCAGGCGCCGAAGGCTTTCGCCTTCCCCTTCACCGGCTTCGCGCCAGCGAGCAGGTGCGAAGGGACCAGATCGCGCGCGGGCTCGCTGTAGCCCACCGAGACGATCTTGTCGCCCTGGTACGTGAACGTCGTCAGCGAGGCCAGCGTGCACTGCCGCTTGCGCGGGTCGTGCCACAGCCGGCGCCGCTCCACGAACGACCGCACGGTCCAGATCGGCAGCTGATGGCTGACCAGAACCGCCTCATGCCCACGGGCCGCGTCACGCGCCGCGTCCAGCGCGCCCATCATCCGGACGACCTGCTCCACGTACGGCTCGCCCCAGGACGGCCGGAACGGGTTGGTCAGGTGCTTCCAGTTCGCGGGCTTGCGCAGGGCGCCGTCGCCGACGCCGAACGTCTTGCCCTCGAAGACGTTGCCCGCCTCGATCAGCCGCGCGTCGGTGGCGAGGTCGAGCCCGTGCGCCTTGGCGATCGGGGTGGCGGTCTCCTGCGCGCGCTCCAGCGGGGACGCGACGACGTGCGTGATGTCGCGGCCCGCCAGGTGCTCGGCGACCCGGTCGGCCATCTGCCGCCCGAGCTCGGAGAGGTGGTACCCGGCCCGGCGCCCGTAGAGCACGCCGTCCGGGTTGTGCACCTCGCCGTGGCGCATCAGGTGGACGACGGTGATCTCGGCGGAGCTGTCGTTGACGGTCATGCGGTGGCCTCCGCTGCGGCACGGGCGGCGACGGGCAGCGCGGCCGCGATGCGCTCGATCGCCCGCTCGTCGTGGGCGGTCGAGACGAACCAGGACTCGAAGGCGGACGGCGGCAGGTAGACGCCGTTCGCGAGCATGGCGTGGAAGAACGCGTTGAAGCGGAAGGCTTCCTGCGCCCGGGCGTCGTCGTAGTTCCGTACCTCTTCGTCGGTGAAGAAGACGGAGAACATGTTGCTGGCGGTCTGGAGGCGGTGGGCGACGCCCTCCTTGGCGAGCGCGGCAGTGACCAGGCCCTGGATCTCCTTCGAGACCGCGTCGACCTTGGCGTACGCGGCGTCGTCGAGCAGCCGCAGCTGCGCGAGACCGGCGGCGGTGGCGACCGGGTTCCCGGAGAGCGTGCCGGCCTGGTAGACGGGACCGGCGGGCGCGAGGTGGCCCATCACGTCGGCGCGGCCGCCGAAGGCCGCGGCCGGGAAGCCGCCGCCCATGACCTTGCCGAAGGTCATGAGGTCGGGCTTCACGCCGTCGACGCCGTACCAGCCCGCCTTGCTGGTCCGGAAGCCGGTCATGACCTCGTCGGAGATGTACAGCGCGCCGTTCTTGGCACAGGCGGCCTTGAGCCCCGCGTTGAAGCCGTCGGCGGGCGGGACGACGCCCATGTTGCCGGGCGAGGCCTCCGTGATGACACAGGCGATCTCGCCGGGGTGCGCGTGGAACGCCGCGTGCACCGCGTCCAGATCGTTGTACGGCAGCACGATCGTGTCGCCGGCCTGGGCGCCGGTGACGCCCGGCGTGTCCGGCAGCGCGAACGTGGCCACCCCGGAACCGGCGGCGGCGAGCAGCGCGTCGACGTGGCCGTGGTAGCAGCCGGCGAACTTGATCACCTTGGCGCGGCCGGTGAAGCCGCGGGCGAGCCGGATCGCGGACATGGTCGCCTCGGTGCCGGAGGACACCAGGCGGACCTGCTCCACGGGCTCGATCCGGGCGACGATCTCCTCGGCGAGCGCGACCTCGCCCTCGCCCGGCGTACCGAACGAGGTGCCGCGGGCGACGGCTGCCTGGACGGCGGCGATCACCTCGGGGTGCGAGTGCCCGAGGATCATCGGACCCCACGAGCACACCAGGTCGACGTACTCACGTCCGTCGGCGTCGGTCAGGTAGGGACCCGTACCGGACACCATGAACCGGGGCGTACCGCCCACGGCGCGGAAGGCACGGACGGGAGAGTTGACGCCGCCGGGCGTCACGAGGGACGCGCGGTCGAAAAGCGTCTGCGAAACTGGGGCGTCGTATTCGTACGGATAGCTCACACAGGCCATGGTGGCAGAGGCCCCGACGTTCTTGCGGACAGGTGTTTCACCGCACCCCGGTGGGGGAGGTCACTGACACGATGATCGGGTTGCGCGGCGGGGGCCGCGCCGTCTACAAAGCAGTCGGGCTACAAGCAATCGGGTGAAAGATATGCATCGCGGTGGCGGACTGGGCGAAGGGACCGATGACCGGGGTCCCGAGCGCGCCCGTCGGCGGGGACGGCACCGGCGCGACGCGGAGGAACGGGTCGAACGGTACGAGCGGATCGACCCCGTCACGGGTCCGGGGAACGGGAGCGGCCGAGTGGGGGTGACCTACAAGTACTTCGGCGCGCCCGACGGAGCCACCGCGGCCCGGGTGCCGATCTCGATGCGCCCCGAGGAGCTCGGCGGCGACGAGCTCGGCATGGGCGGCATGTTCACCAAGATCAAGCCGGAGACGGTCGCGGCGATGGTCCTCACCGGCATCCAGGGCATACCGCTGCACAAGGTCCCCCCGCTGGAGCTGGTGGTCCTGCACCCCGACTACGCGGTGGTCAAACTCCCGATGACGGTCGTCGACCCGCTCCGGGGCGTCGGCGAGGAGACGGTCGGCGCGGCGGCCTTCATCTGGTCCACGGTCCCGGACCGCGGCGGCCCGCGCGACGCGTTCAACGTGTACCAGCTGCTGCACGAGTGGCAGGACTTTTCCGTACGGCTGCATGAGGCGGGGCATCAGCCTTATTGCCTTGTTTGGCCGTGAGCTGGGGTTTCGCCGGTTTCGGGCGGGGTCTTCGGGCCTCGCCCTTGGGTGGTGGGGAGGGGACGTCGGGCGCATCCTCAACGACCCCGCTTGGGACGCACTCGCCACCGTGCTCGCCGAGGCAGAGGCAGCCAGAGTCCACGCCGTGGCAGCCATTGGCCGGCCACCACGGGGATCACCGACACGGCGGCGCTGATCAGGCGCGGGCGGACAGCTTGGGCGCGAGGAGCTCCAGGGCTTCCTCCCAGCGGTAGCGGTCGGCCCCGCCGCCGGCCTTCGGCCGGTGCGGTTCGTACGAGCCGATCAGGACGCCCATCTCGCGTAGCCGTTCCAGACTCTGGCGGTACGCGGGGTGGGCGGCCTGGGCCGAGTTCAGGTACGGCAGCACGGCGACCGGGATGCCCATGGCGGGTGCTTCGCACAGGACGCCCAGGGCGAGATTGTCGGAGATCCCGGCGGCCCACTTGTTGATGGTGTTGAAGCTGGCCGGGGCGACCGCGATCGCGTCCGCGGGCCGGGGCGGGCGCGGTTCGCCCGGTGATCGCCAGGCCGAGCGGATGGGGCGGCCGGTCTGGGTCTCGACCGCCTCCGCGTCGAGGAAGCCGAGTCCTTGTGGGGTGGCAATGATGCCGACGTCCCACTGCCGTTTGTGTGCTGCGGTGATCAGCTTGCCGACGTCGGCGGCGACCCCGGACGCGCAGACCACGATCTGCAGGAACGGCTTGTCGGGCTGATCACTCACGCGGGCACTCCCAGTTGGCGGCTGAAGCGGTGCAGTTCGGGCAGTGCCCGGCGGCGGTCGCGGGCTGCCATGTCGGCGACCAGTTCGCGTACGGCCGGGCGGCGGATGTCCTGTGCCGCGCAGCTCTCGGCGATACGCAGGGCCTGGTAGCCCTCGGCGAGCCTGCCCTGCTGACTGTAGGCGCGGGCGGTCTCCACCCACAGCGCGGCCCGGCGCTCGGGGACAGGAATATGCCGCCGCATGAGCGGCCGTGCGGTTTCCAGGGCGATGCCGGCGTCACCGAAGGAGACAGCTGCGCTGATCTCGTGGAGTGCGACGTTGGTGGGGCTGAAGTTCGCCCAGGCGTCCGGCCGGTCGAAGGCGACGTAGCGAGCGACTTCCTTGGCTTCGGTGAGGAAGTCCTGGGTGGTGTCGCGGTCGCCGTTTCTGCTGGCGGCGGTCGCCCCGCGGAGCAACAGCAGGCCAACCGCTGCCAGGTACCGGGGCGAGCGCTGGTCGTAGGAGCCGGTGAGCTGGTCGGCGGTGTGGCGGACCATGTTCACGGCCTGGTCCGTGTGCTTCTCCCGCACGAGGACGTGAGCGTGGACGCGGACACTGGCGGCAAGGACGACAGGATCCCCGGACCGTTCTGCCTCAGCCATGGCCCGACCGGCCGCGAGCCAGGCGTTGCCCTGATCGGCCCGCTTCAGCAACAGGCTCACCGACGTCTGGTAGGCGGTCGCGAGCAGCCCGGACACCTCCGCCGAGCCGGATGAGCCTCCGGCGGCCTGACGCAGATCGGCGATCAGACCCGGCAAGGTCTGCTCCAGTTCCGCGTAGTCGCACGTGCAGAACATCCGGCGTACGGCCCGTGCCCGGTCCCGCAGCTCGTCGAGGCCCAGGGCATGCCCGGTGGCCGCGGGGCTCGTGCCCGGCAACAGGACTTGGATCAGGTCGTGATGTGCCGCGCTCGACGACGGCGGACCCGCGAGCGCGGCGACGCTCGCGGCAAGGAAGGTACGGCGGTGCATGTCCTCTGTTCCGGGCTCGGCGGGGCTGGCATCAGAAGCGGCGGCGAGGCCGAGACGTTGCGGCGGAATCTCCAGCACCTGCGCGATCTCGCGCAGCACTCGCACGTCCTCCGTGCCCCTGCCGCTCTCCAGACGGCTCACCTTCGACTGGTGATACCCAAGCGCGGCGGCAACGTCCCTCTGCGAGCGCCGCTGTAACACCCGTGCCTGACGGATCACTTCGCCGATCCGTCTCGCTTCACTCTGTGCCTCGGCCATCTGTGCCACGGCCCCTTCTGCCGTCGCCGATCCTGCCTGCTCAACCGAGAGTAACCGAGCGGCATTTGGCAGTGATGCAGCTCCTGCATAAGCGATGCAGCCCCGGCACACCGACTGGTTCCGCTTACGTCCGGAGCGGTTGCGTGGAGGGGCCGAACCGACCAGGAGGCCGCTCATGGAAGCGCATCACATCCGGATTCCCGTCTCCGGCACGCCAGCTGCCGCAGCGTCCGCGCGCCGGCAGCTCGCGGATGGGATACGGACTTTCGGCGCCTTCCTCGGCCCCGAACTCCTGGACGCGGCAGAGCTGGTCGCCGCAGAGCTCATCGCGAACGCGGTCCGGCACGCAAACGGCGGCCCGATCACGGCCGGCGCCTGCCTGAGCGACAAAGGACTGCGGATCGAGGTGAGCGACGCCAACCCCGCCGTCCCACGGGTCGGCCTGTCGGATGTGGACGAGGAAGGCGGACGCGGGCTGTTCCTCGTCGCAGCACTCGCGGACCGCCACGGCTTCGATCCGCTGCCGCCCGGCAAACGCTGCTGGGCCGAGTTCAAGGTCAGCACCCCACTACCCACCGCATCACACCTGCCCCTGCAGAGGAGTTGACCGTTGACAGCCGTACGCATTCCCCCCGTCGCCGCAGAAGTGGTCGCCGTGCGACCCGGCAGCCCACTCGCCGGCTCCATCACCGTCGACGGCTCCAAGAACGCAGCCCTGCCCCTGCTGGCCGCCGCCGCGGCCCTGCACCGCCCGGTGCATCTGAGCAACGTCCCGTCGAACACGGACATCGAGACCATGCTGACCCTGCTCCAACAAACCGGCTGGCACACGGCCCGTCCGGTCAGCGACCCGCACACCACGGTGATCCTGCCGAGCGACAAGCCCCAGCCAGGCCCCGATCCCGAAGTCGCCGCCCGCATCCGGGCCTCGTACTACCTCGTACCGGCCCTGCTCGGCGCGTACGGGCGAGCCAGGCTGCCCTGGCCGGGCGGCTGCCGGATCGGTGAACGCGGGATGGAGCAGCACTTCAAGGTCTACGAGCGCTTCGGTGACCGCACGACCGTAGACGGCCACGGGTACGTCGTGGAAGCAGCCACTGGCGGGACCGGAACGGTGTCTGTGGTGCTGCCTTTCCGTTCTCGCGGGGCGAGCGTCGCTGCCCTCCTACGCGCAGTCGTAGCCGGCCGACCCCTGCGCCTTGGCCACCCCAATCTCTCGCCTGAAGTCATCAGCGTCGTCGAGGCGTTGCAGGCGGCGGGATGGGCGTGCCGGGTCAGTGAGTCAGTCCTGACGCTGTCACCACCCGCTTCCGCCTCGACGGAGACCACCGTCTGGGCGGTGCCCGGCGACAAGGTCGAAGCCGGGACCCTGGCCTGTGCGGTCGCGGCGACCGGCGGGGGTGCACACATCCGTGGGGTACGCGGCGACGACGTCGCTCCCCTGGTCTCCGCCTTGAACTGGCTCGGAGTGCCTGCCGACGCCGAGGGCGACGCCCTCATCATCCGGGCCCACGACGCCGAACCGACCGGGCGATCGCTACGCGCCATCGCCTCCCTCTCCCCCGACGGATTGGATGCCTCCCCCAGGTCATGGCTCGATGGAAAGCCTTCCAGGATGTGGGAGAGAAGGGCCGCCATCAACAGAGACCGGCGAGTAATGACGTGAACAAGCCATATTTCGCGAAAGTTGGCTTTAACCCAGCCAACCGTTAGGAGCGAACCCACGTGCGGCGATCACGTGCCGCCGTGTACACCAACTCGACCTTGTCCGGTCGCAAGCCAGACTTGAGGTGCTTGAACGCCGAGATGTCGTGCTCCTGAAGGACTCGCACGTCCCGGAGTGACGGCACGACCTGCAGCTCTGCCACCGCAACGAAGGCGAGCACCGGCTGAACCTCGACGGGAAAGCCGCATGCACTCGTCAGCGCAGCTGAGGCCCGCCGCGCCTCTGCTCGGCTCTTTCGCACGTAGGGGTACGACTGGCCGCCTATGCGAACAGAGTCATCACCCACCCAAACGCGCGCTCCGCGGTGGCGCTTCGTGTTGAAGCAGAAGGCGCCGCCCGGACCAATCAGGACGTGGTCGATGTCAACTTCACCGGGCAGGGGTATGGAGTGCAGAACTCGCCAGCCTCGCCGCGCCAGCCTCTCCAGCTCCGCTCCCACCCGGCGCTCGCCGGCCAGTCCTGCGCGCCAACTGTCCGCCTCCAGACGCCGACCGGACAGCCTGGCCAACGCCCACTGCCAGAAGCCGGGCGTCAGCTCGTCCACCTTCATCTGCAGCGCGTCTCCCGGACGGTTCCCGGCAAGATCGTCCTCAGAATGCAGTGCCTTGTGCGCTACGGGCGAAGATGAAGCAGTGAGATAGGGCGCAAGGACATCAAGTACCGCGTCCCGCTGTTCCTCAACAAGGAGCTCCAGATACCCCGTGCGGAGGTCGAACCATGCGACCTTCTTGCCGTCCGACTGATTCACGTAGAGACGGTCATGTCCGTAACGCTTCCATGCGGAGACCTGTAAGCCGCTCACGCGCCCCCCGTTTCACATCCCGTCAAAGGCCAATGACCATGTGACCAGGATCAGAAACAGCGAGCAAGACAGCCTCATGTCTGCGCCGAGCAGGCTGGTGGTCGAGATCGGGCGCTCCCCAGCTGGTTCTGCAGACAGGGCGAGGGCACATCCAGGGCCCATGAGCCTGGGAAACGGCGTTGCCCCGTGAGAACTACCGAGAGGAGTTTTCCCAGGTCAACGCACATCCCCCCGCGAAACCCCAGGTCAGCCCCCTCCTGCCCCCAATCGCTGCACGCGTGGCAGGACTTTTCCGTACGGCTGCATGAGGCGGGGCATCAGCCTTATTGCCTTGTTTGGCCGTAGCGCGCCGATCCGAGGCATCACCGGGTAGCGAGGGTGGGGATTTTCGAACCCCGCCCTCGTCGTCGTGCCCCTTGGAGCTTCCTCCATCCCCCCTCGCACCTGCGATGTAGCTACGGCCAATTCATCTGTAAATGCGAGCTGAACTGGCCTATCTTGTGGCGCATGCAGTCCTACACCATCGGTCAGGCCGCCCGTCTGCTCGGCGTCAGTCCGGATACCGCGCGGCGCTGGGCCGATGCCGGTCGCGTCGCGACCCATCGCGACGAGAGCGGTCGGCGGCTCATCGACGGCCGTGATCTGGCCGCGTTCTCCGTCGAGGTCGCGCAGAACGGCACCGGCGAGGACGACGTCTCGTACACCTCCGCCCGCAACGCGTTCCCCGGCATCGTCACCGCCGTGAAGCTCGGCGATGTCGCGGCGCAGGTGGAGATCCAGGCGGGCCCGCACCGGCTGGTGTCGCTGCTGACCCGGGAAGCCGTCGAGGAGCTCGGTCTGGAGGTCGGCATGCAGGCCACCGCCCGCGTGAAGTCCACCAGCGTGCACATCGACCGCACCTGACGCATCCGACGCATACGTACGCGCTCATCGCGCACGTACGCACCCTCGCGTCGTCCGTCACCGGCGCGGCCCGAACCGCATCAAGGAGTTCCGTCCCCATGTCCCTGGCTCTCACTCCCCGCCGTGCCGCCGCGGCCGTCCTGACCGCCGCCCTCCTCGTTCCGCTGGCCGCCTGCGGCAGCGACAAGAAGGACGACGGCAAGACGGACGCCCAGGCGTCCGGCGCCTCGGGCGCCCCCAAGGCGCATCTCACCGTCCTCGCCGCCGCCTCCCTCACCGACGTCTTCAAGAAGGCCGGAGCCGCGTACGAGAAGGAGCACCCGGGCACCAAGGTGAAGTTCTCCTTCGCCGGGTCGCAGGAGCTCGCCGCGCAGGTCAAGCAGGGCGCCCCCGCCGACGCGCTGGTCACCGCCGACACCAAGACCATGGACGGGCTGAAGTCGGACACCGGCGCCGCCACCGTCATCGCGAAGAACCGGCTGGTCATCGCGACCGTCAAGGGCAACCCGAAGAAGGTCGGCGCGCTCAAGGACCTGGCCGACACCAAGCTGAAGGTCGTGCTCGCCGCCCCCGAGGTGCCGGTCGGCCGCTACAGCAAGAAGGTCCTGGACGCGCAGAAGATCACCGTCAAGCCGGTCTCGCAGGAGCCGAACGTACGGGCCGTCCTCAGCAAGGTCGAACTCGGCGAGGCCGACGCGGGCATCGTCTACAAGACCGACGCCGCCACCGCCACCGCCAAGGTCGACGCCGTCGACATCCCGGACGCGCAGAACGCGGTGGCCTCCTACCCCGCCGCCACCCTCAAGACCTCCAAGAACGCCGATGCCGCGGCCGCCTTCGTGCAGTGGCTCAGCACCCCGCAGGCGCAGAAGATCCTCCAGGACGCGGGCTTCCAGAAGCCGTAACCCCCAGGCTCGGCCCGCCTGTTCGGGGGACAGGCGGGCCGGACATCCGCCGGTCGGGGCGGAACACCCTTCCGCCCCGACCGGGCACCCCCTCCGTCAGGAACGCACGATGAAACGCTTCAGCACCGGCTTCCGCTTCGGTACCCGTGGCACCCGTGGTCGCCGTGGCCCGCGCGGCACCCGCGCCCCGCTCGCGCTCCTGGTGCCCGCGCTGCTCGCCGTCGCGTTCCTGCTGATGCCGCTCGTCGGCATCCTCGCCCGTACCTCCTGGAGCGACCTCGGTACGCATCTGAGCAGCCCCGGCGTCACCGAGGCGCTGCGGCTCTCCCTCGTCGTCTCGTTCTGGGCACTCGGTCTCTCGCTGCTCCTCGGGGTGCCACTGGCCTGGCTGCTCGCGCGCGTCGACTTCCCCGGCAAGGCACTCGTACGCTCGCTGGTGCTGCTGCCGATGGTGCTGCCGCCGACCGTCGGCGGTGTGGCGCTGCTGCTCGGCTTCGGGCGGCGCGGGCTGCTCGGGCCGTGGCTGGAGGACACGTTCGGCGTCACGCTGCCGTTCCACACCTCGGGCGCGGTCGTCGCCGCCACCTTCGTGGCCATGCCGTTCCTGGTGATCAGCCTGGAGGGCGCGCTCGGCGGGCTGCGGCCGCGTTACGAGGAGACGGCCGCCTCGCTCGGCGCCTCCCCGTTCCGGGTCTTCCGCACGGTCACGCTGCCCATGGTCGCGCCCGGCCTCGCCGCCGGGGCCGCGCTCACCTGGGCGCGCGCGCTCGGCGAGTTCGGCGCCACGATCACCTTCGCGGGCAACCTGCCCGGCACCACCCAGACCCTCCCCCTCCAGGTCTATCTGCTGCTCCAGGACTCCCCCGAGGCCGCCACCTCCGTCTCACTGCTGCTGCTCGCCATCGCGATGGCCGTCCTCATCGCCCTGCGCGGCAGCTGGACCGGGGGCGCGGCCCGTGCCGTACGCGGGGCGAATCGGACGTCTGCGTCTGCGGGTACGTCTGCGGGTACGCGTTCGGATGCGGATTCCGACGCGTATGAGGAGAACGGCGGGGATACGGCGGAAGGTTCCGGGGATTCCGAAGTTCCCGAAGCTCCCGGAGTTTCTGGAGTTTCTGGATCCCCGAAATCGTCTCCCCTGTACGGGACTTGGGCCCTGCACGCCTCCGTCACCGGGTTCACCGAGCTGACCCTGGACGCCGCTCCCGGCACCACCATCGCCGTCGTCGGCGAGAACGGCGCCGGCAAGACCACCCTGCTGCGCGCCCTGCTCGGCCTCACCCCGCGCGCGCGTGCCGAACTGCGACTGGGCGACCAGGACGTCACCGGCCTCGCACCGCACCGGCGCGGGGTCGCCTGGGTGCCGCAGGACGGCGCGCTCTTCCCGCACCTGACCGCGCTCGGCAACACCGCGTACGGGCCGCGCGCCCAGGGTGTGCCGCGCGGCGAGGCCCGGCGGGACGCTCAGGAGTGGCTGGACCGGCTCGGCGTGGGCGCGCTCGCGCACCGCAGGCCCGGCCAGCTCTCCGGCGGCCAGGCCCAACGGGTGGCGTTGGCCCGGGCGCTGGCGGCCCGGCCGCGGCTGCTGCTGCTCGACGAGCCGCTGGCCGCGCTCGACCAGACGACCCGCGCGCGCGTGCGCCACACCCTGCGCACCCATCTCAACGGCTTCGGCGGGGTCTGCCTGATCGTCACGCACGACCCGGTCGAGGCGGTCTCGCTGGCCGACCGCGTCCTGGTGCTCGACGGCGGCCGCGCCCTCCAGGACGCCCCGCCCGCCGAGGTGACCCGGCAGCCGCGTTCCCTGTGGGTGGCCCGGATGCTGGGCCGCAACGCCTGGCCGGGCGAGGCGGGCGCGGACGGGCTGAAGCTGGCGGGCGGCGGGCGGATCGTCGCCGCCGAGCAACTGGCGTCCGGCACGCGCGCGTTGGCGATCGTCTCGCCGGAGTCGGTCTCGGTCCACCGCGACCGGCCCGGCGGCAGCCCCCGTAACACCTGGCCCGGCACGGTCCGCGAGATCACCGCGTCCGGCAGCCGGCTGCGCGTCCTGATCACCTCGGCCGGGGTGCCGGACCTGGTCGCCGAGATCACCCCGGAGGCCGCCGCCGAGCTGCGCCTCGCGGAGGGCGTGCCGGTCTGGTCGAGCGTGAAGGCGACGGAGGTCACGCTCGTCGCGCTGTGAGGCGGAGTGACGCGTAGCGCTGTGACGCGGCTCGGCATCGGATGGCGAGGCCGGTTCCGGCGACGTCGGCCGTGTTGTCAGTGGGCGCCCCTAGACTGGGCCGCCTGACTTCATCACGTACGTACGGACATGGGCAGGAGGTGTCGGTGAAGAACCTGACCACGGCGTCCGCCGACCGCTGTGCCGACCCGTCCGGTGAGGCGCTGGGCGAGGCGGCCGGTGTCTTCGGGCTGCTGGCGTCGCCCGCGCGGCTGCACATCGTGTGGGCGCTGAGCCACGGCGAGTCGGATGTGACGGGGCTGGCCGAGCGGGTCGGCGGCGCGCTGCCCGCCGTGAGCCAGCACCTGGCGAAGCTCAAGCTGGGCGGTCTGGTGCGGTCGCGCCGCGAGGGCCGCCGGGTGGTGTATCTGGTGGACGACCCGGACGTGGCGGAGATGGTGGGCTGGCTGATAGCCCGCCTGGGCACCCGCCCGGACGCGGGCGAGCTGACTCCGGGACTCGTCCGTGACCTGGGCGCCTGAGCGGCAGACCCCGCTGCAGGTGTTGCGCGCGCTCGACTCCGGGCCGCGCGGACTGCTGGACTCCGAGGCGGACGCCCGCCTAGCGCTCCACGGCGAGAACGTGCTGCCCACCCGGCGCCCGCCGTCCTGGCCGCTGCGTTTCGTACGGAGCCTGCGCGACCCGTTCACGGCGGTGCTCGCCAGTCTGGCTCTGGTGTCGGCCGCCGTCGCGGCCTGGGGCACGGCGTCGGTGATCGCCGTCCTGGTCGCGGTCAGCTGCGCGCTGCGCGCGGCCGGGGAGTACCGGGCGGACCGCTCGGCGTCCGGGCTGCGCGAGCTGGTGGCGACCACGGCGACGGTCGTGCGCCGCTCGGGTCCGGACGCGGATCCGGCGCCGCGCGAGATCCCGGTGGACCAGGTGGTCCCGGGTGACGTGATCCGGCTCGGCCCCGGCGACCTGGTCCCGGCGGATCTGCGGCTGCTGCGGGCGACCGGCCTGACGATGCATCAGGCCGCGTTGACCGGCGAGTCAGCCCCGGCGCGCAAATACCCGGCCGACGAGCCGTCCCCGTACCCGCTGTCCCCGGATGCGGCCGACCCCACCGGCTTCGACCTTCCCGAGCTGTGCTTCCAGGGCAGCAGCGTGGCCTCCGGCAGCGGTACGGGGGTGGTCGTCGCGACGGGCGCCGACACGCGCTTCGCGACGGCGTACGGGTCGCGGCCGGGGGGTGCCTGGCTGCGCTGGGGCAGACGGCGGGCGGGCACGGCCCGCGATGACCGTCGGTCCGCCAGGCTCCCCCTCCCGTACGACCGCCGTACGACCGCGTTTGATCGTTCCGTGTACGGGATCTCCTGGATCCTGATCAGGTTCATGCTGCTCACTCCGCCGCTCGTCCTGATGGCGAACGCGGCGCTGCGCGGGCGCGGCCTGGAGACGCTGCCGTTCGCGGTCGCCGTCGCGGTCGGGCTGACGCCCGAGATGCTGCCGGTGATCGTGACGACGGCGCTCGCGCGCGGTGCGGCGACGCTGGCCCGTACGCACGAGGTGATCGTCAAGCGGCTGCCCGCGCTGCACGACCTCGGCGCCGTCGACGTCGTCTGCGTCGACAAGACGGGCACGCTCACCCAGGACCGTCCGGTCCTGGACCGGGCGGTCGACGCGCGTGGCACCGAGGACGCGGACGTGCTGCACTGGGCGGCCGTCAACAGCCTGTGGACACTCCAGCTCGCCGAGATGCCCAGCACGGACGCCCTCGACGAGGCGCTGCTCGACGCCGCCGCGCACCTGCTGCCGGACGGGCTCGACGCGCTGGAGTACGACGCGGTCGCGGCCCTCCCCTTCGACCCGGTGCGCCGCCTGTCCACCGCCGTCGTGCGCACCCCGGACCGGCTCGGCAGCCACACGCTGGTGGTCAAGGGCGCCGTCGAGGACGTACTGGAGCGGTGCGCGCTCGACGACGGGGAGCGCGCGCGTATCAGCGCGCTCGCCGCCGCGCAGGCGGCCGACGGGCTGCGCGTGCTGGCGGTGGCGCTCGCCGAACGGCCGGCCCGCACGCGCGCGTACACGACGGCCGACGAGCGCGGGCTCTCCTTCCGCGGGCTCGTCGCGCTGCGCGACGCGACCGCCGAGACCGCCGCCGACGCGCTCGCCGCGCTCGCCCACAGCGGGGTCGCGGTCAAGGTCCTCACCGGCGACCACCCGGGCACGGCCGCGCGCGCGTGCCGCGAGCTCGGCCTTGAGCCCGGCGCCCCGGTCACCGCCGAGTCGATCGACGCGCTCGCCGACGCCGAACTGGCCGAGCTCGCCGCTCGTACGACCGTGTTCGCGCGCTGCACGCCCGAGCACAAGGCCCGGATCGTACGGGTGCTGCGCGAGCAGGGACATGTCACCGGGTTCCTCGGCGACGGCGTCAACGACCTGCCCGCGCTGCGCGCCTCGGACGTCGGGATCTGCCCGCGCGACGCGGTGGATGTGGCGCGGGAGGCGGCGGACGTGGTGCTCGCGGCGAAGGACCTCACGTCGCTCGACCATGCGATCGCGGCGGGGCGCCGGAGCGGGAGCACGATCGCGGGGTATCTGCGGATCACCCTCTCCTCGAACTTCGGCAACGTGATCGCGATGCTGACGGCGGGGCTGCTCCTGCCGTTCCTGCCGATGCTTCCGGCGCAGGTCCTGGTCCAGAACCTGTGCTTCGACGCGGCGCAGCTGGCGTTCGCGTACGACCGGCAGGACCCCGCGTCGCTGCGGCGCCCGCTGCGGCTGGCGCCGGGCGAGGTGCTGCGCTTCGTCACCGGGTTCGGTCTGCTGAACGCGGCGGCCGACCTCGCGACGTTCGCGGTGCTGGCGTGGGCGGTGCACGCGGGGGCGGACGCGTCCGGGCAGGCGTCGTTCCACACCGGCTGGTTCACCGAGAACCTGCTGACGCAGGCGCTGGTGATGGTGCTGCTGCGTACGGGCCGGGGGGCGGTCGCGGGCCGCCTCGGGCCCGTGCCGCTTGCGGCGGCGGCGCTGGCCACGCTGGGGCTTCTGCTGCCCCTCACCCCGCTGGGGGCGGCGCTGGGGATGGCGGCTCTGCCGGTCGTGTACTACCCCCTGTTGGGGGTAGTACTGGCGCTGTACGCGGCGGGGTTGGCGTGGTGCGCCAGGGACCACCGGGCTTGATCCCCCACCCCGCCCGTTCCCATAACCCTCCGGGGGTGGGTGGGGGTGGGGGCGGTCTCGCGGGGGCTGCACCCCCGGCCCCCGGGGCGGGGCTGCGCCCCTGCACCCCCTCGGGGGCTCCGCCCCCCGACCCCCGGCGGGGGCTGCGCCCCCTGCACCCCGCTGGGGCTCTGCCCCGGGCCCCGGCGGGGTGGGTGGGTACATGGGGCTGTGCCCCTGCGGGTGGGTGGGTAGCGGGGCTTCGCCCCGGAACCCGTTTTCGGGTGCGGATCGTGCTGGGTTGCTCGCGCAGTTCCCCGCGCCCCTAAGAGGGCCCTCCGGGCCCATCAAGGGGCGCGGGGAACTGCGCGACCAGCCCAAGACGGCCCGCACCCGACCGACGGCCCGCTTTTAGGGGCGCGGGGAACTGCGCGACCAACCCCCACCGGGCCGCAGGCGAACACGGGGGCGGGGGCGGGGGCGAAGCCCCCGGGTGGCCGCCTCCGCCCACCACCCGGCCGCTCGCCCAGAGCTTTCGGGAAGGGGCGGGGGGGCAGACCCGGCGTCCACAATCGCGTCCCCGTTGTCACACCCCCACCTAAAGTCCCCCCATGGCCACCCGCATTCACCTCACCCCCTGGTCCCCCGACGACCTCCCCCTCCTCCGCCGGTCCAACTCCCCCGAAATGACCGCCCACGTCGGCGGCCCCGAGGACGAAGAGACGCTGCTCGCTCGGCAGTGGAAGTACGTCGAGCTCAGTGGACGGCCCGCCGTCGAAGGGCGGATGTTCCGGGTCTCGCTCGCGGAGAGCGGCGAAGCCGTCGGGTCCGTGGGGTACTGGCCCCGCGCCTGGCAGGGCGAGGACGTGTACGAGACGGGGTACGGGATCCTGCCCGAGTTCCAGAGCCGCGGACTCGCCGTCGCCGCCATCCGCGCCGCCGCCGACGCCGCGCGCACCGCGGGCGGGCGCCGCCACCTGCACGCCTACCCCTCCGTCGACAACGCCGCCTCCAACATCGTCCTGCGCAAGGCCGGCTTCCACCTCCTGGGCGACGTCAAGTTCGAGTACCCGCCGGGCCATTGGCTCACCTCGCACGACTGGTGCCTCGATCTGACCGCCCCGGTACCGGGCCACTCCGCCCCGATCGGCCCTTGAACCCGCCCCCGCGCACCCCCTAGAGTCCACTGCGCACGAACTAATGGCAGAACGTCGTTCAACCATTAGCATCCACGAGTCGCCCTGGGGGATCCCTTGCTGCTGGCCCACATCAGTGATCTGCATCTCGACGGCGGCGCGCGAGCCGCCCAACGCGCCGCGCGCGTCGTCGAGTTCATCAACGCGATGTCCCGCCGCCCCGACGCCGTCCTGGTCACCGGCGACATCGCGGACCACGGCGCCCCGGCCGAGTACGCCGAGGCGGCCGAACTGCTCGCCCGTATCGACGCCCCCGTCCTCACCTGCCCCGGCAACCACGACGACCGCGCCGCGTACCGCAAGGGCCTCCTCGACCTCCCGGGCGGGCCGAGCGCGAAGGGCGGCGCGGCCCCGGACCCGTACGCGCCCGTCAACCGCCTGCACCGCGTGGGCGATTACGCGATCCTCATGCTCGACTCGACGATCCCAGGCGAGGACCCGGGCGTGTTCGAGGACGCCACCCTGGAGTGGCTGGCCCGCACGCTCGACTCGCTCGGCGACACCCCCGCGCTGCCCGCCTTCCACCACCCGCCGGCCGTGATCCATCACGAGTACCTGGACTCGACGAACCTCACCAACGCGGACCGCTTCGCGGAGGTGCTCGCCGGGCGCGACAACGTTCCGGCCGTCCTCGTCGGGCACGCCCACACCCCGGCCGCGACCACGTTCGCGGGGCGGCCGCTGCTGATCGCGCCGGGCGTGACGTCGACGCTGCGGCTGCCGTGGGAGCCGGGCGAGGGGCTGGTCAACCGCACGTCGCCGCCCGGGATCGCGTTCCACGTCCTCGACGCGGGCGGGCGGATCATGACCCACTTCCGCGTGGTCGAGTAGCAGTTCCCCGCGCCCCCAGGGGGCCCGAAGGGCCCATCCAAGGGGCGCGGGGCTGTGTCGATTCGCGGCTCCGCCGCGGTGGGGGTCCCCCCTGTTCGAGCGGAGTCGAGAACTTGGGGGAGCGAGCAACCCAGCACGGCCCGCAGACGATCCAGCACCCCCGAAGGCCCACCGTAAACGCGCTTGACCGGTGGGCCTTCTTCGCGGATATTTATCTGCGTCGCGCAGATTATGTGAGACGCAGCAACATACCCGCCCCTCGAAAGGCCCCCCATGACTCCCCCCGTCCTCGTCACCGGCAGCCGCGGCGCCATCGGCTCCGCCCTCATCTCCCGGCTGCGCGCCGCCGGGACACCCGTACGCGCCGCCTCCGCCGCACCCGAGAAGCTGGAGGTGCCCGAAGGCGTCGAGACCGTGCGGCTGCGGCTCGACGAGCCGGGCACCTTCCCCGCCGCGCTCGCGGGCGTGCGGCAGGTGTTCCTGTACGCCGACCCCACCCGCATCGACGCGTTCCTCGCCGACGCCACGGCCGCCGGGGTCGAGCACATCGTGCTGCTCTCCTCCAGCTCCGTCCTGTACGCGGGCGCCGAGGACAACCCCATCGCGCGGCGCCACCTGGCCGTGGAACAGGCCCTGACGGCCTCGGACATCGACGCCACGCTCCTGCGGCCCGGCGCCTTCGCGGGCAACGCGGTCGGCTGGGCCTGGTCGATCAGGTCGACCGGCACGGTCCAGCTGCCGTACCCGGGTACGCACGCGAGCCCCATCCACCAGGCCGACGTCGCCGACGCCGCCTTCGCGGTGCTCACCGAGCCCCGGCTGCGGGGCGCCGCGTACCACCTCACCGGGCCCGAATCCCTCACCGCCGCCGAGCAGATCGCGGTACTCGGCGCGGCGACCAGCCGGGAGATCGCCGTCGAAACGGTGAGCCCCGAGACGTGGAAGGCCGCGATGTCCGCATACCTGGACGACGCCACCGCCGACGCGCTGCTCGGCTACTTCGCCTCGTACGACGGCCGCCCGGACACCGTCACCCGGGGCGTCGAGGAGCTGACCGCCCACCCGGCCCGCACCTTCGCCGAGTGGGCGGCCGAGAACGCCGACACGTTCCGGCCGTAAGCCGGAAGACCGGAGGACCGGAGGACCGGAGGGACCCGAAGCCCCGAAGCGTCCTACCTCGGCAGGAAGAGCCAAATGCGTGGCCCGAGCCCGCCGCCCGGTGGCATCCTGTCGGCGTGAACGGACCGGAGATCACCTGCCACTTCGCCCCCGAGCTGCACCTCTTCGTCGCGGCCGAGCGCCGCGAGGGGCGTACGGCCGTGGTCACCGACGGCTCGTCCACGCTCGGCCATGTCGTCGAATCCCTGGGCGTCCCGCTGACCGAGGTCGGACGGCTGCTCGTCGACGGTCGCGAGGTGCCGGTCTCGCACATCCCGCGCGCGGACGAGACCGTGGACGTACGCCCGGTCACCCGCCCCCAGCAGGTCCCCGGCGCCCCGCTCCGCTTCCTCCTGGACGTCCATCTCGGCACGCTGGCACGCCGGTTGAGGCTGCTCGGCGTCGACGCCGCGTACGAGAGCGAGGACATCGGCGACCCGGCGCTCGCCGCGCGGTCGGCGGCCGAGCGGCGCGTCCTGCTCTCCCGGGACCGCGGGCTGTTGCGGCGCCGCGAGATCTGGGCGGGCGCGTACGTCTACAGCCACCGCCCCGAGGACCAACTCCGGGACGTACTGGAGCGGTTCGCCCCCGCGCTCGCCCCCTGGACCCGCTGCACCGCCTGCAACGCGCCGCTGCGCGCGGCCGACAAGGACGCCGTCCGCGAGCGCCTGGAACACGGGACGCGCAGCACGTACGACGTCTTCGCCGCCTGCACCTCCTGCGACCGGGTGTACTGGCGCGGCGCTCACCACTCCCGCCTCGAAGCGATCGTCGACGAGGCGATGGCGGAGTTCGGCGGAGCGGGGGCGACGACAACGCAGGACCACTGACGGTCCGTCACCCAAACACCGAAGCTGCTGGGCCCGTCACCCGGCACCACAGCTGCCGGGTCCGTCACCCGGCACCAAAGCCGCCGCTTACAGCTTTCCGTCCCGCAGCCGTTCGATCTGCGTGCCCGCGAGCTCCACCGTGCGCCGCATATGGGCGATGAGCAGCGCGATCTCGTCGTCCCCGTACGCGTCGAACATCGCGAACCAGGCCCCGTTCAGCTTCCCCCACACCGCCCCGAACTCGGCCATCCGCTCGGGCACCGACTCGACGAGCACCTTGCGGCGGTCCTCGGTGTCGCGCCGGCGCGTGACGTAACCCGCCTTCTCCAGCCGGTCGACGAGCCGCGTCGCCGAGCCGGTGGTGAGCCCGGTCAGCTCGGCGATCCGCCCAATGGTGACGGGGCCGGGCTCCAGGCCGAGGAGGTTGAGGCACTGGAGGTCGGTGGGGTGCAGCCGCAGATGGTCGGCGAGCGCCTGGTTGAACAGGGCGTACGAGGCCATGTAGCGGCGCGACGCCACGCCGAGCTCGCCCATGAGCCGGGCGCGGCCGGGCCCGGCGGCGGCCTTCTCGTTCTCGCGGTTCTTCTGCGGCATGCAGAAATCGTACGGCGCAAGGGCTGACCCCGACCGTCCCTACGCCCCGTCAGTACGCGTACTTGTCCCCGGTCGCCGGGGCCAGCACCCGGTGCGTGTTGTTGCTCGGGTTGCGGTCCCGTGCGCCGCCGCTCCACGAGGTGCTGATGTTCACGACCACCTCGGCCGGGCCGCCCGCCACCCGCAGGTCGAGCGCGAACGGGCGCCCCGCCCCGGCGGCCCGCATCGGCCCCGTCGAGCAGAACACAGTCTCCGGGCTCCCGCGCAGGCACCCCGGCGGCAGCTCCTCGACACCTTCGAGCGGCACGGAGAACCGCAGCCGCACGGTGGCGTCCGGGACCGCGCCGGGTCCGTGGTTGGACGGCTCGACCCACACGCCGACGCGTCCGTTCCAGAGCGATACGTGCCCGTGGTACGCGAGATCGGCCTCGACAGCGGGCAGTACGGGCCCCGGCCCGACAGCGGGCGGTACGGGCCCCGGCTCGACGGCGGCGGGCACGGACCCCGGCCCGGTGGCGGGTGCGGACCCCGGCCCGGTGGAGTCGGCGGCCGGCACCCGACCGGTCACCGCACGCCCCACCGGCCGCACCGGATCGCCCACCCCATGAGCCGCCCCCGCCGACGGCCCCCACACCGCCGCGAGTGCGACAACGGCCCCCACCGACAGTCCTCTGGACCTGCTGAACCCCCAGCGCATCCCAACCATGCCCGAAAGATACCTTTAGCGGCTTATATTCCCGGTGTGCCACCCCGACACGTACGACGTCACGTGCAACGGCGTCCGCATGCCACCCTGACCCCATGCTCGTAGCCCGCTCCATCCTTCTTTTCCTGCTCGCCGCCGTCTTCGAGATCGGCGGCGCCTGGCTCGTCTGGCAGGGCGTCAGGGAGCACCGGGGCTGGATCTGGATCGGGGCGGGGGTCATCGCGCTCGGCGTGTACGGGTTCGTCGCGACCCTCCAGCCGGACTCCGAGTTCGGCCGGATCCTGGCCGCGTACGGCGGGGTGTTCGTCGCCGGGTCGCTGGCGTGGGGCATGGTGGCGGACGGCTACCGCCCGGACCGCTGGGACGTCACCGGCGCGCTGATCTGCCTGGCCGGGGTCGCGGTCATCATGTTCGCGCCGCGCGGCCGCTGAGCGTACGCATCGCGCGGACGCCGGGCCGGACGGGCGCCCGGCGCCCGCTCCCCGCGGCCGCCTATCCTGGCCGCAATACGATCATCCGCGCGAGGAGTACGCCATGACCGCCACCGGGACCCCCATCGCCGTCGTCACCGGAGCGAGCAGCGGCATCGGTGCCGCCACCGCACGGCAGCTCGCCGCCGCCGGTTACCGCGTGGTGCTCACCGCGCGCCGCAAGGACCGCATCGAGGCGCTGGCCGCCGAGATCAACGAGGCGGGCCACCAGGCCACCGCGTACCCGCTGGACGTCACCGACCGCGCGGCCGTCGACACCTTCGCCACCGCGTTCCGCACGATCGCGGTCCTCGTCAACAACGCGGGCGGCGCGCTCGGCGCCGACCCGGTCGCCACCGGCGACCCGGCCGACTGGCGCCAGATGTACGAGACGAACGTCATCGGCACCCTCAACCTCACCCAGGCCCTGCTGCCCGCCCTGGACGCGTCCGGCGACGGCACGGTCGTCGTCCTCTCCTCGACGGCGGGCCACGGCACGTACGAGGGCGGCGCGGGCTATGTCGCCGCGAAGAACGGCGCCCGGGTCATCGCCGAGACCCTGCGCCTGGAGATCGTCGGCCGCCCGGTCCGGGTGATCGAGATCGCGCCCGGCATGGTCAAGACGGAGGAGTTCGCCACGACCCGCTTCGGCGGCGACACCGAGAAGGCGGCCAAGGTCTACGCGGGCGTGGCCGAGCCGCTGACCGCCGACGACGTGGCCGAGACGATCACCTGGGCGGTCACCCGCCCGCCGCACGTCAACATCGACCTCCTGATCGTCCGCCCCCGCGCCCAGGCGTCCAACACCAAGGTCCACCGCGAGCTCTGAGCGGCCCGTACGCGCGAGTGGGCCGCCGGGCACCCGCCCGACGGCCCACTGAGCCGTTCACGAAAGACCTGAGCCCCCGCGACCGTTACGGACAACGCGCGCGCCCGCTCAGCCGTTCACGGACCAAACAACGTCCGCGCCCGCTCAGCCCTTCACGCACACGACCTGCTTCAGCTTGGCGACGACCTCCACCAGGTCCCGCTGCTGCTCGATCACCTTCTCGATCGGCTTGTACGCGCCCGGGATCTCGTCCACGACGCCGGAGTCCTTGCGGCACTCCACGCCCCGCGTCTGCTCCTCCAGGTCCCGCGTCGAGAACGTCCGCTTCGCCTTGTTCCGGCTCATCTTCCGGCCCGCGCCGTGCGAGGCCGAGTTGAAGGACGCCGTGTTGCCGAGGCCCTTGACGATGTACGAGCCGGTACCCATCGAGCCCGGGATGATCCCGTAGTCGCCGGAGCCGGCCCGGATCGCGCCCTTGCGCGTGACCAGCAGGTCCATGCCGTCGTACCGCTCCTCCGCCACGTAGTTGTGGTGGCAGCTGATCACCGGCTCGAAGGTCACCTTCGCCTTCTTGAACTCCTTGCGGACCACGTCCTGGAAGAGCGCCATCATGATCGAGCGGTTGTACTTCGCGTACTCCTGCGCCCAGAAGAGGTCGTTGCGGTACGCCGCCATCTGCGGGGTGTCCGCGATGAAGACGGCGAGGTCGCGGTCGACCAGGCCCTGGTTGTGCGGCAGCTTCTGCGCCTCGCCGATGTGGAAGTCGGCGAGCTCCTTGCCGATGTTCCGGGACCCGGAGTGCAGCATCAGCCAGACCGAACCCGACTCGTCGAGACAGAACTCGATGAAGTGGTTTCCGGATCCGAGCGTTCCCATCTGTTTCACGGCCCGGTCCTGACGGAACTTGACCGCGTCCGCGATCCCGTCGAACCGCCCCCAGAAGTCGTCCCAGCCCGCCGTGGCGAAGCCGTGGTAGCCGGTCGGGTCCACCGCGTCGTCGTGCATCCCCCGGCCGACCGGGATGGCTTCCTCGATCTTGGAGCGCAGCCGGGACAGGTCGCCCGGGAGGTCGTTCGCCGTCAGGGAGGTCTTCACCGCCGACATTCCGCAGCCGATGTCGACGCCGACCGCCGCCGGGCAGACCGCGCCGTGCATCGCGATGACCGAGCCCACGGTGGCGCCCTTGCCGTAGTGGACGTCCGGCATCACGGCCAGGCCCTTGATCCACGGCAGCGTGGCGACATTGCGCAGCTGCTGCATCGCCACGTCCTCGACCGTCGCGGGGTCCGCCCACATCCTGATCGGGACCTTTGCGCCCGGCACCTCTACGTACGACATAATTCCTCGTTCCCCCGTGGACCTGATTCCAGCGAAAAGTCTCTATGGCGCCAGCATGCGCCCGAAGCGCAATAACCGTCACCAAAGACCACAAACAGGACAGTGGACCGGCATTCACGGCAGCGCGTGCGATAGACATTGTGTCCAGCGGCCGCCCCCGGGCGGCAACCGTTTTTCTCCCGGAAGGAGCCTGGCAACCGTGCAGCGAAAGGCGTACGTGACCGGTGTGGCGCTTCTTGTGGCGCTCACCGCGGGCTGCTCCTCGGGCTCCGGCGGCGACGGGCCGAGCGGCGACTCCAAGGCGGGCGTGCCCAGGGCCGCCGCCGCGCAGCCCGGCCGGTACCGGACGCTGCCCGAGCCGTGCCGGGCCGTGAACAAGGGCGTCCTCAAGGACATGCTGCCGGGTGCCGCCGAGCTCCCGGACGACCAGAAGGCCAAGGCGTACGAGGGAGTCGCCGAGCTCACGTACGACACCGACCGGCGCGTCGGCTGCCGGTGGAAGGACGAGGCGCCGGACGGCGTGCGGCGGCTGTACGTCGACTTCGAGCGGGTCGTCTCCTACGACCCGGCCGTCAGCGACGACGACCAGGCGAAGGCGGTGTACGGGAAGAAGGCGACGGCCGCGAAGCTGCCCGCCGCGCAGGACGGCGGCAAGGCGGGCGCCCGCACCGGCGCCGGCAAGGGCACCACCGGTCCGGGCGCCTCCCCGACCCCGTCCGCGAAGCCCTCCGGCCTGAACGCCCTGAACGAGGCCGCCTCCCCGGCCGGCTCCGCCTCCTCGCCGGTCTCCCCGCCCGCGTCCGGCGGCCCCGCAGGTCCCCCCGAGGGGCTTCAGCCGCGCGTGCTCAGCGGGCTCGGCGACGCCGCCTTCCTGAACGACGTCCTGGTGACCAGCGGCTCGGCCGTGCAGCGGCGTACCGTCACCGTCGTCTTCCGCACCTCCAACGTGATCGTGACCGTCGAGTACACGGAACAGCCCACCTCCCCGAACGCCCTCGCCCCCGACAGTCAGGAGCTCCAGGAGAAGTCCCGGGCCCTGGCCGCCAAGCTCGCCGAGCTCTTCGGCGAGTAGGCGGGCACGAGCCGACATGACCATTCGAGCGATCAGTGATCAGCGAAGGAACGCGTAGAACCATGCACCGAACCGCCCCGGCCACCACCCCGCGCACGCGGCTCGCCCGTGTGCTCGCCTGCGCGGCCGTCCCCGTCATGCTCGTCGCCGCCGGCTGCTCGTCGGACTCGGGCGGCGGCGACAAGAAGAAGGACGGCACCTCCTCGTCGTCGGCCGCCACGCCCAGCGGCAAGCAGTCCTCGGCCCCGGCCGTCGCGCCCGCCAAGTACACGAAGCTCCCGGACCCGTGCAAGGCGCTCTCGGAGAAGACGATCGACAACCTGGTGCCGAAGGCGAAGTCGAAGTCGGGCACGGCGGGCAAGTCCGCGGACGTGTCGTCGCAGGGCACCTGCTCCTGGAACGGCCTGGACGACAAGGGCGTCAAGGGCTCGCAGTACCGCTGGCTGGACGTCTCGCTCAAGCGGTACGGCTCGGACGCGGCCGTCGGCAGCGGCGACCAGCGCGCCGCCAAGGAGTACGCCCGGCTGCTGACCGCGACGAAGGCGACGGACGGCGCCAAGGACGTGAAGGCGACGCCGGTCAGCGGCATCGGCGACGAGGCGACGGCCGTGGCCTACGACCTGAAGAAGACCGACGAGGACTTCAAGAACGCGGTGATCGTGGTCCGCAGCGCGAACGTCGTCGTCGTGCTCGACTACAACGGCGCGGGCTACCAGGGCGCGGACGCCCCGGACGCCGGTGACCTGATGAAGGACGCGCAGAGCGCGGCCAAGGAGGCCGTCGCCTCGGTCGCCGCCGCCAACGGCACCGCCAAGCAGTAGGCCCGGCCGGTAACGAGCCGGGCTCGATACGGAGTCCTGCCCTCCCCTGTGGGCGGGACTCCGTGTCCATGTGCCAGGCTTTGCGCGCCGGTTGTAGACAACGGAGGGGGATCGCGGGTGGCCGCGACGCAGCTGACGCGCACGCATCGCATACTCATCGGGGTGGTGGTCGCGGGTGCGGTGGTCATTGCCGGGATCGGGTTCGCGGGTTCTTACGCGGCGGTGCGGGCGCTCGCCGAGAAGAAAGGTTTCGGGAACTTCTCCCTCGTCTTCCCGATAGGCATCGACGCGGGCATCTGCGTGCTCCTCGCGCTCGACCTGCTGCTGACCTGGATCCGCATACCCTTCCCGCTGCTGCGCCAGACGGCGTGGCTGCTGACGGCCGCGACGATCGCCTTCAACGGCGCCGCCGCCTGGCCGGACCCGCTGGGCGTCGGCATGCACGCGGTGATCCCCGTGCTGTTCGTCGTCGCGGTCGAGGCCGCCCGCCACGCGGTCGGCCGGATCGCCGACATCACCGCCGACAAGCACATGGAGGGCGTGCGCCTCACCCGCTGGCTGCTCTCCCCCGTGCCCACCTTCCGGCTCTGGCGCCGCATGAAGCTGTGGGAACTGCGCTCCTACGAGCAGGTCATCAAGCTCGAACAGGACCGCCTCGTCTACCGCGCCCGCCTCCAGGCCCGCTACGGCCGCGCCTGGCGCCGCAAGGCGCCCGTCGAGTCGCTGATGCCGCTGCGTCTGGCCCGGTTCGGCGTCCCGCTGGCCGAGACGGGACCTGCCGGACTCGCCGCCGCGGGCATCGAACCCACCCTGCTGCCGACCGCTCCGCCCGTGAAGCCCGTGGTCAGCGCGACCCCGCAGCCGGTGGAACTCGCGGCGGCTCCCTCGCCGGAGCCTGTGGCCGCGCCCGTGCCCGCGCCCGTGCCCGTGCAGGAGCAGCCGGTCCCGGAGGAGGTCGTTCCGGCCGAGAGCCCCTGGTTCGCGGCTCAGCAGCTGTCCCAGGAGGCGTACGAGGGCACGTACGACCCGCAGTACGTCGAGGGTCTGGAGCCGACTCCGGTGATGGTGCCGGCGGGTCCGGGGCGTACGCGTCCGCTGGGCAACGCGCCCGAGCCGCAGGGGCACGTCGACGAGGTCGCGCCGGAGGACGTGGTGTTCGCCGACATGGCGTACAAGGTCTTCGTCGAGTTCGTGAACGAGCGCAGCGACTATCCGACCGTCGAGGCCCTGGAGATACACCTCGCGGACGGCCACGGCGCGACGCACCCGCGCGGCGCGGCGCTCCTGCGGCGCCTGATGCCGGAATTCAAGGCGCGCTACCACGCGGAGCTTGAGGCGGACCACATCGCGTAGGCGCTCCGCGGGGGCGGTGATTCAGCTGCGGACCGTGCTGGGTTGCTCGCGCAGTTCCCCGCGCCCCTTAGATGGGCCCTTCGGGCCCTCCTAGGCGCGCGGGCAACCACGCGAGCAACGAGATGGGCCCGGAGGGCCCTCTTAGGGGCGCGGGGAACTGCGCGACCAGCCCACGACGGCCCGCACCCGAAAAGACGGCCCGCCTTTAGGGGCGCGGGGAACTGCGCGAGCAGTCCACGACGGCCCGCAGACGAAGAAACCGCACGCGGAAGCAAGGGGCGCGGGGAACTGCGCGAGCAGTCCCCACGCGCCCGCAGGCGAGCTACGACGCCAGCAGCTTGCGGACCCGGTCCGCGCCCACGGCGAGCAGCAGGGTGGGCAGGCGCGGACCCGTGTCGCGGCCGACCAGCAAGTGGTACAGCAGCGCGAAGAACGTCCGCTGCGCCGTCTTGATCTCCGGCGGCAGCTCCTTCGGCGTGGCGTCCGCCGAGAACCCGGCCTGGACCTTCGGCACGCCGTAGACCAGGTGGGTCAGACCGTCGAGCGACCAGTGGTCGTCGAGGCCGTCCACGAGCAGCCGCAGCGACTCGCGGGCCTGGTCGTCCAGCGAGGCCAGGAGCTCGGTGTCGGGCTCCTCGCGCACCACGGTCCGCTGGTCCGCCGGGACCTGCGTGTTGATCCACGCCTCCGCCTTGTCGAGGCGCGGACGCACCTCGTCCAGCGAGGACAGCGGGTTCGCCGGGTCCAGGTCGCTCAGGATCCGGATGGTCTGCTCGTCGTGGCCGGCGGTGATGTCGACGACCGAGGCGAGCGTGCGGTACGGCATCGCGCGCGTGGTGCGCGGCAGCTCGCCCGCGGCGGTGCGCACCGCGCGGGAGTACGCGGCCGCGTCGGCCGGCAGCACCGAGCCGTCGGCGACCTTCGCCTCCAGCTTGTCCCACTCGTCGTACAGCCGCTGGATCTCCTGGTCGAAGGCGATCTTGAACGACTGGTTGGGACGGCGCCGCGCGTACAGCCAGCGCAGCAGCTGCGGCTCCATGATCTTCAGCGCGTCGCCCGGGGTCGGCACGCCGCCCTTGGAGGACGACATCTTGGCCATGCCGCTGATGCCGACGAACGCGTACATCGGACCGATCGGCTGCTCACCGCCGAAGATCGACACGATCTGGCCGCCGACCTGGAACGACGAGCCGGGCGAGGAGTGGTCGACGCCCGAGGGCTCGAAGATCACACCCTCGTACGCCCAGCGCATCGGCCAGTCGACCTTCCAGACCAGCTTGCCCCGGTTGAACTCGCTCAGCTTCACGGTCTCCGCGAAGCCGCAGGCCGAGCAGGTGTAGGCGAGCTCGGTGCTGTCGTCGTCGTACGACGTGACCGTGGTCAGGTCCTTGCCGCAGCCGCCGCAGTACGGCTTGTACGGGAAGTAGCCCGCGGAGCCCGTGCCGTCGTCCTCGGCCGCCGCGCCGGAGCCCTCGGCGGCCTCCAGCTCGGCCTCGTCGACCGGCTTCTGGCCCTGCTGCTTCTTGGCGGGGGCCTTCTTGGTGCGGTACTGCTCCAGGATCGCGTCGATGTCGCCGCGGTGCTTCATCGCGTGCAGGACCTGCTCGCGGTAGACGCCCGAGGTGTACTGCTCGGTCTGGCTGATCCCGTCGTACTCGACACCGAGCTCGGCCAGGGCCTCGGTCATCGCGGCCTTGAAGTGCTCCGCCCAGTTCGGGTACGCCGAGCCGGCCGGGGCCGGGACGGAGGTCAGCGGGCGGCCGATGTGCTCGGCCCACGACTCGTCGACGCCGGGGACGCCGTTCGGCACCTTGCGGTAGCGGTCGTAGTCGTCCCAGGAGATCAGGTGGCGGACCTCGTAGCCGCGCCGCCGGATCTCGTCGGCGACCAGGTGCGGGGTCATGACCTCACGGAGATTGCCCAGGTGAATGGGGCCGGAGGGGGACAGTCCGGACGCGACGACGACCGGTTTGCCAGGCGCACGACGCTCCGAGTCGGCGATGACCTCGTCCGCGAAACGGGAGACCCAGTCGGTCTCGGTGCTGCTCTGAGCCACGGTCGGCACGTCCTTCTTTCTCGTACGCAATGTTGAGGCTGGCGTGCCCATTGTCCCAGACGGAAGCAGCACCTCCGGGGTTGCGTGAATTACCGGAGAAACGGGAGTGGCCACCATGGGAGAATCGGCCTGTACATATCCGGCACGCGCCACGCGCGCGTGCGGCCAACCGACAGGAAACGGCACCCATGGCATCGGTCCCTTCCCTCGCTTCCACTGTCCAGCAGCGCCTGGCGGACGCCCTCTCGGCAGCCCTGCCGGAGGCCGGCTCCACCGACCCGCTGCTGCGACGAAGCGACCGGGCCGACTTCCAGGCCAACGGCATCCTGGCGCTCGCGAAGAAGCTCAAGGGCAACCCGCGCGAGCTGGCGGCCAAGGTCACCGACACGCTGGACGCCGGTGACGTGCTGAAGGACGTCGAGGTCTCCGGCCCCGGCTTCCTCAACATCACGCTCACCGACGCGGCCATCACCCGGACGCTGGCCGCGCGCGCCGCCGACGACCGGCTCGGCGTGCCGCTCAAGGAGAACCCGGGCGTCACGGTCGTCGACTACGCCCAGCCGAACGTGGCGAAGGAGATGCACGTCGGCCACCTGCGCTCGGCGGTCATCGGCGACGCGCTGCGCGGCATGCTCGACTTCACCGGCGAGAAGACGATCGGCCGCCACCACATCGGCGACTGGGGCACCCAGTTCGGCATGCTCATCCAGTACCTGATCGAGAACCCGGGCGAGCTGGCCCCGGCGTCCGAGGTCGACGGCGAGCAGGCGATGAGCAACCTGAACCGGGTCTACAAGGCGTCCCGGGCGGTCTTCGACGCGGACGAGGCGTTCAAGGAGCGGGCCCGCAAGCGGGTCGTCGCCCTCCAGTCCGGCGACGAGGAGACCCTGAAGCTGTGGCAGCAGTTCGTGGACGAGTCGAAGGTCTACTTCTACTCGGTCTTCGAGAAGCTGGACATGGAGATCCGCGACGACGAGATCGTCGGTGAGTCCGCGTACAACGAGGGCATGCCCGAGACCGCCCGGCTCCTGGAGGAGATGGGCGTCGCGGTGCGCTCCGAAGGCGCGCTCGTGGTGTTCTTCGACGACATCCGGGGCAAGGACGACCAGCCGGTGCCGCTGATCGTGCAGAAGGCCGACGGCGGCTTCGGCTACGCGGCCTCCGACCTGACCGCGATCCGCAACCGCGTCTCCGAGCTCGACGCCACGTCGCTGATCTACGTCGTGGACGTGCGCCAGTCGCTGCACTTCAAGATGGTCTTCGAGGCGGCCCGGCGCGCGGGCTGGCTGACCGACGACGTCACCGCCCACAACATGGGCTACGGCACGGTCCTCGGCGCGGACGGCAAGCCGTTCAAGACCCGTGAGGGCGAGACGGTGAAGCTGGAGGACCTGCTCGACGAGGCCGTCGAGCGGGCCACGGCGGTCGTGCGCGAGAAGGCCGAGAAGGTGGGCCTGACCGAGGAGGAGATCGTCGAGAACGGCCGGTACGTCGGGATCGGCGCCGTGAAGTACGCGGACCTGTCGACCTCGGCCAACCGCGACTACAAGTTCGACCTGGACCAGATGGTCTCGCTGAACGGCGACACGTCCGTCTACCTCCAGTACGCCTACGCCCGTATCAAGTCGATCCTGCGCAAGGCGGGCGAGGCGAAGCCCGCCGCCCACCCGGAGCTCGGACTCGCCCCGGCGGAGCGGGCGCTCGGCCTGCACCTGGACGCGTTCGGGGAGCTGCTTGAGGAGGCGACGGCGGACTACGCGCCGCACAAGCTGGCCGCGTACCTGTACCAGCTGGCGTCGCTGTACACGACGTTCTACGACCAGTGCCCGGTCCTGAAGGCCGAGTCGGCGGAGCTGGTGGAGAACCGCCTCTTCCTCTGCGACCTGACCGCCCGGACGCTGCACCAGGGCATGGCCCTGCTGGGCATCCGGACGCCCGAGCGCCTCTGATCCACCCCGTGCGGGGGGCGGCTCACGTGCCTCACGTGACTCACATGACTCACGTGGCTCAGGTGGTGAGCCGCTCCCACACATTGGTGTCCAGCCGGTACTCGTACGCCGGACGGCCCTTGACGGCGCTGCTGTGGAACGGCTTGCCGTTGTCGTCGTAGACCGGGATCTTCCCGGAGCGGTCGCCGCTGCTCCAGTCCACCTCCAGGTACCAGGTCACCTCGTGCGCGTCGGTGTGCACATCGAGGTTGAGCACCTGCGGATCCGTCGTGGACACCTTGTACGGGAAGTCCGTGGCGGGCACCTTCTCGTCGCCCTGCATGCCGCCGACCGGCTTGGTGCGCGGCTGCGCCGCGTCCAGGTTCACGTCGAAGAAGCCCGGGGTGACGCTGCCCCCGCACCCCGAACCCATCGAGTACGCGGTCCAGTCGAGCGGCGCGTCTCGCGTCACGATCTTCACGTGCACGGCGTTGATGACGACCGAGTCGTGGGTCTTGCCGGTCGCGGTGAGCTGAAGCGTCAGATGCCCGCCGTCGACCCCGCCCAGCATCCCGGCCCACGGGCGGCTCTCCAGCGGGTTGGGCGGCTTCGGCACCGCGTTCGGCTTCTGGTCGAGCAGATAGAACTTCCCGCACGGCCCGTCCCACTGGTACGAGCTGACGCCGACACCGAGCGGGGCCTCGGCGGGCGGGGCGGGCTTGCGGGTGACGGGCGCGGAGGGGACGGCGGCGGACGGGCTGCCGCTGCCGGACGGGCTCACCGAGGCTTTCGGGCTCGGCGAGCCGGACTTGGCGGTGGCGACCCTCGACGGACCGGTCCGGGCTTCCTTGGCATCGGCGACGGCCGAACTCTTGGCGCCGGTGTCGTCCCCGTCCCCACCACTGAGACTCGCGACGGCGACCGCGGGCACCCCGAGCCCGATGACGACACCGGCGGCGACGAGAGCGAGCCGGGTGCGCTTGCCGAACCGGCGCGGGGGGCGTGGGGCGGGCCGGGTGGAGACGACGTGGGGGCCGGGGCCCGGGTCCTCGGTGGGTGCCTCGGCGGCGGGGCGGGTGTCGTCGGAGGGCGCGTCGGGAACGGGCAGTTCGGGGGCGGCGGTTGCGGGCGCGGTGGGCTCGGCCGATGCGGACGGTTCGCGTGAGGCGGATGCGGACGGTTCGGACGCACCCGGTGCGGCCGCCGGACTCGCCACCGCCGAACTCGCCGCCGCCGAACTCGCCGCCGCCGGGCTGCCCGCTCGGGCACGCCTGCGGGCGTCGTCGGCCAGGATCCAGCGGCGGTGGAGCTCGACCGACTCGTCCCGGGTGGCGCGGCAGAGCCGGGCCAGGCGGTCGACGGGGGCGTATTCGTGCGGCACGGCGTCGCCGTTGCAGTACCGGTGGAGCGTCGACGTACTCACATGGAGTTTGCCCGCGAGGACTCCGTAACTCTGGCCCGAACGGTCCTTCAACTCCCTGAGAAGTGCAGCGAAATCCTCGGACTCTGCCGTGGCCACGAGCCGTTCCCCTCCCCTGTGCGTCCCGGAACCGCGTTCCAGGGGAAGGGTGTTTCCCCAGGTCAATGGGTGTTCCGGCGTTCCAGCTTCCCCCATTGTCCCCTGCTGATTGCGATCGCCGCCGACCGGTCCGCAAGGTAGGTGCAGCAACCAGCCAGTCCGGCAGCACGGGGGAGCACGCAATGCGATTCCGCATACGGGTCAACCTGGCGGACTCGATGGCCGCCGCGATGCTGGCCGCTTCGGTGGCCACGTTCATCGCGCTGATCCTCAGTCTTCACGCCTGACGCACCGACCAATTCCGACCAACGGGGAGCTCGATCCACCATGCGCACCAACCTCCGCATCACCGCCGCCGCGACCACCGCGCTCGTGGCCGCACTGTCCCTCAGCGCCTGCGGCAGCGACTCCGGTTCGAAGTCGTCGGACAAGGCGGCGGCGTCGCCGTCCGTTTCGGCGTCGGCGCCGGCGCCCGCCGCGACCGGAGGCGCCTCGGTCGGGACGGCGAGGGGTTCGGACGGTTCGGGCGGCACCACCGGCGCGAAGCCCGCGCACTCGACGGACAAGCACCCGTCCAAGAAGCCCAGCTCCGGGTCGGGTTCGGGCTCGGGGAAGGCGGTCACCTGCACCGGCAGCAACATCAAGCTGACCGCGACGCCGGTGGCGCGCCCGATCAACCACGTCCTGCTGACGGCGACCAACACCGGGAAGACGACGTGTTACGCGTACGACGCCCCGGCCGTGAAGTTCTCCAACGCGCAGTCGCCGGTGCCGGTCGACAAGGACACCATTCCGCAGGCGGTGGTGACGCTGGCGCCGGGGGAGTCGGCGTACGCGATGGTGCGGACGCAGGGGGAGCCTGACGGGACCGACCCGTACATGACCAGCCAGGTCGTCGTGTACTTCCGGGGGTCGGTGGGGATGGAGTCGACGGGTCGTTCCGCGTACGCGTCGCTGTCGAAGCCGGTGGGCGTGGTCGACGCCCAGGCGATGGCCACGTACTGGCAGACGAGCGTGTCCCCGATCGAGTCCTGGTAGTTCCCCCACCCCGCCCCTCCCCGAAAGCTCTGGGCGAGCGGCCGGGTTCTCCGTCTGCGGGCCGGTGGGGGCTGGTCGCGCAGTTCCCCGCGCCCCTTAGATGGGCCCGAAGGGCCCTCCCGTAGGGGCGCGGGGAACTGCGCGAGCAACCCACCACGGTCCGCAGACGAAAAGCGGGGGTACTGGGGCGCAGCCCCACGTCCCACCCACCCCACCGGGGCCCGGGGCCGCAGCCCCACGTCCCACCCAGCCGGGGCCCGGGGCACAGCCCCAGCGGGGTGCAGGGGGCGCAGCCCCCGCCGGGGGGCCGGGGGGGGAGCCCCCGAGGGGGTGCAGGGGCGCAGCCCCGCCCCGGGGGCCGGGGGGCGGAGCCCCCGGGAGACCGCCCCCACCCCCACCCACCCCCGGAGGGTTTAGGGAAGGGGCGGGGTGGGGGACAACGCTTGGCCCAGGCGGCGCAGGCCCTCCCCTATCTCCTCCACCCCCGACGTGACGAAGCACAGCCTCAGCGCCGCCCGGTCCGGCGGACCCGCGAAGAACGGCGCCCCGGGCACGTACGCCACGTCATGCGCGACCGCCCGCCGCAGCAACTCCGTCGCATCGCACCCCGACGGCAACCGCGCCCACAAGAACATCCCGCCCGACGGACGGTTCCACGAAGACCCCGGCGGGAGGGCAGCCGAAAGCCCCGCGAGCATCGCATCCCGGCGCGCGCCGTACGCCGACCGCACACGCGCCACGTGCGCATCCAAGTCCCGGTCCACGAGATACCGGGCGGCGGCCATCTGCACGACCGTCGACGTATGCAGATCCGCCGCCTGCTTCGCCACCACACACGCCCGCAGCAAAGCCGAAGGCCCCCGCACCCACCCCACCCGCAACCCCGGCGCCATGATCTTCGAATAGCTGCCCAGCAACACCGTCCGGTCGGACGCGTCCGGGTACGAGGAGATCCACGGCACCGAATCCCCCTCGTACCGCAGCTCCCCGTAAGGATCGTCCTCGACCACCCACAGCCCCCGCCGCGCCGCCACGTCCGCGACGGCCCGACGCCGCTCGGCCGTCATCGTGCGGCCGGTCGGGTTCTGGAAGGTCGGCACGCAGTAGAGCAGCTTCGGCCGCTCGCTGACCACCAGGGATTCGAGGGCCACCGGATCGAGGCCGTCCGCGTCCGACGGCACCGCCACGACCCGCGCGCCCGCGAACCCGAACACCTGCAACGCGGCCAAGTAGCAGGGGTCTTCGACCAGCACCACGTCCCCCGGTTCGACCAGCGCCGCCGCGAGCAGGGTCAGACCCTGCTGCGACCCGGTGGTGATCAGCAGATCACCCGCCTCCGTCGGCAGCCCCCGCTTCGCCAACCGCGCGGCCGTCGCGGCCCGCAGCTCCGGGTCCCCCTCGGTGGTGGAGTACTGGAGCGCCGCCCCGGGCCGCTCCGCGAGCACCGCCGCGAACGCCTCCGCGATCCCCTCCTCGTCGAACAGCTCGGGCGCCGGCAGCCCGCCCGCGAACGAGATGACCTCGGGCCGCGCGGTGAGCGCCAGGATCTCGCGTACGGGCGAGGACCCGACGGACGCGGCACGCGCGGCGAGCGCGGGAACGGCAGCGGCGTGGACGGACATGGCGGCCCCCTGACAGACGCATGGACAGACGCGTACACATATACATAGTTGGACTTCCAACTAACCTGGCAGCGTACGCACTTCAGTGCAGCCCGCACATACCCGTCCGCCCACTGATCACCGACGCCTCACACCCTCGGCACCCCGATCGGATTCGGCACCGGCAGCACCCCCGTGTCCATGAGGTGACGGCTCAGCGGCGCCGCAAGCGAAACCGCCTCCTTCACCCCCTCGACCCCGAGCCGCGCGACCGGCCCCGCCGCGAGCCGGTCCGTGGCCGACTCGACCGAGCGCCGCACCCGTTCCCCCTCCGCCGTCAGCAGCCCGCCCGCGTCCACCAACTCCCGCACCCGCAGCCGCCACACCCCCGCCTCCCACTCCTCCTCGCTCCACCCCCGCGTGGTCCGTATCTGCTCCCGCGTTGCCCCGCCGGCGGCGACATGGGTGATCCCGGCGTCGAGCCCGCCGAGGCCGTGCTGGGCGAGCGCCATGACGTGCCCGTCCCCCCGGTGCTCGCGCAGCACGGTCGCCGCCAGCCACAGCCGCGCGAGCGGATCGTCGGGCCGCGCCACGCCCGACCAGGCGGCCGCGAGCACCCGCCCCTCGTACGTACACCCCTCGGCCGCGTTCTCCAGCACCTGAGTGAGTCGTACGAGATCGTCGAGCGCCGCCGACGGCAACGCCCGCGCCAGTACGGCCGACACCGCGTCGAGGCGCGCGGCCAGCACCTTCTCCGGGCTCGCGTACGTCCACGCGTCCGGCAGCGCCCGCGCCACCCGTCCCGGTGCGAAGGCGAACGACAGGGCGTGCCCGGCGGGCGCGTCCAGCGGGCCGACCGGGCAGAGCCGCCCGGCGAAGTACCCCATGTAGTACCCCTTGAGCCCGAGCCGCCGCATCGCCTCGGCGTCCTCCTCGGCGAAGTACACGATGCCGTGCAGCGGTTCGACCGCCGTCCACAGCCGACGCGCGAGTATGTCGGACGATCCCTCAACTGCCATGGTCCTGGCTCCCTCCAGCCGTCTCGCCGATCATCATGCGCGGACCGAACTCGCACCACACCACCTTTCCGGGCCTGCGCTCCCCCACCCCCCACTTGTCCGCCACCGCCGCCACGAGCAGCAGCCCCCGCCCGCCCTCGTCCGCCGACTCCGGCACTCTCGGCGTCCCGCCGCCGCTGTCGTGCACCTCCACCCGCAGCAGCCCGCCCGCGTACAGCGCGAGCCGCAGCAGATACCCGCGCCCGGGCGGCACGCCGTGCACCAGCGCGTTGGTGGTGAGTTCACTGACGCACAGCAGTACGTCGTCGGCGCGCCCGCCGACCCCCCACCCGTCGATCGCCCGGCGGCTGAACTCCCGCGCCGCCCGCACCGATTGCCGCTCGCGCGGCCAGAACCGCTCGGTCACCAGAAGGGGTTGTCCGTTCTCGTTCATGAGACGAGGGTTACGGAGCGTGACTAGCGTGATGCAGTGCGCGGACCCGTACAGATTTTTTGTACGGGCTGGGTGGGCGTAACTGACATATGGGCACGGGGAGTTCGCAGGCATGCACCCAAGTAATCGGCGGCGGCGTCGCAAGAACGCGTCAGCAATGCGGATGGTGGGCGCCCTGGTGGCGCTGTTCCGGGAGTTGGCCGGATTGACCCAGCGCGAACTCGCGCAGCGCACGGGGTTGCACGAGGAGACGATCGCCTCGATCGAGCAGGGGCGGCGGGTGTTGAAACCCGACCTGGCGGAGCGCCTGGACGCCATCTTGGGGACCAGGAAGGTCCTGGAGACCGCGCTCGACAACATGCCGGAGATCGATCTGATCCCGGCGTGGGCGGAAGCGTACTTGGACATGGAAGGCGAGGCCATCGCGCTGTCCTGGTTCGAGAACCAGGTGCTGCCCGGCCTGCTCCAGACCGAGGACTACGCGCGCGCAGTGTTCCGCAGCAAGGTCCCCGTGCTCAGCGAGGAGGAGATCAACGCCAAGGTGGCCACTCGGATGGAGCGCCAGGAGATCCTGCGCCGCAAGAACCCGCCAACAACGAGCTTCATCATCTCCGAGGCGATCGTGCGGGACCGTCTGGGCGGCGACGAGGTGCACACGGAAACCCTGCGGCACCTGCGCGCATGCGCGGACCTGCCGGGTGTCACGCTCCAGATCATGCCGCTCGGAATCCACGAACATGCTGGCCTCGATGGCCCCTTCATCCTCCTGGAGACCGAAGACCACCAGCACTTCTCCTACACGGAGACTCAACGCGGTAGCCAGCTCGTCGCTGACCCGGATGAAGTCAGCATCCTTGCGCAGAAATATGCCATGCTGCGGACGCAGGCCCTCAACATCGAGGAGACGAAGGGCCTGTTGGACCGGCTGCTAGGAGAGCAATGAGCACCGCACGCACATGGTTCAAGTCCAGCTACAGCGGCAGCGAAGGCGGGGCCTGCCTCGAAGTCGCCTACACGTGGCGCAAGTCGAGCCACAGCAGCGAACAAGGCGGCGCCTGCCTCGAAGTCGGCTACGACTGGCACAAGTCAAGCCACAGTAGCGACGAGGGCGGCGCCTGCGTCGAGGTCTGCGCCCACCCCGCCGCCGTGCACGTCCGGGACTCCAAGAATCCGGACGGGCCGTCCCTCACCGTCGCCCCCGCCACCTGGTCGTCGTTCGTCACGGGCGTGCGCTGACCGGGTGACCCGGCCGCGCCGCGCGCGACGAGACGCCCTCGGGGTCGGTACTCCTTGAGGCGTGAGCCAGAACGAAGAGCGGTACAGCGGGTCGACCGTCGTACAGGCCCTCGCGGTCCACCCCGGCGGCGACTGGCTCTTCGTGGGCGGGCCGCACGGGGTCCACCGTATTGCGCTGGGCGACGACGGGCGCCCGGAGGCACCGGCCGAGTGGACGGCCGGGAGAAGGCCGTACGGGGTGGCCGTGCACCCCGCGGGCGGGTACGTGTACCTCACCGACGCCGATCCCGGGCGCCGGATGCTGGGGTGGCAGCCGCTCGACCGGAGCGGTCGGCCCCCGCACGGGACGGGGTGGCAGGCCGTCACGCTGACCCGGCGGCCGGGCGCGCTCGTCGCGCACCCCACGCGCGCGTGCCTGTACATCGCCAACGAAGACGAGAGCGCGCCCGTTTGCTGGCTGCACCTGGGTACCGACGGACGGCCGCAGGACGGCGAGAGCGTACTCACCTGGCTCGGCGGCCCACGCCACAAGAGCCTGGCCGTCCACCCGCACGGCACCCACCTGTACGTGGGCGACCCCCAGGGCCGCGCTCTGGGCGTACTGCGGCTGCGCGAGGACGGCGGGGCGGACGGGGACGGCCCGCTGCCCCTGTGGAAGCTGAGCACGCCCCCTGGGCCGCTCACGGTCCATCCACGCGCGCGTTGCGTCTACTTCACCGAACAGGGCCCGGGAACGGTGTACCGGGTCCCGCTCGCCGCCGACGGGACCTTCGGCCAGGAGGCCGCGCCCGAGCGCATGCGCGACGCGGCCGTACGCGACTGCACGGGCGTGGTGGTCCACCCCAAGGGCACGTATCTGTACGCGAGTTCGGACACCACGCTCACCGTGATCGAGCTCGACGCGGTGACCGGCCACCCCAAGCGCCCGCCGATCCCGATGCCCCTGCCGCACCGCGCCCACTAGTGCGGCGACATGGTCCCGGCGGATGACTCCGGTACTTCGCGGGGGCTACGAACCACACACATCCATGGGCGGATTCGATACGGAGCCGCGGAACCTAGCGTCGACCCCATGAAACGCAATCGCCGTATCGGCGCTGTCGCGGCGCTGACGCTCGCCGCCCTCGTCACCGGAACCGGCGCCGGGTTCGCCGCCACGACCACGCCGTCGGCCGCACCGGTGGCCACGGCCACCGCGCCCACGCGGACCTTCCAAGGCGATCTCCCCGCGCCGACCGGCCGCTACGCCGCCGGCGAGGACATCATCCACCTCACCGACACGAGCCGTCTCGACCCGTGGGTGCCGTCGTCCGGCCCCCGCCAACTGGCCGTCACGATGGTCTACCCGGCCGTCCCCGGGACCGGGACCCCGGCCCCCTACATGACCCTCGGCGAGGCAGCCGGAATCATCCAGCACCGAAGGCTACCGGCGAGCTCCGGCATCACCCCGCAGACCCTTTCCGGCGTCACCACTCACGCCTTCGACGGCGCGCGGCCGCGACGCGGCAAGCATCCGCTGGTGGTCCTCTCGACCGCCGCCGAGAACCCGCGCATGATGCTCACCTCGCTCGCGACCGAACTGGCCAGTCACGGCTACGTCGTCGCGCTCGTCGGCCACACCTACGAGGACACCGGCGAGACGCTGGCGAACGGCGAGACGCCGCCGTGCGTGACCTGCGACCACCCGGAAAAGATCGACTTCAACGCCGAAACCGCCGGCCGCGCGAAGGACGTGTCCTTCGTGATCGACCAGTTGACGCACGGCAACACCGCGTGGCGTCTGGCACACCTCATCGACAAGCACGAGATCGGCATGGCCGGCCACTCCCTCGGCGGAGCGGCGGCCGCCGCCACGATGATCGCCGACCCGCGCGTACGGGCCGGAGTGGACATGGACGGCACCTTCTTCCCGGCCCCGAAGCCCGGCCAGATCAACCGGCCGTTCCTCATGCTGGGCAGGGCCGACGGCCACACGCCCGGCGACGGCGGCGACGACGCCGTGTGGAAGCAGGCGTGGGACGCCTTCGGCGGCTACAAGAAGTGGCTGACGGTCGTCGGCGCCGACCACTTCAGCTTCGCCGACGGGGACGTGCTCCAGAAGCAGGCCGGGTTCCCGTCGGCGTCGCCCCTCTCCCCGGAGCGCGGGGTGGAGATCACCCGCGAGTACGTGACGGCGTTCTTCGACAAGACGCTGAAGGGGATCGGCCGTCCGCTGCTGGACGGCCCCTCGCCGAACAATCCGGAAGTACTCTTCCACTCCCCTGGTCACTAGGGGTCGGTCACCAGGTGTCCGGCTCAGGGGACGGTGACCGTGATCTCGTGGAACGAGTTGCGCAGCCCCGGCGGGGGCTGAATCCGTCCCGCGCGGTCGGTAGCCCGGATGCGCACGGTGTGCTCGCCCGGGGCCAGCTCGCGGGTCACGGTCAGGCGCTGCCAGGCCGGGTCGCTCCCGGCGGGTTCGAGATCGCCGACGGCCTCCCAGGGCCCGTCGTCCACCCCCACCTCGACCAGCACCACTTCGGTGGTGCTCCAGGCGCGCCCGATCAACTCAAGCCGCCCGTCGGCGAGTTGGTCACCGTCCTGCGGGCTGAGGATCTTGCTGCTGACGTCGACCTCGCGTACGGGGACGCTGACGGTCTCGCCGGGGAAGACGCGCGTGTAGAAGCGCGTGGTGAACATGTGGTCGGGGCGCTCGTCGGAGACGGTGATCCGGGTCAGCCACTTCACCGAGTTGGTGCCGAACATGCGCGGGACGACGGCGCGCAGCGGATAGCCGTGCCGGACGGTCAGCGGCTCGCCGTTCATGTGATGCGCGAGGAAGACGTCCCGCAGAGCCGTCTCCAACGGCAGGTCCTTGAGATATGACAGCCCGTCAACGCCATCGAACGACCCGGTGTCGGCGCCCTCCAACCACACGTGCCGGGCCGACGCGAGCGGCCTGGCGCGCTCCAGGAGCGGGGCCAGCGGGGTGCCGGTCCACTCCAGGTTGGCCACCGCGCGCGTCGGCACGTCCGGCACGAAGGGGTTGCCGAAGCACTCGTGAACCGCGGTGAACTTCCGTGCGGGCAGGGCGAGTACGTCGGCGAGGCTCACCGTGAAGGGGTTCTCGACCAGCCCCTCCACCGACAACGTCCAGTCGAAGTCGGCGAGGTCGGCTGCGGGGTCGAGGTCCGGGACGCCCAGGTGGGCCCGTACGAATACGTTGTCCACCGGCGTGTGGTAGTCCGTGACATCCGCGAAATCCCGGACGTCCAGGGCCTTTTCCCCCATGCGAGCTCCCTCGTAGCGCTACAGCCCCCGGGCCACCTCCGTCGCCCAGTACGTGAGGATCAAGTTTGCCCCGGCGCGCTTGATTCCCGTCAGGGTCTCCATGATCGCCCGGTCGCGGTCGATCCAGCCCTTCTCGGCGGCGGCCTCGACCATCGCGTACTCGCCGCTGATCTGGTACGCGGCGACGGGGACGTCCACGGACTCGGCGACCTTGGCGAGGATGTCGAGGTACGGCCCGGCGGGCTTGACCATGACCATGTCCGCGCCCTCTTCGAGGTCGAGCGCGAGCTCGCGCAGGGACTCGCGCACGTTGGCGGGGTCCTGCTGGTAGGTCTTCCGGTCCCCCTGGAGGGAGGAGCCGACGGCCTCGCGGAAGGGCCCGTAGAAGGCGGACGAATACTTCGCGGTGTAGGCGAGGATGGAGACGTCCTCGTGCCCGGTCTGGTCGAGGGCGTCGCGGATGACGCCGACCTGACCGTCCATCATGCCGCTGGGGCCCACGACGTGGACGCCCGCGTCGGCCTGGACCTGGGCCATCTCGGCGTAGCGCTCCAGGGTGGCGTCGTTGTCGACGCGACCGTCGGCGTCGAGGACGCCGCAGTGGCCGTGGTCGGTGTACTCGTCGAGACAGAGGTCGGACATGATGACGAGGTCATCGCCGACTTCCTGCTTCACCGCGCGGATGGCGACCTGGAGGATGCCGTCGGGGTCGGTGCCGGCGGTACCGGCGCCGTCCTTCTTCTCGTCCAGCGGCACGCCGAAGAGCATGATCCCGGCGACCCCGACCTCGACGGCCTCCACGGCGGCCTTCCGCAGGGTGTCCATCGTGTGCTGGACGACGCCCGGCATGGCCTGGATGGGGGTCGGCTGGGTGATTCCCTCCCGTACGAACGCGGGGAGGATGAGGTCGGCGGGGTGCAGCCGGGTCTCCGCGACCATGCGGCGCATTGCGGGGGTGGTGCGGAGCCGCCGGGGGCGGGCGCCGGGGAAGGATCCGTAGCTCATGCCACCACGCTACGCCCGGGTGCGACCCGCTTTATCCCGGGGGCTCCGCCCCGGGTCCCCGTGTTCGGCGGCGGGCGCCCCTTCCCGAAAGCCTCCGGCGGTGGTCGTTTCGGCTGCGGCCCGGTGGGGGCTGGTCGCGCAGTTCCCCGCGCCCCTAAATACCTAGGGGCGCGGGGAACTGCGCGAGCAACCACGCACGGTCCGCAGCCGAAGCACAGACCCGACCGTCAGGTCGTACGGCGGCGCCTTGCGCCTGGGCGGCGTTCGCTGGGGCGGGTTACGTGTTCGCCCGCCTCCACCGCCGCCGCACGGCGCGCCGCGCCGAACTCGGCCAGGGCCTCCGCGAGCTTCAGGACCGACGGCTCGGGGGCCATCACGTCCACCCGCAGCCCGTGCTCCTCGGCCGTCTTCGCCGTGGCGGGCCCGATACACGCGATCACCGTCACGTTGTGCGGCTTGCCCGCGATGCCGACCAGGTTGCGGACCGTGGACGACGAGGTGAAGAGCACGGCGTCGAACCCGCCGCCCTTGATCGCCTCGCGCGTGTCCGCCGGCGGCGGCGACGCCCGTACGGTCCGGTAGGCCGTGACGTCGTCCACCTCCCAGCCCAGCTCGATCAGACCGGCCACCAGCGTCTCGGTGGCGATGTCCGCCCGCGGCAGGAACACGCGGTCGATCGGGTCGAAGACCGGGTCGTAGGGCGGCCAGTCCTCCAACAGACCCGCCGCCGACTGCTCGCCGCTCGGCACGAGGTCCGGCTTCACGCCGAACTCCACCAGCGCCGCCGCCGTCTGCTCACCGACCGCCGCGACCTTGATCCCCGCGAACGCACGGGCGTCGAGCCCGTACTCCTCGAACTTCTCGCGGACGGCCTTCACCGCGTTGACGGAGGTGAACGCGATCCACTCGTAGCGGCCGGTCACCAGGCCCTTGACCGCGCGCTCCATCTGCTGCGGCGTGCGCGGCGGTTCGACGGCGATCGTCGGGACCTCGTGCGGCACCGCGCCGTACGAACGAAGCTGGTCGGAGAGCGACGCCGCCTGCTCCTTGGTGCGCGGCACGAGCACCCGCCAGCCGAACAGCGGCTTGGACTCGAACCACGACAGGCGGTCGCGCCGCGCCGCGGCACTGCGCTCACCGACCACGGCTATCACCGGCTGGTGCCCGTCCGGTGACGGCAGCACCTTGGCCTGCTTGAGGACCTGGGCGACCGAGCCGAGCGTCGCGTTCCAGGTGCGCTGGCGCGTCGTCGTACCGGCGACGGTGACCGTCATCGGGGTGTCGGGCTTGCGGCCCGCCGCGACGAGTTCACCGGCGGCGGCCGCGACCGTCTCCAGGGTCGTCGAGACGACGACCGTGCCGTCGCTCGCGCCGACCTCGGTCCAGCAGCGGTCGGTCGCGCTGCGCGCGTCGACGAAGCGGACGTCGGCGCCCGTGGTGTCGCTGAGCGGGACACCGGCGTACGCGGGTACGCCCACCGCCGTCGCGACACCGGGCACGACCTCGAAGGGGATGCCCTCGGCGGCGCAGGCGAGCATCTCGTCGCCCGCACTGCCGTCGAGGCCGGGGTCGCCGGAGACGGCACGGACGACCCGCCTGCCGGAGCGCGCGGCCTCCATGACAAGATTGGCCGCGTCCCGCAACACGGGGACACCAACGGTTGCTGACGTGTCGTCAACAACCGTCAGCTGAGGCGTGTCCACACCTGCCCGCGCATGCGCGCGAACCACGTCGAGCACAGCCGGCTCGGCGATCAGGACATCGGCCGACGCGAGCGCTTCCACGGCGCGCAGCGTCAGCAGTCCCGGGTCCCCTGGGCCGGCACCGAGGAAGGTGACGCACCCGTGCGCGGAGACGGCGGGAAGGTTCGAGGAGTTGGTGGGGCTCAAAGTGCTCGCTCCCCCATAAGACCGGCCGCACCCTTGGCAAGCATCTCGACCGCGAGTTCGCGGCCGAGCGCCATGGCTTCGTCGTGCGACGTGGGTACGGGACCGGTGATGGACAGCTGCACCAGCGTCGAGCCGTCGGTGGTACCGACGACGCCGCGCAGGCGCATCTCATGAACAACCTGTCCGTCGGCCAGAAGGTCGGCGTACGCACCCACAGGTGCGGAACAGCCGGCCTCCAGGGCGGCGAGCAGGGATCGCTCGGCGGTCACGGCGACCCGGGTGTACGGGTCGTCGAGCTCGGCGAGCGCGGCGGCGAGGTCGGCGTTGTGCGCCGCACACTCGATCGCCAGAGCCCCCTGACCGGGGGCGGGCAGCATGGTGTCGACCGGAAGGAAATCGGTCACCTCACCGATCCTGCCGATACGGTTCAGCCCGGCCGCGGCGAGTACCACCGCGTCGAGTTCACCGCTGTGCGCGAATCCGATCCGGGTGTCGATGTTCCCCCGGATCGGCACGGTTTCGATGGTCAGGCCGTGGCTGCGCGCGTACGCGTTCAGCTGCGACATGCGCCGGGGCGAGCCGGTGCCTATGCGGACCGGACGGCCCCCGCTCGCGGCGGCCAGCTCGGTCAGCGTCAGCCCGTCGCGCGCGACCAGGACGTCACGCGGGTCCTCGCGGACCGGCACGGCGGCCAGTACGAGGTCGTCGGGCTGCGCGGTCGGCAGGTCCTTGAGCGAGTGCACGGCGAAGTCGACCTCGCCGCCGATCAGCGCGTCGCGCAGCGCGGTCACGAAGACGCCCGTGCCGCCGATCTGCGCCAGGTGCTCGCGCGAGGTGTCGCCGTACGTGGTGATCTCCACCAGCTCGACCGGACGGCCGGTCAACTGCCGTACGGCGTCGGCCACCTGGCCGGACTGGGCCATGGCGAGCATGCTGCGCCTGGTCCCGAGCCTCAGTGCTTTCTCGGTCATGACCGCCCTCGGTTCTTGGCATCGGCGTCGTTCAGATCGGCCCGGGACACGGCGGCGACCGTCTCCGGGTCGAGGTCGAAGAGGGTGCGCAGCGCGTCCGCGTACCCGGCGCCGCCCGGCTCGGCGGCGAGCTGCTTGATGCGCACGGTCGGCGCGTGCAGCAGCTTGTCGACGACGCGGCGCACGGTCTGGGTGACCTCGGCGCGCTGGCGCTCGTCCAGGTCCGGAAGCCGGCCCTCCAGGCGCGCGACCTCGCCCGCGACCACGTCGGCGGCCATCGCGCGCAGCGCGACCACGGTCGGCGTGATGTGGGCGGCGCGCTGGGCGGCGCCGAACGCCGCGACCTCGTCGGAGACGATCGAGCGCACCTGGTCCACGTCGGCCGCCATCGGCGCGTCGGCGGACGCCTCGGCCAGCGACTCGATGTCGACGAGCCGCACGCCGGGGATCCGGTGCACGGCCGCGTCGATGTCGCGCGGCATGGCGAGGTCGAGCAGCGCGAGCCGGACGGGACCGGTCTGCGCGGGGATGCGGGGGGCGGCGGGCCGGGCGCCGGTGGCGTTGTCGACCCAACTGCCGTGCAGTTCCAGGGAGTCGGCGTCGACGGCCTTGGCGTCGGCGGCCTCGGTGACCGCGGTGTACGCGGCGAGTCCGGCGCCGGAGGCGGCGGTGGCCGCGAAGTCGACCGGGCAGCCCTCGGGCGCGGCGGGCGCGGCCGGGGCCTCGGGGGCCGTGACGGCGTCGGCCGACAGGCCCACCGCCTCGGCGACCGTCTGAGCCGTCAGGACCAGACCGGTCGCTCCCGTGCAGGAGACGGCCACGTCGACTCGTGTCAGTTCGCGCGAGACGTCGGCCATCGCCACGGCGCGCGCGGCCGTGCCCGACTCGGCCAGGATCTCGACCAGGCGCTCGGCGCGCGCGGGCGTGCGGTTGGCGACGATCACCTCGGCGACCCCGGCGCGCGCCAGCGTCGCGGCGGCCAGCGAGGACATCGAGCCCGCGCCGATCACCAGCGCGCGCCTGCCCTTGGCCCAGGCCTCCACCGGCTCCCCGGCGGACAGCTGCTCCAGGCCGAAGGTGACCAGGGACTGTCCGGCCCGGTCGATGCCGGTCTCGCTGTGGGCGCGCTTGCCGACCCGCAGGGCCTGCTGGAACAGGTCGTTCAGCAGCCGCCCGGCGGTGTGGAGCTCCTGCCCCAGCGCGAGCGTGTCCTTGATCTGGCCGAGGATCTGCCCCTCGCCGACGACCATCGAGTCAAGCCCGCACGCCACCGAGAAGAGGTGGTGGACGGCCCGGTCCTCGTAGTGCACATAGAGATACGGAGTGAGCTCTTCCAGGCCGACGCCGCTGTGCTGGGCGAGCAGCGTGGAGAGCTCGGCGACGCCCGCGTGGAACTTGTCCACGTCCGCGTACAGCTCGATGCGGTTGCAGGTGGCCAGGACCGCCGCCTCGGCGGCGGGCTCCGCGGCCAGGGTGTCCTGCAACAGCTTGACCTGCGTGTCCGCCGAGAGAGAGGCCCGCTCAAGGACGCTCACCGGGGCACTGCGGTGGCTGAGACCGACGACCAGGAGGCTCATGCCGGCATCACGGCGGGCATGTCCCCGTCGGGTCCCTTCCGGTCCACGGCCGCGCCGCCGCGCACCACGGGCGTCACTACCTCGGAGACACCGCCGACCTCGGCGGCCGCCGCGTCCTCACCGGCCTTGCGCTGCTCGTGGAACGCGAGGATCTGCAGCTCGATGGAGAGGTCGACCTTGCGCACGTCGACGCCCTCGGGCACCGACAGGACCGTCGGCGCGAAGTTCAGGATGGAGGTGACCCCGGCCGCCACCAGGCGGTCGCACACCGGCTGGGCGGCGCCCGCCGGGGTCGCGATGACCCCGATGGAGACACCGTTCTCGGTGATGATCTTCTCCAGGTCGTCGCTGTGCTGGACCGGGATCCCGGCGACGGGCTTGCCCGCCATCGCGGGGTCGGCGTCGATCAGCGCGGCGACCCGGAAGCCACGGGAGGCGAACCCGCCGTAGTTGGCCAGGGCGGCGCCGAGGTTGCCGATGCCGACGATGACGACCGGCCAGTCCTGGGTGAGCCCGAGCTCGCGGGAGATCTGGTAGACGAGGTACTCGACGTCGTAGCCGACGCCCCGGGTCCCGTAGGAGCCGAGGTACGAGAAGTCCTTGCGCAGCTTCGCGGAGTTGACCCCCGCCGCCGCGGCCAGCTCCTCGGAGGAGACCGTGGGCACGGAGCGCTCCGACAGTCCGGTCAGCGCACGCAGATACAGCGGAAGCCTGGCGACGGTGGCCTCGGGGATTCCTCGGCTACGGGTCGCCGGTCGGTGAGTTCGGCCAGTTGCCACGGTGCTCCTGCGGGATGAGCGAGGCAGGCGGCCATGTGTCCCAGGACCGCCCCGTCGAATGCAGGCTATGTCTTTGTGAACGCGTGCACAAAGATGGTGTCCGCTTTGTCCGAGCAAAGTGACCGGGCTCACGCGAACCGGTGTCGATTTCCGGGAACCGACGGCGAGGTCGGACCGTTGAAGTCCCGAAGGGGGCAAAACCGTACACACCTCTCCACGATGTCACCCCCGAACGCGACAAAACGACCTCGATGGTAACCACAACCACCATCGATACCCTAGTTCGTTGCTTCAGGCTCCCAGTGCACTCCTGAGACGGGCGGGGTCCACGCGCCAGAAGGTGTGCTGAGCGCCGTCGATCAGGACAACCGGAATCTGCTCCCAGTACTCCCGGTGCAGCGCCTCGTCCTCGGTGATGTCCTTCTCCTCCCACGCCGCGCCGGTCTCGGCGCACACGCTCTCGACGACGGCACGCGCGTCGTCACAGAGGTGACAGCCGGGCTTCCCGATCAGCGTGACGAGCCGGTCGGCGGGACGGGGGGAGCTGGGGGCGGGCTTCTTGGTACGCCGCAGCAGGGGACTCATGGCCCCTATTCTCCGCCTACGGGCGCCACGGCTTCGCGACTATGCCTGATTGATGACGAATAGCCCGTTTAACATGTCGGCCTCGGAGAGTTCACGCCATCGCATCCCGGCGTGTCGGGTGCAACCGAACAGACTGGCTATGCTCACGACATGGCCGTACTGGGATGGCTCACCCCTCGTAGGCGCTCGGCGACAGCACGCAGCGTGCTGGCCGGTGAGGCCGCAGCCGAGGCAGCCCGCAAGTCCTCGCTGGAACTCGCGGAACTGGCGGAAGCGGAAGCAGCGGCGGCAGCCGCGGCCAGAGAGGCCGGCGCCACGGCCGGAACCCCGTCGGAGCCCGAGTTCCCCGTCGTCGGGGACGATCTCGCCGCCGCCTTCTTCGACCTCGACAACACGGTGATGCAGGGCGCGGCGATCTTCCACTTCGGGCGGGGCCTGTACAAGCGGAAGTTCTTCCAGCGGCGCGACCTCGCGCGGTTCGCCTGGCAGCAGGCGTGGTTCCGGCTCGCCGGGGTCGAGGACCCCGAGCACATGCAGGACGCGCGCGAGAGCGCCCTGTCGATCGTCAAGGGCCACCGCGTCTCCGAGCTGATGTCGATCGGCGAGGAGATCTACGACGAGTACATGGCGGACCGCATCTGGCCCGGCACGCGCGCGTTGGCGCAGGCGCACCTGGACGCGGGGCAGAAGGTGTGGCTGGTGACCGCCGCGCCGGTGGAGACCGCGACGATCATCGCCCGGCGCCTGGGCCTGACGGGCGCGCTCGGCACGGTCGCCGAGTCGGTCGACGGCGTCTATACGGGCCGCCTGGTGGGCGAGCCGCTGCACGGCCCGGCGAAGGCGGAGGCGGTACGCGCGCTGGCGGCGGCGGAGGGCCTGGACCTCACGCGCTGCGCGGCGTACAGCGACTCGCACAACGACATCCCGATGCTGTCCCTGGTGGGCCACCCGTACGCGATCAACCCCGACGCGAAGCTGCGCAAGCACGCGCGGGCGCGGGAATGGCGCCTGCGCGACTACCGGACCGGCCGCAAGGCGGCGAAGGTCGGCATCCCCGCCGCGGCCGGGGTGGGCGCGCTGGCCGGGGGCACGGCGGCGGCGGTGGCCCTGCACCGCCGCAGACGCTGACACCCGTTTCCGCCTGCGGCGGGCATTCCCCACCCCGCCCCTTCCCGAAAGCCCTTGGCGGGCGGCCGGGTTCTTCGTCTGCGGGTGGGTGGTGGCTGGTCGCGCAGTTCCCCGCGCCCCTACAGGCCCGAAGGGCCCATCTAAGGGGCGCGGGACTGTGTCGATTTGCGGCTCCGCCGCGTGGGCGCGAGCAACCCAGCACGGTCCGCAGACGAACCGGGGTGCAGGGGCGCAGGGGGCGCAGCCCCCGCCCGGGGTCCGGGGGCTTCGCCCCCGGGAAACCACCTTCACCCCCACCCACCCCCGGAGGGTTTAGGTGAAGGGGCGGGGTGGGGCGAACCAAGCCTCCATACCCAGCCGCACGCCCCACCACCCCCACCCCCCGCACTCGGCCACATCACACCGGCCAACCGATCATTTCCGATCAGCACCCAGTCATTCCACGCTCACAATCCGCTACTAGTTCCGCCCTATAGACGTAACAGAAGCGACGGAATCGACGATTTGAGCAACTGGGTGTAGCGCTCCCTGCACGAAGCGTTATTCTCCTCAGACGCATACCGGAACCCACACATCGCCACGGCGGGTGAACGGTCCCGCACTGCACGTGATGGAAGCTCTGCCTCTGGGAGTCCCGTGTACCCACACGTCGGGGTTGACGCCTCGGGCCTGGCTACGCTGCGCGCAGCGGTCCTCGACCGTTTGCGCGGCTTCGTCCCCACCGCGTACGCCACCGCCCCCGCCTTCGCCACCGCCTCACCCTTCGGTGCCTGCTACGCGCTGGCCGACGGGGGCGCGGCTGTCGGGAGACGGAGCGGCGGCCGCGGCACGGGCACGTCCGCGACGCCCACCGCCCGCCGCCCCAGCGCGGACAGCGACAGCGCCCGCATGATGGACCTCGTCGAGCGCGCCCAGGCGGGCGAGGCCGAGGCCTTCGGCCGGTTGTACGACCAGTACAGCGACACGGTGTACCGCTACATCTACTACCGCGTCGGCGGCAAGGCGACCGCCGAGGACCTCACCAGCGAGACCTTCCTGCGCGCCCTGCGCCGGATCTCCACCTTCACCTGGCAGGGGCGCGACTTCGGCGCCTGGCTGGTCACGATCGCGCGCAACCTGGTCGCGGACCACTTCAAGTCGAGCCGTTTCCGCCTGGAAGTGACCACCGGCGAAATGCTCGACGCCAACGAGGTCGAGCGCTCCCCCGAGGACTCCGTCCTGGAGTCGCTCTCCAACGCCGCCCTCCTCGAAGCCGTACGCAAACTCAACCCCCAGCAGCAGGAGTGCGTCACCCTGCGCTTCCTCCAGGGCCTCTCGGTCGCCGAGACCGCGCGGGTCATGGGCAAGAACGAGGGCGCCATCAAGACCCTCCAGTACCGGGCCGTGCGCACGCTCGCCCGCCTCCTCCCGGAAGACGCCCGCTGACCGGGCACACAACCAGGCGATCACCCAAGCTCTCACCCGGCGATGACGCGGGCGAACACCCCGTCCGAAGAACCCGGGCGAACACCTCAACTCACCTACGGTGAGCGCTCAGTGGTGCCTCGATCACGCTGTGGTCCGATCATCCTTCGTCCGTAACCCAAGTGCCGCGTCCGTCGTTGTGCCGGATGCAGGCTCCCTGTGGTCACGTCATGTCCACTGCCGCTCACTCGATCGTGTGGATGTGCTCAAGACGTGCAACCTTCCAGGCCCCTTGGGGAGTCGACCGTGATGACGAGAGGAGGTGCCGCCAGTGATCGCGAACGTATCGGCGCACCGGCGGGCGAACGCCTTCGCCCAGGCCCTGGAAGAAGCCTCGGCGGCCCAGCAGCCACCAGCCACCCCGGCCGCGCCGGCCGAACAGGCGGCGGAAGCCGACCTGTTGACCCTGGCGGGCGTCCTCGGCGAGCTGCCCAAACCGGAGCTGGAGCCGCAGGTGAAGGTGGAGCAGCGGGCGCTGCTCGTGGCCGCCATGGAGCAGATGTTCGCCTCGGGCGGTGTCCCCGCCGACCCTCTGGTGCCCGAGCAGCGGACCGGCCGCGGCGCCCACCGGGCGACCTCGCTCCGGAAATTGCGCCCCCGCTCCCGCTGGTCGAAGGGCATCGCTGCGGGCGGCCTCAGTATCGGTGTGGCCGCGGGCGCGTTCAGCGGCGTGGCCGCTGCGAGCTCCGACGCCCTCCCCGGTGATTCGCTGTACGGGCTGAAGCGCGGCATGGAGGACCTCAAGCTCAACCTCGCGGACGACGACACCGACCGCGGCCGCATCTACCTCGACCAGGCCTCCACCCGGCTGAGCGAGGCCCGCCGCCTCATGGAGCGGGGCCGCGCCGGCGACCTCGACCACGAGCAGCTGAGCGAGGTCCGCCGCGCGCTCAGCGGTATGCAGCACGACGTGACCGAAGGCCACCGCCTGCTGCACGCGGCCTACGCGAAGGACGGCTCGCTCGGCCCCATCGCCGCCCTGTCGTCGTTCGCCGCGTCCCACCGCGACAGCTGGAGCAAGCTCCGCGACAAGCTGCCCGCCCAGCTCACCGACGTCGGCGACCAGGTGACCTCGGTCTTCGTGGCCATAGACCAGGAAGTCGAGCCGCTGCGGTCGATGCTCCCGCCCTCCAGGACGCGGACGCACGGGCGTACGGACACGACACCCTCCGGCTCCATCAGCCACACGGCCCGCCCGGCCCCCTCCTCGTCCGCCCCGACCCACGGCACGGCGAGCGGCGACGCCAAACCCCAGCCGTCCAGCTCGGGCACCAAGGCGAACGAGGGCCTGCTCGGCGGCAACACCGGCGGCCTGTTCGACCCTCCGTCGAACAGCACTCCGTCGACGCCCGGCACCACCCCGGCCAAGCCGCCGGTCCCGGACGTCACGCTGCCCCCGCTGCTCCCCGGCCTGCTCCCGGGCCTGGGCCTGCACGGCGAGGAAGCGAAGTAGCGCGATGACGTGTGGGGGGCGCCCGTACGACCCGGGCGCCCCCCACACGTACCGGCGGTCATCACCCACGTACACGTACCGACGTCGGCGCAGCCGCCGGAACAGCCGTCAGAAGAACACCGACCGCCGCTGCACCAGCAGCTTGTAGAGCGTGTGCTGGATCTGCTCGCGCACCTGGTCCGTCAGGTTGAACATGAGCATCGGGTCCTCCGCCGCCTCCGGCGGATACCCGTCCGTCGGGATCGGCTCGCCGAACTGGATCGTCCACTTCGTCGGCAGCGGCACCAGACCCGCCGCCCCCAGCCACGGGAACGTCGGCGTCAGCGGGAAGTACGGGATGCCGAGCAGCCGGGCCAGCGTCTTCGAGTTGCCGATCATCGGGTAGATCTCCTCCGCCCCGACGATCGAGCACGGCACGATCGGCGTCCCCGCCCGCAGCGCCGTCGACACGAAGCCGCCGCGCCCGAACCGCTGGAGCTTGTACCGCTCGCTGAACGGCTTGCCGATGCCCTTGAAGCCCTCCGGCATCACCCCGACGACCTCGCCCCGCTCCAACAGCGCCTGGGCGTCCTCGGCGCAGGCCAGGGTGTGCCCGGCCTTGCGGGCCAGCTCGTTGACGACCGGCAGCATGAACACCAGGTCCGCCGCGAGCAGCCGCAGATGCCGCCCCGCCGGATGGTGGTCGTGCACGGCCACCTGCATCATCAGCCCGTCCAGCGGGAGCGTCCCGGAGTGGTTGGCGACGACCAGCGCCCCGCCCTCGGACGGGATGTTCTCGACGCCCTTCACCTCGACCCGGAAGTACTTCTCGTAGAAGGGCCGCAGCAGGGACATCAGGACCTGGTCGGTGAGCTCCTTGTCGTAGCCGAACTCGTCGACGTCGTACTCGCCGGTGATCCGGCGCCGCAGGAACGCGAGTCCGCCCGCGACCCGCCGGTCCCAGCCGCCCCGTTCGCCACCGCGCTCCGCCGTGTCCCGCGCGGGCCGCTGCGCGGCGCGGTCGTCAGCGGCGCCCTGCGGCCCCGGCCCGGCCTCCCGGCCCCCCGGGCCCGACTCCGGCCCCGGGAGCGCCTGCTGGCCCGGCAGGGCGCTCACCGGGGCACCGGTGGCCTCCGGTGCCGCCCCACGCCGCCCGCCGGGCCGCCGTCGGCCCGGGCGCTGCGCGCCGCCGCGCGAACGGTCGTCGTCGAACGGAATGACCTTGGCGTCCGCCATCGTGGTTGAGCTCCTCATTCCGTTCCGGGAGTGGCAACAGGGGAAGGGGTCGACGCGGTCGACAGGACGGGACCCGGCGTGAACGGGCGGAAGGGCAGCCGCGCCACCCGGTCCACCGCCCTGGCCAGGGCATCCGGCGGCAGCAGCCCCGGCCCCCGGCTGCGCGCGAAGTCGGCGAACGTCTCCGCCGTCGTGTACTTGGGCTCGAAGCCCAGGGTGTCGCGCATCTGGGCGGTGCTGACCACCCGGCCGTGCGTGAGCAGCCGGATCTGCTCCGGCGAGAAGTCGCTCGCCCCGACCGACCGCAGCGCCGTGCCGACCCAGCGCACCGCCGGCAGGAACACCGGCACGGTCGGCCGGCCCAGGCGCCGCGAGCACTGCGAGAGCAGCAGGACGCCGTCGCCCGCCACATTGAAGGTGCCGCTGTTGAGCGTCCCGCGCCGAGGCGCGTGGGCGGCGATGCGCAGGACGTCGATGACGTCGTCCTCGTGCACGAACTGGAGCCGGGGGTCGTACCCGAACACCGTCGGCAGCAGCGGCAGCGAGAAGTACTCGGCGAGCGGCGAATCGGCACAGGGCCCCAGGATGTTCGCGAACCGCAGCACACACACCGCCACATCCGGACGGCGCCGGGCGAAGCCGCGCACATAGCCCTCGACCTCGACGGCGTCCTTCGCGAAGCCGCCGCTCGGCAGCGACTTCGGCGGGGTCGTCTCGGTGAAAACGGCCGGATCGCGCGGCGCCGACCCGTAGACGCTGGTGCTCGACTTCACCACCAGTCGGCGCACGGTCGGCGACTTCTGGCACGCGCCGAGCAGTTGCATGGTGCCGATGACGTTCGTTTCCTTGACCGACGTCCGCCCGCCCGCTCCCAGCGGCGTGCCGGTCACGTCCATGTGCACGACGGTGTCCACGGCGTGCTCGGCCAGCACGCGCGCGATGGCGGGCTGCCGTATGTCCGCCCGTACGAAATCCGCTCCGCCCAGATGGTGGCCGGGCGGGACGGCGTCCACGCCGATCACCCGGTCCACCTCCGGATCACGCTGGATCCGCCGCACGAGACGGCCCCCGAGCTGCCGGGCCACTCCGGTGACGAGCACGACCTTCCCCAAGATCAGCGCCTTCCTCTGGCCTTCAGGTGCACCTGGCGGCAACCGTAGCGGCTGCGTGTTGCGCGGTGATGACCGCGTGGCTCCGCGTGGCCGAGAAAGTGGGGGCCGGGCGGGACGGGCCGGGAAAACGGCGGCGGCGAATGCGGGTGCCGGTCCGGGCCCGGGTCCCGGAAAAGTGCGGCTGGGAAATCAGCGCGGGAAGAGCACCCGGGATATGCGCGCCGAAACGCACCGCAGCCCTCCCACCGGAACGGCGGAAGGGCTGCGGGACCACGAACAGCTGTCGCTTACTTCTTGTTGCGACGCTGAACGCGGGTGCGCTTAAGCAGCTTGCGGTGCTTCTTCTTGGCCATCCGCTTGCGCCGCTTCTTGATAACAGAGCCCACGACTACCCTCGCTCACTTCTCGGAACACCCCCGCGATGCGGGAATATCGGTGCGGGGCGTCTGGGCCCACACGACCTACGAGGGGCTAGCCTACCCGCCACAGCGGAGAGGTCGTAACCGAGGCCGCCGTCAGCCTGTCTCCACCCCCACAAAGGACTCTCGGAGGTACTCCTGAACCGCCTGCTCCGGGACCCTGAAGGACCTGCCCACCCGGATCGCCGGCAGATGACCGCTGTGCACCAAGCGGTACACGGTCATCTTCGACACTCGCATCACCGAGGCGACTTCCGCCACGGTCAGGAACACGACCTCGTTCAGAGGCCTCTCGCCAGCAGCCATGACCCACCTGTACCTTCCGCACCCGACGCGCACCGGCTTCCCCTCCGGTGACTCTTCGTCGTTGTGCGCTCACTCCCCAGACTAGGGGCGGGTGGTGCGAGTGGGGAAGAGGAGCTACCAACGGCCGCCTACTGTGACAGACACGCTCGATTGAGTACATAGCGAGTAAGCGGCCGGTAGTAATCAGACCGCACAGCGTCATCAAGCGGAACGGCGACGGACACCCGCCCCTCCGCCTCTCCGACGAACAGCGCGGGGTCGTCCGTATCGGCCAGGCCGACCGCCTCAATACCCAGCTGACCTGCCCCGCAGACCCATCCGTGATCTCCCACGACAAGGTCCGGCAGGCGTCCTCCAAGCCCCGCCGCGGCCCCCAACGCGACCCGAACCGGCAGCGGTGAGTGGGTGTGTGCGCCGGTCGCACTCCCGGCGCTCCGCGCGCCGGGTTCGCGCACCAGCGCGACTCCCCGTACGTAGTCAAGGTTGTACGTGCGTACCCCGAACCGGGTCGTTATGTCGACACATCGCCCCTGCGCGGGGGTGAGGACATCACATCCCGCCGCCGACAAAGCGTCCGCGAGAGCGGCGTAGAAGGCGAGCAGGCGGTGCGGGTGCCCGGTTCCGAAGAGTACGGCTCCGCTCCGCTCGGCCACCTCGCGCAGGCGCCCGGCGAGCGCGTCGAGCCCGGCCAACGTCCGCTCCGGATCGATGACATCGGGCCCGGACACATGCGCCGGGTCCGGGCTCACCCCGCACTTGTCCGCCATGAGCCGCAGCAAGTCGCCCTCGCCCCAGCCCCATTCGGGGTCGAGCCCCAGGGTGACACGCGGATCCCGGGCCGCGAACAGCCGATAACTCCGCAGACTCTCCTCCCGAGAAGTAGCCACGGGCCCGGCCAGCCGAGCAGCCAACAAGTGCGCCCGAAGCGCCCCGGTACTCAACATCCCCCGATGCTCCCGCACCCCCCGCCCCCGGGGGCGAGAACGGGCCGGAGACCGCACGGTTGGCGTAACGGTGGGTTGTGTGGGGCCGGGTCTTTGTCTGCGGGTGGGTGGGTGCTGTGGCTGGTCGCGCAGTTCCCCGCGCCCCTTAGATGGGCCCTTCGGGTAGATGGGCCCTTCAGGCCCTCCTGTAGGGGCGCGGGGAACTGCGCGACCAGCCACCACGATCCGCAGCCAAAAACGGGGTACTGGGGCGGAGCCCCGTATACCCACCCACCCGCAGCGGTTCGGGGCAAAGCCCCGGAGCGGGGTGCAGGGGGCACAGCCCCCGCCAGGGGGTCCGTAGGGGGCCGAAGCCCCCTACGGCAACAGCCCCCGCAGCGGGTACACCGCCCGCCGCGTCGCCACCACCGCCTGGTCCAGCGCGTCCGCAGGGTCGTAGCCCGACTCCCAGTCGCGCCACAGCACCGCCCGCCCGTCAGTCATCCGCCCCGGCCCCAACTGCCGCGTACGCGCGAACACCTCGTCCCGCCACGACGCCGGAATCACCGACTCCGGCGGCACCGGCGCATGCCCCGCCACCCCCACCAGATGCGTCCACGACCGCGGCACCACGTCCACCACCGCGTATCCCCCGCCCCCCAGGGCCACCCACTTCCCGCCCGCCACATGCTCGTGCGCCAGCGCGTGGCACGCCTCCTGGACCGCCCGCTGGGCGTCGAGCGAGACGGCCAGATGCGCCAGCGGGTCCTCGAAGTGCGTGTCCGCGCCGTGCTGCGTCACCAGCACCTGGGGACGGAACTCGGCCAGCAGCTCCGGCACCACGGAGTGGAACGCCCGCAGCCACCCCTCGTCCCCGGTCCCGGCCGGCAGCGCCACGTTCACGGCCGTGCCGTCCGCGCCCGTCTCCGAGGGGAACCCCGTCCCGGGGAACAGCAACCGGGGATGCTCGTGCAGCGAGATCGTCAGCACCCGGGGGTCGTCCCAGAACGCGGCCTGCACCCCGTCCCCGTGGTGCACGTCCACATCCACGTACGCGACCCGCTCCGCACCCAGCTCCAGCAGCCGCGCGATGGCGAGCGCCGCGTCGTTGTAGACGCAGAACCCCGCCGCCGCGCCCGGCATCGCGTGGTGCAGCCCGCCGGTGAAGTTCACCGCGTGCGCCGCGTCCCCCCGCCACACCGCCTCGGCGGCCCCCACCGACTGGCCCGCGATCAGCGCGGACGCCTCGTGCATCCCGGCGAACGCGGGGTCGTCCATCGTCCCCAGACCGTACGACTGGTCCGCGGCCGACGGGTCCTTCGAAGCGGCCCGTACGGCCGCCACATAGTCCTCCCGGTGGACGAGCCGCAGCGTCGAGTCCCCGGCGGGCGGCGCGGCCACCACGTCGACCACCTTGTCCAGCCCGTACGCCCGCACCAACCCCATGGTCAGCGAGAGCCGTACCGGATCCATCGGATGGCTCGGTCCGAAGTCGTACGCCGTGACGGCGTCATCCCACATCAACAGTGCGCGGCCGCTCATGTCCGCCACCGTATCGGGCGCCCTCCGCGCCGAACGACCTGGCGTACACCAGGGTCAGCAGAACCAGCACCATCGGCACCAGCATCGCGCCCCGATAGCTCCACGCGTCCCCGAGCCCGCCGACCAGCGGCGACCCGACCAGGAAGCCCACGTAGTTGAAGATGTTCAGCCGCGCGACCGCCGCGTCGGAGGCGTGCGGGAAGAGCCGCCCGGCCGCCGCGAACGTCTGCGGCACGATCACGCACAGCCCGAACCCGAGCAGCGTGAACCCGAGCATCCCCACCCACGGCCCCGGCGCCGCCGCGACCACCGCGAACCCGGCCCCCGCCACCACGGTCCCCACCCGCACCACGGCCACCGCCCCGAACCGCCGCACCCCGTAGTCCCCGGCGGCCCGCCCGAGCAGCGTGGTGACCATATAGACGTTGTACGGCACGGTCGACAGCTGCTCGGAGCTGCCGAGCACGTCCTGGAGGTACTTGGCGCTCCAGTTGGAGACGGTCGAATCCCCGATGTACGCGAAGGCCATCACCAGGCAGAGCGGCAGCAGCAGCCGGAAGACGAGCGGCCGGGCGCTGTCGCCATCGCTCGCGGCACCGCTGTCGGCCTCCCCCGCCTCCCCGTCCACGTACCACCGGCTCCCCACCAGCGTGAGCGGCAGCAGCACGACGACGACCGGCAGATACGACACGAGCAGCGACAGATCCCCGTGCGCGCCCACCCAGGCCAGCGAGGCACCACAGATCCCGCCGAGGCTCCAGCTCGCGTGGAAGCCGAGGATGATGCTGCGTCCGTACGCGCGCTGAAGGCTGATCCCCAGCATGTTCATGGACGCGTCGAGCCCGCCGACGGCCAGCCCGAACACCCCGAGCGAGAGCGCCGCCTCCCACATCCGGTCCCCGGCCGCGACACCGAGCAGCGCCAGCATCACCACCGGCTGAACCCAGCGCAGCACGACACTGGGCGGGACCCGCTTCACCAGCTGCTCGGTGGTGACACTGCCGACACCGGCCAGGATCGGCACGGCGGCGAGGAACGCGGGCAGCAGCCCGTCGGATATCCCGTACTGGTCCTGGATCGCCGGGATCCGGGTCACCAGGAGAGCGAACGCGGTGCCCTGCGCGAAGAAGCTGCCCGCGAGGGACGCCCGGCCGTGCCGCAGGCGCACGCCTGGCGCGCCTCCTGATGTCATGCCCCCAGATGTCATGGCCGCAGAGCTTAGGGCCGCGACCTACCCCTGGGTAGATGGATCACCCGAGCAATTCGCGCAGCTGTGCCATGTCGGAGAAGAACCCCCGGGCGCCCCGCAGCTTCTCCTCGGGCGTCATGGCGGTGAACCCGTAGACGTCCATCCCGGCGGCCAGCGCGGCCTGCACCCCGAGCGGGCTGTCCTCGATCACGGCACAGCGCGCGGGCTCGACACCCATGCTCGCGGCCGCGTGCAGGAACAGGTCCGGCGCCGGCTTCCCGCGCCCGACGTCCTGCGAGGAGAACACCCACTCGTCCTCGAACCACTCGTCGAGCCCGGTCGTGCGGTGCCCCACCGCGATCCGCTCATGGCTCCCGGACGAGGCCACGCAGTACGGCACACCGTCCGCCACCAGCTTCGCGAGGACGTCGGCGACCCCGGCCACCGGCTGGAGCTCGCGCTCGAACGCGGCGAAGACGCGCGCGTGGAACGTGTCGTCGAACCCGACGGGCAGCCGCCGCCCGGTCCGCTCCTCGACCAGCTCGTGGACGCGGTGCATGGCGGAGCCCATGTAGTCGCGGATCGAGTCCTCGTACGAGGTGGGGATGTCGAGCTCGGTGAGATACGCGGCGAGGATCGTGTTCGAGATCGGCTCGCTGTCGACGAGCACGCCGTCGTTGTCGAAAATGATGAGGTCGTAGCGCATGGTCCGACCTTAAACGCCGATAAACGCAGAAAAGCCCCGTACCGGTACCCGGTACGGGGCTTTTCTCAAAATTTGTTCGGCGGCGTCCTACTCTCCCACAGGGTCCCCCCTGCAGTACCATCGGCGCTGAAAGGCTTAGCTTCCGGGTTCGGAATGTAACCG
>NZ_JBICVJ010000019.1:0-130882 GCF_043198895.1 Streptomyces sp. NPDC048696 | reverse complement strand
GCCCGCCGCCGCGGGGGGGGGGGGGGGGCGGCGCCCCCCCGCCCCCGCCCCCCCCCCCCCCCCCCCCCCCCCCCCCCCCCCCCCCCCCCCCCCCCCCCCCCCGAAACCGCCCTCCCCCCTTCACCCCCACCCACCCCCGGAGGGTTCAGGCAAGGGGCGGGGTGGGGGAGCTCAACCGCAGCCCCACCCACGCCCCCACCAACGCCACCCCCGCCATCGGCAGAAACACCACAGCAAACGCCCCACCATGCCCAGCGCCACCACCAGACGCCACCACCTCATGCGCCGCCCCCACAGACCCCCCACCCAGCGCAGCGAACGCCGCCCCACCCCCCGCGAGCAGCAGCACATTCGACAGCCCGTCCGAGATCTGGAGAGCCGCGGAATTCGCCCCCGCCTCCTCCGGCGCCGACAGCTGAAGCAGCAGCACGCTCGTGGAGGCGATGACCATCCCCATCCCGAAGCACCCCACGCCCCACGCGACCGCCACCACCCACACCGGCACCGCAGGTATCAGCACACTCGGCGCCCCCGCGATCGCCGCTGCCACCATCACCATCCCCACCACCATCAGCCGCTCCCGATGCGGCTCGGCCCACGGCCGGGCCTGCACGTACGAGCCCAGCGCCCACGTCGCCCCGCCCGCCGCCAGCGAGAACCCGGCCATGGTCGGCGACAGCCCCCGCTGCGTCACCAGCATCAGCGGTACGAACGACTCCGCCGCGATGAACGACCCCGCCGCGATCCCCCGCAGCAGCACCACCGACGGCAGCCCCCGCGCGGCCCGGTACGTACCGCGCGGCAACAGCCCGTGCGGCCCGGCGACGGCGGGCACGAGCAGCGCACCGCCCGCCAGCGCCGGCACCAGCGACAGCCACCGCAGGTCCTGCCCGGCGTACTGCAACAGCCCCGCCCCCAGCGAGATCATCAGCGCCAGCCGGATCCGCCGCCGGTCGAACGCCTCGACGGGCGCGTCCGGATCGGCCGGCCCGGAGGCCATCCGGCGTATCGCGGGCAGCGCGAGGGCCAGCGGGAACACGACCAGGACCGGGATCCCGACGAACACCCACCGCCACCCGAGCCGCTCGGTGATCGTCCCCGCCGCCAGCGGCCCGACCACCGACGGCACCACCCAGCTCGCCGCGAACGCCGCCATGATCGCCGGGCGCAGCCGTTCCGGATAGGCGCGCCCGACCACGACGTACAGCGCCACGATGACCAGCCCGCCCCCGAGCCCCTGCACGGCGCGCCCGCCGATGAACGTCCACATGTTCACCGCGGTCCCCGACAGCAACAGGCCCGCCCCGAACGCGGACACCCCCACCGCCACCGCCCCCAGCGGCCCCCGCCGGTCGGCCCACTGCCCGGCGACGACCATCCCGAACAGACTGGTCGTGAAGTACGCGGAGAAGGCGAACGCGTACAGCGACACCCCGTCCAACTCCCGCGCCGCCACCGGCATCGCGGTCCCGACGGCGGTCGCCTCGAAGGCGATGAGCAGCACGACGGAGATGGTCCCGATGCTCAGCGCCCGATGAGCCCTGCCCAGCACACCGTCGAGGCGCGGCGCGGAAACCCCACGGTCCGGGGCTTGGACCTGGGCATCAGGGGAGGGGGAATCAAGGGCGCTCATGGCCCCAGGGTAAGAGGCATGACCCAGGATGACCCCTGTCAAACGATGGTCCTACCGCTCAGCATTTGGTCGTACGACTCAGGGCCCCCACCAGCACCATGAACGCAACATGGCAGTCCTGTTGCACCCCACCGCCCCACCTTCCCCCGCCCGCCCCCACCCCCTACGGTTCAAAGAAGTCAGCACACGGCCGTGTGCCCGAGTGGTTGAGGGACTCGCCTGCAAAGCGAGTTACGTGGGTTCGATTCCCGCCACGGCCTCTAGTGCCTTGAACAGGCAAAACAAGAGGGCGGCACCCCTGAGGGGTGCCGCCCTCTTGGTCGTCCGTCTCAGTTCCCGGCTCAGTTAAAGCCGACCTGACCGCAACGCCGCCCGCCGTCACCGGCCCCCATTCCTTCCCGCAGCCCGCGCCCGGCCCGCGTCGTACAGCACCGGGTCGGCTGGCTCCCGGGATGGCTGGCCGCACGGATCGCTAAGAATCTTAGAGGTTGCCTTTTTGTCTTTCTGCAAGGCTGGAGTGGACGAAAACGGAGTACTCGGCGGGCGTGACCGGCTGCGCTTCCGCCGCATCCGACCGAAGGTACGTTGTCATCGCTTCGTGTAGAGCACCTGCGTCCGCTTGGTCAGCGATGTGTTCAGGGACGTCCGTGACCCTGTACATCTTGTGGTCCGCACACGCTGGCGCGAGAAAAGCGGTTACCCCGCCCGGGTTGAATTTCTCAACGCATGTTCCAATAACGTCGCCGGATGCGTCCGAAATCACGAGCATGGTCTTCTTTGACATCATGGCCCCTTGCTTGGCTGCCGAATTACGTGTTTCCGCCGCCATTAAGGGCGAAAAACGTACTGTGATTCGTCGTATTCGTCACGTCGCAAGCGTACGAGAATCTAAGGGACCCGCCCGAGCTCAACGGTGGGTCGACGAAGCACCGGTGACGGCTCGACACGAGTTCAGACCGTGGCGAGGGATCCACCCCTACCTGTTCAGGGATCGCCATGATCCATTGGGCTCCCATGTCTTTCCCGTCCCAGGTGATCTGTTCCCACACAGTCTGGCCTGCACCAATAGAAAAGTCTCCTAGGGTAAATGACACTAGCGCCGCCTCACTCCGTCGGGTACGGGATACCTGAATTATGTACCAAGCCTGGCGGGTGGAAGCTTCAGGACCGCGACCCGCCGAGAACTGTCACCCGGACTACCCACGCCCGAAATCCGCGAGGCGGGCCGGAACAACGCCTCTTCCCAAGTGACAGCGAACTGCATTCTCTGCGCGGTTCCTACTCGACCGCCAAGGACGCCACCCGCATCCGGACTTATGCTCGTTGAGGGCCTGCTCGCGCGCCTGCTGCTCTGTGGCCCTTGCCGTCGTCTCCGCCCCGATGCGCGCTCCACGCATAGCTGCAATCCCGCCGATGGCGGCGCCACCCAACGCCCTCCCGCCCTACTCCAGCAGTCACGAGCGCCACCATCTCCGCATCCATAGCTGCAGAATGCCGTCCTTCCCGGCAACTCGCCGGGTCTTGAACGAGAATCGTGAGACACCCTGCGGAGGGCGTCTCACGATTCTTAGCTCAGCGGGTCCGCACAGGGCTTCCCGCGAGCCCGTCGTCACCGTCGTTCGGGTCCTCCGTGCCCGACTCCCAGATGAGCCCGTCGACCTGCCTTGCAATGTTGCGGCGGACGCTGTCGACCATGTGCTGATACCGAGCGGCCATGGCTGTGGTGGACCATCCCATGAGGCTCATGACGGCCCGCTCGGGTACTCCGAGAATGAGAAGGACCGTGGCAGCCGTGTGGCGTGCGTCATGCAAGCGCCCGTCACGGACGCTCGCCTCTGCCAGTACGGCCTTCCACGCGGTCCAGTCCTCGCGGTGGGAAGGGACGCGACCGTACTCGTTGGGGAACACCCAACCACCTTCCGCCCAGCGCTTCCCGGCCGCCTCGCGCTCCACGTCTTGGGCCCTTGAATGGGCGCGCAGTAGGTCTACGAGTTGTTCGGGAAGACCGACCGCGCGACGGCCGGCCCGTGACTTGGTGGTGGACGTCTCCGGGTTGGTGCGTCGCCTCTGCGGGCAGTAGCCGGCAGTCTTGCGTCCGCATGGCTCCGTGCAGCCGTGCACGTACTGCGGCCGGTGGCGGCTACGACGGACTACGAGGAACCCGCCGTCAAGGTCGATGTCCTCCCACTTCAGCCCCAACACCTCGCCCTGGCGCAGTCCAAGGGCGAGGGCGACGGCCCATCGGGCGGAGTTGCGGTGCCGGTCTGCCGCCTTGAGCAGCCGCTGTACCTCTTGCACGCTGTAGGGCTCCACCTCGTACTCCCCCGTCTTCGGAGCCTTGGCCAACTGAACCGGGTTCTTGCCGAGATGGCCGCGCCGTACGGCCTCGTTGAGGGCGGTGCGGAAGGTGCGGTGCACCTGGTGGGCGGTCGCGGGCTTGCTGCCGTTGGCCTGCATCTTCGCGTAGAACGCCTCGATGTGCTCCGGCTTGAGCTTGTCGAGACGGTGAGCGCCCAAGCCGGGGATGAGGTGCTTCCGCACGGCCACGCCGTACCCGACCATCGTGTTGTCGTTGACCGCGAGGGGCGCCACGTTCTCAATCCAGTGCGTCAGCCACGTCTTGACCGTCCATGCCTTGCCGGGCTTCTTCACGGTCTTGGCATCGCGCTGCTTCTCCAGTTCTCGGACAGCGTCCGCCACTTCGGCCTTGGTCTTGCGTTCGACATGACGGCGGTCCGGCCTACCGTCGTCGCGGACGCCGACGGTGACGCGGCCGTGCCATTTGCCGTCCTTGCCGAAGTAGATCGAGCTGCGGCCGTTGGGCTGTCGGGTGCGCTTCTTCTTGTCCTCTGCCATGGGCAGGGCTCCTGCTCTCTTGTGTGTCGGGATGGAGCCGGGGCGGCGCGCCGTCCTGTCCGGGAGTGCCGCCGCCCCGGGCGTCGTTTGAGGCTGTTCTCAGGCTTCGAGGGCGATGATCGAGTCGATCCGGATCGCGACCGCGCCCCCTGACACCAGCGGCCAGGTCACGAACGTCATGGCGACCGACTCTGTGATGGCGGCGGACTCCATGAGCGCTTCCAGCCGCTTGACGTGCTTCTCCAGGCTGTGGCCGTTGGCGAGTACGACCGCCTCGCGTTCCTGCTGGCCAACGACGTAGCGGATGACGAGCCGCGTCGACTCGAACTCGGGGTCGTAGAACATCAAGTGAGGCTCCTTCGGAGTTCCCATGCGGGCACCTAGGCGGCGCGCTGAGCGGTACGGAGGCGGGCGACGTACGCGGCCGGCGCGTCGGCGGGGACGCGACGGAGACGGCCGACGGGTACGGACTCCAGCTCTCCGGAGCGGATGAGCGCGTAGCATGTGGTCCGGCCGATGCGGAGTCGACGGGCGGCCTCTTCGACCTTGAGGAGAACCAGGGTCGGGTCTTCGGCGGAGGCGAGGGGCGGGGTGGTGGGTTCGTCCACGGCTCACTCCTGTGAGGCTGAGTTCATGGGCAGGGGCCGCCGCACAAACCGCAAAATCCGCAGAAACCCGGGAGGGGCCGTTGACCTGCGGCGATGCGGTGTGCGGGCGGGGGTGGGCGGTGCTCCGCAGAAATCCGCGATATTCCGCAAAAATCAGGGGCGGCGGCCGGCCGTCCCCGGGGGCGGGGTGGCGCTCGGTTTTTTGCGGAATTTCGCGGGATTGTGCGGCGGGCCCTCGTCCGGGGTCGGCGTGGGGGCCCGCCGCAGGTCAACGGCGGTGGCCGGGGTTTCTGCGGATTTTGCGGTTTGTGCGGGAGGGATTGTGCGCGCGGCCGGGGTCACCGGCCGCCGTGGTGCAGGGACGGGTGGGCCTGTAGGCGGGGTGCCGGGGGCCGTCCGCGCTTGCCGGTGCGCTCGGGCTGGTAGGACCGCAGGTATCCGTGGTCTTCCAGCAGCGCGAGGGCCGGTTCGAGATCAGCGACCGTGGGGACCTCGCTGCGGGACAGGACGCTGAAGACGTCACGCCGGCTGACGTCCTCCCATCCGTTGTCCCGCAGCACGTCCAGCACGCTTCGGGCGCGGGAGACGACCGGGTCGGCGCCCATGGCGTCGAACACGGCCAGGGCATGGGCGGTGTAGTAGCCGCCCAGCTCGATGGCCGCGCGCATGGTGACCTCGGTGACCGGGCGGGCGTAGCCGTTGCCTCCGTGTGCGGCGAGGTGCAGCAACGCGGCCATGCGGGCGGTCGCTCCGGCGAGCTTTCCGGCCCAGTTGGAGATGTGGCCCAGAGTGCCGCCGCGTGCCTTGAGCTGCGGTTCGATGTGCTCCTGATAGGCGATCAGGGCCGTGTCCGCTTCCGGGGTGAGCTGGATGACGGCCGGGTCTGTCCACTCCGCCAAAGAGAGGGTCAGGTCGATGACCCGGGCGGTGTAGGCGGCGGCGGTCTCTTCGGGGACCGGGGCGGTGATGATCTCGCGGTCACCGACGGTGGAGACCGGCAGGGAGTACAGGAAGCGGGCCAGCAGTCCGCGCCCCTCGAACCCCTTGACCTTCCCGATGTCGCGCAGCACGTCCGGCTGTACGGCGAGGCCGATGGTCAGCGCGGGGGCGTCGATGTACTCGCGGCGGGTCTGCCGGTTCACCCGCAGCCGGTCCCCGGCATGCCCTTTCAGGAAGACTTCCATATTGGGGGCGCCGGAATAGCGGCCGGCGATGATGTCGAAGATCCCGCCCTCGGCGCTCATCACCGACAGCCGCCCGCCCTGTTCGGCCATGAGCGAGGTCACCGTCTCGGGTGTCGAGTCGTCCGCCAACAGCACCGGTTCGGCCGGGACGGTGAGCGTGTCGGCGGTCTGCGCGAGGCCGACGGCGGTGGCCACCATGTCGTCGCGCTTGTCGCCGTCAGCGGACGCGGCCTTGGCGGCGGCCTTGTCCGCCGCTTCCTTGGCCAGCCGCGCCGTCAGCTCCGCTTCCACGATCACGGGCTGCATGGCGGTCTTGAGCTGCTTCTCCGCCTCATAGAGGGGGTCGGTCAGCAGGGCGAAGACGGCGGACTTGCGGTTCGCGGGTGGGAGCGCCACCACGGTGTAGAGGTTGGTGGGCTCACGCCAGTTCCCGCGCACGTGGACCACCGACCGCCCGCCGGCGGCCGTGGCGAGGACGGCGAGGGCGACCGACCCGGCGAGGTCCACCGGGGTCTGCGTCTCCTCCGCGACGGCCGCCACGAACTCCCCCAGCCAGGTGGGGAGGACGTGGGCGGGGAACGGTGGGCGCTCCCGGCGGCCGGTGAGCGGAATGGGGTCCTCCCACACCTCCGGTGCCGCGTCCTCGCCGGGCGGTTCGTCCAGGGTGGGCAGTCCGGCCCACAGGTCGGGGCTGTCCACAGGCTGTGGGGTCATGAGGCCGCCCTCCCTTCGAAGATGGTCGTGTGAGGGCACTCCCCGATGCGGACGCGGGCGGTCAGCCGGATAACGGCGGCACGGCCCCGGGCGCGCTCGTGCTGCCCGCAGACACAGAGCCAGTCCGCGACCGGTACGCCCTCGCACCGGATGTGAAGCCCCGGAGTGATGCCGGTGACAGTGACCGACTGCGGGTCAGAACCAACGGCAGAAAGGACGCCCTTGCGGGCGGCGACCTTCGGTTCGCCCACGACCGGCCGCAGCATGGGCCGTACGGCGACGTAAGGCATGTTCGTGGCGCTTCGGGATGCTTTGTTCATGCCGCGCGCTCCACAGCCGTCTGAATGCCGTTGGCGACCGCGCGGCGCGCGTACGCCTCCGGGACGCCCACCGAGACGGCGGCGGCCACGATCTCTTCCCCGATCACGGCGAGGCCGCACGGTCCCGGGCACGCCGTGTGCTGTGCGGCGAGGAAGCGGGCGGTGCCGAACGCCTGGGAGCCGGCGCCGGATTCGGTGCGGGCCTTTACGAGGGCGAGGCCGCGTTCGAGTCCGGTGCGGACGTAGCGCTCGGTGTGGCGGCATCCGGTGGCCACGCGCCGCGACCAGGTGGCGCGGCCGGGAAGGGAAGAGGCCACCTCCCCGCGCGCGGGGGTGGTCTCTTCCTTCACCGCCAAGGCGCGCACGGCCGCCGGGAGGACGGCCATACGGCCGGTTCCGGGACCGAGCCAACGGGCGTAGGACATGAGGGATTTGATGTCCACTCCAGTCCGGACCGCGTTGTGCGACCGCATGGCGCCCAGGTAGATCCAGTGCTCACCGCGCGTCGTCGGCACGACGCGGGTGGCGGGCAGGCTCTCGCGGGCCCATGCGACGGCCGCCGCATTGTCGAGATCCACCACGGTCAGCCCGGCCCCACCAGCGTGGTACGCCACAGCCACGGCGTGATGCCACGACGTGGCCCACACGGGCGAGGTGAGAACGTGCGGGTCGGTGGTCGCGGCGGCCCACGCGTGGCACGGCGCCGGGCACCAGCACGGGCCCGCCGCCTTCATGTTCGGCCGCCCGCCGCACGCGTTCTGCTTGCACGTGCGGCAGTTGCCGAACGGAACCTTGCCCTGCCTCAGTGGCAGGACCGGGATGCCAGCCGCCGCGAGGGCGAGGGCAGCCCGTAGGACTTCGGGGGTGGCGCTCATGCCGCTGCCCTCCCTTCCAGGGCGAGGAACTGGGTGGCGATCCACTCGGTGTAGGCAGGGGGAACGGCCTGGCGGGCTTCGATGTTGGTCATCCAGGTGCAGCCCATGGCGTCGGCGTAGGCACGCTCGCCCTTGTGCTCGAACGCCAGCAGACCTTTGTGGTGCCAGCACGGCGGGACCAGGTCCCCGCCGCCGCCCCACGACGTCTCGAACCCACGGTGACGCCGGACGTTCAGCCCGAACTGGGTCCCGCACAGCAGGTAGTCCGGCCTTAGCGGAGCCTCGGGCACGTTCTCGATAACCCACGGCAGCCCCGAGGCTTCCAGCCGCGCGCGGCCGGGGGTGAGCAGGTCGGGGTGGTCCGCCCGGCTTCCGCGCCACGCGGTGACGCGGGCGAAGTGCTGGCACGGCCACGACGCGTGGACCAGGTCGAAGCCGTCCAGCGGGAAGGTGAGGGCGTCGCCCCGGTGGCAGGGGAAGGGATAGTTGGGGCGGTCGACGATGTCACAACCGTCCACCGCGAAACCGGCACGGTGGTAGCCCATGCCAGCGCCACCGGAGCACGAGAACAGATCCAGCAGACGCGGCCGGGGCAGACGCCCCGATCGGGTGGCAGGGGCCGAGGGGCCCTCGCCGAACACGCGCAGTTCGGTCATGCTGTAGGTCTCCTGTTCTGCTACGTCGGGATTCGGAGACCGTGGGCGGCGGGCTGTCCTGTCCGGGAGTGCCGCCGCCCACGGGCGTAACTAGCCGTAGAACGTGTTCCGCTTGATGACGGCCTTGCGGATGTTGACCGTTGTTCCGCCGCCGTGGCCGCTCGCGCTGAAGACCTGCACGGCGATCCAGCCGCCGAAGATGACGGCGGCGAGGATGATGAGCTGGTGGATGAACGCGGCGAGGGCTGCGAGGAACGTGGTCAGCAGGACCAGGCCGCCGCACACCGCACCGAAGCCGATGCCTCCGAGCGCGATGTTCACCGCCGCCCGTGAGACGGCCGGCTTGACGGCGACCGGTTCGGGCTTGGCGGGCTCGATGGCATAGCCGGTGACGACGCGGCCGTCGGGGAGGACGACGCTCGCCACGGCCGGGATGCTGCCCGGCTGCACGAGCGGGGCGGTGTGCGCAGGCACGAGCGGGGTGGGGGTGTGGACGTGGACGGCCGCCGTCTCGTGTGCGACCGGGCGGCCGTGCGGGGTGGGTTCGTTCACGGTGCTGGTCCCCCTTCGGGTCAGCGGCGGATGCCGGGTACGGCGTCGGTGAAGGCGGTGACGAGCTGGTTGACGGTGTCGGCCGCGCCGGTGTGGGCGAGGTAGAAGCCGAAGAGCGCGACGGCGACGGCGGCACCGGCGCCGACGGCCTTGAACCGCAGGAGCAGCACGACGGTGACGGCGAGGAGCAGAACGAGCGGGACGGTGAGGGTCACGGAATCTCCCGGCGGGTCAGCGGGTGCCGGCGCGGTAGGTGCGCGCGGCGCGGTTGTAGATCCAGCGGCCGACGCGTATGCGCTTGCCGGTCGCGTCGCAGCGGCGGCAGTCCTTGCCGCGCTTGGCGTTGCCCTTGCGGTCGGTCTTGATGGCGTGGCCCATGCCGGCGCACTTGCGGCAGTCCCCGAACGGGCTCAGCCAGCACATGAAGCTGTAACCGAGTGTGACGGCGAGTAGGCAGGCGATAGCGAGGAGAGGGAAGCTCATCAGGGGCCTCTCAGGCGGGGTTTGGAGGGTTTCCGCAGTTCGGCCGCTAGCCGCTAGCAGCCTGATCAGGGGCGGTTTGGGTCGCTAGCAGGGTCGCTTGCGCAAGCGACCCATGGTGCTTACGCAAGCGACCCCGGGGGGGACCTATCCGGCGTCCCTCTTCTGATTGCGCTGGGTAATCGCGGTGGCCATGTCGTCGCGCTTGATGCCGCGCTTGTTGACCACCTTGCCGTCGATGCGGCGGCTGATCTGTTCCGTGGCCACCCCGTGCGGCTTGAGCGCGGCGGTGAGCGCTTCGGCCTTGGGCTTGGGCTCCAGCTCAGCCCACGGGCCATAGACGTCCGGGCGCAGGTCGGCAAGGCGGTCCACGATGGTCTCCGACCACACCTTGGTCTCGCCCTTGCCGAGCACGGCCGCGACGTCGTCCAGGATCGTCGCGGACGTCTCGGGCGCAGGGGCCTCGCCGGCCGCGTCGCCCGACAGGGTCCCTTCGGCCTCGCGCAGGGCGGCGGCGCGGGTCAGGATGCGGTCGGCGTCGCGGCCATCGGCGAGGTAGGTCCGCACGATCCCGGAGTCGTCCGACATGCCCTTCAGCAGTCCCACGCCCTTGTGGGACTTGAGCAGCTTGGACGCGTCCAGGCCCTCGCTGTAGGAGCCGGCGCCGAGGATGGTGTCCGAGACCTGGTAGGCGCCGACCCGCAGGGCGAAGCGGGCCTGATGTTGGTCCCGCAGCTCCGAGGGGCACGCCTTGTCGTCCGGCTTCTGCGTCGCCGTCATCACGCTGACGCCGACGGCCGGGGCGACCCGGGCGAGGTAGACCATCAGGGACAGGATCTCTTTGCCGTGCTCGGGGTGGGTCAGGTACTCCTGGACCTCGTCGACCACGAACAGGACCAGGGGCATGTTCAGCTTCTTGTCCCGGCTGATCTCCGGAGTGAGCTTGCCCTCCGGGCAGACGTGCAAAGGCAGTTCGGAGAGACGGTGGTAGCGGTCTTCGACGTCCGCCTTCAGCTCGCGCAGCGAGGTCAGCAGATGCTGTACCGGGTCGAACCCGGCCTTGGGCACGATCCCGAACCCGATGCGGTGGGCGACCTTGGTGAACGTGCGCCAGTCCGGCGACGCCTTCCCGTCGAACACATACAGGCGCACGTACGGGTCCAGCGCGGCGGCCAGCGCGATCGTGCGGGCGGAGAACGTCTTGCCCTGACGCGGCACCGCACCTACCAGCAGCGACAGCCACAGCATGGTGGCCATGACCGGGTTGCCGCGCTCGTCCACGCCCCACGGGAACGGCTTCCAGAAGTCCACCCGCGTCGCCCCCAACAAAGGCGACTTGCCCGAGGGGACGGCGAGCGGGTCACGGTCGGCGATCCAGTACGACACCCGCCGCTCACTCGTCTCGTCCTTGTCCAGGAAGAGCTGGGTAGCGGCGATGTCCATGCCGGACGCGACCTTGGTGTGGGCGTTGAGCGCGTCCTTGAAGGACTTGCCGTACGGGAGGTCGACGACGACGCGCCAGCCGTCGCCGTCCCGGCCGATCGGGCGCGGGAAGCCGATCGTCTGGTCCTTGCTGGTCAGCCCAGCCACCTCGTGCGCGCGGATGACGATGTCCGAGGACAGCTTGCGCTTGCGGAACGTCACCTTCGCCAGATCGATCAGCGGCCGGTCCGCCGGCGCCCCGACCGCACCGAGGGTGGTGGTCATCGCGGCCATGGCCAGCATGAGCAGCCATGAGGGCGCCATGACGTACAGGGTCAGGGCGGCGGCCAGACCGATGACGGCGCCGATCGTCGCCACGATCCCCCGCAGCCGGACCCGGTCGTTGCGCTGTCGCGACAGCTTCAGGTACTCGCTGGCGTCCTCGTTGGCCACGGCCGCGAGCCGCAGCCCCTTGCCCTCCGCGTCGAACACCCACCGGCCGATCGCCGTCGACCACCGCCACGCGCCCCGCGGGGAGTACAGGCAGATCTTCGGCGTGTAGACCAGCGGCAGCCGGATGGCGTGATAGCCGGCCACGGCGGAGTAGTGCCGCACCGCCCACTTGCGCACGGCCTTGCGCTGGTCGGGGAGCTTCACCCAGTCCGGCAGGACCGGCATCCGGGCCTTGTCCTTGGCTTCCATCCATTCCGCGACCGAGGGCGGGTAGACCTCGCGCGGCGGGTCCACCGGCGCCCCCTCGGCCAGCCCTTCAGCCTCCGGATCGTCGGTGTCGGGGAGTTCGGCCTCCCACTCCCCCGGCTTCACCACACCCTCGCCCAGGGCAGCCGGGTCGGGGTCAGTCGGCTTCTTCAGCGGGAACGGCAGTACCTCAGCCGTCCGCTCCTCAGTGCTCTCCGGGTTGTCCGGGGGCAGGAACTCGGGGTTCTCCGTCACGATGTACGCACTCCTTCGGGAGTCGAAGGGTCCGGCCGGCTTGCTGTGGAAGGTCGGGCGGCCGGGCCCGTGAGAAGAGAGTCGGCCCGGATGGGCCGGAGGAGGGCACGCAAAGTGCGTGCTTTGTTCAGGCGGCGCGCTGTTCCTGGGGATAGGCGCAGGTCACGCACATGCCGAGCGAGGTCGGGATGACGTATCCGGCGTCCGTACGGCAGACGGGGCAGGTGCGGCGGGCGAGCATCGCCAGCGCGAGCGCACCCCACTTCCGCGACGTCATCACCCGCACCGGCAAGGCCAGTTCGACGCGGTAGAGGTAGGCCACGCTGACCCCACCCGGGCGGCGGCGCGAGCAGCGCATGACCTGCGCCACGATCGGCTGACCACCCGGCCGCAACCCCTGACTACGAAGCTGACGACGGGTCGCGAGGCCGTCAGGGGCGTACCGCCACGGGAAAGTGGGAACGCCGAAGCGCGCGCCGTCCGGGTCGAAGCACTTGCCGAACGCCCCGGCCATCACGCGGCCTTGGACCGCTCAGCGAGAATCGTGTCCCGCAGCGTTCGGGCACGCGCCGGCGAGGTATGGAGGGCGCGGCGGATGCCCTCGGCAGTGATCCGCACATCCGGCCACTCAGCCGTCGCGGTGCGCGCCTCAGCGAGCAACTGGGCTGATGTGCGCGTGGGCCGGGGCGATCGGGCCACCTCGGGAACCCGGCCGGTCGCCCGGCGAGGCCGGGGAGTGTCGGCCGCGACCGCCCGCCGCTTGGCCGACTCGCCCGGCGCCGGATCGGGCGGGGCGATGGCCGGTGCGGGCTTGTGCGGGAGAGCCGGCTTCACGTGGTCGACCGCCACCGGATCGAGCACCGGCAGACGCGTCACAGCGGCGGGGGCCGGGGTCGATTCCGGCTGGTCAGCCGTAGACCGATTCCTCATGGTCTTGGCGGATTCCTCCACATCTGCGACCAGTGCGGGCACGGCGGTGGTGCCGCCGAACATCGAGACCAGCGCGGCATCCGCACCGCTCGTGATCCGGTCGCGCTGGACCTCCAGCAGCCTCGATCCAAGCGCCGAGTCCCCGACCCCGACCTTGCGTGCCAGACGCCACGACGCCCGGTCGGAACGCTTGCGGACCCGGTCGACCGGGTGATGAGCGGCACGGGCGCGGTGGTAGGCGAGGGCCTGGACGATGTCGGCGGTGCGCCGCTCGTTCTCCGCGTCCCGGCCGTCCGTGTGGACGACGATCCGGCGGGCGAGGAAGGCCATGCCTTCCGCCGACACGGACATGCCCATCGGGGTCAGGGCGTAGATGACGGTGCGTCCCGGGTCCGGCGCGGCCATGGCGCCCATGACGGCGGCGCCCGCCGGCAGCGCCCACAGCCCACTCCGTACAACGCGCGGCGAGGACTGCCCCAGCATGGTCAGCCCCAACAGGACCAGAGCAAGGACGGCTGTTGCGCCCTCGCCGGCGCCGAGCGCACCGAGCGCGGTCCCCGCGCCGTAGGCGTGCCCGATGTTGCTGTAGGTGCCGATCCCGCCGATCACGCCCGTGCCCAGCATCGGCACGAACGCAGCGACCAGGACCCCGGCCTGAATCTTCGACAGGGGGCTTCGGGCCGCGCTCATGCCGCTTCACCCGCCCCGGGCCGGTCGTCGCGGGCGGCGCGCAGGAACGGCACCGTACGGGTCAGCGCGTCGGCGTACAGGGCGTCCCAACCGGCGATCTCGTCACCGGCCTCCGCCTCCGCCACCAGGTCCGCGAGCACGCCACGGGCCGCGTCCTCCCGGGCGGCACGCTCACGGTCCGTCTCGCGCTTCAGCGGGCCCCGGAACAGGTCGATGTCGATTCCGAGCGCCAGTTCCGCGAACTCGATGTCGCCGTGCGCCTCCTGGCCGGCGACGAAGCTGCGCATACGCATGGCAGTTCTCTCCATTCGGGTACGTCGGGAAGGCACGGGGCGGTCGGCTGTCCTGTCCGGGAGTGCGACCGCCCCGCGAAGAACCTGGGGTCAGACGGTGGCGATGATGAGCGCGGCGACCAGCAACCACAGGTGATGGAAGGACTGGTCAAGCGCGTACGCGCCGGTACCGATGTGCGGGTTGTCGTCACGGCCGGCGCGCGGGGCACCGAGCCGGTAGAACTCGCCCTTGCCGGTCACCCGGGCCAGCCACGCAAGGGTGGTGCGCCGGTCGGCCCACCAGTGCGAGGCCGCGTCGACCGCGAGCCCGACGACGACTCCGGGCGCCGACAGGTGCAGCCCCAGCAGTGCGGCGGCCGGCAGGAGCACGGCGAGCTTGGTGAGGGTGAGGGTGGCGACGTGCCGGGCGTCCGCGAGACGGCCGACCCAGCCGGGACGGCCCTTGTGCGCGGACTGGTGAGAGGTCTGCACCCAGTGGTCGCCCACACTGTGGGCGACGTACAGAGCGATGAACACGACGGCGAAGGTGGCGGCGTCCACGGCGGTCACCGGCTCTCGTCGCGGGCCTGAACGAGCTGAATGGCCAGCCGGGCGAAGTGGGCCACGGCGTCGAAGTCCGCGAACGTCACACCGTGGATCCCGGCCGCCTGGATCATGTCGCGCAGGATCGCGGCGGCGTCGGCCTTCTGCCTGGCGGTCGGCCGGCAGCCGGGGGCGAACTCCAGCGCGGCGGACGTGATGCGGTTACCGATGTCGTTGAGGTCGCTCTGATTCACTGCGCTTCCACTCCTTGAGCAAATCGGGATCGGAGAACGGGCACGGCGGGCTGTCCTGTCCGGGAGTGCCGCCGTGCCCGGAAGTACGAACGAAAGCCCCGCAAACAGCGGAGCGATGCCCCGGCCGCCAGTCGTCGCGTCCGACGAGCTCTTCCTGAATGCGGTCGATGCGCGCGTTCAGGGCGCGGAGCCTCGGGGCGGGGATCGACGACGCGTCGCCGTAGGTGACCGAGTGCGGAGCACAGCGGGCGGACAGCTCAGGCGTAGAGCGCGGCGGCGCCCGCCTCACGCAGCGCCGTGTGTGCCTTACGCGCCCGCAGCCCCGCCACCGCCAACTCCTCGGCCGGGACATCACCGATGGCCATCGCCGCGTCCACCGCTTCCTGAGCGACCGCCAGCAGGCTGCGGTCAGAGGTGGTCATGTACAGCGCGTCCATGGCAGAGGTGACGGCCGAGCGGGCCGCGTAGCGAGCCCGGCGGGCCTCCACCGTGTCGGCCAGCCCGTCCCGGCGCGCCTCGATCTTCAGATACTGCTGTTCACGGTGGCCGACCACGGCCGCCAGCAGCGCGGGAATCCCCTCGGCCAGCGCCTGGCGGCGCCGCTCATCCTTCGCGGCCCGCTCCGTGCGCGCCGTGCTCAAGTGCTGCATCATCCCGGCGACAACGGCGCCGGCGAGCGTGCCAAGAACAGCGATCAGCGTTGCGATCATGACTTCCCCCACGGGGTCTCGGATCGGATGGTCCGGCTCCCCTCAACCCCGCCCGTACGGCCACCCCGCAGGGCGCCCGGACAGGCGGAGGAGGCAACCGGCCGCAGTGCTGAGCTGCGGAAGATCAGAGGTGGTGCACAGGTCTCCTTACGGGCCGACGGCTGAGCCGCCAACCCGGCGAAGGTGTATGGAGACGTGACCTTTCGGTCTCGAACCCTCCGGCTGACAAGGCGCCGGGAAACCTCGGCCCGCTCTGTCCCGGGCCCCTTGCCGTGCGCTCGGTCGGTCCGCCGAAGCGGCTCGATCGAGAGGAACATGTATTACGTGTTCCTCATCTTGCAGAGAGAGGTTCGCCCCGTCAAGCCCTTCGGCTGTTTGGAGTTCGCGCGCCCCTCGCGCTCGATGTACCTACAGAGTGGCGGCGCCGACGGCGACGTTCGACTTCGCACCTGTACGACTCAGGTCGTTCTTGGCTAGCGTGAAGTCGTACCAAGTCGTCCCGCACATGCGGAGGTTGGACGTGGCGAACGAGCGATTACGCGGCGCGATCGTCGACTTGGGCCTGACCCTTGATGAGGTAGGCGAACGTCTCGGGGTCTCGGCCAAGACGGTAGAGCGCTGGATCAACGACCCGGAGCGGAAGCCCTATCGACGATTCCAGTACGCGACCGCGTCACTCCTGAAGTGCGAAGTGTCGTACCTCTGGCCGGACGAACGAACGTCGGCCGAAGTGACCGCCACCGGCAACGCCGAGTTGATCAGGCTGTATCCGCACCGGTCCGTAGTGATGCAGACCCTTTGGACGAACCTGTACTCCAAAGCCACCCGGCAGTTTGACCTACTGGTGTACTCGGGATTCTGGCTCACCGAGGACGCGACGTTTCACCGCATCGTGAAGGAGAAGGCCGCCGACGGAGTACCCATCCGCTTCATGCTGGGGGAACCCGACTCGCCGGCCGTGGCCGTGAGGGGCGAGGACGAAGGGATCGGTGCCGCGATGGCAGGCAAGATTCGCAACGCCCTCATCAACTACGCCCCGCTCTTCGGACTCCCAGGCGTCGAGTTCCGCTTGCACGGCACCACGCTCTACAACTCGATCTACCGGGCCGATGACGAGATGCTGACGAATGGCCACCTCTACGGGGTCGGCGCCTACATGGCGCCCGTGCTCCACCTGCGGCGCGTCCCCGGCGGTGAACTCTTCGACGCCTACGCTGAGAGCGTTGAGAAGGTCTGGCAGGCGGCCCGTCCGGTCTCGTCACCTACTGGTTGGGAAGGCACACACTGATGAGCCGGATTGACTACTTCCGTGACCCGCACGCCCCTTTGGCCAACTCGGTTGTCCCGTCGGTGACAGCCGTTGTCCGGGACGATGCGGGGCGGCTGTTACTCATCCACAAGACCGACAACGACCTTTGGGCCCTGCCTGGTGGTGGGCACGACATCGGCGAGCGCATCGCGGACACGGTCGTTCGCGAGGTACGGGAAGAGACCGGTATCGATGTTGAGGTAGACAACATCGTCGGGCTCTACACCGACCCCGAGCACGTGTTGGCGTACGACGACGGCGAGGTCCGGCAACAGTTCTCCATCTGCTTCCGAACACACCCAGTCGGCGGTTCGCTACGCACAAGTAGCGAGTCGAAAGAGGTCCGCTGGATTGATCCGGCGGACCTTGACGGACTCGACATCCACCCTTCGATGATGCTGCGCATCAGGCACGGCCTTGATGACGCGCGGCCGGAACCCTACATCGGCTGACCGCCAACGGAGGCTTCCGCCATCCGATCCCCGACGCGCTTCGACGCTGCATGGATCTCGGGGGCCGCGCGCTGGATGAACCGTCCGACGATCGTGTCCGGGCCATATCGCTGCACGATCTCATCGAGCCGCTCAGCCGGCGTCGTCTGCGTCCCGTCCGGCGTCGTCGTCATGTCGCAGTAGAGCAAGGCGTCGACCAGGTCGGGACGCTCTAGCTCGAACTCGCCCTCAAGTTCCTGACGAAGTCCACGTTCCTCCGCCTCCAGCAAGGCGCACGAGTGATGCGCCACGAGACGAACAAGCCGTTCGTCCGCATCTTCCTGTTCTCTGAGGAACCGCGCGCCGTCCAAGGGGTGGAAGCCCGTGATCGCGATGGCTGGCGAGTAGCCGATGTCATGCAGCACGGCCGCCGCTTCCAACACCTCCGCGTCGTCACCCAGGATCGGGCTCAGGGAACGAGCACGCTTGGCGACCCCGAGTGAGTGCGCCCACCGGCGCGGAAGCGGATCAGAAAGCAGCGATTCGGAGAGCGTGTACGCCCACTCAGTGAGTCCCATGACGGCCAAGGCTACGGCCGGACGGCGGAAACCTGGAGGGCAAGCACGGTCCGCCCCTTGCCGTGCACGGTCGCGAGCAAGCCGTTTCCCTCCATCTGGGCAAGAACACGGCGCACAGCGGTCCGGGATGCTCCGAACCGCTCACACAGCTTCGCTTCGGACGGGTACGTGTCTCCCACCGAGAGTGAGTCCTCTTTGATCACGTCCGCCATGCGCTCCGCGAGCGACCGCCGGTCACCTCCCCGAACCACGCGCCATCCGATACCGGGGGCGGACTCGACAACCCCATCAGCTTCGAGAACCTTGAGCGCGCGGCGGATCGTGTTCCGGGAGACGCCGTGCGAGCCCATCAGGTCGGCTTCCGACGGCAAGGTGTCCCCACCCTCCTCGGCCTGAATCTCGTGTCGCAGCGTCTCCGCAATCACCAGGTAGGTTCCTCGCGGACTGGCCTCCGGCACCTCGACTCCTCTCGCGTCGCTCCATGGCTCGCTGCCAAGGGTCGCACGGCCACGCCGCACGCGGGATGGAGGCGTAACACCGACTACTCAACGAGTGCAGCACCAGGGCCCGGGGGCGTGTCCAGAGACAGTCGCCCCAGTGGCCGTGACTCTACTTCTTCTTTTCTCGCTTGAAAGTCATCTGTATGCGGGCGATTGTCGGAACCGAACCGAGCATCTTCACGCGCTTACTGAAGCTCCGCAGATTCACTTTACTGAAAGTTGGCAGATCCTGCGGTATTCGCTGACTCCCGTCGAAGGCAACCGCATACGTGACGAACTTGGGAGGCATTTGAGACGCAGCCTCAACGAGGTCAGGATTAGCGGACCTTACCACCTCAATGAAATCACTGCGATACTTACTGTCGACAATTATGGTCTGCGCCGACACGAACCCCTGCGAGAATAGGTGGCTCAGAGTCTGACTCCCCGAGTAAGGCTTAACATGCACAAAATACCCATCGACGTGCAGCAAGTCACACGCCTCGATCTCGTCACCGTCTTCGCTATACAGCTTTTCCCTGTCGAGGCAGATCAGATCCCTGCGACCTTCTACCGCTTTGCGATTGTAGTGCTTCTCCCAATTTTTTTGCGGACCCCAGTCATCCCAAGGTATCAGCTGCAGAGCGTCTGTCACGTCCTCAAGGAGCGACAGATCATGGTCAAGCTTTTCCGTGTATCTCTCCGCCAGCGCATACCATTTACCCAGCGTCAGAAGATATCGCCTGTCCTGATCTCCCGCCTCAAATACCAGCCAATGCTTCAGCGGCTTAGCCGGGCTCACCGCCTCCCCATTCTCGTCGCGAGCCAGTATTTTAATATCGCCCAGGCAGGAAACCCCAAACTTGCCGGGGAATGAGAACAGAGCGGACCGTAGCGCGTCGAGGCTCATCACCTCGAAGATTTCCTCTAGACCGCCCCTATAGGCGAGGAAATCGTGCACGTTCTCTACAGAAACATCGTCCGGCGGGGCGAACGATAGTACGTGCACATCCAGCCTACTAACGGCAAGCTGCGCCAGTGGCTGCCCTTGCGACTTCCGGGCGCGCTCACCAAAAACTTCATCCACCAAGAGCTTCTCTAGATCCTTCACGATCTCACTCTTGACCCGCAGCGGTTCAAGCGAGTCAATGAAGGCTAGATCCTTATGAGCTGTACCGCTTTCTGCGGTTGCCAGCATTTTACTCAATATTTCGCGAACCTTATTCAAGTCCGTGTCAACTTTAAATGATACCGAGTCTGTTGCTACCACGGCTCCCAAGTCAGGGAAATCCAAGCCCGCATCAAGCCTTCCAACAAGTTTCTTCGTGAACTCGCCGTCTAGCTCAATCTCAAATTCACTGATTCGCGTGTTAGCCGGTATCTGCACCCATTGCGAACGGGAAGAAGCATCAATTCTGCGACTGCCAACCCCATTCATCGCCTGACTATCGAATCGGCGAGCCGCGAACTTCAGGCCAAAATTCGCTTCGACCCATGCCCATTCGAGCGTGGAACTTCCGTAACCAAAACAGATAGCAAACACTCGGTCGGCCACCGGGAGAAAAATGACCAATCGATTTGAGTAGTTTAGAACTGCCTCAAGCTCTTGGAAAACAGGGGCGAGAAGCTTGGCCCACGCCGGCTGCTTCTCCGACATATCTCTAAGGTAGGCCACGCACCCTTCAGGGGCCAAAGGCGCATCAGCGAGCTTCCTCATACCGTTCGACTTTCCCGGCCGGTATTGCGGCCGAAAAGCCTCCTCGTACGATTCGATCCCCTCCCGCAAGAGGAAACAATTGAAGCGGAGAGTTGAAGCGTTAGCAGTCATGGCTCACACCATCCCCCAGCGACGGAAGGGGATTTTTGTACCACACAGTGGCCACTGAGGGAACAGTTCCCGTCATCACACACCCATAGACGAACAAAAGTTCGCATGACACCGCCCGGGATTGCCTGCCCGACCGTGAGCAGTGTTGCGAGACGCACCAGTTCTCAGCCTGCGGTACATAGATGGGCGGAGCAGCGCACGCCCTCGCGACCGCTGGGCACTATCCGGCTCTAGGCTCGTTGCTCCGCCTACTCGTCAGCATGTACCTGGGCGGCGGACTAGGCAAGCGCTCGGCTCTAGTGAGCCGCGCCCGTCTCAGTTCCCGTCTCGTTCATGGCCGTACGCGGCCGTCCAAGGCTGTTCACTCTGCCCTTATGAAGGGGACGGCCGTATGAGATTGAACGACAATGAACGGGTTCGCATCATGCCCTGATCGCCCAGGACAAACCTGCAAAGCGAGTAACGCCGGTTCGATTCCGGTCACGGCCTCCATGAACGGGTCACGCCCCGTTCGCGCATTTCAGCTCGCGTTTGGCGAAGTCGACGTATCGCCGCATGAGGGCCGTGAGGGCGGCTCGGGTCTGCCCGTTGTCGGGCGCCGTCGCCGCGACCAGCCGCAATACGACGTTCCTTTCCAGCCTGCCGACAGCGGCATCCCAGCCGGTTGGCAGGTCGGGGCGCTCACACCGGAAGACGGAGGCGGCGGTCGACTTCCAGATGAATCCCTCATCGCCGATCGGAATACGGATGGTGGAGAACCCCCCGTAATTCCAGTCGGCACCCTTCCCTCTGATCTGCCGTCTGGCAAACGCGTAGAAACCCGATTTCCCGTCGACCTTGACATCGCACGAGGCGTTCGCTTGGTAACGGTACTTGAAGATATCGAAGCCCGGTTCCTCGGACATCACCACTTGCGCCTGCCTGCCGGTCGGCAGCAGGGGAGCGACAGAGCTGCTGTCGAATGCTCCCCAGCAGATGTTCTCCGGAAGACTCGGTACGGACTTCCCCTCCTTGCCCGAGCAGCCACTGAGCAGGAGCAAGCCGGCTATCGAGACGGCCGGGATTCGGCTCGTACGCCTGATCACTTCGTGCTCCGCTTGCTGCCATTCGCCGCATGATCGCGACCGTCCGCGAAGGCATCACCAGTCTGGGAAGACGCCAGTCCCTGGTACTCCCGAACATCCAGCGCATGAAGTCCAGCACTCTTACCGGCATCGCCCACTGCGGCCGCCGCGGACTTCTTCGCGTCCGACTCAGCCCTGGAATACGCATCGGCGGCCTCCTGGGCGGCTTCCGCCGAAGAGTCCTCCTTGGCACTGTCCACTACGGAGTTCGTAATGTCTTCCTTCAGCCACTCCACGGCATCCCCGCCGACCGGAAGCAATTCGATGTACTTGCCGCCGACTGAATCCACAACCCTGTTGACCCAGTCGGCCTTGTTCTGAAGCGCTTCATTGAACTCGGCGTCGTCCGCCGAGTGCTTGTCGAAGATCGCCTCGACCCGTGCCTGAGCCATCATTCCGGCGATCTGGCCACCCGGATGAACCGCGTTGATCACGGCCGCCCCCACATTGGCCCCGTGATTCTCCGGGTGCGCGAACACGTCACGCACGAGCAACGTGGTGTACGCCTGCTGCGCGTTGGTGATCGATCCGTACGCGTCCGGATCCTGCGCCACCGCACCGAGGAAGTGCGCCATCACACCCTTCTCGAAATGCGCCTGCACCCCCACCACCTTGGCCTGATGCGCCCCGTCCTCCGCCGCCGCCTGGAGGTCCGGCATGTACTCCGCCGCCATGTTCCCGAAGTTCCCCGCCATGCCCGCCAGTTGGCCGGGGAGGCCGTCCTCGGTGTCGTCCAGGAGTCCGGGGTCGCTGCCGACCTTCGCGACCACCCGTTCCATCACTTTCGCCATCGCCTCGGTGTGCTCCACCGGGCTCGCATGGGTGTCCCCCGGCGCCCGGCCCGTGACCGCCGCCTCCAGGGCGTTGCCGGTGGCGGTCTGGAGCGGGGTCGGGAGGGGGCCGTCGGTGGGGGACGTGTCGAACCAGTCCGCCGTGGGCTTGCGGTCGAGGGCGTAGTCGACCATCCCCTGGGGACGGCCCTGGTCACCGGAGACCGGCTGGTCGTCGGTGGTGACGATCCCGTCCCCGTTGCTGTCCTCGCGTACGGGCTCGTTGAAGAAGGCCGCGGACGCCTGCGGGTTGTGGCTCATGGCCTGCATCAGGCCGGTCATCGGGTCGAAGCCCCGGCCGCCGTCCTTGTCCAGGTTGAAGGCCTTCGCCTGGGCCGCGGGCACGTTCCCTTCCCAGATCCCCGGGTCCTCGTGCTCCATCCCGACCATGTCGCGCCCGATCGGGACCAGGAATTCCTTGTCGTACCGGCCGTGGCGCAACAACGCACCCAGCGCCTGGTACCCGTACACCTTCGCGCCGATGCTCGTGACCCCCGGGATGTCCAACCGTTTGCGCCCGGCCCGCATCATGTCGAGGGTCCATGTGCCGGACAGGTGATCGCGCGTCCTGGGGTCCGTGGCGACGCCGAGCATCTCGCCCATGTCGTCCTGAAGGCCGTGCACCATCGCGACCCGGTCCCGCCCAGCCGCGCCGAGGCCCGTCGCGTCCAGCGACATCTTCGTGTAGAGCTCAAGCGTTCCGTCCGCGCCCAGCCGACGGTAGAACGCCGTGGCGAACTCCGGATCCTTCGCGTTGCCGTGCACGAGCTCCTGGAGCTGACGAAGGGCCTCGGCGTTGCGCGTCACGCCCCCGACTCCCGTGGCTTTCCGGGCCAGTTCGACGGCCCGAGCCGCCTTCTCGTCCTCCAGCCCGCTGAACTTCGGCGCGGCGAAATCGTACTCTCCCCCGCCGTTCGCCGCCAGCGCCCGCCGTAACGACTCGTCCGCCTCGCCGCACTCCTCCACGATCGCCTTGATACGGCGCTGCCATTGCGCGACGGCGTCGTTGTCCTGCCGCCTCACATCGATGGAGACGCCCGGCTCAGCGTGCTGGGCGGCGTACTCGCCGGAGACTGAGTAGCGGGTGGTGACGTGTCCACGGGCGTCGACGACGATGCCCGCCTTCTCCGACCCGTCGACGATGGTCCGTAACTGGTCCCTGGCCCGCTTGAACGCCTCGTATCCGTCGGCCAGTACGGCATGAATCCCCTTGGCCTGCGCCGCCGCGTCCTCGAACTCCTTGGCCGTCTTGCCGATGAACTGCCGACTGACACCCGCGTTCACTCCAGCCCAGTCCGCCTTGTCGGCATGCGCCTTCATGCCCTTACGGGCCTCCTCGGCGAGGGTCTTGAGCCGGGTGGCCATGTCGGACCAGTCGTCGATGGCGGTCTTGAGCTGGTCGACGGGGGCGTGGGTGACGTCTTCGTAAGTGAGCATGTGCGTACGTGAATTCCCGAGTTCCTGAAGGCCTTTTGCGCTCCCGCTACTTCAAGTACGCGTTACTTCAAGTACGCGTTGATCCGCGACACCGCGAGCAGTTCGCCGCCGATGTGCTCGTCGTCCTTGGCGTGCGCGGCCATCGAGTAGTCGAGGTGGTTGGAGATCTGCGCGCACGCGTCGCGGAGCGTCCTGAGCTGGCCGTCCCATTTGTCGCGGACTTTCGCCAGCTCCGCGCCGCACGCGAAGTTACGGGTGGTGAGGGCGGTGGCCGCGGTGTGGGTGGACTCGTGGGCGTGGTGGCCGTCGCGCTTGAGGCTGTCGTGGAGCTTGTACGCGTCCCCGCCGACCACGCCCAGGTCGTCGCGCCGCACGCTCAGGTCGGCGGCGCGGCCGTCGCGCTGCCGGTCACCGGCGCTGTCCAGACGCGTTGCGGCGTTCGCAGCCGCATTGGCGTGCGCCTGACGCCACTCTTCCTCGAACGACATACGGGTCCCCCGCTCGCCGACCTCCAGGACAGGTCTTTACCGTTTCCATACGGTAGGGAGGGGCAGGGGTTCGCGCCAGCACACGGTCCGGCTATGGGGGTTCATGGCCGTTTCGTCCCACCTGAATGGCTGGGACGGGGGTGGCGGGTTGACCGGTCGCCGACGGCTGTTGCCCGTGGCCGTGACGTCCCCGGCTGCTTATGCCGTACGGCGTCGCGACCGTACGAGCAGTACGGCCACCGCCGCGACCACGATCCCCGCCGCGCCCACGCCGACCCAGAGGCCGGTGTTGCTTCCGCCGCCCGACCCGGAGTCCGACGCGGCCGTGGCGGGCGCGGGCTTGCCCGAGGGGGAGGCGGACGGAGAGGTGGACGCCTGCGGCGAGGGCGAGTTGGCCGCCGCGAGGTCGGGCAGCGGCCACTCGTTCGCCGGGCCGGGGTCGCCGGGGGTCTTCAGCGCGATACGGGGGCGGACGACCCCGTACCCGATGTAGTCGCTGCGCTTGTCCCCGTTCTTGGGGCCGCCTGCGGTGTTGAGCATGACGCGGAGGACCTGGTTGTTGGTCCACTGGGGGTATTTGGACCAGATCAGGGCGGCGGAGGCGGAGGCCAGGGCGGTGGCCCCGCTTGTGCCATGCCCGGAGCAGATCTCCGTACCACCCGTACACGCGCTGACCATCTCTTCGCCCGGAGCCGCGAGATCGACCTGCGGGCCGTGTTCTGACTCCTTGGTCGCCTCGATCTTCTTGTCGACGGCCGACACGCCCACTACGCCAGGCGTTGCTCCCGGGTATTCAATGCGATTGCCCTTGTCCCCGCTGTTGCCAGCAGCGGCGAAGACCAAGGACCCCTTGGCCGAGGCATATTTCACCGCGTTGGTGAGCTCGTCCGACCCTTCCTCTGCGCCCATCGAAATATTGATGACCTTGGCGCCATGGTCTGCCGCTGAGCGAATCGCTTCGCTCAGCTTCTGGACGAACTTGGAGACGTCCCTCAGCTTCGACCCTTCATCCGACGGTGGCACGCGAATCGGGAGAATCTTCACGCCGGGTGCCAAACCATAGGCACCGTTCCCGTCCGACCTCTTGCCGGTCCCGGCAATCAAGGAGGCCATGGCGGTTCCGTGCCCCTTGTAGTCGGTATGAGCGTCGCCCTGCTGCGCGGAGAGGTCGAACCCGGGCAGCACCTGGCCTTGGAGGTCGGGCAAAGTGTCATCGACGCCGGTGTCGATGACTGCGACGGTGACCCCCTTGCCCGTGCTGGTCTTCCACATCTCTTCCGCCTGCATGGCGTCCAGATGCCACTGCCGTTCGCGGACCGTGTCCGCATACGCGGGCGTGGCGGCAACGCCCACCAGCAGTGCCCCAAGGACGACGGACACGGCACGGCCGTGCCTCATTGCTCGATGGCTGCTGGTAGGCATGCGCTTCCTTCGCGGAGGTCAGTCGATTACAGGCGGCACAATACGGCGGTCGCTCTGCTGCCAGGTCTCCTCGTCCTCGGTGAGGTAGTCCGGCCGCTCGCCTTCGCGCTCGTCCCGACGCCCGGCGGCGCCGTGCATGCCGGGCGGAATCATCCCCCGGCCTGCGGACCGACCGGCTCGCGGTTCGCCTTCGGCAGCGCCATTGCGTACGAGACCCGAGCCGCCCTCCGTGAACGGGCGACCGCTCCGGGCGCCGGGCTCGGTGGGGCGACCACCGACGATGCCGCCGGGCTCACCCGCCAGCCGACGTCCGCCGGAGAAACCGGCCCGACTTCCGCCACCGCCGCCCATGTGGCCACCCGGACCGTGGGCCATCGGCGGACGGCCCTGAGCGCTGCCCTGCGTCCCCGGAATGCCTTGCCGGCCCTCTTCGCCGATGACGGTGCTGCGGGGGATGCCGCTCGTCGGCCGACCCTGGCCGGGCGGTACGGGGCGGCCCCCGACGATGCCGGTCTCGCGCGGCAGCGCGCTCGGAGGCAGACCGCCCACGGTGCTCCGCCCCGGGAGAGAGGGTCCGCGGAGACCACCCGTCGCCTGCCGTCCGCCCAGCACGCCGGGCTGCGGCAGCCCGTTCTTCCCGCTTCCGGTGAATGTGGGCGGGATCCCGATGGGCGGCATCGGTCCGACGTCCGGCTTGCCGACAGGCGACGGGGTGGGCGTGACAACAGGCCCGGCGGGAGCGACATGAGTGGGGGGCGGCAGTGTATTAACGCCGTCGATGTTCGTACCAACAGGCCGCTCAGACACATGAGTTGGAGTCGGCAACCCGATCGGGGCCACGGTGTGTGGCGCCGTCCTAGTGTTACTCGTCGTCGCCGAGGGAGCCGAGAAGTGACCGCCGGTCTGCGCAGCAGAAGTCCGGCTTCCTCGGGCAGAGGATGTCTGGGCGCCCTGAACGTGCTGCATCCCCTGGCGGCCGTCGTCCTCCGGCACAAACGCCGCCGGCGGCGGCGGAAACACCGGCGGGCGGAGCGCGGCGACCTGCTCACCCGACTGCACATACACATCCGAGAGCCGCTTCAGCTCGCGGATCGCGTCCTGCCGCTGGCCCTCCATCTTCTGGTTGAGCCCGGCCAGCTTGGTCGACGCGTCGCGCGCCTCCTGCTGGCTGTCGGGGTCGTGGTGGGCCGCGATGAACTCGTTGTGGGTGTCGGTGGCCTGCTGCTTGAGGGCCGGGTCGTACGCCGGGACCGCCGACTTCGCCTGGGTGATGGCGTGGGAGACCGAGGCGAGCCAACCGGAGGCGTCCTGGCTGTACTTGCCGAGTTCAAGGGTGGCCATGGCCGCGTCGTGGCCCCAGTCCGTGAACGCCTTCGCGCCCTCGCCCTGCCAGACCACGCGGCTCATGTGCAGCTTGAGGTCGTCGCCGATCTTCGTGATCGCCGTGGACGCCTTGGCCAGCTTCTTGGCCAGGCCGTCCGCGGAGTCGCCCTTCATCCCCTGGACCATGCCCCACAGCTCCTGGTGGGACTTGGCCTCGAAGTCCGTACGCTCCACCAGCAGCGCCTTCGGCGCCTCCGGCGTGTCCGGACCGCCCGCACTCCCCTGGTCCTTGTTCTCAGCCATCTCGTCGCACCGCCATTCCCCGACTCCCGTCGTCCCCCGTCACATACGCGGCGTACATCAGATCGTGCCGCCCGTCGCGCCCTTGTCCGGCGCGGGCCGCGCCGGCTGCGGCGACGCGCCCGGCGTCGACGCCCCGGACGGCCCCGGCCCGTACGTCTCGTACTGCTTCTGCAGCTCACCGCTGATCGCGCGCATCCGGTCACGGACGTCGGCGTCCACGCCGTCGTAGCCGTTCTCCGCCGCCAGTACGGCGATGCACAGGCCCTCGATCTGCATGCCCAGCGCCTTGGAGAGCTGGCCGATCCGCTCGTGGACGACCTCGTACGCGCCGTACAGGAAGGCGCTCTCCTTGAAGTCGTCCGGGCCCAGCTCCGACTTGGCGAGGCGGTCGGCGCCGATCTTGGTCGACGCGGCCTCCGACTCGTTCAGCTCGGTGAGCAGCCCGTCGACCCGCTTCTTGAACGTCATCATCGACTCGGCCTCGCGGGCCAGGTCCGCCGCGGCCACCACGGCGGCGCCCGCCGCCGCGCTGATGCCCGGCATCAGCGCAAGCGCCGGCGCCAGCGCGGTCACCCCCGGCGCGATGTCCCCGCCGTCCCCACCGTTCTGCGCCACAGCCGCCTCCCCGTTTCCCCGTTCCCCGTACCGCTGTAGAAGCAACTGTAGTCAGCACCACTGACAGACTGAACTCCTCCCTCTGCTTTTGCCATTCAGCCGACTGCTGACTTCCGACCCCGCCGGGCGGGCCCAACCCCCATGGCCGAAACCCTCTGTGGAGATCAACAGCGAGGCTCGGCCTGATCCGCGCTCAATTACAGTGCCGACACGAGAACGACCGGGCTTCCCGAGGTTCCCGGCACTCGCAACCGCCACAGGTGCCTCACAACCAGTGTCCGGGGGGACGCGTTGCTGACGTACGAGCAGGTCATGAAGGTCGACTTCACGCAGTTGAACACCGTCGCCGACAAGTGGGACGAGATGGCGGGCGAGTTCAAGAAGCTGGAGGGCCGCTACCGGGACCGGATCCAGAACGTCAGCCTGGACGGCACATGGACCGGCCAGGCCTCACTGCACTCCCGGCCGAACTTCGCCACGACCCGGCATGAGTACGCCTCGGCCCAGGTGGAGGCCAAGGCTGTCGCCTCCCTACTGCGCGAGGCGTACGCCCACTTCGTCGACCTGAAGAAGAAGCTGGAGCACGCCCGGCAGGAGGCGATCGACGCCGGGATGAAGGTCTCGGAAGCGGGCGTCGCCAGTTTCGACTTCAGCAAGGTCTCCGCCGCCGACGCCAATGCGCTGCGCCACGACCCGGACCTGCGAAGCACCGAAGCGGCGTGGAGCCAGCACATCAATGATGCCGTCACGGCCGTCGCGGACGCGGACGAGGGGCTGAAGACCGCCCTCGAAGCCGTGGTGGTGGACGTCGACTTCAGCGACGGCGAGCTCAACGGCTTCAACGGCAAGGCGAGCGGCGACATCGAGCACTACGACGCCGAAGCGGCCCTCGACCTCGCGCACCAGGTCAACAACGGCAAGAAGCTGTCGCCGGAGGAGATGGCGCGCTTCGAATCCCTGATGCGGGACAACTCCCACGACAAGGTATTCAGCCAGACTCTGCTCGCCGGCCTTGGCCCCGACGGCACCATCAAGTTCACCAAACAGATCAACGAATGGGCGTACGGCTCCGACAAGGGCCGCCGGGACGACTACCTCGCACTGGAGAAGGCCATGGCGGACTCGTTTGCCGTCGCCACCGACGTGCCCGGCAGCGTATCCAAGTTTCCCCCTGGTTCCCCGACGTACCAGAAGTGGGTGGAGAGCAAGGACGGCACGTTCTATCGGCAGTTCATGGACGGCCTGGACAAGACGGGCACGCACAACTACGGCGACAAACTGCGCCCGCTGCACGGGTACCAGGTACTGGCGACTCTGATGGACCACGCCGACGCGAAGTACGACGACCAGTTCCTGTACGCCGTCGGCGACAAGATGATCGATGCCGAAAAGAAGGACCCGAACGTCTTCAAGGTCTGGGGCGCCGACTACAAGGGCATCGAACCGGATCCGGTCGATACCTTACTCAATGTCATGCGCCAGAACCCGAGCGCCGCCACGGCGTTCCTGGACCCTGCCGGCAACGGCGCGGGGCCGGACCACATCGGCAACGACCACCTCAAGTACCTCGTGGGCGCCGGAGACGGCGCCCGGCACTGGCCCGTTCACGAGATCGTCGGCGGCCATGGAACGGCGACGTTCGACAACCCCCACAGCCGTGCCGGATTGGGCGCGGCGCTGGAAGCGGCCACCACGGGGCATCCACCGCTGCACGAGGGCGATCGCGGCGGCGCCCCCGGGCCGCACACCCCGGCGCAGGCACGGGTGATGCAGAACATGCTGACGACACTCGACTCAGGTCTCGGCGGCGAAAAGATCGACCCCGACATGCAGAAGCATGTGGGACGTGCACTCGCCGACTACGTCCAGGACACTCATCACATCCTCGCCGAGAGCGGCTCGAAGTACGGCAGTCCGGACGGCCTGGGCACGATCTGGGCCCAGGGTGACGACGCGGGGATCACCGTCGGCAAGGGCACACTGATGCGTGTCATGCGCGGGGCCTCGTCGGACTCGCAGACCTTCTCGCTCCTGTACGACACACAACAGCAGTACAGCGTGGACCAGTTGGCCAGCGCGCCGCACTCCAGCGGCGAGGGCCACGAGCGCTGGAAGAATCCCGCGAGTGAGATGGGTTCCGTGATGGGCGCGATGAACTCGATCGGATCCGACGTCATCTTCGACGAACGCGGCGGCAAGATTCAGGCAGCCAACGACATGGCCCGCTACGCGTACCACTTCGCGGGAGCCCCCGTGACCGGACTCCCCTACCTGGGCGACGCGACACAACGCCTGATCGACGCGGGGACCTACGAATGGTCGAAGGACGTCATCTCCACAGCCCAGTCCAAGGCGCAGGAGATGAACACGCACCAGTACTCGTCCGGGGTCACCGGTACGTACACCTACATCGACCAGTGGGCTGCGGCGCACCATGTGGACATCAACGACGAGACGAACAAGAAGGGCGACCCGGCCTGGGATGCCTGGCAGGCCATGAGGCGGGAGGCGAAGCAGTCCTACGTCGCGTCGCGGGCGGACGCCGCCGCCTACCTGGGTTGGGAGTAGCGCGTGGCCTTCCGGCTGTGGCCCGGTTCCACCAAAATGAAGTGGGCTGCCGGTGCCGTGCTGACCGTCGCCCTGCTGATCGGCGGGCTCTACACGGGCTTCGACACCAATGCCTTCGGGCCGGACAAGCTGTGCGCGGGGTGGCTTGAGGCGTCCGATGTGCAGCGGGTGCTCGACGGGCCCGGACGGCTCTCCGGCAGCGGTACGGACACCGGCTGCACGGTGAAGAAGTCCGGTCTGGCGGTCGGGGGCGACTCGTCCCTCACCGTGCAGCTCGCCGCAGAGCCCGCTCAGTTTCCTTTCGCGATGGGCGACTGGAATGTCTCGGCGGCCCAGCGGCTCTTCACTGGACGAATCGGCGGGGGCGCCGACCGGCACGGCGGCTGGGCGCTGCTGCCGGCCGCCTGCCCGGTTCCTGCCGGGGTCCCGAGCGACCGTTCAGATGTCAGGGCGGCCGTCCTGCTGTCCGTCTCCGGCGGCTCGGCGGACGAGGAGGCGATGGTGCGGCTGCTTACCGCGGCAGCCGAGTCCGTCGCCGCCCGCTCGGGCTGCGGCGACTCGAAGGGCGCCCCTGCTCGGCTTGCCGCCCCGCGCGCTTTCGGGGCCGACTTCACCCGGCTGTGCGCGCTGCCCGGTTTCTCGATCCCCGAGGTGAAGGGCGACCGGGGGCAGGCGACCCGCGTCCAGGTGACCGGGGACATGGGTACGGCCTGGACCTGCGATCTCTCCTTCGCCGACGACAAGCAGGGGCCGTACACCCGCTTCGCGGTCGTGCGGGACCCGCTGCTGGGCCGCAGCCTGTCAGCACGCGGCGCGTCCCGGCTGAGCTGCCCGGCGGGGGGCACATCGGGGGACACATTCGTCACCGTCGACAACAACACGTACCACTGGGATCCCGCACAGCGGAAGGCCGCCGGGCTGCTGCCCGAGGCGGAACTCCACGACCGGTTCGCGCGGGCGGTGGCACGGGCGCTGCACTGCTCGACGGCGAGCCACTGAGCAGCCGCCCGCCAGCCCGGGGAACGGGGGCCGATCGTTCAAGGCGTGTCCGCTCACGGGGTACATCAGTCGTCGTACTCACGGAGCGCGGCGACCAGCTGGTGCCCTTCGTTCGCTCTCCGACGCATCAAGACGGCGGCCGTGGTGTGCAACTCGTTCCACGCGTGCGGACGCCCGACTGCGGCGGCGTCGGGGACACTCGACACAGCTACGTATGTGGATTGCGTCGACTCGCCCGCCCCGGCGAGCGCGTGCGCGAGGCAGGCTCGGTACCACGTCTTGTCCCGCCTGTACTCGTCCGGCAGCGCGTCAAGGCCCGCCGTGATGTGGTCCACGGCCGCGCGCCAGTCGCGCAGGTGGAGTGCGGCCATGCCGCGTTGCAAGGTGAACCAGGTCTCGTCGTAGAAGTACATCCACACCGGTTCGCCCTCGGGATGCTCGGACGCCCGGCTGATGAGTCCCTGTGCTTCGTCGAGAAGGCGGTGGGCATGGTCGGCCTCGCCGTCGAGCGCGTGTCCTCTGGCGGCCATCTGTGCGGCCATGCCTTGCACCCCGAGGGACGTGCCGGGGGCCGACCAGCGGGCGGCCTCCGCGAGCCGTACGCACCGGGTGCCACGGCCACCGGACCATGCCATGTGCGCCTTCATGCTGAGCGTCGTGGCGGCCATGTTGGCGTCTCCGGCTTCCAATGCCCATTCGTGTGAGCGGTCGTACCAGGCCAGTGCGGCGGCCGTCTGCGCTTGATCCTGCGCCATCCACGCCAGGAACTGTGCGTGTTCCGCCGCCAGGCGTACGACGCGGTCGGCCAAGGAGCCGCGCGCGCCCGCGTACAGATCCACAACCGTTCGGAGTTGCTGACGCATCACGCGGACAAGCGGTCGTGAGCCGATGAGGTCTTCGGCACGACGGTGCTCGGCCAGCAGGCGGTCGAGCCAATCGAGGGTGGGGGCGTCCACGCGGTGCGACGTATCGGCCACGCTGGTTACCCGAGCCAGTAGGTCCTCGTCGAGCCCTGTTCCGGGGAGCGAGAGCGAGACGACTGGCGAGGCATCGCACTTCGCTCCGGCGGATTGAAGATCCTGTGGGACTCCGAGTCCGGTCACGATCCGCTGCTGTACTTCAAAGGAGGTCACGCGGCGGTGCCCGCGTTCGATGTCGGAGACATCCGGCTGAACGAGACCGACGCGTTCCCCGAGCTTGGTCTGGCTCAAGCCGGTGAGCTTCCGGTACGTGCGAAAGACGGCGCCCCAGTCTTCGCGGGCGACCGCCGCTGCCAGCTGCGGGTGGGACCACAGGTTCCCGGGAGTCTCTCCCATGGCTCAAATATAGGACGGCTCTATAGGGCCGCGGGATGGGAGCAACGGGCTTTCAGCGCAAGGGTCTTGCGGAGACAAGGCCCCCGCGATCGTGGTAGTCGTCCCGGGGGCGTGGCCATCAGCCCCGGAGGTTGACGACATGACACAAGTCATCGCGAGACTCGGTGCGCTCTTGCTGCGGATTACGCCATCCGCCCCGGGGCACCATCGGGCACCGGGCACACGCGCCGTCACGCCGATCGTGGATACGCCGACGCTGCCCCTGCCGCGTGGGCGGGTGGGTCTGCGGGTGCCGGTGCTGCGGGGTGAGGACGCGGTGCTTGTGCGCCCGTATCTGGCCGCGTACGAGCGGGAGGAGAAGGCGCGGGAGCGGCGGCGGGCGCTGGTCCTGGCCGTCCACGGCATCGACGTGGGGCCGCTGGTCATCCACGGGGCGGTGGTGGGCCGGTGAACGCCACCGATCCGAGCGTGGGGCAGAGGCCCGCGATGGAGGACGGGAAGCCGTCCGGACTGGGGTTGTGCTGGGCGGCAGCGCCCGGGAACCCGGCCCGCAACTGCACCCTGACAGACCGTCACAGCGGGCCGCACTCCCACGAGTACTCGGGTGTCGAGTGGGACCGGAGAGGCTGGCTGCGGTGACCTGGGTCGCGGCGCCGGTGCCGTATGCCGAGCTGACGTTGCGGGTGTCACGCGATGGCGGCCGGACCTGGGGGCCGACGCGGGTGATCCCGGCCGCCGCTCCCCTCGTACCGCTGTACACCTCCGAGTGGCCGCCATGCCACTGCGCTCGGTGCCGCCCGGGCCACGAACGGCGCTGAGGTGATCGCGACGCGTTGGAGACGGCCATCCCGCCCGCCCGACGGCGCGCGACGGCCCGTGGCCTGTGGGCCCCTACCCGCCCGCCCCCACAACCACCGCAGCCTGCGGCCGAATAGGCAGCCGGTTCACCGGCCGCCCCGTCGCCGCGCGGACCGCTGAGGCGATCGCCGCCGGGGACGTCACCACCGGTACCGCGCTGGCCGCCTTCGCGCCGAAGGGGGCCACCACGTCGCGTTCCTCCACCAGCTTCACGATGCGGATGTCGGGGGCGTCCAGGGCCGTGGGGAGGGCGTAGCCGGTCAGGTCGGGGTGGCGGACCAGGCCGCGGGCCGTGCGGAGGTTCTCCGTGAGGGCCGCGCCCACTCCCTGGGTGACGCCCGCCTCGATACGGGCCGTCAGCTGGGCGGGGTTCAGTACGCGGCCCACGTCCTGGGCCACCGCCAGCTCCACCACCCGTACCGAGCCCAGCTCGATGTCCACGTCCACCACCGCGCGGATCGCGCAGAACGCGAGGCCCACGAACGCGTCGCCCTGGCCCGTCTCGTCCAGGGGCTCGGTGGGGTGCGGGCGGCACTGGGCCGTGGCCCAGAGCTCCTTGCCGTCCATCGCCTCGGTGACCGTGGTCGACAGGACGCCGTCGTAGGACGTGATCTTGCCGTCGGCGATCTGGAGGAGTTCCGTGGACATGCCGAACTTGTGCGCCAGGGGCTGGAGGAGTTGCGTGCGGACCATCTTCGCCGCTCGTTCCACCGCTCCGCCCGACACCCACGTGTGGCGGCCGTGCGTCGCCGCGCCCGCGGGGGGCTGGTCGGTGTCCACCGGTGCTACGTGGACCTCCTCGATGCCCAGCGTCTCCTGGACGATCTGGCGGGCCAGCGTCGCGAAGCCCTGGCCGGTGTCGACCGCCGCGCAGATCACCGTGGCCACGCCGTCCTGCACCTTGACCGTGGCCGTCGACACCTCGTCCGTGCCCTCCGCCCCCAGCATGTGGACCATGCCCAGCGCGTAGCCGACGCCCCGGCGCACCGCGCCCGGCTCGCCCGCGCCCTCGGGGCCGCCCGGCAGCAGCCAGTCGTCCTCGGGGTCGTCCTTGGGGAGGGTGGGGAGGGGGAAGTCCCGTACGGCGGCGAGGAGTTCGGCCACGGGGGCCGGGCACGTCACCGTCTGGCCCGTCGGGAGCAGGTCGCCCGTCGCCAGGACGTTGCGCATGCGCAGCTCGGCCGGCTCGATGCCCAGCTTCGCCGCGAGCTTGTCCATCTGGCCCTCGTACGCGGCGCACACCTGCATCGCGCCCTCGCCCCGGACGTGTCCGGAGGGCGGGTTGTTCGTACGGACCGCCCAGCCCTCGACGAAGGCGTGGGGGACGACATAGGGGCCGCAGGCGAATGCCACTGCCGCCGCCAACGACTCCGACGACGCCTGCGCGTACGCGCCCGCGTCCAGCAGGATTTGCGCCTCCACCTTCACCAAGCGGCCTTCCGTGTCCGCGTGGTGGCGGTAGCGCAGCAGCGTCGGGTGGCGGTGGGAGTGGCCGAGGAAGGACTCCTCGCGGGTCGCCGTCAGCTTCACCGGGCAGCCGGTGCGCAACGCGAGCAGGCCGAGCGGGAGTTGGAAGCCGAGGTCCTCGCGGTCGCCGGTGGCGCCGGGGACGCCCGTCACCACGATCTTCACGCGCTCCGGGTCCAGGCCGAAGCACGCCGCCGCCAGGTCGCGGTCGGCGTGCGGGTCGGTGGACGCGGTGTAGATCTCCACGCCGCCGTCGGGGCGCGGCACCGCGAGGCCCGCCTCGGCGCCGATCGGGGCCGGGTCCTGGCGGCCGATCCGGTACAGGCCCTCCACCACGACCTCGCCGGTGACGTCCGGGTCGCCGTACTGGAGCGGGATGTGGCGGATCAGGTTGCCGTCGGGGTGCAGCGGTTCGGCCGCGAACGCCTTCTCCGGGTCGGTGACCGGCTCCAGGACCTCGTACTCGACCGCGATCGCCGCCGCGGCCAGCCGGGCCGTGTCGGGGTGGTCGGCGGCGACGGCCGCGATGGGCTCGCCGTGGTGGCGTACGACGTCGGCGGCGAAGACCGGGCGGTCCGCGACGCCGCGGCCGTGCGCCGCGTCGCCGGGCACGTCGGCGTGGGTCACCACGGCCCTGACGCCCGGCATCTCGGTCGCCGCCGAGGTGTCGATCGAGACGATACGAGCGGAGGCGTGCGGGGAGCGCAGGACCGCCGCCCACAGCAGGCCCTCGGCCCACAGGTCGGCCGCGTACGGGAAGGTGCCCTCGGTCTTGGCGCGTGCGTCGGTCGGGCGCAGCGAGGCGCCGATCCCGCGCCCGGGGGTGGGCTGCCGCTCCGGGCCGGTGCCCGCCCCGTCGACCGCCGCGGTCGTCGCGGTGGCTGCGTCGTTGCTCACGCCATGCCTCCGTCGTGCGTGTGCGGGGGCTGGACGCCGCCGGCCCCGGGGCCTGCCTGATGCGGGATGCGCGCCTCGTCCGGGAACCCGGCGCTCTCGTCGGGCCCGGCCGCCTCGTTCGCGGCGGCCGCCTGCGCCGTGCGCCCGGCCGCCACCTCGCGTACGGCGTCGAGCACGCCCCGGTAGCCGGAGCAGCGGCAGAGGTTGCCGCAGAGCGCCTGCCGGGTCTCCAGCTCGGTGGGGGCGTGGTTGCCCTCAAGGAGGTCGTGGACGGTCATGGCCATGCCCGGGATGCAGAAGCCGCACTGCACGGCCCCGCACTCGGCGAGCGCGCGCTGCACGTCGGACGGCTCGCCGTCGACGGCGAGGCCCTCGACCGTACGCACCTCGGACCCGGCGGCGGTCGCCGCGGGCACCAGGCAGGAGGCGACCAGACGGCCGTCCACCTGCACGTTGCACGCGCCGCACTCGCCCTGCGAGCAGCCGTCCTTGGCCCCGGCGAGGCCCAGGCGCTCGCGCAGCACGTAGAGCAGCGACTCACCGACCCACGCCTCGGTGACCGGCCGGTCGGAACCGTTCACGCGCAGCACGTACGAGGCGCGCGGGTGCTCCAGGTCGGCGGCGGGGGGCAGGTCGGGGGCCGGGTCCTGCTCGGTCTCGGGCTCCGGCTGCGGCTCCCGTACGGGCTCGGGCAGCGGGTCCGGTACGTGCTCGGGCTCCGGCAGCGGGCCGCCTGCGGCCACGGGCTGCGGCACGGGCTGGTGGACCTGCGGCTCGGGGGCGTGGACGGGCTCGGCGACGGGGACGGGGGCGGGGGCGGGAGCAGGGTCGGGCCGCGGCTCGTCGACGACCGTCGCGTCCGCTGCCGTGGCCGACTCCTCGCGGACCTCCGCGTGCACGTCCTCGCGCGCGTGGCCGTGCACGTCCTCCACCGCGTCCGGCAGCACGTGCACGTCCGGCTCACGCAGCTCCGGCTCGTGCGCCATCGGGTCGTGCGCCATCAGCTCGTGCGGCTCCGGCTCGCGTACGTCCACGTCCGGCGTGAACGCGGCCGACCACGGGGCGGGCTCGGCGCCGCCCAGGGTCGAGCCGGGGCCGGGCACGGGCCAGGAGGCCGTGTGCGCGTCGTGCTCGTCCCGTACGGGAGCGTCGAGCTCCGCCGGCAGCTCGGCGGCGGCGGGCGCCTCCGGCACGGGCTCCGGCTCGGGATGCTGGGTCGCCCAGGGCGCGGGCGCGCCGCCGGGCAGGGTCGCGGGCGGCGTCGTGCCCCACTGCTCGATGAGCGAGGATGTACTGAATTCGCCGGATTCGTCCGGCAGTTCGCCCTGGGCGACCGGGATCGTCCACTGGCCGGTCAGCGCCGAGTCGTCCTGGAACGTCCACTGGCCGGTGGCGTGCCGGTCCCGCAGCGGGTCGCCCAGCGGGTCGGGCTCGGGCTGCGGGGGCGCGGGCACGGCGGCCGGGTCGGGCCACTGCACCGAGCGCACCTGCCCCTCGCCCCGGTCCGGCTCGGGCAGCGGCGTCGGGATGCTCCAGGTGCCGGTCGCGGCCGGGTCGGTCGCGGCGGCGGGCGTCAACGGCACGATCATCGGCGGCACATAGCCGTGGCCGGGCGCGGCCAGCGGGTCGCCGCCGAGCAGCGCGTCGAGGTCGGCGGGCAGCTGGACGAAGGCGGTGGCGCCGTCGTCGTACTCGCCGCCCTGCGGGACCGGCTGCCAGCCGCCCGTACCGCGCTCGTGCTCACGCTCGTGGTTGTCGCTCACGACAGCGCCCTCCCCAGTGCTCGTCGGGCCAGCGCGGCGACCGTGCGCCGCAGATGCAGTACGGCGGGCGACAGCGCCGGGCCCGGGGTGCCGTCGGCCGCGGGGGCCGGGTCCGGGATGCAGGCGGCGGCCACGTACTCGCCGAAGGCGTTCAGCGCCTCCGGGGCCGGTGCCGCGCGCTCCCCGTCCCAGTCGATCAGCGAGGCGATCCAGCGCTCGGCCTCCAGCGGCCGCAGCGGCATCGGGGCGATCGCGCCGACCGCGCAGCGCACCCCGCGCCGGGCCGGGTCCAGGACGACCGCGACGGAGGCCGTGGCGCGGCCCGGGCCGGTGCGGCCGGTCGCCTTGAGGAAGACCTGCGGGGCGTGCAGCAGCGGCACGCTGACGTAGCCGATGAGCTCGGCGGGGGCGAGCATGTCGCGCCCGGCCAGCAGGTGCGAGACCGGGATCTCGCGGCGGGCGCCCTCGGGGCCCGCGATGATCAGGGTGGCCTCCAGCGCGGCCAGCACGGGCAGCGCGTCACCGGTGGGCGCGGCCGAGGCGATGTTGCCGCCGAGGGTGCCCGCGTTGCGGATCTGCGGGGGGCCGGCGGCGCGCGCGGCGGCCGCGAGCGCCGGGATCAGCGCCGCGAAGTCCGGGCGGCCCATCCGGGCGTGCGTGAGTCCGGCGCCGAGCAGCGCGTGGCCGTCCTGGTACTGCCAGCCGCGGATCTCGTTGATCCGGCCGAGCCCGACGAGGCCGGCGGGGCGCAGCAGACCCCGGTTGACGGCCGCCATCAGATCGGTGCCGCCCGCGACGGGCACGGCGGCGGGCATGGCTGCGAGCGCCGCCACGGCCTCGTCGAGCGAGGCCGGCAGTGTCACCGACTGCGCCTGCTGCGGTGCGTGCGTGGTCAACCCAGCTGCCCCTTCCCGGTCTCCCGGCTGTCCCGACTGTCCCGCCAGTGTCTGGCGTGCGGCTGTGTGGCTGCGTGCTGGCCGTACCGTACGTGCTCACAGCCCGGACGTGGCAACTCTGGCACATCTTCCGAGCCGACCGACGCGAGGGTCCGCGAAGGACAGATCCGTCCCCCACAAGGGGAATGGTCCGAATTCGCAGGTGTTGTACGACTTATCCGCACGGGACGGTCACCGGCCACGGTTCCAGGGACCCGGGCGGCGGGCCCCCGTCTTGCGCCCCGGCTCACACGTTTGGGGGCGACCCGTCGATCGGACGTCCGATCACCCCCGGGCGCCTGTGCCGCGGCAACGGGCCGCCGGGCGGGCGGAAGTCGACGCCCAGCGCGGCAAGTCGTCCGTAATGCGCCTCCATTCGCCGTTCGAACGCGGCGAAATCGCGCTCTTCGGGCGGCGGCAGCGCCGACCAGGCCACCTCGGCGAAGGCGGCGAGCCGGGGGAACACCTGGTAGTCCACGCGCGCCTGGTCCCGCATCACCTCGGTCCACACATTGGCCTGGGCGCCGAGCACGTGCGCCGCCTGTTCCCCGGTCAGCTGCGGCGGCACCGGCTCGAAGCGGTAGACGTCCTCCAGCGTGCGTACGTATCCGATGGGCATCGGCTCGTCGGGCCCGTCCGCCTGCCGGTGGTCCAAGTACACCTGCTGCTCGGGGCACATGACGACGTCGTGGCCCGCCCGCGCGGCCTCGATGCCGCCCGCGTACCCGCGCCAGGACGAGACGGCGGCTCCCGGCGCCAGGCCGCCTTCCAGGATCTCGTCCCAGCCGATGAGCCGGCGACCCCGGTCGGCCAGCCAGCGGTCGAAGTGGCGGATGAACCAGGACTGGAGCGCGTCCTCGTCCGCGAGCCCGAGCTCCTTGATGCGCGCCTGCGCGGCCGGGGACGCCTTCCACTGGTCCTTGGGGCACTCGTCGCCGCCGATGTGGACGAACGGCGACGTGGCGGCGGGGAAGAGCTCCAGGACTTCTTCCAGTACGCCCTCGTAGAAGCGGAGGGTGTTGTCGGTGGGGGCGAGTACGTTGGGATTGACGCCCCAGGTGTCCCAGACGGAGAGGCGGGTGGTGTCGATGACGTCGGTGTTGCCCAGTTCGGGGTATGCGGCGATGGCCGCCTGCGAGTGGCCCGGGATGTCGATTTCCGGAACCACGCGGATATGCCGCTCGGCGGCGTACGCGACGATCTCGCGGATGTCGTCCTGGGTGTAGTAGCCGCCGTGCGGCTCCTCGTCCCACAACTGCGAGGCGCGATGGCCGTATTTGGTCCGCGCACGCCAGGCGCCCACCTCGGTCAGCTTCGGGAAGCGCTTGATCTCGATGCGCCAGCCCTGGTCGTCGGTGAGGTGGAAGTGGAAGACGTTGAGCTTGTGCGCGGCGAGCAGATCGAGGTAACGCAGCACGCCGTCCTTGGGCATGAAGTGGCGTGAGACGTCGAGCATGAGGCCGCGCCAGCCGAACCGGGGCGCGTCCTCGATGACTTGCTGCGTGATGCCGCGCCAGGCGCCCGGATCCGCACACGCCTTGCGGTACGCGTCGGGCCCGAGCAGCTGACGCAAGGTCTGCGCGCCCCAGAACACCCCGGCCGCGCTACCGCCCACGATCTCGACGGACGACGTGACGGTGAGCCGGTACGCCTCGGGGGCGAGGGCGGGGTCGACGCGCAGGGTGATGCCGCCCGGCGTGCCCGCCTCGCCCGGCGGCAGCTCGCGCGCGAGCGCGGCGCCCACCGTGGAGCGCAGCCAGCGAGCCACGCCCTCGGTGCCGGGGCCCGCCGCGAGCGCCGTGTCCGGCGCCAGGACGAAGGCGCAGCGCCACGGGCCGTCGACGGAGACCGGTGCCGGGATCAGAGCCGCAGCCGCATCCACATCCGCAGGAGTCATCGCCATGCGCCACACCGTAGACGCAACGCGCACGGCCCCCGGGGGCGCACCTCGCAGCGCGCCCCCGGGGGCCGTCCGTCGGACCGGTCAGGGCCTACGTGTCAGGCAGGACCTACTTCTTGTCCTTGCCGCCCTTGTCCTTGTCGCCACCGGCGCCCATGGACTCGTAGATCTCCTTGCACATCGGGCAGACCGGGTACTTCTTCGGGTCACGGCCCGGTACCCAGACCTTGCCGCAGAGCGCGACAACGGGGGTCCCGTCGAGCGCGCTCGCCATGATCTTGTCCTTCTGGACGTAGTGGGCGAAGCGCTCGTGGTCGCCGTCGCCGTTCGACACCTGCGGCGTCGGCTCTACGAGGGTCCCCGTACCTGCCCCGCGCTCGGGCTCAAGAGTGCTCATAAGTTCCTAGCGTACTGGCGCGCGAGGGCATCAGTTGAGCGAAGGGTCGTCCGGGTACGTCGCCACCATCGCCAGTTCGCTGCGCTGGCGGCGCAGTACCGCGCGCCACAGCGACTCCGGCTCGGGCGAGGAGACGTCGCCCGGCTCGGACTCCACCACGTACCAGGCGCCGTCGCTCAGCTCGTCCTCCAGCTGGCCCGGGCCCCAGCCCGAGTAACCGGCGAAGATCCGCAGCGAGCCGAGCGCGGCCGCGAGCAGTTCCGGGGGCGCCTCCAGGTCGACCAGGCCGATCGCCCCGTACACCCGGCGCCAGCCGAGCGGCCCCTCGTCACCGGGGATGACGGCGACGCCGAGGGCCGAGTCCAGGGAGACCGGGCCGCCCTGGAAGACCACCCCGGGCTCGCCCGCGAGCGAGGCCCACGGCTCCAGGATGTCGCCGACGGTGACCGGGGTCGGGCGGTTCAGGACAACGCCGAGGGAGCCCTCCTCGTCGTGGTCGAGGAGCAGCACCACCGCGCGGTCGAAGTTCGGATCCGCGAGGGCGGGGGTGGCGACGAGCAGCCGCCCTGTGAGCGAGGACACCTCGGTCATGCGGACATGATCCCGCATCTTCGGCTCCGGCGGGGAGCGCACGGCAGCAATGGGGCGCGACCGGTTTCGGCCATGGTGTGCGGTGACGCTGCGCGAACTCGCTTGAGCGGAGCGTGTTGTGGCAAATTCATTACGGTTGCGAAGCCCCCTCGCCCTTACGGGACATGGGTCCAGGCCCCTTACCCTTTTCTCTGGCCCCCTGCCCGACGACTCCGGAACGCGAGATTCATGACCGGCACAGACGATGTACTGCTTGTCCACGGCGGAACCCCGCTGGAGGGCGAGATCCGCGTCCGCGGCGCGAAGAACCTCGTGCCGAAGGCGATGGTCGCCGCCCTGCTCGGCAGCGGTCCGAGCCGGCTGCGCAATGTGCCCGACATCCGCGACGTACGCGTCGTACGCGGCCTGCTGCAGCTGCACGGGGTGACGGTCCGCCCCGGCGAGGAGCCCGGCGAGCTGATTCTCGACCCGTCGCATGTCGAAAGCGCGAACGTCGCCGACATCGACGCGCACGCGGGGTCCTCCCGGATCCCGATCCTGCTCTGCGGCCCGCTGCTGCACCGTCTCGGCCACGCCTTCATCCCGGGGCTCGGCGGCTGCGACATCGGCGGCCGGCCGATCGACTTCCACTTCGAGGTGCTGCGGCAGTTCGGCGCGACCATCGAGAAGCGGGCGGACGGGCAGTACCTGGAGGCCCCGCAGCGGCTGCGCGGCACCAAGATCCGGCTGCCGTACCCGTCGGTGGGCGCGACCGAGCAGGTGCTCCTCACGGCCGTCCTGGCCGAGGGTGTGACCGAGCTCTCCAACGCCGCCGTGGAGCCGGAGATCGAGGACCTCATCTGCGTGCTGCAGAAGATGGGCGCGATCATCGCCATGGACACCGACCGGACCATCCGGATCACCGGTGTCGACAAGCTCGGCGGCTACACCCACCGCGCGCTCTCGGACCGCCTGGAGGCCGCCTCCTGGGCGTCCGCGGCGCTCGCGACCGAGGGCAACATCTACGTCCGCGGCGCGCAGCAGCGGTCGATGATGACCTTCCTGAACACGTACCGGAAGGTCGGCGGCGCCTTCGAGATCGACGACGAGGGCATCCGGTTCTGGCACCCCGGCGGCTCGCTCAAGTCGATCGCGCTGGAGACGGACGTGCACCCCGGCTTCCAGACCGACTGGCAGCAGCCGCTGGTCGTGGCCCTGACGCAGGCCACGGGCCTGTCGATCGTCCACGAGACGGTGTACGAGTCGCGGCTCGGCTTCACCTCGGCGCTCAACCAGATGGGCGCGCACATCCAGCTGTACCGGGAGTGCCTGGGCGGCTCGGACTGCCGCTTCGGGCAGCGCAACTTCCTGCACTCCGCGGTCGTGAGCGGCCCCACGAAGCTCCAGGGCGCCGATCTGGTGATCCCGGACCTCCGGGGCGGGTTCTCGTACCTGATCGCCGCGCTGGCCGCGCAGGGCACGTCGCGGGTCCACGGCATCGACCTGATCAACCGCGGTTACGAGAACTTCATGGAGAAGCTGGTCGAGCTGGGAGCGAAGGTAGAACTCCCGAACGGCGCGCTGAGCTAACCGCGAGCAGCCACCCCACCCCGCCCCTTCCCTAAACCCTCCGGGGGCGGGAGGGGGCGGAGGTGTTTCCCGGGGGCGTACGCCCCCGACCCCCGGCGGGGCTGCGCCCCCGCACCCCCTCGGGGGCTCCGCCCCCATACCCCTGGCGGGGCCTGCGGCCCCTGCACCCCGCGCTGCGTCTGCGGGCCGTCTTGGGCTGGTCGCGCCCACGCGGCGGAGCCGCAAATGTCACAGCCCCGCGCCCCTGAAGGAGGGCCCGAAGGGCCCATCCAAGGGGCGCGGGGAACTGCGCGGGCAAGCCAGCACGGTCCGCGGACGGACGATCGCCTCCCCAGGGGCGCGGGGAACTGCGCGACCAGCCCCCACCGGCCCGCAGACGAACACCCGCGACCAGCCACCGCGCCGCGCGTACGCCGAAGGGCGGCCACCCCCCTCCACGGGGGTGGCCGCCCTTCGTCGTTCAGCTAAGCGACCTCGAAGAGGAACGCTTACTTGCCCTTCGCGGCTTCCTTGAGCTTCGAGCCCGCGGAGACCTTCACGCTGAAGCCGGCCGGGATGTCGATCGGCTCGCCGGTCTGCGGGTTGCGCGCGGTGCGAGCGGCACGGTGGGTGCGCTCGAAGGTCAGGAAGCCGGGGATGGTGACCTTCTCGTCGCCCTTGGCGACGATCTCGCCGACGGTCTCGGCGAACGCGGCCAGAACGGCGTCGGCGTCCTTGCGGGTCACCTCGGCGCGGTCGGCCAGCGCGGCCACCAGCTCACTGCGGTTCATGTTCTTACTCCCGTGTTCTTCTTGCCTGTGAGGCGTGAGATCGAAGCCGATGCTGCCAGGGTCCTCGGTCAGTCCCCGGACCCGGGTCCGTTCTCACGACGCTCGCGTCCTTGGGGGTTCCCCCTGGACGAAGTCCTTGGGGGAGCATCCTGCCCCCACCTGTGGCGGGAAAGCCAATCCGGCACCCTCCGGAGTCACACGAAAAGCGCCACAGCCTGCTGTTGGTGACGCTCCGTCGACTCTGCGGAGACTGAGTGGAACCGCCGGAGCGGATGCGGGGTCATGGTCCGCCACCCTACGGGCGGCCCCACAACCCCGCATCCCGCGACGCGCCGGACGCTCAGAAGGCGGCCTGGGCCGCCGTGCGCACCGCTCCCGCGACCGCGCCCGCGACCTTGTCGTTGAAGACCGACGGGATGATGTAGTTCGGGTTCAGCTCGTCCTCGGTCACCACGTCCGCCAGCGCGGTCGCGGCGGCCAGCATCATGTCCGTGTTGACCGTACGGGACTGGGCGTCCAGGAGGCCGCGGAAGACGCCGGGGAAGACCAGCACGTTGTTGATCTGGTTCGGGAAGTCCGAGCGGCCGGTGGCCACGACGGCCGCGGTCTGGCGGGCCAGGCCCGGGTCGACCTCCGGGTCCGGGTTCGCGAGCGCGAACACGATGGCGTCGTCGGCCATCGCGGCCACGTCGTCGCCGTTCAGGACGTTGGGGGCGGAGACGCCGATGAACACGTCGGCGCCGACCACGGCCTCCTTCAGCGTGCCCGTCAGGCCCTCCGGGTTGGTGTTCTCGGCGATCCAGCGCAGCGCCGCCATGTCGCTGCCCGCCTCGGGTCCGGCCAGGTCCGCGCGGCCCGAGTGGACGACGCCCTGGATGTCGGCGACGACCGCGTTCTTCACACCGGCCGCGACGAGCAGCTTGAGGATGGCCGTACCGGCCGCGCCCGCGCCGGACATGACGACCCGTACGTCCCCGATGCCCTTGCCGACCACGCGCAGCGCGTTGGTCAGCGCGGCCAGCACCACGATCGCGGTGCCGTGCTGGTCGTCGTGGAAGACCGGGATGTCCAGGGCCTCGCGCAGCCGCGCCTCGATCTCGAAGCAGCGGGGGGCCGAGATGTCTTCGAGGTTGATGCCCGCGAAGCCGGGGGCGATGGCCTTGACGATCTCGACGATGGCGTCGGTGTCCTGGGTGTCCAGGCAGATCGGCCAGGCGTCGATGTCGGCGAAGCGCTTGAAGAGGGCCGCCTTGCCCTCCATGACCGGCATGGCGGCCATCGGGCCGATGTTGCCGAGGCCGAGCACCGCGGAGCCGTCGGTGACGACCGCGACGGTGTTGCGCTTGATGGTGAGGCGGCGGGCGTCCTCGGGGTTCTCGGCGATCGCCATGCACACCCGGGCGACACCCGGGGTGTAGATCATCGAGAGGTCGTCACGGTTGCGGATGGGGTGCTTGGACGCCATCTCGATCTTGCCGCCGAGGTGCATCAGGAACGTACGGTCGGAGACCTTGCCGAGGGTGACGCCCTCGATCCCGCGCAGCTTCTCGACGATCTCGTCGGCGTGCGCGGTGGAGGTGGCCGCGATGGTGACGTCGATCCGCAGCTTCTCGTGGCCGGAGGCGGTCACGTCGAGGCCGGTGACGGAACCGCCGGAGGACTCCACGGCCGTGGTGAGCTGGGAGACCGCCGTTCCGCTCGCGGGCACCTCCAGCCGGACCGTCATCGAGTACGAGACGCTGGGCGCCGTTGCCATGACCGGGTTCCTCTGCTTTCCCTAGCTTCGTTGCTAGCGCCGCGCCGGCTGTTGCCGGGCAACGCCATCCGATGTTCGCACCTACCGGTGGGTAGCCGGTAACGCGGTCTGTTCTGCGGAAAACAGTTTCCACCATACGAGATTCGATCGTCCGGCGGAAGCCCCGAAAGGCCCGCCGAGGACCACCGAAAGCAGAACAGGCCCACGTCATCGGAAGATGACGTGGGCCTGTCGCCACGTTGAAGACACCGACCCGCCATGCTCGCCTCGCGGCAAGTGGTCGCTCTAGGCGACTAAGGTTGGGCCCGGGGGCTTGGATCGAGCCGGTGCCGTACCCAGGCTAACAAACCACCCCGGCAAGTGATTCAAGCATCGCGAGTTGACCCGGATTCAGTACCGGGTCGGCCCCCCGGTCCCGGCCCGCTCAGTCCCGCAGCAGGTCCGGCACCCCGTTCGCGTCCGGCTCGTCGCGCTCGCCCGCGACGACCGTGAGCTGCTGGGTGGCCCGGGTCAGCGCCACGTACAGCACGCGAAGACCGGCGGGCGACTCGTCCGCGATCTCGGCCGGGGAGACGACGACCGTGGCGTCGTACTCCAGGCCCTTCGCCTCCAGGCTGCCCAGCGCCACCACGCGCTCGCCCAGATCCGCCAGCCAGCGCGCCGCCTGCTCGCGCCGGCGCATCGCGACGACGACGCCCACCGTGCCGTCGACCTGGTCGAGCAACCGGGCCGCCTCCTCCCGTACCGACCGCGCGAGATCGTCCCCCGCGACGGTGAAGCGCGGCTCGACCCCCGTGGAGCGCACCGCGGCCGGGGACTTCATGCCCGGCATCGCCAACGCCAGGACGCGGGCGGCCAGTTCGGCGATCTCGGCCGGGTTGCGGTAGTTCACGGTCAGCTCGAAGCGGCGGCGCGGGCGCGAGCCCAGCGCCTCGTCGCGCGCGGCGGCCGCCTCGTCCGGGTCGGACCAGGACGACTGGGCCGGGTCGCCCACGACCGTCCAGGTGGCCGTGCGGCCCCGGCGGCCCACCATCCGCCACTGCATCGGCGTGAGGTCCTGCGCCTCGTCGACGATGACGTGCGCGTACTCGGTGCGCTCCTGGGCCAGGCGCTCCGCGCGCTCGCGCTGGGTCTCCTCGCGCTGCGGCATCAGCTCCTCAAGGCCGGTGAGCGCGTCCAGCGGGTCGTACTCGCGCTTCTTGCGGGGCCGGGCCGGGGTGCCGAGCAGCGTCTGGAGCTCGTCCAGGAGCGCCACGTCGTGCACCGAGAGCGGGCCGTGGCCCGAGGCGTCGAGCCGGGACAGCGAGCGCGCCAGGCGCCGGGTCTCGCCGGGCGTGAGCACCCGCCGGGCCCAGCGGCCCAGGCGCCGCTCGTCGCCCATCGCGGCGAGCACCCCGCGCGGGGTGAGCTCGGGCCACCAGGCGTCCAGGAACGCGGTGAAGCTGTCCTCGGAGGTGATGTCGTCGTCGAACGAGGACCGCAGCTCGGCGGCGAGCTCGGGGTCCGTGTGCCGCCCGGCCGCGCCGGAGCGGGCCCACAGCGCGTCGAGCAGCAGCTTGCGGGCGCGCGGGCGCAGCAGGTTGACCGGCGCGGTGCCGCCGAGCACGGCGTGCCGGATCCGCCGCAGCTCCTCCGCCTCCAGCTCCACGCGGCGGCCGAAGGCGACCACGCGCAGCAGGGTGGGCGTGACGGCCGCCTTCTCGGCCCTGTCGTCGGCCGGGGGCTCCTCGCCGAAGGCGAGCTGTCCCGCGTCCGCCGTCGCCGCGGCGGCACCCTGGGACGGTCTGCCCCGCCGGGTGCGGCTGCGTCCCGGCTCGCCCGTCTCCAGCGCTCCCCGGGCCGCCTTGCGCAGCACGTGGAGCATCCGGGACGAGCCCTTGATCCTGGCCGTCGCCGGGTCGTCGTACGCGGTGGCCTCGGCGCCGTCGACCAGGTTGCCGACCGCGCGGATCGCCACCTGCCCTTCCTCGCCGAGCGAGGGCAGCACGCCCTCGGTGTACGCCACGAGCAGCGGGGTCGGCGAGACGATCAGGATGCCGCCCGCGTACCGGCGGCGGTCCTGGTAGAGCAGATACGCGGCGCGGTGCAGCGCGACCGCCGTCTTGCCGGTGCCGGGGCCGCCCTCCACGTACGTGACGGAGGCGGCGGGCGCCCGGATCACCAGGTCCTGCTCGGCCTGGATGGAGGCGACGATGTCCCGCATGGTGTGGCTGCGGGCCTGGCCGAGCGCGGCCATCAGGGCGCCGTCGCCGATCACCGCGAGCTCGGTGCCGTCCAGCGTGGCGGTCAGCTCCGGGCGCATCAGGTCGTCCTCGACGCCGAGCACCTTGCGGCCCTTGGAGCGGATGACGCGGCGGCGCACGACCCGGCCCGGGTCGACCGGCGTGGAGCGGTAGAACGGCGCGGCGGCGGGCGCCCGCCAGTCGATGACCAGCGGCGCGTAGTCCGAGTCGAGGACGCCGATGCGGCCGATGTGCAGCGTCTCGGCGATGTCGGCGTACTTGCCGCCCGCCTCCTCGCGCACGGCCCCCTCGGCGGGCTCCACGGCCGTGTACGCCCCGTCCGGGCCCTTCTTGCCGTCCTTGCCGAGCAGCAGGTCGATCCGGCCGAAGAGGAAGTCCTCGAATTCGTTGTTCAGGCGGTTGAGGTGGATCCCGGCCCTGAAGACCTGGGCGTCCCGCTCGGCGAGCGCGCCGGGCGTGCCCACCTGGCCGCGTTTGGCGGCGTCGTTCATCAGGAACTCCGCCTCGTGGATCTTCTCCTCAAGGCGGCGGTACACCTTGTCCAGGTGTTCCTGTTCGACTCCGATCTCGCGATCTCTGACCGAGTCGACAGCGGCTTCCTGCGCGGCCACCGAGGCCCCCTTCTGACGTGCATTGGGCAGCCGTCAACCGTACGCGAAGGGGGCGGGTCTGTCAGGCGGTGACCAGCCGCTGATCGTCACGGATCAGGTCACATCGCGGCCGAAGGCTCAGGCGGGCACGTCCACCAGAGCCTTGCCGTCGAGCGTCTTGACCTCGAAATGATCGATCTGGTCCCGGTTCATGGCGGTACCGCCGTGCACATACAGCGGGTACTCCGCCTCCTTGTGCGGGCTGTCCTTGATCCCGTAACCCCACTTGGGCACCGCCCAGGTGGTGACGGTCTCCTGGTCGCCGTTCTTGCCGATCGCGATGAGGCTGCACTTGAGCGGGCCCTTGACGTTCTTCAGCTCAAGCACGGTGTGGGTGCCCCACGCCTTCGGCTCGGTGCCCACGGTCGCGCTGACGCCGGTCGTCGCGTCGGTCGCCGCCACCTTCTGGCTCATGTGGTGGAAGAACGCGTCCTCGGCGGGGCTCGTCGGGTGCGGCTCGGCGCTGATCGAGGTGGAGCCGCCGTCCCCGGACGTGGCCACCACCGCGACCGCCGGGCCGCCGACGGCGAGCACGGCCGCGGCCGCGACCAGGTACTGGGTGCGGCGCCGGCGCTTGGCCCGGACGATCGCGACCTCGCTGATCAGGCGCTCGCTCATGCTGGGCGGAGCCGGGCGCAGCGGGCGCTCGGCGGGCCCCGGGAACTCCTTCAGGGTGGCCAGCAGGGGCTCCATCCCGGCCATCTGCTCCAACTCGGCCGCGCACAGCTCGCAGCCCGCCAGGTGGGCTTCGAAGGCCGTGGCCTCGGCGTCGTCGAGGATGCCGAGCGCGTACGCCGCGACCGCCTCGTGTTCGGACTGGTACTCCGGCGTGGTCATGCCGTCACCCCCCGTTCCTCCAACGCGAGTTTCATGGACCGCAGGGCGTAGAACACCCGGGACCTGACGGTCCCGCTCGGTACGCCCAGCACCTCGGCCGCTTCATTGACCGTACGTCCTTTGAAGTACGTCTCGACCAGCGCCTCCCGATGGGCGGGCGTCAGGTCGTCGAGCGCGTCCGAGAGCGTCATCAGCCACAGCGCCTTGTCGATCTCGTCCTCCGCGGGCATGACCTCCAGCGGCGACGGATCGACCTCCTGCGGCCGGGCCTGCCGGCTGCGGTGGCCGTCGATGACGATGCGCCGTGCGACCGTCACCAGCCAGGGGCGGACCGAACCGGTGGCTCTGTTGAGCTGACCGGCGTTCTTCCAGGCACGGATGAGCGTCTCCTGCACGACGTCCTCGGCTCGCTGGCGATCGCCTGCGACGAGACGGAGCACATACGCGAGCAGCGGGCCCGCGTGCTCACGGTAGAGCGCCCGCATCAGCTCCTCGTCCGGAACGGAGCGGTGCCGGGCGCCCTGCGGACGGTCATCGGCCACGGCGGCATCCTTGCGCACCAGAACCTCCCGGTCGAGACCCTGCCCGGCCGCGAATGCGGGCGGGCTCCTGTCCCTCCATACGGAGCTCCGGCTGATCCCATTCAACGCCCGGAGAAGTTTTTTGGCGCGGGTGGGACGAGCGAGGTTTAAAGGCGGTACATAGGTCGTCACATAGGTCGCTTTAAGCGTTTTCCGAGGTGACGGGCTTACGCGTGTTACTCGGCGGGCTTACCCGAGGTAGCCCGCGGCGGGTTTTCACTCGGGTCACGAGGTGGCGGCGACCGCCGCCCGGCGGCGGTGGCGGGCCACCCGCTCCCGGTTGCCGCAGACCTCGCTGGAGCACCAGCGCCGGCGCCGCCCGCGCGAGGTGTCCAGATAGAGCCGGAAGCAGTTGTCGCCCTCGCACTGGCGCAGCCGGGACCGGTCCCGGGGATCGGTGAGCAGTTCGACGGCGTCCCGGGCGACCACGGCGAGCAGCGCCGTGCAGTCGGGGGCGCCGCTGAAGGTGCGCACCAGGCGTCCGTCGGCGCCCCGGATCGCACGTACGCCCGGGGGTGCGGCGGCGGCGAGGGCGTTGACCCGCTCCAGGGCCGCGACGGCGCTGCCGCCCCGCCCGGTCAGCTCGGCGTACACCAACTGCCCGATCTGGTCGCGCAGTTCGACGAACCGCACCAGCCAGCCGCCGTCGGCCTGGGCGAGCGGGGTCCCGGCGGGCACCAGACCGGTGCCCAGAAGCCACTGTCCGAGCCGCCCGGCGCTGTCGAGCTGATCGCTGTCGTACGCCCCGGTCGCCACCAGATCCAGACAGATCCGCCCGGAGTCGAACCGCAACATGCGTCACCGCCTAGGGGGGTTACCGGTGAGTGCTCTCCCCCAGAGTGCCCGCCACGGGGCGGCGCCGGAACCCCTTCTGCCGGGACCCGGCGGCTCGGCTCGTCCGCTACTCGTCCCCGCTCCTACGCATCTGCGTACTTTGCGTCCGACTCCGGGTCCAGGGCCAGCCGGTAGCCGCGCTTGACCACGGTCTGGATGAGCTTGGGCGCGCCCAGGGCGGTGCGCAGCCGGGTCATCGCGGTCTCCACGGCGTGCTCGTCGGTGCCCGAGCCGGGCAGCGCCCGCAGCAGGTCGGCGCGGGAGACGACCCAGCCGGGCCGCTGGGCGAGGGTGCGCAGCAGGGCCATCCCGGCGGGCGGCACCGGCCGCAGGTCGCCGTCGACCAGGACCGCGTGCCCCCGGATCTCCACCCGGCGCCCGGCGACGGGCAACGCCCGCGAGCGCGCGGGAAGTTCACAGCAGAGCAGCTGCACCAGCGGACCGAGCCGGAACCGCTCGGGCGCGACCGTCTTGATCCCCCGGGCCTGCAGCGGCAGCGCGGTGACCGGCCCGACGCAGGCGGCCAGCACGTCCCGGTCGAGCGCGCGGAGGAGTTCGGGGAGCATCCCGCGCTCCTCGGCCCGGGAGAACAGCGAGGCGGCGGCGGGCGCGCTGGTGAAGGTGAGCGCGTCGAGCCCGCGCGCCACGGTGAGGTCGAGCAGCCGGTCGAGCGGCCCGATGTCCTCGGGCGGCAGCCACCGGTAGACCGGTACGCCGACGACCTGGGCGCCCGCCTCCCGCAGCGCCTCCACGAAGCCGGGCAGCGGTTCGCCGTGCAGCTGGATCGCGATCCGGCGGCCCTCCACGCCGTGGCCGAGCAGCCGGTCCAGGACCTCGGCCATGGAGTCGGACGACGGCGACCACTCCTCGGTGAGCCCGGCGGCCCGTATCGCGCCCTTGGCCTTGGGGCCCCGGGCGAGGAGTTCGGTGCCGCGCAGCCGGGCGAGCAGCGGCTCGCCCAGGCCCCAGCCGTCGGCCGCCTCCACCCAGCCCCGGAAGCCGATCGCGGTGGTGGCGACCACGATGTGCGGTGGCTCGTCGATCAGTTCCTTGGTGGCCGACAGCAACTCGCTGTCGTTGGCGAGCGGCACGATGCGCAGGGCGGGCCCGTGGACGACGGCCGCGCCGCGCCGCTGGAGCAGCGCCCCGAGCTCATCGGCGCGGCGGGCGGCGGTGACTCCGACCGTGAACCCTGCGAGGGGCCGGGGCCCGTGAGGTGTGTCGACCATGGCGGCTCTCCAGTGGGGTGGTGCGGCGGGTCGTTCCGAGCCTGTCAACCCCCCATGACAGGCCCGGTTCACGCGCATGTCCCCGGTGTTACGGCGAGGGGTGGTGCGACGCGGTCCGTGTGTTCCATTACACCCCGGCGTACACCGCCTCCGACTCGGTGGCTTTCGCGACGGGGAAGCGAAGGTATACCGCCCAGGTGACGGTGGAGCAGACCGCGTAGAAGGCGAGGAACGAGACGAACGCGGCGGTCCCGGTGCCGTTGGACAGGAAGGACTGGCGGAAGGCGAGGTTGATGCCGAGGCCGCCGAGCGCGCCGACCGCCCCGATCAGGCCCATGGCCGCCCCGGAGAGCCGCCGCCCGTACGCGGCGGCGTCCTCGCCCACCATGCCCTTGGACACCGCACGGGCCTGGAAGATCGCCGGGATCATCTTGTACGTGGAGCCGTTGCCGAGCCCGCTGAGGACGAACAGGGAGATGAAGCCGACGAGGAAGACGCCGAGCGACTTCTCGACCGACGCGTAGACCACGACCCCGGTCGCGACCGCCATCGCGGCGAAGTTCCACAGCGTGATCCGCGCCCCGCCGACCCGGTCGGCGAGCGAGCCGCCGACGGGCCGGACGACCGAGCCGAGCAGCGGCCCGATGAAGGTGAGCGAGGCGGCCTGGAGCGGGGTGCGCCCGAACTGCGTCTGGAGCACAAGACCGAAGGCGAAGCTGTACCCGATGAACGACCCGAAGGTGCCGATGTAGAGCAGCGACATGATCCAGGTGTGCTTGTCCCGCACGGCCTCCAGGGCGGCCCCGGTGTCGTTCCTCACGGGCGCGAGGTTGTCCATCTTCAGCGCGGCGCCGATGGCGGCGGCCACGATGAGCGGCACGTACACAGCGAGCACGATGCGCGGATGCGTGGCCCCGGCGGTCCCGATGACGAGCAGCCCGATCAGCTGCACCACGGGCACCCCGATGTTCCCGCCCCCGGCGTTGAGCCCGAGGGCCCACCCCTTCTTCCGCAGCGGGAAGAACGCGTTGATGTTGGTCATCGAGGAGGCGAAGTTCCCGCCGCCGATGCCCGCGAGCGCGGCGACGGCCATGAAGGTCCCGTACGAGGTCCCGGGCTTCATCACGGCGTACGCGGCGACGGTGGGCACGAGCAGCGAAAGCGCGCTGAAAATGGTCCAGTTCCGGCCGCCGAACCGGGCGACGGCGAAGGTGTACGGGATCCGTACGACCGCGCCGACGGCGGTGGCGGTCGAGATCAGGAAGAACTTCCCGGCCGGGTCGACGTGGTAGGCGGGCCCCATGAACAGGACCATGACCGACCACATGGACCAGATGGAGAACCCGATGTGCTCCGAGAAGACGGAGAAGAGCAGGTTGCGGCGGGCGGTCCGCTCCCCGGTCTCCCGCCAGAAGACCTCGTCCTCCGGATCCCACTGTTGGATCCAACGGCCACTCATGACGCCTCCATGATCGATCGTGTCGCCGTGATGCCATGCGCTGCGCGGGGTGCGTGTGCAGGGTTCGTTTCCGGACACCCGACGGTAGGGACGTGGGGTTTCACCCCCGTGCCGCCGCGTGACCGCCGGGCAACCTTGTGTTCACGAGGGGACGGGGAGTGCGGTGAGGGTGCGACCGACTGTAGGGCGGGGGGTGGGGGCGTGGCGGACGGCGCGATCCGCAGTCGAACGGAGGGGGGCCGGAGCGGGCCCCGTCGACCAAGCGAGAAGAGGGGCCCGGACATCGCGTCCGGGCCCCTCCTCGTCTCTCAGGCGCTCAGCGCCGCTTCCGTCCCCGGGAGCGGCCGTCCGGCCACAGTCTGGGGCTGCGCTTGGCGGCCACGTCCTCGATCCAGCCCGTCGACAGGATCATCACGCCGATCAGCGGCCACACCAGGACGAACATCCACTCGTCGTAGGTCTGGGTGAAGAAGCTGTCGAAGTGGGTGCCGAGGTACGGGATGTTCCACAGCTGGTCGAGGATCGGGACCGCCAGGGCGATCAGGAAGTTGTGCCAGAGGTAGATCGTGACGGCCCGGTTGTTGGAGAGCGTCACGAGCCGGTCGTAGCGGGCGAGTCTGCCGGGCAGTTCCCGCCAGGACGGGGAGTACGCCAGCAGGATCGCGCAGAAGCCGAAGGACCAGGTGGCCTGGGCGAGCGGGATGTCGTTGAGGTCCCAGCCGTCCTTGGTCGGATGCCCGGAGGCCCACCACAGGCCGAACGCCATCACCATCGCCGAGCAGGACACCAGCAGATAGCGCGGCATCCGCTGGATCAGGCCGTCGTGGTGCGCGAAGCCGAGCACCCAGCAGGCCGCGTACGTGACGAAGTCGGTGATCACCGAGCCGGTGTCGCCGGGGATGGTGACCAGGCCCGTACCGAGGACCGCCGTCAGCGCGAGCGGGGCGGCGAGCACCGCCCAGGGCACCTTGCGGAACAGCTTGAGCAGCAGCGGCGAGGCCAGCACGAACCACAGGTAGGCCCGCAGGTACCAGAGCGGCTCGGCCGCCTGGACGGCCCAGGTCTGCTCAAGGAGGCCGTCCTTGTGGCCGACCGACCACGGGAACGGCGGAGTGCCGAACGGCACCACGTAGTTGAACAGCTTGGCCCACCACCACAGGCCCTGCGCCTTGTCCGGCTTCCAGCCCGCCGCGAACATCCCGGTCAGGGCGATCGCGCCGAACGCCCACATGGGCGGCAGCAGACGCCGCAGCCGGCCGCGGATGACGCTCCAGGCGGGCCGGCTCAGCGAGCGCGCCATGAGCGATCCGGCGAGCGCGAACATCACGCCCATGGACGGGAAGACGATGGACAGCCAGGCGAGGCCGAACAGGTGGTAGACGACCACCCGGACAAGCGCGAGCGAGCGCAGCAGGTCCAGATAGCGGTCCCGGCCGGACGCCGCCTTGGGCTTCGCCCCGGCCGGCGCCGCCACGGCCTCGGGCACCTCGATGTACGGCTGGGGTACGGGCACGGTCATGCGACGGGCCTCCGGTCCTGGGTCTCGGCGGCGCGGCGCTGCTTGGGCTGCGCTCCGGGCGCCTCGACGACGCCCGTGCGCCGCAGCTTCTGCCAGCGCAGGCGGCCGCCGGTGAGGGCGGTGATCCAGGACTGGAGGAGCACCACGTACATCAGCTGGCGGTAGAGGATCTGCTGGAGCGGGAGCGAGACCAGGTGGGTCAGGCGTTCGCGGTCCAGGCGGAACGCGTAGGCCGCGCAGACCAGTTGGATCAGCAGCACGCCGAGCCACGCCAGGATCGTCTTCTGGGTCGGGCCGAAGACGATGCCGTAGAGGAGGAAGACGTCGATCAGCGGGGCGAGCAGCGGGGCCAGGACCATGAACAGGGACACCAGCGGCAGGCCCACGCGGCCGAAACGGCCGGACGGGCCGCGCTCGAAGACCGCGCGGCGGTGCTTCCAGATCGCCTGCATCGTTCCGTACGACCAGCGGTAGCGCTGGGACCAGAGCTGCTGGACGGTCTCCGGGGCCTCGGTCCAGGCGCGGGCGTTCTCCGCGTACACCACGCGCCAGCCGTCGCGGTGCATGGCCATCGTGACGTCGGTGTCCTCGGCGAGGGTGTCCTCGCTGATGCCGCCGACCCGCTCCAGGGCGGTGCGGCGGAAGGCGCCGACCGCGCCGGGGATGGTCGGCATGCAGCCGAGCACGTCGTACATCCGGCGGTCCAGGTTGAAGCCCATCACGTACTCGATGTGCTGCCAGGCGCCGATGAGCGAGTCGCGGTTGCCGACCTTGGCGTTGCCCGCGACCGCGCCGACCTTGGGGTCGCCGAACGGCTGCACCAGTTCGCGTACGGTGTTCGGCTCGAAGACGGTGTCGCCGTCCATCATCACGACGATGTCGTAACGGGCGTGCCGGATGCCGTTGTTGAGCGCGGACGGCTTGCCGCCGTTGGGCTGGCGGATCACCCGGACGTTCGGCAGTCGCATCGCCTCGACGATGTCCGCGGTGCCGTCGGTGGAGCCGTCGTCGACGACCAGGACCTCGATGGGGTGGTCGCTCGCCATCAGCGAGCGCACGGTGTTGGCGATGCACTCGCGCTCGTTGTACGCGGGGACGATCACCGAGACCGGCTCGGTGACCTCCGGGCCCCAGCGGAAGCCGCGCTTACGGACCTTGCGGGCGTGCAGGAACGACAGGATCAGCATCAGGCCGAACCGGGCGAAGACCAGCACGCCGATCACGGCGAGTCCGCCCACCAGGACGTCGGTGGTGTGCTCGGCGGCCTGGACGGCGAAGACGAACGCCTTGCCCTTCCACAGGTCCATGCCGGTCACAGGGGTGTGCGCGCTCGGGGCGTTCAGCGCCTCGGTGAGGTTCACGAACGTGTAGCCCTTGCCCTGGAGCTTGGGCAGGAAGGTGTCCAGCGCGGCCACGGTCTGCGAGCGGTTGCCGCCGGAGTCGTGCATCAGGACGATGGCGCCCTTGCCGTGCTTCGGCGTCGCGTTCTTGATGATCGTGTCGATGCCCGGGCGCTGCCAGTCCTCGCTGTCGGTGGAGTCGAGGGCGGTGATATAGCCCATGCTGCCGACGTACTTGATCACCGGCCAGTTCTTGTCGTCGATCGCGTCCGCGAACGACGAGTAGGGCGGCCGGAAGAGCGAGGTGCGGATGCCCGCGGCGCCTTCGAGGGCGAGCTGGTTCTGCGCGAGCTCCCAGTCGATACGGGCGTGCGACTGGTAGGAGAGGTCGGGGTGGTTGAAGGTGTGCAGGCCGACCTCGTGGCCCTCGTCGACCATCCGCTTGATCAGGTCCGGGTAGCGGGCCGCGTTGGCGCCGGTCACGAAGAAGACGCCGTGCGCGTGGTACTTCTTCAGCGCGTCGAGCACCTTCGGGGTCCAGGTGGGGTCCGGGCCGTCGTCGAAGGTGAGCACGAGCTTGTGCTTGGGGATGTCGAGGCTCGTCGGCTTGCCGGGGCCGCGCGCGTCGATGACCGGGCCGCCGTCCAGGATGCGGTCGGGCACCTGGTCGGTGGCCGCGTCCGGACGTATTCGGTGGTCGGCGAGGATCTCGTTGTGGACGTAGCCGCGCAGCATCAGCATCGCGAAGAGCGCGACGAGGAAGAGCAGGGGCAGCAGATAGCGCATCGGCAGTCTGCGACGTCCAGGGGTACGGCGGGCGTTCACGTGCTGGCTCCAGTGTACGGAGTCGGCCACGACAGACCTGTGGGCCTGCCGGTGGGACCGGTGGGGAGGCCCGGACCTGCCGAGTGGCCACCCGTCGGCTTCGCGGTCTGCGAGGCGCCGGGGTGCGGGGTGGCCGTGGACTTGCCGGGGCGGCCGGACTTGCCGGGCTTGGGGGTGGCCTTGGAAGCGCCGGGCTTCGGGTGTGTCCTGCCCTTGGCGGAGGCGTGCGGGGTGGCTCCGGGGACGTCCGGGTGGGTGGCGGCGGAATCAGTGGGGGCGGGCGTGACCTTGACGGTCGCGGGTCTCTTGTCCTTGGCGGCCGGGCCCGGTATGCCGAGCCAGGGCGCGCGGGAGCTGCCGCCGAGCAGGCTGGCGACGAGCATCACGGCGTAGCAGGCGCAGGCCAGGCCGAAGAGCCAGCCGAGCCGGCGCAGGTTCTTGCCCCGGCGTCCGCTCTCGTCGACGAACACGGGTCCGTCGGCCTCGGCGGCCTGGATGGGCCCGAGGTTGGGGACGGGAGCCGGATCGGCGAAGGGGGCCGGGTTCGAGGCGGAAGCCGGATCGCCGAACGGAGCCGGGTTCGCGAACGGCGCCGGGTTCGCAACCGGAGCTGGATTCGCAACCGGCGCCTGATTCGCGAACGGAACGTTCCGCACCGTAGGTATCGGCTCCGTCGCCGGGCCGTGGCTCGTCTTCGACATCGACAGCGGCTGCGTCGCGGGGGCCGGGTTCGCGAGCGGCACCGGCCGCGTCGCGGATGCCGGGTTCGCGACCGGCGTCGGCCTCGTCGCGGGCGCCTGGTTTTGCACCGGCACCGGCCGGGTAGTCGGGGTCTGGTCCGTGACCCGGACCGGCTGCGTGACGGCGCCCTGGTTCGGGACCCGCACCGGCTGCGTCACGGATGCCTTGTTCGCGACCGCCGTCGGCTTCGCCAACGGCACCAGCCTCGTCGTCGCTTCCCGGTCGACCGTCGGCACCGGCTTCGTCGCCGGTTCCCGGTCAGCCGTCGGTACGGGCTTCGCCATGGGCACCGGCTTGGTCGCCGGGCCCGGGTCGGCCGTCGGTGTCGGCTTCGGCTCCGTCGCCGGGGCGCCGAACTGGCCCTTGGGGACGCTCAGTTCCATGGTCATGTCGTCGAGCGGGCCACGGGGCTTCTCGAACCGGTCTCCGGGCTGCTGCCCCGGAGGGGCTTCATTTCGCCAATTGTCCACTTTGCGTACGCACTTCCCACCTGGATGATTCGCGGGTTGCGCGCACGACTCGGCGGGCATCGCAGCAGGACCGGACCACATCCGCTCCGCGCGCCCCCACTACCACACCGCACCCGGGGGATGAATGTAGCGCACCCCAGTGTCACCCGTGTTCGTACGCCAAGTGCTGTTCATCCTGTGGAAGGCACCAGATCGGCATCACTGGGACATGAGCGACAGATCGACGTCAGGAAGCCAACTTTTCTGGGGGATTTCCAGCCAACCATTTGCCGTTTGCATACGGTTGGCGACCTCCCGGAGCGCCTCCAGACCCGGGTGCCGCAGCCCCTTGCGCCACACCAGCGACACCGGTGACAGCGGTACGGGAGCGGTCAGCGGACGGAGCGTCATCCCGGGTATCGCGACGAAGTCCATACTGGCCAGTACCGACCAGCCGCGCCCGCGCACCACCCGGGCGAACTCCTCCTCGCCGGAGATCTCCGGGAACGGCGGGGCCAGTTCCACCCCGCGCCCGGCGAACAGCCGCGCCGCCAGGTCGGTCCACTCGGCGGTGGCCGGATTACCCACGCCCGCGTACAGCGTCTCGCCCTTCAGCGTGTCGACCGGCACCTCCGCCAGGCCCGCGAGCCGGTGGTCGTCGGGCAGCAGCACCGCCATCCGCTCGTAGCGCACCGGCTGATGGGCCAGACCCGCGAGCACCGACGGCTCCAGGCCCGCGACCCGGCCGAACGAGACGTCGACCCGGCCCGCCAGGATGTCGGCCGCCGCCCCGGTGAGCCCGGTCAGATACCGCACGACGAACTCGGAGCCGGGCGCCGCCTCCCGGGCCCGGGTCAGCACCCGGTGGCCGGTGCCGACCGGCGCGCCGATGTCGACGATCAGCGGGCGGGCATCCGCGGCCCAGGCGGCGCGGAGTTCGTCGTGGGCGGCGAGCACCCGCCGGGCGTGCGGCAGCAGCCGCGTGCCGTCGGCGGTGAGCTCCACCGCGCGCGTGGTCCGCACGAACAGCTCGGCGCCCAGCTCCCGTTCGAGCCGCCGGATGTCCCGGCTGAGCGCCTGCTGGGCGACGAAGAGCCGGGCGGCGGCGCGGGTGAAGTGCAGTTCCTCGGCGGTCGCGGTGAACGCGCGCAGCAGTCGGGGGTCGATGTCCTGGGGCACCCGCCAAGTCAACCGCAGAGCCGTTGACAACAGAAGTGCGTGAATGGGCCCGGATCAGGTGTTGGACGCCCCAACACCCCTGCGGCGAGGCTCTTCCCATGCCGCAACTGATGACCATGTCGGGCTCCACGCTCGTCCTCGCCGAGCCGGTTCCGTACACCGAGCCGGTCTCGTACCGGGAGTACGGGGAGAAGCGCCCGTACGAGAAGAGCCGCCCCCGGACACGCGTCCGCCGGGCCGACCCCTACCGTCGCCTCTTCGCCGTCCCCGGCGCCCGTGCCTTCACGCTCGGCAACCTCGTCGCCCGGCTCCCGATGGGCATGTTCAGCGTCAGCGCCGTGATCATGATCGCCGGGTCGCGCGGCTCGTACGCCCTGGCCGGGGCCGTCACCGCCACCGGCCTCGCCGCCACCGCGATCGTCGCGCCCTGGACGGCCCGGCTGGTCGACCGGCTCGGCCAGGCCCGGGTCGCCGTGCCCGCCACCGCGATCGCCGCGCTCGGCTCGCTGGCCCTGCTGCTCTGTGTACGCCTGGACGCGCCCGACTGGACCCTGTTCGCCGCGTACGCCGCCACCGCCACCACTCCCAACACCGGCGGGATGTCCCGGGCGCGCTGGGCGCACGTCCACCGGGGCGACCCGGCGGCCCAGCACACCGCCAACTCCTTCGAACAGGCCGTGGACGAGCTGTGCTTCATGCTCGGCCCGGTGGCGGCCGCGTTCCTGTGCACCGCGCTGTTCCCGGAGGCGGGCACGCTCACCGGAGTGGTCCTGCTGATGACCGGCATGCTGATCTTCGCGGCCCAGCGCTCCACCGAACCGCCGGTGGCCGCGCGCGCCGGCCGCGCGCCCTCCCCGCTGCGCTCCCCCGGGCTGCCCGCGCTGCTCGCCGTCTTCCTCGCCACCGGCGCGGTGTTCGGCGCGATGGAGGTGGTCACGCTCGCCTACGCCGACCGGCTCGGACACGGCTCGGCCGGGGGCGCGGTGCTGGCGCTCCAGGCGGCCGGGTCGTGCGTGGCGGGCCTGGTGTACGGGTCGGTCCGCCCCGCGCGTGCGGTGTCCCGGCGGCTGCTCGCCTGCACGGCCGCGATGACGGCGCTGATGTGCCTGCCGCTGCTCGCGGCCGGTACCGGTTCGCTCGTCGTGCTGGCCGGCGCCCTGCTGCTCGCGGGCGCGGCGACCGCGCCGACCATGGTCACCGGGATGACCCTGGTCCAGCGGCTCACGCCCGAGGGCCGGTTGAACGAGGGGATGACCCTCGCGGTCACCGCGATCCTGGGCGGCATAGCGGCGGGCTCCGCCACGGGCGGCTGGCTCGCCGACCACACCGGCACGACGACGGCCTACCTCGCCCCGGCCTGCGCGGCGGCCCTCGCGACACTCACGTGCGCGGCGGGCCCGGCGCGGCGCGGGTGAGGGCGCGTACGTACGACAAAGGCCCGGCTGCTTGATGCAGCCGGGCCTTTGCCTCACATGGGATGACGGGGTCTGGGGGCCATGCCCCCAGAGGTGGAACGAGACGGATCCTGCTCGCGTGGTCGGCGAGCACAATCCGCCCATCCGTCTCGTGGAGATGGCGGGAATCGAACCCGCGTCCAACGGTGCGGAATCAGGGCTTCTCCGTGTGCAGTTCGCTGCGATTTTCTCAGCCCCGGAGATCACGCGAACAAGTCTCCGACGGGCTCAGTCACTGTTTGATTTCCTCCTGGGCCCCGTGACCGGGCTCAGAAGTTTAGATCCCTTGATGATGCCAGGATCCGGGTCGGGATCACCCCCGGGCTGACACTTCGCAAGTCGCTACTTAGGCAGCGAGGGCGAAGGAATCGCGCTTGGTGTTGGCGATTATTGGTTGCGACATATGGTTTACGAGATCATTGCCGCTTCCTCGACACGCTTCCCCTGCTTCGACATCCGCTGTCGAAACCGATCATCCCCATGTTTTGTTAACAATGTGCTCCGCCCCGGGGGGCGGCGCTGAAGCCATGGTACGCGACGCGGCCCGCGGCCCGCCAGGACATTTACGCCCGCTGCCGCCGCTTGGCCGCCGCGATGGCGCGGTTCGTCTCGCGGGTGTCCTGCTTCTCCCGCAGCGTCTGGCGCTTGTCGTACTCCTTCTTGCCCTTCGCCAGGGCGATCTCGACCTTCGCCCGGCCCTCCTTGAAGTAGACGGCGAGGGGCACGATCGTGTGACCCGTCTCCGACGACTTCGACTCCAGCTTGTCGATCTCGGCCCGGTGCAGCAGCAGCTTCCGCTTGCGGCGGGCGCTGTGGTTGGTCCAGGTGCCCTGCGCGTACTCCGGGATGTGCACGTTGTGCAGCCACGCCTCGTGCCCGTCGATCTGCACGAAACCGTCGACCAGCGAGGCCCGCCCCTGGCGCAGCGACTTCACCTCGGTGCCGGTGAGCACCAGACCGCACTCGTAGGTGTCGATGATGAGGTAGTCGTGCCGCGCCTTCTTGTTCTGCGCGACGAGCTTGCGCCCGCTGCCCTTGTCCTTGTCTTTTGCCTTAGCCATAGTGCGGCCATTTTCGCACTACGACCGGCCCCCGAGGCCACTCAATACTGTCTCGGCCCGCTCCTTGGCCCGCTCGGTGACCGGTACGTCCGGGGTGATCCCCTTCCCGTCCACGCTGTGGCCCGCCGGGGTGCGGTAGTGGCCGACGGTCAGCTCGGCGACCGAGCCGTCCGGCAGGTCGGTCGGCATCTGGACCGAGCCCTTGCCGAAGGTGCGCGAGCCGACGGTGACCGCGCGGCCCCGGTCCTGCAGGGCCCCGGTCAGCAGCTCGGCCGCGCTCATCGTGCCGCCGTCGACCAGGACGACCAGGGGCTTCGCGGTGTCGGCGCCGCGCGCCGGGTCCGCGTACAGGGCGCGCTGGCTGCCGCGCACGTCGTACGTGGCGACCAGGCCGCCGTCGAGGAAGGCGGAGGCGGCCGAGGCGGCCTCCGCGACCAGGCCGCCGGTGTTGCCGCGCAGGTCGAGGAGGATGCCCGCGCCCTCGGGGGCCTCGCGGACCGCCGAGCGCACCCGGGCGCCCGAGCCCTTGGTGAACGCCGCCACCTTGATCATCACGTCCCCGCCGGGCAGCTCGCTCACCGTCACGGCCTCGGTGGTCAGCAGAGCCCGGCGCAGTGACTGGGCCCAGTCGCGCCCGGCCCGCTCCAGGCCGAGCACGACCCGGCTGCCGGCGGCGGCCCCGTCGCCGCGCAGCAGCGAGACGACCTCGGTGACCGGCCGCTGGTCGACCGCGCGGCCGTCGATCGTACGGAGGCGGTCCCCCGCCTCGATCCCGGCGCGGGCGGCCGGTCCGCCGGGCTGGACCCGGGTCACCTCGACGCGGCCGTCGCCGGTGCGCCGGGCCCACAGGCCGACGCCGGTGTACCGGCCGTCGAGGGCGTCCTCGAACTGCTCGAACGCGCTCGGGTCGTACACCGCGCCCCACCGGTCGCCGCTGCGGCTGACCACCTCGGCGGCCGCCGCCGACGCGGACTTGCCGTCGGCCAGCGCCTCGGCGGCGGCCCGGGCCACGTCCTGGCCGCGGTCGCCGGTGGGGGCCTCGGCCGAGGCGGGGCGGGCGTGCAGCGGGGTGCCGCGCCCGTCGGCCCGGGGCAGCGAGCCGGTCACGGCGGCGGTCGCGAGGACCGAGACGAAGACCAAGGTCAGAGTCGCCCCGCGGCGGACTCCGCGGGGCCGGGGACAGCGGTCCGGACCTGACATGGCGTCGAGTCTAGGACAACGCGAGGGCGCCGCAGGGGCTGTTGCCCCTACGGCGCCCGGGGCGCTTGTCACACCTTGAGGTACTTACGGAGCGCGAAGAAGGCCGCGAGAGCGGGCATCAGGACGCTCGCCGCGAGGACCAGCGGCAGCTTGGCCAGGACCGCGTCCCAGCCGATGAAGTTGATCAGATTCAGCTTGTGGGACAGGTCGAGGCCGTGGTCGATCATGAAGTAGCGGCCGACGAGCAGCATCCCGGAGGCGGCGATGCCGCCGAGCACTCCGGCGAAGGCGGCCTCCATGATGAACGGTGCCTGGATGTAGAAGCTCGAAGCACCGACCAGGCGCATGATGCCGGTCTCGCGCCGTCTGCTGAACGCGGACACCCGGACCGTGTTGACGATCAGCATCAGCGCCACGACCAGCATCACCGCCATGACCAGCACGGCGGCCACGTTCATGCCGTTGAGCAGCCCGAACAGGTTCTCCAGGATGCCCTTCTGGTCCTGCACCGACTGCACGCCGTCGCGTCCGGCGAAGGCGGTGGCGACCACCTTGAACTTCTCCGGGTCCTTGAGCTTGACCCGGAACGACTCCTGCATCTGGTCCGGCGTGATCGAGCCGGCCATCGGGGAGTCGCCGAACTGCTCCTTGTAGTGCTTGAACGCCTCGTCCGCCGACTCGTACGTGACGGTCTGGACGATGTCCAGCTTCTTCAGGTCGCCCTCGATGTCCTTCTTCTGCTGGGCGGTGACGGCGCCCTTGGAGCACTTGGCGACCTGCTCGGCGTCCGCCTTGTTGCAGAGGAAGATCGAGACGTTGACCTTGTCGTACCAGTAGCCCTTCATGTTGTTGACCTGGTCCCGCATCAGCAGCGAACCGCCGAACAGGGCCAGGGACAGGGCCACGGAGACGATGACGGCGAACGTCATGGTCAGATTGCGGCGGAGACCGACGCCGATCTCCGAGAGTACGAACTGCGCGCGCATGGCGACTGGTTAAGCCTTTCCGTGCTTTCGGGCTCGATGCTCAGCGCATCAGTGCTGGTAGCCGTAGACGCCGCGCGCCTGGTCACGTACGAGACGGCCCTTTTCGAGCTCGATAACACGCTTGCGCATCTGGTCGACGATGTTCTGGTCGTGGGTCGCCATGATCACGGTGGTGCCGGTCCGGTTGATCCGGTCCAGGAGCTTCATGATGCCCACCGAGGTCTGCGGGTCCAGGTTGCCGGTCGGCTCGTCCGCGATCAGGAGCATCGGCCGGTTGACGAAGGCGCGGGCGATGGCGACGCGCTGCTGCTCACCACCGGAGAGCTCGCCGGGGCGCCGGTCCTCCTTGCCGCCGAGCCCGACCAGGTCGAGCACCTGGGGCACGGCCTTGCGGATCTCGCCGCGCGGCTTCCCGATGACCTCCTGGGCGAAGGCCACGTTCTCGGCGACCGTCTTGTTCGGGAGCAGCCGGAAGTCCTGGAAGACGGTCCCCAGCTGGCGCCGCATGTGCGGCACCTTCCAGTTGGAGAGCCGGGCCAGGTCCTTGCCGAGCACGTGCACCTGCCCCGTGCTGGCGCGCTCCTCACGCAGGATGAGTCGCAGGAAGGTCGACTTCCCGGAGCCGGACGAACCGACGAGGAAGACGAACTCACCCTTCTCGATGTCGAGGGAGACGTCCCGCAGAGCGGGGTGGCTCTGCTTGGGATAGGTCTTGGAGACGTTGTCGAATCGGATCACGGTGCACCACGGTCGCCGGGAATAGGTGTGCGTGACACTACGCGAACCGGCCTCGGCCGCGCAGGCACCGTCCGAGGAAGTTCCGGGGATGCGCCTTATGTCCCGTTGACGGGACGCTTCGGGGCCTCCCCGGGCTCCCCTGCGGGTGCAGAATCGGGCGGGGCGCGCCGAAACGCGCGGGAGCTGGCACAGTGGTAGAGGGAACGGTTGCGTTTCCCTGAGCGTTGTGCGGAGCAGTACGTGCATACAGCGGCTCCGCCGCGCGGGAGGAGGAAAGCGCATGACCTATGACCGATTGGTGTGCGCGAACTGCGCGGCGCCCGTCAGCGAGGGCCGCTGCCCCGTGTGCCGGGCCAACCGGGAGCGGCTCCAGCAGGAAGGCCCGTGGGGCGGCCTGAGCCCGGTGGCTCTGGTGACGCTGCTCGTGCTGCTGGTGGCGGCGGTGGCCCTGCTGGCCCACCAGACCGTGTAGCGAGCTTTACGCGTCTACGTCTACGTGGACGCGCGTGTACGTGAGCGGGGCCCGGGGTGCTGGAGAGCGCCCCGGGCCCCGCTTTCGCACTGTGTGCCGATTACCGTCCGTGTCGCTTACGCGACGTTACGGCCGCCGACCAGGCGCGGCATGATCCGGAAGCCGATGCCACCGGCGATCATCGTCGCGGCGCCGACCAGCAGGAACGTGGTCTCGCCCGCACCGGTCTCGGCGAGCTCGTCCTTGGCCTTGCCCTGCTCGACCGGCTTGGAGCCACCGCTGTCGGGGGTGGTGTTGTCCGGGCAGCTGGCGCCGTCCAGGGAGACGGTGCAGGTGCCGCCGGAGGTGGAGCCACCAGTGCTGGAGCCGCCGGTGCCGCCGGTCGCGGAGGAGCCGCCGGAGGTGGCGGAACCGCCGGTGGAGGAGCCACCGGTCGCGGACGAGCCGCCCGTGGTGGAGGAGCCGCCGGTGGACGAGCCGCCGGTCGAGCCACCCGTGGACGACGTGCCGCCCGTGCTGGACGAACCGCCGGTCGACGAGGTGCCGCCGGTGCTCGACGAGCCGCCCGTGGACGAGGTGCCACCGGTGGACGAGCCACCCGTGGTCGACGAGCCGCCGGTGCTGGACGAACCGCCGGTCGAGCCGCCCGTGCTGGACGAACCGCCGTCGGTGGTGCTGCCGCCGGTCGTGGACGTGCCGCCGGTGCTCGACGAGCCACCGGTCGAGGACGAGCCGCCGGTCGCGGACGAGCCGCCCGTGCTGGACGAACCGCCGTCGGTCGTGGTGCTGCCGCCCGTGGTGGACGAACCGCCGGTGCTCGACGAGCCGCCCGTGGACGAGGTGCCACCGGTGGACGAGCCACCCGTGGTCGACGAGCCGCCGGTGCTGGACGAACCGCCGGTCGAGCCGCCCGTGCTGGACGAACCGCCGGTGTCGACACCGCCGATGCCGCCGACCGTGCCGGTGCCGCCGTCGGACTCGCCCTGGACGCCGACGCCGACGCCGCTCTTGTTGACCTCGGCCTTGGCGCTGAGGCCACCGATGTTCACATCGACACCGACGGCCGAGGCCGCCCCCGCAGCGGTCAGGGACGCGCCGGCGGCGATCACCGCGCCGGCGGCTATCCGCGCGACACGCAGCCGCGTCTTCTTCGTCATATGTCTGCTACCCCCAGTAGCTGAATCGTCATGGGGCAGCGCCCGGGGGCCGCGGGACCGAGGGAGGCCGCTTGCGTCGCCCCCGTCACACGCGCCCCGGATATACGCATGCCGCGCGCCACCTTTCCGCACACCTAAGAATCACGTCAAGGTCGTTTAGGGACCGTTGTCGCACATGTCACCAGTTGTCCGGTACATGGGGTTGCAACTGTGACGAAACAAGGGAACTGCCGCTCAGTGAGCGGCAGTTCCCTTGTCGACAAAGCCTCAAAAACGCGGCGGTCTTTCCCGCCGGTTACTTCTCCTGCTGCTTGCGCCAGCGAATTCCCGCTTCCAGGAACCCGTCGATCTCGCCGTCCAGGACGGCCTGCGGGTTGCCGACCTCGAACTCCGTCCGCAGGTCCTTGACCATCTGGTACGGGTGCAGGACGTACGAGCGCATCTGGTTGCCCCAGGAGCTGCCGCCGTCCTTGAGCGCGTCCATCTTCGCCTGCTCCTCCTGGCGGCGGCGCTCAAGGAGCTTGGCCTGCAGGACGTTCATGGCGCTGGCCTTGTTCTGGATCTGCGAGCGCTCGTTCTGGCAGGACACCACGATGCCGGTCGGCAGGTGCGTGATGCGCACGGCCGAGTCGGTGGTGTTGACGCCCTGGCCGCCGGGGCCGGAGGCGCGGTACACGTCGATGCGCAGCTCGGACTCGTCGATCTCGACGTGGTCGCTGGACTCCACGACCGGCAGCACCTCGACGCCCGCGAACGAGGTCTGGCGGCGGCCCTGGTTGTCGAAGGGCGAGATGCGCACCAGGCGGTGGGTGCCCTGCTCGACGGAGAGCGTGCCGTACGCGTACGGCGCCTTCACCACGAAGGTGGTCGACTTGATGCCGGCCTCTTCCGCGTACGAGGTCTCGTACACCTCGGTCGGGTAGCCGTGGCGCTCGGCCCAGCGCAGGTACATGCGCTGCAGGCGCTCGGCGAAGTCGGAGGCGTCGACGCCGCCGGCCTCGGCCCGGATGTTGACGAGGGCCTCGCGCTCGGCGTACTCGCCGGACAGGAGGGTGCGGACCTCCATCTCGTCCAGCGCCTTGCGCACGGAGACCAGCTCGGTCTCCGCCTCGGCGAGGGTGTCCGCGTCGTCCATCTCCTGGGCGAGCTCGAACAGCACCGCGAGGTCGTCGATGCGGCCGCGCAGGCTCTCCGTCTTGCGGACCTCGGCCTGGAGGTGCGAAAGCTTGCTCGTGATCTTCTGGGCGGCGTCCGGGTCGTCCCACAGGGACGGCGCGGCGGCCTGCTCCTCAAGCACGGCAATGTCTGCCCTCAGCTTGTCGAGGTCCAGGACGGCCTCGATCGACCCCATGGTCGAGGAGAGGGACTTCAGCTCTTCGGATACATCGACGACTGCCACGGGTCCAGCGTAACGGCTGCGCGCAAGGACGTTTCCCCCTGTGCCCCGGCACAGCGCGGGAGCCCGGTGTCTACGGCGTCGCGGGCGTCGAGTGCTTGGAGTCCTGCGGGGGCTTGTCGTCGCCGCCGCCGGAGACGGCCAGCCAGGCGCCGATGCCCAGAGCCGCCGCCAGCGCGGCCGCCGAGGCGCCCAGGACGATACGGCGTCTGCGCAGCTGGTCCGCGCGGTGGCGGGCCGAGCCCGGGCGGGGCGTTCCGGCCGGGCGGGGGGCGCGGGCCGTGCCCAGCGGGCCGCCCGCCAGCTCGTCGGGGCCGGGCACGCGCATGCTCGTGTGGGTGTCCCGGTTGGAGTCCAGGGGCGCGCCCGGCACCAGCGGCACGGCGCCCCGGCGGGGCGATCCGGACGGCGGCGCGGGCTCCTCGTACGGGGGCTCCTCCGGCTCCTCGGACCCCGGCTCGTCCACGTCCAGCGGGGGCATGCCCGCGACCAGGGGGAGCAGGTCGCGCAGCCGGACGGAGAGCTCCGAGGCGCGCAGGCGCGAGGCGGGGGCCTTGGCCAGGCACTGGACGATCAGCTGCCACAGCTCGTCCGGGATGCCGGGCAGCGGCACGACCGTCTCGGTGACGTGGCGGCGCAGGACCGCGCCCGGGTGGCCGCCGCCGAACGGCGTGAAGCCCGCGAGCAGTTCGTACAGGACCGTCGCCAGGGCGTAGATGTCGACCGCCGCCCTCGGCGGCAGGCCCTCGACGATCTCGGGGGCGAGGTAGTCCGGGGTGCCGATGATGCGCGTCGCCTTGGTGCGGCGCGGGGTGTCGATCAGCTTGGCCACGCCGAAGTCGGTGAGCAGGGCCGGGTGCGCGCCGCCGGGGCCGAGCGGGCCCTGCATGTCCAGGAGGATGTTCTCGGGCTTCACGTCGCGGTGGACGACTCCGGCCGCGTGCGCGGCGGCCAGGCCGTCGGCGACGTCCGCGACGATCGCCACCGCCGCCTCGGGGGCCAGGCGCCGCTCGCGGTCGAGCCGGGTGCGTACGTCCGTGCCGCGCACCAGGTCCATGACCAGGGCGAGGTCGTTGCCGTCGACGACGAGGTCGCGGACGCCCACGACGTTGGGGTGGTCGAGGCCGAGCAGCGCGGTGCGCTCCTGCACGAAGCGGCCGACCAGCTCCTGGTCGGCGGCCAGGTCTTCGCGCAGCAGCTTGATGGCGACGGGCCCGTCCGGCCCCTCGCCTAGCCACACCGTGCCGGCGCTGCCCCGCCCCAGGATCTGGTGGGCGGTGTACCGGCTGCCGATATTCCGTGCCAAGACTGCTCCCTCAGCGGCTGGCTGTGCACGCCGAGGCTACGCGGCCGGGACGCCAACCTTCACTTCCGAGCGGGAAATCACCCCCTGGAAGTCGACAAATCCACGAAGTGGGCGTTCCGGGCCACGCGACAACCGCTTTACGAGGGGTTTTGCGGGCGCCCTTCTCAGCCGCCCGACTTGCCGCCCAGTTCGCCGATCCAGCCCGAGACCTTGGAGATCGCGTCGCCGATCGCCTGCCAGTAGCTCTTGCCCTGGGCCACCCAGTCCTGGAGCGGGGTCAGCTCCCAGACCAGCCAGCCGGCCACGAAGAGCAGGATGAACGTGAACAGGCAGCCCTTGAGGCAGCCGAGCCCGGGGATGTGCATCGGGTTCGCGCTGCGGCGGCGCGGCTCGCGGGGCTCGCGCGGCGCGGGAGCCTGGGGCTGCTGCGGCTGCGGGGGCGCGTACTGCTGGTGCTGGGGCTGCGGCGGCTGGGCGTACGGCTGCGGCGGCTGGCGGTACGGCTGCTGCTGCGGGGCGTACTGCTGCTGCCGGGGCTGGTGGCCCTGCGGCGGGCGCTGCTGCTGGGGCTGCGGTGGCTGCTGCTGGCGGTGCGGGCGGCGGCGCAGCGGGTCCTCGGCGGGGTCCAGATACCCGACCTGCGTCTGCTCGTTGCGGTCGCGGGCCGCCTGGAGCTGAGACTGCCAGGGGTGCGGCTGCTCGGGCTGCTGCGGGTGGTACGCCTGGCCCTGCGCCCCGGGCTGCCCCGGCGGTACGGGCGGCATGAGCGCGGTCGGATCGGCGGCGCCCCGGCCCGGCAGGACCGCCGTGGGGTCCGCCGCGCCCGTGTTCGGCAGCACCGAGGTCGGCGCGGCCGGGTCGTACGCGCGCGTGGTGTTCGGCAGGACCTGGGTGGGGTCGGCCGCGCCCGGGGTCTCGGGCACCGGCGCGGGCGCCGGGTCGGGGGCGAGCAGCGCGCCCACCCCGTCGGCCGCCTCGACCTGCGCCGGGGTCGAGTGGACCCCGATCCCGGCCGCGACGACGCGCAGTCCGCGCGCGAGGTTCTCGGCGCTGGGCCGCTCGTCCGGGTTCTTGCGCAGACAGCGCTCGATGACCGTCCACAGCGGGCCGGGCACGGTGGTGGGGCGGCGCGGCTCCTCGCTGAGGTGGCGGTGCAGCACCTCAAGAGCGGTCCCGCCCGCGAACGGCGGCCGCCCGGTGATCAGCTCGTACAGCAGGATCCCGGCGCCGTAGATGTCGACGGCGGAGGTCTGCGGGCGGCCCTCGGCGGACTCCGGCGCCACGTACGCGGGCGTGCCGACGAACTCGTGCGTACGGGTCAGGCCCGGGGAGTCCGCCAGGCGCGCGATGCCGAAGTCGGTGAGCATCGGGTGCATCGCGCCGTCGCGCTCGTCCAGGAGCACGTTGGCGGGCTTCAGGTCGCGGTGGACGACGCCGTCGGTGTGGCTGGCGGCGAGCGCGTCGGCGATCTGCGCGGTGAGCAGGGACGCGGCGACCGGGGTGAGCGGGCCGTTCTCGCGCAGGTAGCGGTGCAGGTCGGGGCCGTCGACCAGGTCCATGACCAGGGCCAGGAGGTCGCCCTCGACGACGAGGTCGCGGGTGCGCACGATGTTCGGGTGCGTCAGGCGCAGCAGCACCGAGCGCTCGCGCAGGAACCGCATCACGACGTCGGCGTCGTTCGCCAGCTCCTCCTTGAGGACCTTGATCGCGACGGTCTCGCCGGGCTGGCCGGCCACGGCCGCCTCGGCGCCCGCGGCCTCTCTCTGGCGGGCGCGCCAGACCGTGCCCGTGGCGCCGCGTCCGAGCGGCTCCTCAAGCAAGTACTTGCTGCCTACCGGCCGCACGTCATGCGCTCCCTGCTGGTCTGGCTGAGCTGGCTGTTCCGGGGCCTCCCGGGCGGGTGCCCCAGGCGGCCCACTGTAGTGCCGACGGCTGTGCCCGGGCGGGCTCACACGTTCCGGCTGTTCGAAGGAAAGACGTCACCGTCGCACGGAAGGTTGCCGAACGGCCGTACCGAAGCGGCGCGGTCGATTCCGGCGGGGTCCGCAACCAGCCACTTTGCGGCCACATTTGCGTCGAGAGCCGACCATTCAAGATCACTTGAAGGTGGGTGACGGGCGTGTTGTCAGTGGCAGGTGCGAGGATGCCCTCAGCACGACATGTGTGCCTGGTGGGGGGAATCACAAGGGCGGCTCCCTCCTGGCCCGGCACCCCGCGCAGAAGGGACCGCCGAGGCGATGCAGATCCGGCTGACCGTCCTCGCGCCGCGCAGCGGCCACGCTGCGGCGCGCGCCTGCGACGTGCTCGTGACCGCGCCCGCGGGGACCACGCTCGCGGCCGTCGCCTCCGGCCTCGCCACGGCCGCGTCGGGCTCCGAGATCTCCAGCGCGGTGGTGCTGTACGCGGGGCGCGAGCGGCTGGATCCGCAGCGCCGCGTGCTCGGCGAGCCTCCGCTGGTCGACGGCGCGGTGCTCGCGCTGTCCTCCCCCTCCTCGTCCCCCGCGGCCTCCGCCTCGTACGCGGCGTACGCCTCGGAGCACGGCGAGGCCGCCCAGGCCCGGCTCTGCGTGGTCGCCGGTCCCGACGCGGGCGGTGTCCATCTGCTGCACGGCGGCCAGATCCGCATCGGCCGCTCGGCCGACGCGGACGTGCCGCTGGACGACCCGGACGTGTCCCGGCTGCACTGCGCGGTGACGGTCGGCGAGGACGGCCGGGTGGCGGTGGCCGACCTGGGCTCGACGAACGGCACGCGCGTGGACGGCGCCCCCGTCGGCCCACACCCGGTCCGGCTGCCCGCGGGCGCGCTGCTGCGCCTGGGCGAGTCGGCCCTGCGCCTGAGCCCCGGCACCCCGTCCCCGGACGCGCTGGCGACGGTGCCGGACGGGGAGGGACATGTCCGGGTGGCGGTGCCGGGGGCCGCGTCCGAGGAGGCTGTGGGCGGGGGCGAGGTGTACGGGCAGGTTCCCCGCGCCCCGGAGACCGGGCGCGTCCCGGGCCAGCGCGCCTCGGCGGAGCCGGGTCCGGCCTCGCCTCCCGGTTCGGGGTACGGGCCGACGACCCATGGGACGGGGACGGGGACAGGAGCCTACGGCCCGGGAAGCGGTCATCCGTACGGTCCCGGCGGTGCTTACGGTCCCGGCGGTGCTCACGGTCCCGGAGGCGGTGATCCGTACGCGGCCGACGGCGGCCGTCCGCATGCGCCCACCGGCTCCACGTCGTACGGTCAGGGCCACGCGGGCGACGGGCGCGGCTGGTACGGCGAGGAAGAGGCGGTTCCGGAGCAGCCCGGCAGCGGGTACGGCCCCGGGGCAGGCGAGCCGTACCCAGAGGTGAGTGGGCGTCAGGAGCCCGGCGCCGAGCCGTACCCAGAGGTGAGCGACCCGCAGGGCGGGGGCAGCCGTCGGACCGGGACGCCCGCGCGCGGCACGCGCGTGCCGGACGAGGTGCAGCACGCGCGCGCCGACGACGGCGTGCCCCGGCGGCGCGGCGGGCTCGGCGCCTGGGCCCGGCGGCTGGCCGGGGGCCGGGGAGAGGCCCCGTACGAGCCCGCTCCCGTGCCGCCCGAGGCCGCGCCCACCGGTGTCGCCCCCGCGCCCGAGCGATGGCCCGACCTCGCCGCGCTGCTGCTGACCGCGCTCGGCCCCGGGCCCCGGCTGTGGGAGCGGCGGCCCGGGCACCAGGAGGCACTTGCGGTCCGGGTCGGCACGGCGGACCGGGGCGAGCTCGCGGCCGTGCCGGTCACCGTGGGGCTGCGCGAGGCCGGCTCGCTGGGCCTGGCGGGACCCCGGCCCCGGCTGAACGGTCTGGCGCGCGCGGTCGTGGCCCAGCTGGCCGCGCTGCACTCACCGGGCGACCTGGAGATCGTCCTCATCAGTACGGAACGGGGCCGCAGCCTCCAGACGCGGACCGCCGAGTGGGGCTGGCTGGGCTGGCTCCCGCATGTGCGGCCCGGGCACGGCCAGGACTGCCGTCTGCTGCTCGCGTACGACCGGGAGCAGGCCACCGCCCGTACGACCGAGCTCGTGCGGCGCCTCGACGACAGCCCGCTCGGGCCGACCTGGGCCTCGGCCGAGGCGTCCGCCGTCGCCGACGCCACCCGCCGCTACTCGGGTCCGTACACCGTGGTGATCGTCGACGGCGACCCCGGCTCCTCGGTGCTGCGCGAGACGACCGCCCGTCTGGCGTCGGCCGGGGGCGCGGCCGGGATCCATCTGCTCTGTCTCGCCGAGGCGCCGCCCGCCTCGCCGACGTCCCCGGTGGAGGCGACGTACGAGTCGGCGTGCGCGGTGTCGCTGGCGTTCCGCGAGTGCGGGGCGGCGGCGCTGCTGAGCGGCGACGTGGCCACCGCGCTGCGGCTGGTGCGCACGGCGGGCGGGCGTCCGGCGGGGCACGGCACGGTGGCGGTGGTCGACGCGGTCTCGGCGGCGTGGGCGGAGCGGTTCGCGCGGGCGCTCGCCCCGCTGCGCGCGGGCGACGCGGCGGCGGTGGTCGCGCGGCCCGCGGTCGCCCTGCCGCCCTCGTCCCGGCTGCTCGACGAGCTGGGCCTGGCGCGGGCCACACCCGCGTCCCTGATGGCCCGTTGGGAGTCGGCGCCGGACGGCGCGGCCGTGCTCGGCACCGGCCCGCGCGGCCCGGTCGGCGTCGACCTCTCCTGCGACGACGGGCCGCATCTGCTGGTCGAGGGACCGCCGGGCAGCGGCCGTACGGAGCTGCTGCGCGCGGTCGCCGCGTCGCTGGCGGCCGGGGCGCGGCCGGACCGGCTGGGGATGATCCTGGTCGACGGGGCGGGCGGGGAGCGCGGCGACGGCCTGCGCGCCTGCACCGAACTCCCGCATGTCTCCACCTACTTGGTGGCCTCCGACCCGGTCCGTATGCGCGAGTTCGCACAGGCGCTCGGGGCGGAGCTGAAGCGGCGCGCCGAGCTGCTGAACGGTGTCGGCTTCGCCGAGTGGGTGGCGAAGGCCGCCTCGGACGGGCAGGAGGCGGCCGGGCGGGTGGTGGCCCCCCGGCCGCCGTCCGCCGGTGAGCAGCGCGGCGATGTCGACGGGCCGTCCACCAGCACGCTGCGGCTGCGCCCGCTGGCCCGTACGCGTACGGAGGCGGGGCCGCCGCCGCTGGCGCGTCTCGTCGTCCTCGTCGACGACCTGGACGCGCTGGTGGCGCCCGCGCTCGGCAGCCCGGGGCGGCCCGCCGCGGGGTCCGTGGTGCGGGCTCTTGAGGCGGTGGCGCGGGACGGGGAGCGGCTGGGCGTGCATCTGGTCGCGACCTCCGCCCGCCCCGAGCGCACGGCGGACACGGAGCTGGCGCGCAGGGTACGGCAGGTGGTGCGGCTCGACGCGCCGCCGCTCGCCCCCTCGCCGGACGAGCCGTCGCCGGGGCGGGGGCGGCTGTTCGGCGCGGACGGGGTGGTCACACCCTTCCAGGGCGGGCGGGTCACGGGCCGGATACCGCGTACGGCGACGCTGCGGCCGACGGTCGTGCCCCTTGAGTGGGAGCGGATGGGCGACCCTCCGGCCCGCCGGCCGGTGCGCGAGCTCGGCAACGGGCCGACGGACCTGGCGCTGCTCGCCAGCGCGCTGGACCGGGCCGCGCGGCTGGTCCACGCGTCCCCGCCGCAGGCGCTCTGACCCCACCCCGCGCCACCCGCGCACGCCCCCGCGCGTTACCCGCCAATCACCCCCGCCACACCCCCCTGACGTCACGTCACGAGCCCATCACGATCGGCTTGTTGGGGGCGATCGCGGTATTGCGGGGCCCCCGTGCCCGGCGTAGGACTGTCCGGACGGGACGACCTCGGCGGCGAGAGGCGGACAGCTCATGCGTACGGGTCGGGCAGGGCGGGCGAGGCGTACAGGGCAGGCCGTGCGGACGGGGCGGAAGCTCGCAGGGGTGGCGGCCGTCGGCGCGCTCGCCCTCGTCGCCACCGCGTGCAGCAGCGACAGCAAGAAGGACGGCGGCACGGCCACGCCCTCCAAGAGCGGCGCTCCCGCCGCAAGCGTCCAACTGCCCCGGCTCGACGGGCAGAAGATCGAGGTCGCCGCCGTCTGGACCGGGCCCGAGCAGGCCAACTTCCTGAAGGTGCTCAAGGAGTTCGAGAGCAGGACCGGGGCCACCGTCACCTTCGTGCCCGCCCAGGACCCCATCGTCAACTTCCTCGGCACCAAGATCGCCGGCGGCAGTCCGCCCGACGTCGCCATGCTCCCGCAGGTCGGCGCCATCCAGCAGGCCGCGCAGAAGAAGTGGCTCAAGCCCGTCGGCGCGGACGCCAAGGCGCAGCTCGACAAGAACTACGCCAAGGTGTGGCGCGACCTGGGCGCGGTCGACGGCACGCAGTACGGGGTCTACTTCAAGGCCGCCAACAAGTCCCTGGTCTGGTACAACGCCAAGGTCTTCGAGACCGCGGGCGCCCAAGTGCCCAAGACCTGGAAGGACTTCCTCACCACCGCCGACACCATCTCGGCCTCCGGCGTCACCCCGGTCTCGGTCGGCGCCGCCGACGGCTGGACGCTCACCGACTGGTTCGAGAACATCTACCTCTCCCAGGCGGGCCCGGAGAGGTACGACCAGTTGGCCAAGCACCGGATCAAGTGGACCGACCCGTCCGTCAAGGACGCGCTGACCACCCTCGGCCAGCTGTTCGGCAAGCCGGATCTGATCGCGGGCGGCACGACCGGCGCGCTGCAGACCGAGTTCCCGGCCTCCGTCACCCAGACCTTCACCGGCGGCGACCAGCCCAAGGCGGGCATGGTCTTCGAGGGCGACTTCGTGAGCGTCAACATCGCGCAGACCTCGGCGAAGATCGGCACCGACGCCAAGGTGTTCCCGTTCCCGGCCGTCGGCGCCAAGGCACCGGTCGTCACCGGCGGCGACGCGGCCGTGGCGCTCAAGGACACCAAGGGCGCCCAGGCGCTGCTCACCTGGCTGGCCTCCCCGGACGCCGCGAAGATCTGGGCGGCGGCGGGCGGCTATATCTCGCCCAACAAGGCCACCGACCCGGGCGCCTACCCCAACGACGTGCAGCGCGACATCGCCAAGGCGCTCGTCGGGGCCGGGGACGACGTCCGGTTCGACATGTCGGACCAGGCGCCGCAGTCCTTCGGCGGGACGCCGGGCAAGGGCGAGTGGAAGGACCTCCAGGACTTCCTGAAGAACCCCAAGGACGTCGGCGGCGCCCAGGCCAAACTGGAGGCCGACGCAGCCGCGGCGTACAAGAACTGATCCGGCGATGACCACCGCGCCCGCCGCCGGGGCCGCCGCCCCGGTGCCGCCCGCCGCCCCGCGTCCGCGCCGCAGCGTGACCGGGACGCGCAAGTACCTCGCCGCCGCCTTCCTGCTGCCCGCGCTCGTGCTGCTCGGCGCGCTCGTGGTGTATCCGATCGGCTACTCGGTCTACCGCTCGTTCTTCGACCAGTCCGGCAACGGCTTCGCCGGGTTCGACAACTACAAGACGCTCTTCACCGACGACAGCATCCGTACGGCGGTCAGGAACAACGCGATCTGGGTCGTCGTCGCGCCCACCGTCGCCACCGCGCTCGGGCTGATCTTCGCCGTGCTCACCGAACGGGTGCGCTGGGGAACGGCGTTCAAGCTGATCGTCTTCATGCCGATGGTGATCTCGATGCTCGCCGCCGGGATCATCTTCCGGCTGGTGTACGAGCAGGACCCGGACCGGGGGGTCGCCAACGCGGTCTGGGTGGGCGTGCACGACACGTTCGCGGAGTCCGCCGGGTTCCCGCGCGCCCATCCGCTGCCCTCCGCGCCCCTGGAGCCGGGCGGCGGCGGCTCGTTCGTGACCAAGGACGCGGTCCACACCGGGCAGAGCGCGCTGCTGCCGCTGGTCGGGGTCGCCGCCGACAAGATGCCGTCCTCGGCGAAGCCCGCGAAGGCGGCGAAGCCGGAGAGCGGCGAGATCACGGGCACGGCCTGGCTGGACTTCACCAAGGGAGGCGGCGGCACCCCGAACACCGTCGACCCCAAGGAGCTCGGCCTCAAGGGGCTCAAGATCGAGGCGGTCCGGGACGGTTCGGTCGTCGCCACGGCCACCGCCCGCGCGGACGGTACGTTCACGCTCCCCGCGAAGGCGGACGGGGCCCGGCTGCGGCTTCCGCAGAGCAACTTCCACGAGCCGTACAACGGCGTCAACTGGCTCGGCCCGAACCTCGTCACCCCGGCCATCATCGGCTCGTACATCTGGATGTGGGCCGGTTTCGCGATGGTGCTGATCGCGGCCGGGCTCGCGGGGCTGCCGCGCGAGCTGCTGGAGGCGGCGCGGGTGGACGGCGCGAACGAGTGGCAGGTCTTCCGGCGCGTGACGGTGCCGCTGCTCGCGCCCGTGCTCGCGGTCGTCCTGGTCACGCTGGTGATCAACGTACTGAAGATCTTCGACCTGATCTTCATCATCGCACCGGGCTCCAGCCAGGCCGACGCCAATGTGCTGGCGCTCCAGCTCTACCGCTCCTCGTTCGGCACGGACGCGGACCTCGGCATCGGCAGCGCCATCGCCGTACTGCTGCTGATCCTGGTCCTGCCGGTGATGCTCTTCAACATTCGGCGGATGCGGCGGGAGGCGCGGCGATGACGAACGCCCGCGCGACAGCGGCCTTCGGCCGGGGGTCCGGGGGTCGGCCCCCGGGACAGCACAGCAGCATTCGGCGGATGCGGCGGGAGGCGCGGCGATGACTGTCGTCGACGGGATCGTCCGGGCCAAGCAGTCCCTGCCCGCCAGGATCGCCTCCCGGGCGGGTGGCGGGGCGGTGCGGGTCTTCCTCATCCTGGTCGGGCTGTTCTGGCTGATGCCGACCGTCGGGCTGCTGCTCTCCTCGCTGCGCGGCCCCACCGACATCGCCTCCAGCGGCTGGTGGAAGATCTTCAGCCACCCCTCCCAGCTCACCTTCCACAACTACTCCACCCTGCTCGACAACAAGACCGTCACCGACTCGCTGCTCTCCACGGTGATCATCACCGTCCCGGCCACCGTCCTGGTCGTCGTGATCGGCTCGCTCGCCGGATACGCCTTCGCCTGGATGGAGTTCCCCGGCCGCGACTGGTGGTTCATGGTCGTGGTGAGCCTGCTCGTCGTCCCGGTCCAGATCGCCCTCGTACCGGTCGCCAAGCTCTTCGGCAAAATCGGGATCTTCGAGACTACGGTCGGCGTCATCACCTTCCACGTCGCCTTCGGACTGCCGTTCGCGATCTTCCTGCTGCGGAACTTCTTCGCGGAGATCCCGCGCGAGCTCCTGGAGGCCGCCCGGCTCGACGGGGCGGGCGAGATACGGCTGTTCACCCGGGTCGTGCTGCCGCTGGGCGGCCCGGCGATCGCCTCGCTCGGCATCTTCCAGTTCCTGTGGGTCTGGAACGACATGCTGGTCGCGCTGATCTTCGCGGACTCCAAGCACCCGCCGATCACGGTCGCCCTCCAGCAGCAGGTACGGCAGTTCGGCAACAACATCGACGTCCTCGCGCCCGGCGCCTTCGTCTCGATGGTCATCCCGCTGGCCGTCTTCTTCGCCTTCCAGCGCCAGTTCGTCTCCGGGGTGATGGCGGGCGCCGTCAAATAGCCGCCGCGGCTTTCCCCCGTCTGCCGCGAGCGCCGTAACCCGCTCGCGGCATTCGCCGTTCTACGGGCCATGCCCCGGTTCAGCGTGATCGTTCCCGTGTACAAGGTCCAGGCGTATCTCCACGACTGCCTGAGCTCGGTGCTCAGCCAGTGCTACGACGACCTGGAACTGATCGCGGTGGACGACTGCTCACCGGACGCGTGCGGGGCGATCATCGACGAGATCGCCGCCCGCGACCGGCGCGTCACCGCCGTCCACCTGGACGTCAACACCGGTCTCGGCCCCGCCCGCAACACCGGACTCGCCCACGCCACCGGCGACTACGTCGTCTTCCTCGACGGCGACGACACCCTCACCCCGGGCGCCCTCCAGGCCATCGCCGACCGGCTCAAGGAGACCGGCGACCCGGACGTGCTGGTCTACGACTACGCGCGCACGTACTGGTCCGGCGAGCGGGTCCGCAACAAGTCGGCCGCCCAGCTCGCCGAGACCGGGCCCGACACCTTCACGCTCGCCGACCGGCCGGGGCTGCTCAAGCTGCTCAGCGTGGTGTGGAACAAGGCGTACCGGCGCGAGTTCGTCGAGGAGCAGGGCTTCCGCTTCGCGCCCGGCTTCTACGAGGACGCGCCGTGGACGTATCCGGCGCTGATGGCCGCGGGCTCCCTCACCACCCTGGACCGGGTCTGCGTCCACTACCACCAGCGCCGCCAGGGCAGCATCCTGTCCACCACCAGCCGCCGCCACTTCGATCTGTTCGACCAGTACGACCGGGTCTTCGCGTTCATCGACTCCCGCCCGGAGCTGGCCTGCTGGCGGCCGCTGATCTTCCGGAAGATGGCCGACCACGTCCTGACCGTGTTCACCACCCGGGTGCGGCTGCCGCGCGGCAGCCGGGCCGAGTTCTTCCGCCGCGCCCGCGCCCAGTACCGCCGCCACCGCTCCCCCGGCGGGGGCCCGCGCACCCTGCGCGTACGGGTGCGGCACGGCCTCGTGCGGCTCGGCGCCCACCGTACGTATCGCAGCCTGGGGGCGCTGCGTGCGCTGCGCGCCCGCGTGGTGCGGCACACCCCGGCGCTCGGACGACTGCTGCGCGCCGCCGTGCTGCGGCTGCACTACCGCGTCCAACTGCGCCTGCCGCTGCGGGAGGAGGCGGTCTTCGCCGCATACGGACACCGGGGCTACTCCTGCAACCCGGCGGCCATCGAGGCGAAGGTGCGCGAGCTGGTGCCCCGGGTGCGGACCTCCTGGATCGCCGCGCCCGAGCATCTGCACACCGTGCCGCCCGCCACCCGCAAGCTGCGGCCCGCCACCTTCGCGTACTGGACGGCGCTGGCCCGCGCCAAGTACCTGGTGAACAACACCGACTTCGACCACCGGCTGGTCAAGCGGGACGGCCAGGTGCTGCTCCAGACCCACCACGGCACCCCGCTGAAGACGATGGGCCTGGACCTGATGGACCGCCCGGCCGCCGCCCGCGGCACCGACTTCGCCGCCCTCGTCGCCCGCGCCGACCAGTGGGACTACAGCCTCTCCGCCAATGTGCACTCCACCCTCACCTGGGAGCGCACCTACCCCTCGGGCTACACCACGCTCGAATACGGCTATCCGCGCAACGACGTCTTCCACCAGGCGAACGCCGCCGACGTGGCCCGGCTGCGCGAGCTGATCGGCATCCCCGCCGACGCCACCGCCGTCCTGTACGCCCCGACCCCGCGCGACTACCGGCGCAGCCAGCACCTCCCGCTCGACCTGGAGCGCGTGGCCCGTCGGCTCGGCCCCGGCTTCGTCCTGCTCACCCGCGCCCACTTCTCCTACGGCGCCCCGCTGACCGGCGAGGACACCCATCCCCGGGTCATCGACGTCAGCGCCCACCCGTCGGTCGAACAGCTCTGCCTGGCCGCCGACGCGCTGCTCACCGACTACTCGTCCCTGATGTTCGACTACGCCAACCTGGACCGCCCGATCGTCGTCCACGCCGACGACTGGGAGGCCTACCAGGCGGCCCGCGGCACCTACTTCGACCTGCGCGCCTTCCCGCCGGGCGCGGTCGCGAGGACCGAGGACGAGCTGATCGACATCTTCTCCACCGGCCACTGGCGCGGCTCCCGCTCGGCGCAGCTGCGGGCCGCGTTCCGGGCCCGCTTCTGTCCGTACGACGACGGGCACGCCGCCGAGCGGGTGGTGCGCCGGGTCTTCCTCGGCCAGAGCGCCAACCTGCCCGCGTTCGTCCCCGTCGAGGACCGCCGCCCGGCCCCCTCGGCCGTCCTGCGCTCGGCCGCCGCCCAGCGCGAACTCGCGGGCCTGGTCTGACCCCGTCCGCCTCCGTCCGCCTCCGTCCCCCCTCCCCCGGTCCCCCCGGTCCCGAAAGAGGTCCCTCCTTGCCCCGTTTCACCGTCATCGTGCCCGTCCACGAGGTCCGCGGACTGCTGCGGGAGTGCCTGGAGTCGGTGCTCGGCCAGTCGTACGAAGACGTCGAGGTCATCGGCGTCGACGACGGCTCGGCGGACGGCTCGGGACGGCTGCTCGACGAACTGGCCGCCGCCGACCGCCGGGTGCGCGCGGTGCACCTGCCGCTGACGGTGAGCGCCGGGGAGCGCCGGGACGCGGGGGCCGGGCAGGCCCGGGGCGACTACCTGCTCTTCCTGGAGCCGGGGATCGTCCAGCTGCCGGGCGCGCTCGCCGCGCTCGCGGACCGGCTGAAGGAGGCCGGGGACCCGGATGTGCTGCTGTTCGGGCATCTGCGCACACCGTTCCTCGGCACCCCCGAACCCAGCCGCTCCCTGGACGTGCTGCGGGCGGCCGGGGACGCGGTGACCACGGCGGCCGAACGGCCGGGCCTGCTGGATACGGCCCCGGTGAGCTGGAACCGGGCGGTGCGCCGCACGTTCTGGCGGGCCGAGGGCCTGTCGTTCGGCTCCGGCGAACGGGCCGAGGCGAGGTGCGCGCTGACGACGCTGATGGCGGCCGAGACGGTGGCGTGCCTGGCGACGCCGTGCGTGGACCACCGGGGGCAGCGGGCGCTCGCGCGGCCCCGCGTCGACCGCCGTGACATCGTCGCCGAGTACGCCCGGCTGCTCACCGAGTCGGCCGAGCGGCCCGTCGCCGACAAGCTGCGGGAACCGCTGTACGCCCTGGCGGTACGGGAGTTGCTCAAGCTGTACCCGGGCGGGCGCCGGGGCCGGGCGGCGTATGTGCGGGCGGCGGCCGCGTTCTGCCGGGCCCACCGCCCGGCCGGACACCGCACCCCGGGCGGCCGCGCCGGGCTGCGCACCCGCCTGTTCACCGAGGGCCGCCCCTTGGCGCTGGCCGCCCTGGACGGGGCGCTGGCGGGCCGCCGGAGGCTGCGCTCGCGGGTGCGGGGCGTGCGAAAGTCCGTACTGCGCACGGCATTTCGCCACTACTACCGCCTCCAGCGGCTGCTCCCCCTCGACCCGCGGCTCGCGGTGTACGCCGCGTACTGGAACCGGGGCGTCTCCTGCAATCCGGCGGCCGTCCACAGCGCGGCCGCCCGGCTCGCCCCGCACATCAAGGGCGTCTGGGTGGTCTCGAAGCCGGAGGCCGCCGCCGGGCACGCGTTCGTGGTGCCGGACACACGCGCGTACTGGCGGCTCATGGCCCGTGCCACGTACTTCGTCAACAACGTCAACTTCCCCGACCACCTGGTCAAGCGGCCCGGCCAGATCCACCTCCAGACCCATCACGGCACCCCGCTCAAGCGCATGGGCCTGGACCAGCTGGCCCACCCGGCCGCCGCCAAGGGCTTCAGCTTCCGCCGGTTCCTGGCCCGGGTGGACCGCTGGGACTTCTCGCTCTCCGCCAACGCGCACACCACCGAGACCTGGTCGCGCGCCTACCCGAGCGCGGTGCGCCACCTGGAGACGGGATATCCGCGCAACGACGTGTACGCGACGGCCACCGCCGAGGACACCGCCGCCGTCCGCCGCGACCTCGGCATCGCGCCGGGCCGCCGTGCGATCCTGTACGCGCCGACCCACCGTGACTACGAGCGCGGCTTCCACAGCGCGCTCGACCTGGTCCGGGTCGCCGACGCGCTCGGCCCGGACACCGTGCTCCTCGTGCGCGCCCACTACTTCTACGCCTGCGCCGCCCTGCCCGAGCACCCCGGGCTGCTCGACGTCTCGGGCCACCCGCGCGTCGAGGACCTGTGCCTGGCGGCGGACGCGCTGGTCACCGACTACTCCTCGGTGATGTTCGACTACGCCAACCTGGACCGCCCGATCGTGGTGCACGCCCCCGACTGGGAGGTCTACCGCGCGGTCCGGGGCGTCTGCTTCGACCTGCTGTCGGGCCGCCCCGGCGACACCCCCGGAGCGGTCACCACCAGCACCGACGAGCTCATCGCGTGCTTCCGGGACGGGAGGTGGGACAGCGAGGCCAACGCCGTGCTGCGGGCCGCCTTCCGGGAGCGGTTCTGCGCGTACGACGACGGGCACGCCGCCGAGCGGGTGGTGCGCACGGTCTTCCTCGGCGAGGAGACCGGCGCACCGGTGCCCATGGAGCCCGCCCGGCGCGCGGTGGCGCCGCTGCCCGGTCAGAGCGGCGCCCGGCGGATCACCGCTGCTGGCCGGCCATCACCGTGACGAGCCCGATCACCACGAGCAGCGAGCCCGCCCACGTCCACACCGACGTCCGCTCGTGCAGCACCGTGGAGCCGGCCAGGACGATCAGCAGATAGCCGAGCGCGTTGAACGGATAGGCGACGGACAGCGGTACCCGGGCCAGGGTCGACATCCAGGCGACGGCCGAGACGGCGAAGACGACCAGGCCGACCACGATCCAGGGGCTGGCGGCGGCCCGCAGCGCGATCGAGCCGCCGCCCCGCTCCACGGCGGCGGCCGCCGTGCGCATGCCGTGCTTGAGCATGATCTGGCCGCCCGCCGACGAGAACACCGCGAACAGCAGCAGGGCGAGGCTGGACAGGTTCAACAGCGGTCTCCTGACCGGGGCTTCGGTTGCGGGTGCCACCGGACCGGGCTCAGACGCCCACGCGGTCGGCGGGGGTGTACTGACGGTTGATGATGTCCTGTACATCGACGTGCTCCCCGGCGATGATCGTCTCGGCCGCGTGCGGCGTGAGAACGGCGACGTGCTGATAGCCGAACAGGGTGGGCCGCAGCCGGGTCAGCAGCCGCGAGAGCCCGCCGAGCACGGCGGCGAGCGCCCCCTTGAGGCCGCGTCCGCCGAGCAGGGCCCAGAAGGGCGCGCCCGTCGAGGTCAGATGCAGGACGTCGTACCCCGCGTCGCGGACCGTGCGGCGCAGGCTGGCCCGGGTGAAGAAGCGCAGATGCGTCTCGTCGAGGATGCCGCGCCGGTCGTATCCGAACACCCCGAGGACGACGCGCAGGCGCGCGTACCAGTGGCCGAAGTTCGGTACGGAGAGCAGCACTTGGCCGCCCGGGCGCAGCACCTGGGCGATCTCGGCGAGCACGCGCTCGGGCCGGGAGAGGTGTTCGACCACGTCCCCGGCCACCACATAGTCGTAACCGCGTCCGACGCTCTGCGGCAGCCCCTCCTCCAGGTCGGCGAGGAAGAACCGCGAGCACTTCTCGCGCACGCCCGCCACCTCGACGCAGTCGACGCCCGTCACCTCGTGGCCCATGGCCTCAAGGCGCTCGGCGAAAAGCCCGCCGGAGCAGCCGAGGTCCAGGACGCGGCCCGCCGGCAGGCCCCGCATGCGCTCCAGGATGAAGGAGTGCGAGGAGCCGTCGCCCTCCTTGAAGGCGTATCCGTCGGGCTTGGGGATCCACGGGCAGGTGCCGAACCCCTTGACCGCGAGCCGGTATTCGAGGACGTCCTTCACCACGTCCTTGGCGTATTTCAGACCGTTCACGTAACAGATCTCATCGCCGTAGTAGGTGGGAATGGGGATCTCCTTGATCCGCATTCCCGCGTCGAGGAGCTGGACGATGATCTGGGTGTCGAAGTCGAACGCGTCGGTGTTGCGCTCGATCGGGAGCTTGTGCAGCGCGGCCATGCTGTAGGCGCGGTAGCCGGAGTGGAATTCGGTGAGCCGGGAGCCGAGGAGGGAGTTCTCCAGGCGGGTGAGAACGCGGTTGCCCAGCCATTTGTAGAGCGGCATTCCGCCGCGCAGCGCCCCGCCCCGGTGCATCATGCGGGAGCCGAACACGGCGTCGGCCTCGCCGTTCACGAGAGGCGCGACCATCTCGGGCAGCAATTCGGGGGCGTACTGCCCGTCGCCGTGCAGCAGGACGACGATGTCGAGCCCGCGTTCCGCCGCGAGCGCGTATCCCGCTTTCTGGTTCCCGCCGTATCCGAGGTTCTTGGTGTGCCGCATGACGACGGTTCTCGGCATTCCCTCCGCCTGCGACCAGCGGCAGCCCGCGGTGAAGGTGCCGTCATGGCTGGCGTCGTCGAGGATGAGGATGTCCTCGATACGGGAGCGGAAGCCGACCGGAATGCGGTCGAGGGTCTTCTCCAGCGTGGTCTCGGCGTTGTACGCGACGACGAGGATGCCGATCCGGGGGCTGCGGGCGGGGGCGGGGATTTCCTGCACGGGCGTCTCCAGGAACCTTTGCGGGGGCGGTCAGTTGACGGAGGTGGGGGTCTGCTCGGCGCGCGGCGCCGGGGCGTGGACGGCCGCCTCGCCGGGCCGCGCTGTCCGGTCGGCGAAGATCGCCCGGTACCCGGAGGCGATCCCGAGGAGCAGCGCCGCCCAGGCGTACGCCCCCAGCACCTGCTGGTCGTACGTCCAGCGGGTGGGCTTCTGGATCGTGTAGACCCAGGACGCGAGCACCCCGGCGAGCACGCTGTAGGCCAGGCCCTCGCAGAAGCCGACGGCGAAGAGCGCGGCGACCGGCCAGGCCAGGTACTGCACGCCGGAGGCCGTGCTGAGCAGCAGCAGCACGCTCAGGGTGACCGCGACCGCGAGCGGCAGCCGGTCCGGGCGGCGCCAGGCCGGCCAGACGCCCGCCGCCACACAGATCAGGACCACCACGAAGTGGCCGGGGCCGCGCAGCACCGCGATCGACTCGTTGGTGAAGCCCAGCCACTCGGCGAACTTCACGATCCCCCACAGCCGGAAGTTGCCGCCCTTGTACTCCAGGACGTTGGCCCGCAGCGCACCCGGCACAGTGAGCAGCACCGGCCCCCACAGCACCAGCAGCACCGAGGTGAGCCCCGCCGAGAAACGCGCGAACTCCCGCCGCCCGCCGCGCCAGGCCGCCACCGCGAGCGCGGGCAGCGCCACCACCGGCACGAACTTGATGCTCACGGCCACCGCCGCGCACACCCCGGCGGCCAGCGGCGACCTGCGGTCCGCGAGCAGCCAGGCGGCGGCCAGCGCCAGCGTCACGGCCACCGAATCGGTGTTCCCGTGATATCCGGAGGCGGGCACGAGAACCGGCGAGAGCGTCACGCCGATTCCGCACGCGACGGCCGTCCGCACGGTGCGGCGCCTGCGTACGATCTCGAAGACCAGCAGCGCGGCGGCGAAGTCCGCCAGACACGCGGGCGTACGAATGAGGGTGCCGAACTCGATGCCGAGCCGGGCGATCCGGTCGAGTCCCAGGAGCATCCAGCCGGCCAGCGGCGGATGGTTGTAGATCGGCAGCCCGCGCATCGGATGGGCGTAGATGCGGATCGGCCCGACTTTCTCGATGTGCCGCGCGAACTGCGAGAAGAAGTAGACGTCGGCGGGCCCCCGGGTGTTCGCGGCGAGCACCATTTTGCCGAGAAACCCGACCGCGGCGACGGCCGCGACCAGGACCCTGCCCCGCCGTACGTCCCAGTTCATCCCGAATGTCTGCACGCTCATGGCGGCCGAACGTATCAACCACCGGACGGTACGCGCCGGAGCGATCAAAGCACTTTCACCCCGGAGCAGTTGCTCCGCCTGCGGATCTTGGGCAAAAGCAGCATGCGGTGAATCACCCGTATGGTTCACCACCAGGCGTAATCCCCGGCTTCAGCGGTCGTTCACTACCTGTCCCTCGCCTCTCGGAATCCGGTGGTCTGAAGTGAAAGCACTCGTACTCTCCGGCGGCGCCGGCACCCGGCTGCGGCCGATCACCCACACCTCGGCCAAACAGCTGGTGCCGGTCGCCAACAAGCCGGTGCTCTTCTACGGCCTGGAGTCGATCGCGGCCGCCGGGATCACGGACGTCGGCATCATCGTCGGGGACACCGCCGGGGAGATCCGGGCCGCCGTCGGCGACGGCTCGCGGTTCGGGCTGCGCGTCACCTACATCCCGCAGCACGCCCCCCTGGGCCTGGCCCACGCGGTGCTCATCGCCCGGGAGTTCCTGGGCGACGAGGACTTCGTGATGTATCTGGGCGACAACTTCGTGGTCGGCGGGATCACCGATCTGGTGGACGAGTTCCGGGCCGAGCGGCCCGACGCGCAGATCCTGCTCACCAAGGTGCCCGACCCGCGCTCGTTCGGGGTCGCCGAGCTGGACACCGACGGCCGGGTGGCCCGCCTGGAGGAGAAGCCGCCGCACCCCAAGAGCGATCTCGCGCTGGTCGGCGTCTATCTCTTCACCCCGGCCGTGCACCGGGCCGTACGGGCGATCAACCCGTCCGAGCGCGGCGAGCTGGAGATCACCCACGCCCTCCAGTGGCTCATCGACCAGCGCCTGACGGTCAGTTCGACGGTGATCTCCGGCTACTGGAAGGACACCGGGAACGTGGAGGACATGCTGGAGGTCAACCGCTCGGTCCTGGAACTGCTGACCCCGAAGGACGAGGGCTCGGTCGACGAGGCCACCGAGATCATCGGCCGGGTGCGGATCGGCGAGGGCGCGACCGTGCGCGGCTCCCGGATCGTCGGCCCGGCGATCATCGGGCCGCGCACGGTGGTGGAGAACTCCTACATCGGCCCGTCCACCTCGATCGCCGAGAACTGCCGGGTGACCGACAGCGAGATCGAGTACTCGATCGTCCTCAGCGGCTCGTCCCTGCACGGCGTCGGCCGGATCGAGGCGTCCCTCATCGGCCGCGACGTGGAGATCACCCCGGCCCCGCACATCCCCGCCGCCCACCGGCTCGTCCTCGGTGACCACAGCAAGGTGCAGATCTCGGCATGACGAACTCGACCCGCATCCTCGTCACCGGCGGCGCCGGGTTCATCGGCTCGCACTACGTCCGTACGTTGCTCGGCCCGGCCGGGCCCGGCGGCGTCGCCGTGACGGTCCTCGACAAGCTCACCTATGCCGGCTGCCCGGCCAACCTCGACGCGGTGCGCCGCCACCCCGGCTTCGCCTTCGTCGAGGGCGACATCCGCGACGCCCGCCTGGTGGACAAGCTGGTCGGCGAGCACGACCAGCTGGTGCACTTCGCCGCCGAGTCGCACGTCGACCGCTCGATCCTGGGCGCCGCCGAGTTCGTGACGACCAACGTGCTCGGCACCCAGACGCTGCTCGACGCGGCCCTGCGCCACCGGCTCGGCCCGTTCGTGCAGGTCTCCACGGACGAGGTGTACGGCTCGATCGCGTCCGGCTCCTGGCCGGAGGAGCACCCGCTGCGGCCCAGCTCCCCGTACGCGGCCTCCAAGGCGTCCGCCGACCTGGTGGCGCTCTCCTACCACCGCACCCACGGCCTGGACGTGCGGGTGACGCGCTGCTCCAACAACTACGGGCACCACCAGTTCCCGGAGAAGGTGATCCCGCTCTTCATCACCCGGCTGCTCGACGGCGCCGCGGTGCCGCTGTTCGGGGACGGGCTGAACGTCCGCGACTGGCTGCACATCGACGACCACGTCCAGGGCGTCGAGCTGGTGCGCACCGGCGGGCGCCCCGGCGAGATCTACAACATCGGCGGCGGCACCGAGCTCACCAACAAGGAGCTGACCGCACTGCTGCTCACGGCGTGCGGGGCGGACTGGGACCGGGTCGAATACGTCGAGGACCGCAAGGGCCACGACCGGCGCTACTCGGTCGACTGCGCCAAGATCCGCGCCGAGCTCGGCTACGCGCCCCGCCGCGACTTCGCCGAAGGGCTCGCCGAGACCGTCGCCTGGTACCGCGACAACCGCGCCTGGTGGGAGCCGCTGCGCGCGAAGGCCGCCCTGTGAGCGGGAGTTGGCTGGTCACGGGCGCGGGCGGGATGCTCGGCCGGGACGTGGTGGCCCGGCTCGCGGGCCGCCCCACCCACGCGGCCGACCGCTCGGCGCTCGATCTCACGGACGCGGCGGCGGTACGGGACGCGGTGGCGGCGGCCCGCCCCGCCGTGGTGGTCAACTGCGCCGCCTGGACGGCCGTCGACGACGCCGAGACCCGCGAGCCGCAGGCGCTGCGGATCAACGGCGGGGGCGCGGAACACCTGGCGCGCGCCTGCGCCGAGACGGGCGCGCTGCTGCTGCACGTCTCCACCGACTACGTCTTCGCGGGCGACGCCACCACCCCGTATCCGGAGTCGGCGCCGCCGGGCCCGCGCACCGCGTACGGGCGGACCAAGCTGGCGGGCGAGCGGGCGGTGCGCGCGCTGCTGCCGCACTCCGGCCATGTGGTGCGCACGGCCTGGCTGTACGGGGCGGGCGGCGCCAACTTCGTACGGACCATGATCCGGCTTGAGTCGGCGCGCGAGCATCTGGACGTGGTCGACGACCAGCGCGGCCAGCCCACCTGGACGGCCGACCTCGCCGACCGGCTGGTGCGGCTCGGCGAGGCGGCGCTCGCGGGCGCCGCGCCCGCCGGGTACTGGCACGGCACCAGCAGCGGCCACGGCACCTGGTGCGAGCTGGCCCGCGAGACGTTCCGGCTGCTCGGCGCGGACCCGGCGCGAGTGCGGCCCACCACGAGCGCGGCCTTCGCCCGCCCGGCGCCGCGCCCCGCGTACAGCGTCCTGGGCCATGACCGCTGGCGCGAGGCGGGCCTCGCGCCGATCAGGCACTGGCGGGCGGCGCTCGCCGAGGCAATGCCCGCGCTGCTGGCGGCCGAACGCGCCGGCTCGGCCGCCTGAACGTCACTGCCGAGTGGCCGGGCCGAACGTCACTGCTGGGCCGGGATCAGGGCCCGCTGCCGCGCGTACCAGGCCGTACAGGCCTCGTGCGACGGCAGCAGGCCCCGCTCCAGCGCCTGAGCCAGGCTCGGCGCCCCCGCGTCCTTGGGCGAGAGCAGCGGGGTGAGATGGGTCGGCCACTCGATGGCGAGGTCGGGGTCGAGCGGGTGGATGCCGTGCTCGCGGGTGGGCGCGTACCCGGCGGAGCAGAGGTAGACCACCGTGGCGCCCTCGGTCAGCGCCATGAAGGCGTGCCCCAGGCCCTCGGCGAGGTGGACCGAGCGGTGGTCGCGGTCGTCGAGCAGGACCGGCTCCCAGCGCTTGAAGGTCGGCGATCCGGTGCGCAGGTCGACGACGACGTCGAGGACCGCTCCCCGTACGCACTTCACGTACTTCGCCTGGCCGGGCGGCACATCGGCGAAGTGGACGCCGCGCAGGGTGCCGCGCGCGGAGACCGAGCAGTTGGCCTGCGCGAGGCCGAGGGCGTGGCCGGTCGCGGAGTGGAAGTCGCCCTCCTTGAACCACTCGTGGAAGCTGCCCCGGCTGTCCAGGAAAACCTGCGGCTCGCTGACCCAGGCGCCCTCGATGCTCAACTCGCGCATGCCGAGGCCCCCTTGGACACGACGAGGACCAGCTGGTCGTGGCTGCGGCGCTCGACCGAGAAGTCCCGGCCGCCGATCCGGCGGGCGGCGGGCAGACCCGGGTGCGCGGCGGCCGGGACCCGGACCGGACCATCGCCGAGGTACAGCTGCCAGGTGCCGTCCGCGAGCAGCGTCAGCGCCTCGTACGCCGACTCGACCCGCAGCCGGTCCCCGGCGTGCCGCGCCGGCAGCTCGACCTCCTCGTCGGTGCCGGTGTGGCACAGCCGCAGCGGCAGACCGGAGCCGCCGCCGTAACATCCCTCGACGACCAGCGAGTTGTCGGTCCAGGTGACGCACTCGGCGTAGGCGTGCGGCAGCTGGTCGGCGACGACCGCGTTGCCCCAGGCGCTCACGGTGACGGCCAGTTCGCGGCCGCCGGGCAGCGCGTGGCGGCCGAGCGCCAGCCCCGGGGGCGCGGCGACGGCGAGCCGTTTGCCGTCCGGTTTGACCAGCTGGACGCTGTAGGAGTCGGCGGGCCGCGCTTCGCCGTGCGGCGCTCTGACCGGGCCCCGGCCGCGCACCTGGGCGAGCTCTTCGAGCGGCACCTCGGCGGTGAACCGCTCGCCGTCGCGGGCCAGCGGGACCTGGATCGCCGCGTCCGAATGCCAGTGCCCGAGCCGCAGCGCCACCGCCCGGGTCCTGGTCCCGCCGGTGAGCGTGAGGCGGCCGTCGTGGCTGTCGTGGCCGGTCAGCCAGGTGTGGACGCGCTCGGCGGTCAGCTGGAACCGGCCGCTCGCGAAGACCGGGACGATCCGGGTGTGCTCGTCGAGGTAGTGCACCCCGAGGTGCGCGCCCGCGTCCGCGACGCCGCCCCGGCGCGCCACCCCGTGACCGAGCACGCCGAGGACGAGCTTCCAGGTGGTGGCGGCCGACTCGGTGAGCAGCCGCGCCGGATCGACGGTGATCTCGAAGCCCGCCCAGTCGTAGCGGTGCAGCTCCTGACCCGAACGGGCGGTGATGGACGGGTCGTTGACACGGCGCAGGCGCAGCGGCAGCGCGCGCCGGTCGGGCGTGCGCAGCCAGGCCGCCTTCAGCGCGTGCCGCCGCACCTGCGCCGGGATGTTGCGGACGTATCCGTACCCGGTCAGCCTGAGCCTGCCCTCGTGCCAGTCGGCGCCGGTCAGACGGGCCTCCAGCGGCAGGTCGGCGGGCGCGAGGGCGAGGACGTCGCGCGGGACGGGGGCGGTGAGGGCCGGGTAGTCGGCGCTGCGCCGCCGCAGCCCGCGCACCCGGTGCGTACGGGGGCTGCGGCGCTCGAACTCCAACAGCGCGACGAGCTCTTCGAGCCGCTTCTCGCGGGCCAGATGCCACTTCACCCGGTGGTGCGGCGGCAGCCCGGCGAGCACCTCGGGATCCACCTGATCGGTGAACTCCCGCGCGCAGCGCAGGAACGCCTCCTGATACGCCGGGTCGCCGTCGGGCAGGACCTGCATGAAGTACCAGAGGTCCTCGCGCAGCACGGACTCGTCGTAACGTTTCTTGTGCCCGGGCGTCCCCGCGAGCCCCCGGCTCACGCCGAGGACCGCCGCCGTCCGGTCCGCCACCCCGCGCACGACGGCCCGCTTGTTGGTGATCGAACTGTCCCGGAAACGCCAGTAGTAGACGGCGTCCTGGAGCACGTCGACCGAGCGGGCGGCGAAGTGCGCGGGCAGGATCACCGGGATGTCCTCGTAGAGCACGCCCTCCGGGAACGCGAAGGAGTGCGCGTCCCAGAACTCCCGGCGGAACACCTTGTTGCAGGCGATCCGGTCGAGCAGCAGCGGCCAGTGCCTGGTCACATGGGTGGCGCGGCGCGTCGAGCGCATCGGCTCGGTGAACAGCGGATGCTGGCGCAGCCGTCCGCCGGCGCCCAGGCGCAGCACATTGCCGGACGCGAAGTCGGAGCCGGACTTGTCGAGCGAGGCGACCAGCGACTCGAAGGCGCGCGAGGGCAGTACGTCGTCGCTGTCGACGAAGGCGAGGTACGCGCTGCCGGGCGCGCTGTGCCGTACGCCCGTGTTGCGGGCGGCGCCGAGGCCGCCGTTCTCCCTGCCGACCACGGTGAACCGGTCGTCCCGCGCGGCGAACTCACGGGCGACGGCGGCGCTGGCGTCCGTGGAGCCGTCGTCCACCAGGACCACGTCGAGGTCTTCGAGACTCTGCCGGGCCAGCGACTCCAGACACGCGCCCAGATACTCCTCGACGTTGTGGACGGGGACGACGACGCTGAGGCGGGGCGTCATACGGGGAGCACCTTCCTGCCGGCGAGCGGGGCGCTTCCCGCCCCACGGGTGCTCAACCCCCCAGACCGGGGCCGGTCACCTCAGCCCGTCCATCCGGGTGACGGCGCGGGCGGCCGTGCCTCCGGGGAGAGGGGCATCTCCTCGCCCAGGAAGACGCGGCGCACCACCCGTTCCGCCGCGCGCCCGTCGTCGTACGGGCAAAAACGCGCCCGGAAGGCGGCGCGCAGCTTGTCCGTCGCGTCCGTGTCCCACCCGCCCTCGCGGAACAGCCCGATCAGCTCGTCGTCGCTGGTGGCGAGCGCGCCGGGGGTCTCGCCGGGGCTTCCCGAGAGCAGGTCGAAGTAGGTGCCCCGGGTGGCCCGGTAGGCGGCCCAGTCGGGGGCGTGCACGACGATGGGGCGGTCCAGGCAGGCGTAGTCGAACATCAGCGACGAGTAGTCGGTGATCAGCGCGTCCGCCGCCAGGCACAGGTCCTCGACGCGGGGGTGCCCGGTGACGTCGAGCAGCCCCGGGTGCTCGGGCAGGGCGGCCGAGGTGCCGTGGAAGTAGTGCGCCCGCACCAGCACGACGTACTCGTCCCCGAGCTCCCGTACGAACGCGGCCAGGTCCAGCGGGGACGCGAAGCCGTCGGTCCGCCGGTCGCGGTGGGTCGGCGCGTACAGGATCGCCCGGCGGCCGGGCTCGATGCCGAGCGAGGCGCGGATCCCGGCGATCTCGTCCGACGTCGCGGTGAAGTAGCGGTCGTTGCGCGGATATCCGAGGTCGAGATGCGTGTACGAGGAGGACGGGTAGACCCGCTCCCAGATCTCGGTGGAGTGCGGGTTGGCGGAGAGGCTGAAGTCCCACTGGTCGACATGGGCGAGGATCTTGTCGAAGTCCATGGTGGCCGCGAGGGCCGGGTAGCGCCGCTGGTCGAGGCCCATCGACTTCAGCGGGGTGCCGTGATGCGTCTGGAGGTAGACCTGCCCGGGCCGTTTGGTGAAGCCGCCGGGAAAGCTGGAGTTGTTCACCAGGTACGCGGCCGTCGCCATCGCCCGCCAGTACGCCCGCGACCCCGCCACGACATGCTCGGTCCCGGGCGGCAGCCGCCCGGCGTGGCGGGCCCCCACCACCCACAGATGCCTCAGCTGCGGGGCGAGCTCGCGCGCCTTGGCATGGACGGCGGCCGGATTGCAGGCCACCCCCCGGTTCCAGTACGCGCCGTGGACGACGAGATCCGGATCGAGCGGACGGCAGAGCTCGACGCGATAGGCGGTACGGAGAATCCGGCCGCGCGCACTCTTCCTCGCCCGCCCCGCCAACTCCCACGCCTTTCCCTTCTGTTGATCGATTGCGAGCTGTACGCGATGAACGGCATACGGGCCGAGGGCGCCGCCGAGGAGGTGGTCGGCCGCGCGGTGGAAGGCCCGGCGGTCGGCGGGGCGGATCCGGCCCGGGTCGTCCCGGACGGCCCGCAGATGCGCGGCGGCCGTCGGGCGCAGCCCGGGGTCGGCGGCGAGCAGCGGCGCGTAGGCCTCCAGGACACGGAAGTGCCCGCGCTCGGGCGTGGCTGCGAAGCCCCCGGCGCGCCGCTCCCGTACCCGCACGCAGACCCGGTCCAGCGAGGCCGCGCGCCCCTCGGCGACCAGCCGCTCGGCCCGTACGACCGGGACGATCTCCTCGTACGGCCCGTCGGTGAACGCGAGTCCGTGCCGGAGCCAGAACGTGCGCCGCAGCAGCCGGTCCCAGGCGACCGGCGGACTCGGCGCGTCCGGGAACGGCGGGCCGCCCGGCGTGACCCGCTCCCGCCAGTCGCTCCGCTCGTGCCCGAACCGCAGCACGTCCAGGGCGCCTCCGCCGTCCCGCAGCCGCTCGGCGAGCGCCTGGAGCGCGCCGGGCAGAAGCAGGTCGTCGCCGTCCAGGAAGAGCAGATACTCCCCGCAGGCGTGCGCCGCCCCGGCGTTGCGGGCCGGGCCCGGACCCCGGTGGGCGGACAGGGCCAGGGGCACCACACGCGCGTCGGCCTCGGCGCACTCGGCGGTGATCACGCCGCAGCCGTCGGGCGAGCGGTCGTCGACGACGATCAGCTCCAGGCCCCCGTACGACTGGCCGAGCACGGACTCCAGGGTCTCGCGCAGGAAGCCCCGCACGCGGTGGACGGGAACGACGACGCTGAAGAGGGGGCGCGAGCGCGACATGGCAGCCGAGCGTAACCACCGGTCACGCCGCCGCGTACGCCCTCTCACCCGATCGGGTCAGCATCGGTAACCAGTACGGTGAGGCCGGGTTGACCTGGCGTGAACCCACCGCACGCCGTTCCCCCGAAGGCGCTCGCCTCCCCGAAGCCGCCCGCCGGGACGCCCGCCGCGACGAACCCGCCCGCCGCCACAGCCGCCGCGCCGAGGCTGAGCGTGGTCGTGCCCGTCCACAACGTGGCCGCGTATCTGGAGGAGTGCCTGGCGTCGCTGGCCGCGCAGACCATGGGCGCCCTCGACGTGGTGGTGGTCGACGACGGCTCCACGGACGACAGCCCGCGCATCGCCGAGGAGTTCACCCGCCGCGACGCCCGCTTCCGCTGGCTGCGCCAACCGCACGCCGGACTGAGCGCCGCCCGCAACACGGGCGTCGCGCACACCGCCCCCGGCACCGACTATCTCGCCTTCGCCGACAGCGACGACGTGCTCGCGCCCGACGCGTATGCCCGCCTCACCGCCTCCCTCGACGCGTCCGGCTCGGACTTCGCCTCCGGCAACGTGTGGCGCCTGGACGCCGGGGGCCGCCGGCAGGCCTGGCAGTACCGCTGGCTGACCGCCGACCGGCCGCGCACCCACATCACCCGCGACCCCCGGCTGCTCACCGACCGGGTCGCCTGGAACAAGGTGTTCCGCCGTTCGTTCTGGGACCGCCACGCCTTCTCCTTTCCGGTGGGCAGGCTGTACGAGGACACGCCGGTGGTGATCCCGGCGCACTTCCTGGCCGACGCCGTCGACGTCGTCAGCGAGCACGTCTACTACTGGCGGGTGCGCGAGGGCTCGATCACCCAGCGGCGCACGGACCCGCAGGGCGTGCGGGACCGGATCGCGGGCTGCGAGGACGTCAGCCGCTTCCTGGCCGGGGCCCTGCCCGGGCAGCGCCGCCGCTATGACACCTCCTGTCTGGGGGACGACTTCGGTTACTTCCTCCAGGGCCTGCCGCTGGGCGGCCCGGCCTACCGGGAGGCGTTCATGACCGGCGCGCGGGCCTTCCTGGAGCGCGCGGGCACGGACGCCACCCGCTGCCTCTCCCCCGACCTGCGGGTCAAGTGGCAGCTCGTACGCGAGAACCGGCTCGACGAGCTGGTCGAGGTGCTGGCCTTCGAGCAGGCCAACGGGGTGGGCGTCTTCCCGGTGCGGGCGGGCCGGGTGACGTATCCGGGAGTGGGGCCACTCGCCGGGCGCGCCGCGCGGGTGCGACGCGGCGAACTGCCGGTGGTGGCCCGGCTGTCGGGAGTTCAGCGGCGGCCGGACAAGACCCTGCGGCTCACCGGCTTCGCGTATGTACGCAACGCCGGCCCCGGCAGGTTGCTGCTCGCGCTGGGCCAGGAGCGCGGCGGCCGCCGACTGCGCCGCTTCCCGGTCCGTGCAATCAGCTTGCCACCCACCACTGACAACGCGTCCCCGGAGCCGGTCGGCCGGGCCCGCGCGGGCTTCGAGCTCACCCTCGACCCGGCCCGCCTCGGCGACGGCGAGTGGCTGGTGGGCGTGGTGCTCGCCGGTGCCGGGGGCGGCGCCGGGACGGTACGGCGGGCCGCGCTGCGCCCGCTGGAGCAGTGCGGGGACCCGGTCCTGGTACAGGAAGTGCCGGACGGGCGGCGGCTGTTGATCGGGGCGCGGGAGGGTCGGCTGGTGGTGTCGGTTCGGCGGCACGGGGCGGTGGTCGACACGCACGGGCTCGTGGACGCGGACAAGGACGGGGATGTGGACGCGGATACGGATGCGGATACGGATGCGGTCGAGCTCGGGGGGCGGCTGTGGGGAGCGGGGCCGCATCCGACTCAGCTGACTGTGCGTCATGGGCGGTCGGGGGCGGAGTGCACGTACGCCGTGCGGATGGACCGGGACGGGGGCCGGTTCGCCGTGCGGGTCGCCCTGTCCGATCTCACCGGTGTGCCGCGTGCGCCGCATGTCCTCCCCCGGGGCGTACCGGCGCCGGACGCGGACCGCTGGGAGGTCCGGCTGGTCCACCCCGACGGCAGTCGGCACGCGGTCCCGGCGGCGCTGGACCTCGCCCCCGGGCACTACCCCGGGGACCTGAGCGTGCGGGCGGACGCGTCCGGATTCCTGGCCCTCGAACGTGCCGAGTGCCGACCGACCGGCTCCTGACCCACCGACTGCTGACCGACTTCCGACCGACTGCTGATCGGGTGATCGGCGCGGGATGCCGGGACAGAAGCGCACCCCCACGGAACCGATGATCTGTGCGCACGTTTCCTCCCAGCGGCCCCGTCCGCCTCCCGGCGCCCCGGCGCGCCTCCGCCCGGCCCGCCGACGAGCCGCCGGGCGGGCGGGACCTGCGCATCACGCCGTACGTCGTCCTCGGCGGGCTGTTCTGGGTGGTGGTGTCGGCGGCGGCCTGGCGGGTGCCGATGTGCTGCGACTTCGGGACGCACGCCGCCGTGGTCGAACGGTTGCGGGCGGATCTGCTGCACCCCGCCCACCCGATGGCCGACCTGCCGGGCGCGGGCAGCCCGTACTACTCGCCGTACTCGCTGGTCCAGGGGCTGTTCGCCCGGCTCACCGACTTGCCGGGCCGGGTGGTGGTACGGCTGTGGGGGCCGCTCAACCTGCTGGTCCTGATCACCGGTCTCGGCCGCTTCACCCGGCTGTTCTCGCGCCGCCCGTGGGCGCCGGTGTTCGCGCTGGCCTTCTCGGTGGTGCTGTGGGGCACCGATGTGACGTGGTGGAGCGGGTTCCTCGGGCTGCTGTCGATGACCGGCAACCTGTCGTACCCGAGCACGTTCGCCATCGGGCTGACCTTCCACATCTGGGCGATGACGGGCCGCATGGTCGGCCTCGGCTGTGCGGCGGACCGTATGACGGAACGTTCATCCCGCGCTCCGGCGGGGTCCGTGCGGGCAGCCGGGCCCGCCCGCCCGCTGGAGCACGCCGCGCTCGGCGTGCTCACCGGTGTGGTCGTCCTCGTCCATCCGATCACCTCGATCGGCGCGGTGCTCGGCATGGCCGGGCTGGCCGTGGCACGACGCGGGGCGTGGCATCGCGCGGCGGCCGCCCGCTGGGCGCTGACGGGCGCGGCCGCGCTCGCGGTGGCGGCGAGCTGGCCGTACTGCGACATCTTCACACTCGTCGGTGACACCGGCATCGATTCCATGCACAGGGCCCTGTACGAAAATCCGACCGGGCGCTACTGGCTGGTCGCCCTGCTGGGCGCGCCCGCGCTGCTGCTGCGCCTGCGCCGCGACCGCCGCGATCCGCTGACGCCGATGACGGCGCTGTTCCTGCTGGTCGTCCTGTACGGCTGGATCAGCGGCCACTACACGTACGGGCGGCTGCTCGCGCTGGCGCCCATCCCGGCCCAGGTCGCGCTCGCCGTCGAGCTGACCCGGCCGCGCCCCTGGTCCACGGCCCGCCGGGTGCTGGCCCCGCTCGCGGCGGCCGGGGCGTGCCTGGGGTTCTTCTGGGCGCAGGCCGGGGCGCTGGCGCCGGGCCTGGGCGTGCGGGGCGTGGAGCGGCCGCCGCGCTGGGACACGTACGGCTGGGCGGCGCAGCACATCCCGCCGGGCGACACGGTCCTCGCGGACGACTACTACGTAGTCCGTTCGCTGCCGGGCTACGGGCCGTTCCTGGTCGCCCCCGTCTGGCCCGACCCGGCGCTCGCGGAGCCCGAACGGCTGCGGCGCAAGGCGGACGTGACGACGTATCTGGCGCCGTCGACATCACGTGACACGCGCGCGTGGATCGCCCGCCGCTACGGCGTGCACTGGCTGCTGCTCACCGCCGGGGAGCGGCTGCCCAAGGAGGCGGTGGTGGTCGCGTTCAATCCGCGCAGCGGGGAGGTGCTTGGTCGCGTGGCGTACTGAACGGGGAGTGCGGTCATTCGGCTGCGGGCCGTGGGTGGCTGGTCGCTCCCCCAAGTTCTCGACTCCGCTCGAACAGGGGGGACCCCCATCGCGGCGGAGCCGCACATGTCACAGTCCCGCGCCCCCAAAGGGGCGCGACCGCATCGAACTGAACAAGTTCGCTCAAAGCCGGTTACTTCCGCGCCGTCGCCCCCAGTGCCGCCACCGCCGACTTCGCCAGGTCGTCCAGGTAGCCCTTCGGGAGGTCGCCGCGGACGACGACGAGGCGCCAGTACAGCGGGCCGACGATCAGGTCGAGGGCGCGGTCCGGGTCGGCGCCCTCGGGGAGTTCGCCGCGCTCGACCGCCTCGCGCACCACGACCGCCGCGACGCCCTTCTGGCCGTCGAGCAGCGCCTCCTTGATGGCGTCGGCGATCTCCGGGTGGCGTACGGACTCGACGAGCAGGTCCGGGATCACCTGCGAGGCGACCGGGTGGCGCAGGGCCAGCGAGGCCACCGCGAGCAGCGCCCGGATGTCCCCGTACAGCGAGCCCGTGTGGGGCACCGGAAGCCCCTGTGCGGCGAACGCGGACACCAGGTCGAGGACCAGGCTCAGCTTGGACTTCCAGCGCCGGTAGACGGCCGTCTTGCCGACCCCGGCCCGCCGGGCGATGCCCTCGATCGACATCCGGGCGAACCCGACCGCCGCCAGCTCCTCGAACACGGCCTTGCGGATGGCCTCCGTCACGTCCGAGCGGAGCACGGCGGCTCCGGCGGGCGTGCGACGTGGGGTTTCCGTTCCGGCGGCGTCCGAGTTGGTCATGTCTTGAGCATAGCGATACGACGAGACGGTTGCGTTGCGACGTGATCACGTCCTACTCTCACCGTTACGACGATACGGACCCGTCCCGTCGTAACACTCGTAAGAACCCGTACGAACCCGCAAGAGCTCGTCGTCACCACTCGTCAAAGCCCGTCGCCCGCGAAGCCCCCCGTCCGCGAAGCCACGTCGAAAGCGATCGTTGTGAGTCAGACCGCAGCACCGCCGGCCCCGCCGGCCACCGCGCAGGACACCCGGCCGGCCGACCCCGACCAGGGCCTGACCGGCGCCGAACTGGCCGCCAAGTACGGCCTCACCGTCAGCGGCGCCCGCCCGTCGCTGCGCGACTACGTGCGGCAGCTCTGGGAGCGGCGCCACTTCATCTCGGCGTTCGCCACCGCCAAGCTCACCGCGCAGTACAGCGAGGCGAAGCTGGGCCAGATCTGGCAGCTGATGACCCCGCTGCTCAACGCGACGGTCTACTACTTCATCTTCGGCATCCTGATGGGCACCAAGCAGGGCGTCCCGGACTACATCCCGTTCCTGGTCACCGGCGTGTTCATCTGGACCTTCACCGCCCAGTCGATCATGACGGGCACCCGCGCGATCAGCGGCAACCTGGGCCTCGTCCGCGCCCTGCACTTCCCGCGCGCCTCGCTGCCCATCGCGCTCGCGCTCCAGCAGCTCCAGCAGCTGCTGTTCTCGATGGCCGCGCTGGCGATCATCATGGTCTGCGTCGGCGTGTACCCGTCGCCGTCCTGGCTGCTGGCCATCCCGGTGCTGACCCTCCAGGCGATGTTCAACACCGGCCTGTCGCTGGCCATGGCCCGGGTGGCCGCCAAGACCCCGGACGTCTCCCAGCTGATGCCGTTCATCCTGCGCACCTGGATGTACGTCTCCGGCGTCATGTGGAGCCTGCCGCTCCTGATGACCCGCAGCTCGCTGCCGCACGGCGTGGTGAAGGTCCTGGAGTACAACCCGGCCGCCGTCTACATCGACCTGATGCGGTTCGCGCTGATCCACAGCTTCAAGGCCAAGCAGCTCCCGGATCACATCTGGGCCGTCGCGGGCGGCTGGGCGATCGTCGCCCTGGCCGCCGGGTTCATCTACTTCTGGAAGGCAGAGGAGCAGTACGGCCGTGGCTGACAACACATCCACCGTGCTCGACGCCGTCGGCACGACCGAAGCGACCGACACCGCCGAGGCGAGCGCGCCCCGCGTCCTCGGCGCCCCTACCGTGATCGCCGAGAACGTCCACATCGTCTACAAGGTCAACGGCGGCTCCAGCAAGGGCAAGGGCAGCGCCACCTCCGCGCTCAGCCGGATCACCTCCCGCCGGGGCACCCCGGGCATCCGCGAGGTGCACGCCGTCAAGGGCGTCAGCTTCGTCGCCCGCAAGGGTGAGGCGATCGGCCTGATCGGCTCCAACGGCTCCGGCAAGTCGACCCTGCTCAAGGCCATCGCGGGACTGCTCCCCACCGCCCAGGGCAAGATCTTCACCCAGGGCCAGCCGTCCCTGCTCGGCGTCAACGCGGCCCTGATGAACGACCTGACCGGCGAGCGGAACGTCACCCTCGGCGGCCTCGCCATGGGCATGACCCGCGAGGAGGTCCGGGACCGCTACGACGACATCGTCGAGTTCTCCGGGATCAACGAGAAGGGCGACTTCATCTCGCTCCCGATGCGTACGTACTCCTCGGGCATGGGTGCCCGGCTGCGCTTCTCCATCGCCGCCGCCAAGTCCCACGACGTCCTCCTGATCGACGAGGCCCTGTCCACGGGCGACGCCCGCTTCCAGCGGCGCAGCCAGGAGCGGATCGAGGAGCTGCGCGCGGAGGCGGGCACGGTCTTCCTGGTCAGCCACGGCAACGGCACCATCAAGCAGACCTGCGACCGGGCGATCTGGCTGGAGTCGGGGGTGCTGCGCATGGACGGCCCGGCGGACGAGGTCGTCGACGCGTACGAGGAGTACACCAAGAAGAAATAGGGCAAATCTGCCTAAACTGCTGATCGATGACGATCCAGCAGCTGCGCATCCCCGCCCCGTCCGCCGCCCCCGACCCGGGCGCCGCCGGCCGCCGCACCCGGTACGCCGCCGTCGCCGCCGGCTGGCTCGCCACGCGCGCGCTGATGCTGTACCTCCTCGTCGACGACTCGATCGGCGTCGGCGGGGTCACCGGCGAGGTCTACGTCCTGTACCGCCAGTGGTACGACCAGCTGATCACGGGCCACTTCCCGTACGGCGACTCCACCTGGCAGTACCCGCCGGGCGCGGGCGCGGTCATCGCCTCCCCCGCCCTGCTGCCGTTCCTCACCTTCTTCCAGGCGTTCGTCGCCCTGACGCTGGCCGCCGACGCGCTGATCGCCTTCGCGCTGGTACGGGCCGGAGCCCGCGCGGGCGGCAGCCCCGCCGGGGCCTGGCTGTGGGTGGGCGGCCTGCCGCTGCTGCTGCATCTGCCGTACGGCCGCTACGACGTACAGGTGACCGCCCTGGCGGTGGGCTCCCTGCTCTGTGTACGGCGCCGGCCCCGGCTCGGCGGGGCGCTCGCGGGGATCGGCGCGCTGGTGAAGGTCTGGCCCGTGCTGACCCTGCTCGGCACCCCGCGCGGCCGCACCACGCGCGCGTCGTGGACGGCGGCGCTCACCTCGGCCGCCGCCCTGCTCGCGGTGCTCGCCCTCGGCTTCAGCCACAGCCTGGACTTCCTGCGCCAGCAGGGGAACCGTGGCGTGCAGATCGAATCCGTCGGCGGCACCGCCCTCCAGCTCGCCCGGCTGCTGCTCCACTGGCCCGGCAAGGTCGTCTACCGCTACGGGGCCATGGAGTTCACCGGCCCGTACGTGTCGAGCGTGGCGGCCCTGGCGCTCTCACTCACCGCCGCCGCGTTCTGCTGGCTGCTGCTGTGGCGGGTCAGGGCATGGCGCTGGACGGCGGCGACCCCGCCCGACGCGGCGCTCTGCGCGGTCCTGCTCTTCACCGTGACCAGCCGCGTGATCAGCCCCCAGTACCTGATCTGGCTGCTCGGCCTGTCGGCGGTCTGCCTCACCTCCCGCCACACGACCCAGCGCCCGGTAGCCCTCCTCCTGCTCCCCACAACGGCCCTGAGCACCCTGGCGTTCCCGACGCTGTACGACGAGGTGATGGCGGGAACGCCACTGGGGACGGCGCTGATGGCGACGCGAAACACGTTGCTGCTGACGGCCGCACTACTGTCCTGCAGACGTCTATGGAGGGCGACGGCAGCACGCCCGATGGCCGGAGGCCACTGAGGGGCGCGGGGCCGTGTCGATTTGCGGCTCCGCCGCGGTGGGGGTCCCCCCTGTTCGAGCGGAGTCGAGAACGTGGGGGAGCGAGCAACCCAGCACGATCCGCAGACGAACACGAACCGATCCGCGTACGCGGAAGGGGGCGCCCACAAAAGTGAACGCCCCCACGCACGTACGCGCGCGTACAGCCCGTATCAGCTGTGCGACCGCAGCAACGTCCGCATCGTCCGCATCGCCACAGACAGGTTCGCCAGATCGAACGCGTCCGAGCCCTGGATCTCCTCCAGCGTGGTGCGGGCCCGGCCGAGGATCGCCGCGTTCTTCTCCTCCCATGCCTTGAACCGCTGCTCGGGCGACGACTTGCCGTTGCCGACCGAGAGCACGTCCTGGGTGAGCCCCGCGTGCGCCGCGTACAGGTCCTCGCGGATGGAGGCGCGGGCCATCGACTGCCAGCGGTCGGCCCGCGGGAGCTCGATGATCCGGTCCATCAGCTGGGTGATCCGCAGCCGGTCGGCGAGGTCGTAGTACACCTCGGCGACGGCCAGCGGCTGCTTGCCGGTGCGCGCCGCGATCGCCACGATGTCGAGCGTCGGGAACGCCGAGGAGAACCCGGCGACCCGGCGGGCGAGCTCATCGGGCACCCCGGCGGCGGTCAGCTCGTCCAGGATCGACTGGTACCACTCCAGGTCCGCGCCCTTGAGCAGCTTCGCCAGCTCCGACCAGACCTTCTCGACGCCCTCGCTGAAGTCGGCGATGGTCTCTGCGATCTGGAGCGGCTGCGGCCGGTTGTTCAGCAGCCAGCGCGTACCGCGCTCGACGAGGCGGCGCGAGTGCAGCCGGATCCGGGTCTGGACGCCGGCGTCGACCTTGTTGTCCAGGGCCTCGACCGCGTCCCACACCGCGTTCAGGCCGAAGATCGCGCGGGCCGCGGTCTGCGCCCGGACGATCTCCTCCAGGGACGCGCCGGTCTCCTCCCGCAGGCGGTGCAGGAAGGTCGAACCGCCGGTGTTGACCGTGTCGTTGACCAGAACCGTGGTGACGATCTCGCGGCGCAGCGCGTGTCCGTCGATGGCCTCGGGGAACTTCTCGCGCAGCTGCTGCGGGAAGTACGCGTGCAGCAGCCGCTGCAGATACGGGTCGTCCGGCAGCGCCGTGTGGACCAGCTCGTCGGCCACCGTGATCTTGGTGTACGCGAGCAGGACGGCGAGCTCCGGCTGGCTCAGGCCCTTGCCGCTGTTCAGCAGCTCGCGGATCTGGCGGTCGCTCGGCAGGAACTCAAGGCCGCGGTCCAGGTGCCCGTCGCGGCCGAGGCGCCGCATGAACCGCTGGTGCGCGTGGAGCAGCGACGGCGACTGCGCGACCGCGTTGGCGAGCGCCACGTTCTGCGCGTAGTTGTTGCGCAGCACCAGCTTGCCGACCTCGTCGGTCATCTGGGCGAGGATCTTGTTGCGCTGCTTGACGGTCATGTCGCCGTCGGCGACCAGGCCGTTGAGCAGGATCTTGATGTTCACCTCGTGGTCGGAGGTGTCCACGCCCGCGCTGTTGTCGATCGCGTCGGTGTTGACCTTGCCGCCGTTGCGGTCGAACTCGATACGGCCGAGCTGGGTCAGACCCAGGTTGCCGCCCTCGCCGACGACCTTGACCCGCAGGTCCTCGCCGTTGACCCGGATCGCGTCGTTGGCCTTGTCGCCGACGTCCCCGTTCGACTCGGCGCTCGACTTCACATACGTACCGATGCCGCCGTTCCACAGCAGGTCCACCGGCGCCTTGAGGATCGCCTTCATCAGGTCGGCCGGGGTCAGCTTGGTGACGCCCGCCTCGATGCCGAGGGCCGCGCGCATATGGGCGTTGACCAGGATCGACTTGGCGGTACGCGGGTGGATGCCGCCGCCCGCGGACAGCAGCTCCTTGTTGTAGTCGGCCCAGGAGCTGCGGGGCAGGTCGAACAGCCGGCGGCGCTCGGCGTAGGAGGGCGCCGCGTCCGGGTTCGGGTCGATGAAGATGTGGCGGTGGTCGAAGGCCGCGACCAGCCGGATGTGCTCCGACAGGAGCATGCCGTTGCCGAACACGTCACCGGACATGTCGCCGACGCCGACGACCGTGAAGTCCTCGGTCTGGGTGTCGTGGCCGAGCTCGCGGAAGTGGCGCTCGACGGACTCCCAGGCACCGCGCGCGGTGATGCCCATGCCCTTGTGGTCGTATCCGGCGGAGCCGCCGGAGGCGAAGGCGTCGCCCAGCCAGAAGCCGTAGGAGACGGCCACCTCGTTGGCGATGTCGGAGAAGGTCGCGGTGCCCTTGTCGGCGGCGACCACCAGGTAGGTGTCGTCCTCGTCGTGGCGCACCACGTCGGCCGGCGGGACGACCTCGCCCGCGACCAGGTTGTCGGTGATGTCGAGCAGCGCCGAGATGAACGTCTTGTACGAGGCGATGCCCTCGGCCAGCCACGCGTCGCGGTCCACGGACGGGTCCGGGAGCTGCTTGGCGACGAAGCCGCCCTTGGCGCCGACCGGCACGATGACGGTGTTCTTCACCATCTGCGCCTTGACCAGGCCCAGGATCTCCGTACGGAAGTCCTCGCGGCGGTCGGACCAGCGCAGGCCACCGCGCGCGACCTTGCCGAAGCGCAGGTGCACGCCCTCGACGCGCGGCGAGTACACCCAGATCTCGAAGGCCGGGCGGGGCGCCGGCAGATCCGGGATCGCCTGCGGGTCGAACTTCATCGAGACGTACGCGTGGGGGTTGCCCTCGGCGGTCTTCTGGAAGTAGTTCGTCCGCAGCGTCGCCTTGATGACGGTGAGGAAGGAGCGCAGGATGCGGTCCTCGTCGAGCGAGGCGACCTGGTCGAGCGCCCCGTCCAGCTCCTCCAGGAGCCCGTCGATGAGCTCGGTGCCGGCGCGCTGGCGGTCCGGCGACATCCGCGCCTCGAAGAGCGAGACCAGCAGCCGGGTGGTGTGGACGTTGTCGCGGAGGGTGTCCTCCATGTAGTCCTGGCTGAAGGTCGAACCGGCCTGCCGCAGGTACTTGGCGTACGCGCGCAGCACCATCGCCTGGCGCCAGCTGAGCCCGGCGCGCAGCACCAGGGAGTTGAAGCCGTCGTTCTCGGCGGCCCCGGTCCAGGTGGCGGCGAACGCCTCCTGGAAGCGCTCGCGGGCGTCGTCGGCGAGGTAGTCGCCGTTGCCGTTGATCTTCTTGGGCAGCCGCAGACCGAAGTCGTAGATCCACGCGTGCGTACGGTCCGCGCAGCGCAGCTCGTACGGGCGCTCGTCGGTGACCTCGACGCCGAGCCGCTGGAGCACCGGCAGCACGGCCGACAGGGAGACCTGCTCGCCGATCCGGTAGATCTTGAAGCGGCGCTCGCCGGGGGCCGCGTTGACCGGCTCGTACAGCGAGAGCGCGAAGTCCCTGCGGCCGTGGGTCAGCTGCTCCAGGTGGACCAGGTCGGCGACGGCGGCGCGCGGCGAGTGGTCGGCCTTGTAGCCCTCGGGGAAGGCGTGTCCGTAGCGGCGCAGCAGCTCGGCGGCGCGCTCCTCGCCGCACTCGGCGTTCAGCGCGTCCGAGAAGCCGTCGGCCCAGGAGCGGGCGGCCTCCACGAGGCGGGCCTCGATGCGCTCGGTGTCCGCGTCGGTGAGGTCGGGCAGCTCGGTGCCGGCCGGCACCCGCACCACGAAGTGCAGGCGGGAGAGGATCGACTCGGTGTTCCAGGCGGTGAAGTCGACGCTGGTGCCGCCGAGTTCTTCCTTGAGGATGTCGATGAGCCGCAGCCGCACGCCCGTGGTGTAGCGGTCGCGGGGCAGGTAGATCAGCGCCGAGTAGTAGCGCCCGTACTCGTCCTGGCGCAGGTAGAGGCGCAGACGGCGCCGCTCCTGGAGGTAGAGCACGGAGGTCACGATGGCGCGCAGCTGGTCGGCCGGGGTCTGGAACAGCTCGTCGCGCGGGTAGGTCTCCAGGATCTGGAGCAGGTCGCGGCCGTCGTGGCTGTTGGGCGAGAAGCCCGCGCCCCGCAGCACCTCGTCGACCTTGCGGCGCACCACCGGCACCCGGCGCACCGACTCGGTGTACGCGGCGGACGAGAACAGGCCGAGGAAGCGGCGCTCGCCGACGACGTTGCCGTCCTCGTCGAACCTCTTCACCCCGACGTAGTCGAGGTAGGACGGCCGGTGCACGGTGGCGCGGCTGTTGGCCTTGGTGAGCACCAGGAGCTTGTGCTCGCGGGCCTTGGCGCGCGCGTCGGCGGGCAGCCGCTCGAAGGACGGGCTGACCGGGTGGCTGTCGTCGCCCGCGTGGTGCGGGTCGGCGCGCAGGATGCCGAGACCGGTGCCGGGCACGGCCGCCAGCGAGTCGTCCTCGCGCAGCTCGTACTCGCGGAAGCCCAGGAAGGTGAAGTGGTCGTCGGAGAGCCAGCGCAGCAGCTCCCGGGCCTCGTCCACCTCCTCGTCGCGCAGGTCGCCGGCCTTGGGCTCCTTGGGCAGCTCGTCGGCGATGCGCAGCGCCGCGTCGCGCATCTTCTCCCAGTCCTCGACGGCCTCGCGGACGTCGGAGAGCACCCGCAGCAGATCGGCGGTGATCTGCTTCAGGTCGGCGCGGTCGGTCTCGCGGTCGATCTCGACGTGGATCCAGGACTCGACGAGCGCGTCGTGCGGCAGACCGCCGGTCTGGGCGCCGGTCTCCAGGATCTCGATCAGCTTGCCGGTGACATCACGGCGGACGACGACCTGGGGGTGGATGACGACATGGATGCCGCGGCTCTGGCGGGACAGCTCGTTGGTGACCGAGTCCACCAGGAAGGGCATGTCGTCGGTGACGACCTCCACGACCGAGTGACTGCACGTCCAGCCGTTCTCCTCGACCGTCGGGGTGTGCACCCGGACGTTCGCGGTGCCCTGCGGGCGCATCTCGGCCAGCCGGTGGTGCGAGAGAGCCGCGCCGAAGACGTCGACCGGGTCGCGGTCGGCCAGGTCCTCCGGAGCGGTGTGCAGGTAGTAGCGCTGGAGGAACCCGAGAACGGCGTCCTGGCCCGGACCTTCCTCCCCCGTGGACCCGGTAGTGGCTGCCCGGTCCTGGGGGGCGCCCCCCAGACCGCCGGGACCCCCCACCGGGCTGTTCTCAGCTACCCGGGCGGCCCGTGCGAGCAGCTCGGCCTTGGCTTCGTCCAGCTTGGTCTGCATGTCCTCTGGCTCCTGTCGCGCGCCGTTGCGTGACGTAGGTATGCGAAGCGACGCAACGCCTCGACGCGGGGTGTCCGGTCGGAGTCGACGTTATGCCGCGATGAGAGATGCCCGGGTCGTTATTGGCCATCTTCGGCGAAGGGCCCGGGTAGCGGGAATCAGCGAGAGCCCGGGCACTGTGGCACTCCGGGCGCAGGGCAGGGGCGTCAGTGCCCCTGCGGGATATCGCGCTGATCACGGGTCAAGGCTATCGCCCCGCCCCCCCGACCCGTCATGAGCCGTATGTGTACAAAAGCAGGCCCCGAAGTTTGACACTCTGGACAGCGACGCGGCGGCCGAGTCCGCACTCTTGGCAAACGGGCCGGGCAGGGGCACGTTGGCGGCGTACGCACGGTGTGCGGAGCGGCACGGTGGGCAGCGCCGTGGGCGCTCCGCCGGACAGCGGATTTCGCGCCAAGCGAAGCATTGCGCGCACCGTGACGCGCGGCGCATCGCGGAGCATGTGGCACAGCACCACGATTCCCGTACGCATCGCGTACGCATGGTCGACTCCGGGAGCACCCATGGCAGCCAAGATCCTGATCGTGACCGGCGACGCGGCGGAGTCGCTGGAGGTCCTGTACCCCTACCAGCGGCTGCGCGAGGAGGGCTACGAGGTCCATATCGCCGCCCCCGCCCGCAAGCGGCTCCAGTTCGTGGTCCACGACTTCGAGCCGGGCTTCGACACGTACACCGAGAAGCCCGGCTACACCTGGCCGGCCGACCTGGCCTTCTCCGAAGTCGACCCGGGCCAGTACGCCGCACTGGTGATCCCGGGCGGCCGGGCCCCCGAATACCTGCGCAACGACCCCGAGCTCCGCAAGATCCTCAAGACGTTCTTCGACACGGACAAGCCGGTCGCACAGATCTGCCATGGTCCCCTCCTGACCGCGGCCATCGGCGGCCTCACCGGCCGCCGGGTCACCGCGTATCCCGCCCTCGAACTCGACATGCAGTCCGCCGGCGCCTCCTTCCGCGACACGGAGACGGTCGTCGACGGCACCCTGGTCTCCGCCCGCGCCTGGCCGGACCACTCCACATGGATGCGGGAGTTCCTGACGGTGCTGCGGGCGAAGGCGCCGGTGACGTAGGCGTCGGGGCGAGGCGGGGCGGCCGGGCCGAGACGCCCGCCGGGGCGCCGGACACAGGTCCCCGTCGGCGTCGGCCCGGTTCGCGGGCGTGCCTGCGGGCGGCGTCCGCCTTGAGGGCTGGGGTGGCCTCTGCTCGCCGCCTTGAGGGTCCGGGGGTGTCCCCGTCCGCCTCAGCCCGCCAGGCGTTCCGCCACTGCCACCGCTTCCGCCAGGGTGTCCACCACCGGCACCCCCGCCTCCGCGAGGCTGTCGCGGCTGTGCGATCCCCCGGTGTACAGCACCGCCCGGGCCCCGATGTGCGCGGCGGCCACGGCGTCGTCCACCGCGTCCCCGATCACCACGATCCGGTCGGCGGATATCGCCTCGTCCGCCGCCCGCAGCGCGGTCAGATGCCGCACCATGTGCTCGGCCTTGCTGCCGTGGGAGGGGCCGGTGCGCCCGTCCACCCGCAGGAAGTGCTCCGTGATGCCGTGCCGCCGCACGATCGGCACCAGATGCTCGTGCGGCGCCATGGACAGAAGCGACTGGCCGAGCCCGGACGCCGATCGGTCGGCGAGCAGCTCGGCCGCGCCCTGGGTGAGCGCGCAGGCGTCCGCCCGCAGCCAGTAGTGCTTGTGGAAGGCCTCGTCCATGACCAGCCACTCCGCCTCGGTCGGCAGCCGCCCCATCAGCCGCTGGTAGAAGCGGGGGATCGGCACGCAGTACAGCTCGCGGTACCGCTCCAGCGTGATCGGCTCCAGGCCGAGCTCCGCGAAGGCGGCGTTGGTCGCCTCGATGACCGCGCCGATGTCGTCGAGCAGTGTGCCGTTCCAGTCCCAGACCAGATGCGTGCGCTTCCCCATGCCAGAACGGTACCCACCCCCACTGACAACGGACCGCACAGGCCGCTCCCGCAGGCGAAGACCGCAGGTCAGTCAGGCTGTCAGCCGATCAGGTTGGGAATCTCCTGCACCCCGAACCACAGCAGCTCGTGGTCCTCGGCCCCGTCGACGGCGAACTGGGCGTCGTCGTCGCCCTGGTCCGCCGCGCCGAGCGCGTCGGCCGCCGCGGCCACGTCCACGACCGCGTCGTCGGAGTCCACGTGCACCGCGGCCGCCTTGCCCAGCGGCACCGGCCCGGCGATCCGCACCTCGCCCAGCGCACTCGCGTCCAGGCCCCGGTCCGGGTCGGCCGAGGCGGCCCCGTCCGGCACGTCGAGGGCGACCACGACCCGGCGCCGGGCGGCCTGCGGGTCCCCGGCGAGCAGCCGCAGCGACGCCGCGGCGGCCCGGCTGAGCGCCGCGTACTCCAGCTCCTCGATGTCGTCCGAGACGTACCACTCACGCAGTCCGGGCGTGACGGCATAGGCGGTCAGCGGCCCGGAGCCGAGCTCTCCCGCCGTGTGCGCCGTCGCGAGACCAGGGAGGGTCAGGGGGAGGTACACGCGCATGACAGGCCGCTCTTTTCTCGTCGGAAGACGCACTCAGGATACGTGCGGGAGTCCCCCTTCGGGTTGCCCGTACGGGGGCTGAGGGATCGCAGGGCCGACAGGTGTACGCCCGGCCCTCACCGGCTCCGCGAGGCCCTTCATCACCCAGATAGGTGAATCTCCGAGGGCCCCGAGCGCCCGCCCCGCCGCCCTTGCGACCCGCGTCGCCGCCCCCGTACAAGATCCCCAACAGAAAGCTACTCGCCGGTATCAAAGGGGGCGACGGAGATGAACAGGACCGACAGGACACGAGCGGGCGCGGCGCGGACGGACCGGGCCAGGCCCGCGGGCCGCCACGACCGGGTCGGCCCCGCCAGGCCCGGCGGACCCGCCGGCGCCTACGCGCGGCGCCAGCGGCTGCCCCGCTACTGGTTCGCCGAGCGCCTGCTCGCCGTGCTCAGCGGCCGCCGGCCGGTGCACTGGATGCTGGGCCACACCGTCGGCGAGGCGTACGAGCAGCTGGTGCTCCTCGCCCCGGCGAGCCCCCTGGGGGCCGCCTCCCAGCCGGTGGTGCGGCACTGCGACGAGTACGTGCCGCAGGCCGGCGTCATCGAGGCGTTCGCCCGGATCGGCGCGGGCGACCGCGTCCGCGCCATGGCCTTCCGCCTGGAGCAGGGCGCCGACCTGCGCTGGCGCTGCGCGGCAGTGGAAGTGGGGCCGGGCACCCATGCGGTGCCCGGCCCCACCCGGTGACTCACAAGCCTCGCGGCTACTTCTTGCGGCGGCGGCCGGCGCCCTTCTGGGCCTTGCGGCGCTCGGCGCGGGTCATCCCGTCCGCCTCGGAGCGGGACGGCTCGTCGCCGTTGTCGAAGTCGCCCTCGACGACCCCGCCCTCGCCGTCCACCGTCGGCGCCGAGAAGTGCAGCCGGTCCGGGCGCTGCGGGGCGTCCAGACCCTTGGCCCGGATCTCGGGACGCGCGACCCCGCCGGCGGGCACTGCGTCCTCCTTCTCCAGCGAGGCCTTCACCTCGGCGTCCTCGACCGGGACCTCCTCGACCTGCTGCTCGACCTGGACCTCCAGGTTGAACAGGTAGCCGACGGACTCCTCCTTGATGCCGTCCATCATGGCGTTGAACATGTCGAAGCCCTCGCGCTGGTACTCGACCAGCGGGTCCTTCTGGGCCATCGCCCGCAGGCCGATGCCCTCCTGGAGGTAGTCCATCTCGTAGAGGTGCTCGCGCCACTTGCGGTCGAGCACCGAGAGGACCACGCGCCGCTCCAGCTCACGCATGATGTCGGAGCCCAACTGCTCCTCGCGCGCCGCGTACTGCTCGTGGATGTCGTCCTTGATGGACTCGGCGATGAACTCGGCGGTGATGCCCGCGCGGTCGCCCGCCGCCTCCTCCAGCTCCTCCACGGTGACCTTCACCGGGTAGAGCTGCTTGAAGGCGCCCCACAGCCGGTCCAGGTCCCACTCCTCGGCGAAGCCCTCGACGGTCTCCGCCTGGATGTACGCGTCGATGGTGTCGTCCATGAAGTGCTGCACCTGCTCGTGCAGGTCCTCGCCCTCCAGGACGCGGCGGCGCTCGCCGTAGATGACCTCGCGCTGCCGGTTCAGCACCTCGTCGTACTTCAGAACGTTCTTACGCGTTTCGAAGTTCTGCTGCTCGACCTGGGACTGGGCGGACGCGATCGCGCGCGTCACCATCTTGTTCTCGATCGGCACGTCGTCCGGCACGTTGGCCATCGACATGACGCGCTCGACCATCTGGGCCTTGAACAGCCGCATCAGGTCGTCGCCGAGCGACAGGTAGAAGCGGGACTCGCCCGGGTCGCCCTGACGGCCGGAACGGCCGCGCAGCTGGTTGTCGATACGGCGCGACTCGTGCCGCTCGGTGCCCAGCACATACAGGCCGCCGAGCTCCTTGACCTCTTCGAACTCCGCCTTGACGGCCTGCTCGGCCTTCTCCAGGGCGGCGGGCAGCGCGTGCGCCCACTCCTCGACGTGCTCCACCGGGTCCAGGCCCTGCTGGCGCAGCTCGGCCTCGGCGAGGTCGTCCGGGTTGCCGCCGAGCTTGATGTCGGTGCCTCGGCCGGCCATGTTCGTGGCGACCGTGACGGCGCCCTTGCGGCCCGCCTGGGCGACGATCGTCGCCTCCCGGTCGTGCTGCTTGGCGTTCAGCACTTCGTGCTGGATGCCGCGCTTGGAGAGCTGCTGCGAGAGGTACTCGGACTTCTCGACCGAGGTGGTGCCGACCAGGATCGGCTGGCCCTTCTCGTGCTTCTCGGCGATGTCGTCGACGACCGCCTCGAACTTCGCGACCTCGGTGCGGTAGATCAGGTCGGACTGGTCCTTGCGGACCATCGGCCGGTTGGTCGGGATCGGGACGACGCCGAGCTTGTAGATCTGGTGGAACTCGGCGGCCTCGGTCATCGCCGTACCGGTCATGCCGGACAGGCCGGGCTGTTCGTTGCCCTCCTGGTCGTGGCGCTTGTAGAGGCGGAAGAAGTTCTGCAGGGTGATCGTGGCGAGCGTCTGGTTCTCGTCCTTGATGTCCACCCCTTCCTTCGCCTCGATCGCCTGGTGCATGCCCTCGTTGTAGCGGCGGCCGGCGAGGATACGGCCGGTGTGCTCGTCGACGATCATGACTTCGCCGTCCATGACGACGTAGTCCTTGTCCTTCTTGAACAGTTCCTTCGCCTTGATGGCGTTGTTCAAGTAGCCGACGAGGGGGGTGTTCACCGACTCGTAGAGGTTGTCGATGCCCAGCCAGTCCTCCACCTTGGCCACGCCGGGCTCGTGGATGGCGACGGTGCGCTTCTTCTCGTCGACCTCGTAGTCGCCGGTCTCCTCGATGCCCTTGAGCGGGTTGCCCGCCTCACCCTTGGTGAGGCGCGTGACCAGCTTGGCGAAGTCGCCGTACCACTTGGTGGCCTGGTCGGCCGGGCCGGAGATGATCAGCGGCGTACGCGCCTCGTCGACCAGGATCGAGTCGACCTCGTCGACGATCGCGAAGTTGTGGCCGCGCTGGACGAGCTCGTCCTGGGACCACGCCATGTTGTCGCGCAGGTAGTCGAAGCCGAACTCGTTGTTCGTTCCGTACGTGATGTCGCAGGCGTACTGCGTGCGGCGCTCGGCGGGCGACATGTTGGCCAGGATGCAGCCGACCTCAAGGCCGAGGAAGCGGTGCACTCGGCCCATCATCTCGGAGTCGCGCTCGGCCAGGTAGTCGTTCACCGTGATCAGGTGGACGCCCTTGCCGGACAGCGCGTTGAGGTACGCCGGCAGCGTGCCGACGAGGGTCTTGCCCTCACCGGTCTTCATCTCGGCGACATAGCCGAGGTGCAGGGCCGCGCCACCCATCATCTGTACGTCGTAGTGACGCTGGCCGAGGACGCGCTTGGCGGCCTCGCGGACGGTGGCGAAGGCTTCCGGGAGCAGGTCGTCCAGGCTCTCCCCGTTCGCGTACCGCTCCTTGTACTCGTCGGTGAGGGCACGGAGCTCGGCGTCGGAGAGGTTTACGAAGTCCTCTTCGATGGAGTTGACCTGGTCCGCGATGCGGTGCAGCTTGCGCAGGATCTTGCCTTCGCCTGCACGCATGAGCTTTGAAAGGACGGACACGGGGGTTGGTCTCCTTGCCGGTCGGGCCTGGCGCGGTCGAGTACGGTTGATTACTTCTGAGCAACGGCCATCGTATGCGAGGACCCGCCCGCGCCGGGAGGTCTGCCATTACGACAACGGACAGCGGGCCCGGAAGGTGCCGGGAAGGTGCCCGGAAGTGCCGGGAACGTGTGAAAAGCCCTGGCGCCCGTTCCGGCCCCGCACGGAGAATCAGCCGATGGACCCACTCACCCTCAGCACCGAGCGCCTGATCCTGCGGCCCGTCGGCCCGCAGGACGCGGACGAGACGTACGCGGCCTGTCAGGACCCCGACATCCAGCGCTGGACCACCGTCCCCTCGCCGTATCTGCGCGAACACGCGACCTCCTTCACCGAGACCTTCGGCCCGGGCGGCTGGCGGGACGACTCCGACTACACGTTCGCGGTGCGCCTGCGGGACACGTCCCAGGGCGAGGGGAACGCGCGCGAGGGCGCGCTGGTGGCGATGGTCGGCGTGATGCGGCGCGGCGAGGGCGTCGCCGAGCTGGGCTTCTGGGCGACCAAGGAGCACCGGGGGCGGGGCTATATGACCGAGGCCTCGCTGGCGGCCGCCCGCTGGGCCTTCGAGTCGGCCGGGGTCGAGCGCCTGGAGTGGCGCGCGGAGGTCGGCAACGCGGCCTCGCGCGCGGTGGCCGAGAAGACGGGCTTCACCATCGAGGGCACCCTGCGCGCCGCCCTCGTCCACGGCGGCACCCGCCGCGACAGCTGGGTGGGCGGCCTCCTCCCCGGCGACCTGGGCCTGCCCACTACGCGCGCGTACCTGCCGTCGCGGGACTGACGCGCGCGTACGTGCGCGCTCGCGGCGGTGCGGGAGTGGGGGCAGAGGGTGCCCGCGTGCCGGGGCCCGAGCGGACGGGCACCGGCTGAGAGCAGGCGCGCGTGCCTGAGCCGGGCCGGACTGGCGCGCGCGGGCGAGCGGGCGGAGTCAGGGGTTCCGCCCCCTGGGCGGCCTGCGCCAGGGCCCGTTGTCAGTGCCGCCGTCTATCGTGCGGAACATGACCAGCCTGCCGCGCCCCACCGCCGAACTCTCCGCCGACGAGGCCCGCCGCATCGCCCTGCGCGCCCAGGGATTCCTCGGCGCCCCCGACCGCCGGGGCGGAGTGCGCGGCGTGCTGCGGCACCTGGGCGCGGTGCAGCTCGACACCATCTCCGTGCTCGCCCGGTCGCACGAGCTGATTCCCTACGCCCGCCTCGGCGCCGTCGGCCGCAAGGCGGTGGACGCGGCGTACTGGAAGGACGGCCACGCCTTCGAGTACTGGTCGCACGCGGCCTGCATCCTGCCCGTCGAGGAGTGGCCGCACTTCGCCTTCCGCCGCCGCGCCTACCGCTCCCGCCCGCACTGGAACCACGAGCTGCCGGACGGCTCGTACGAGCAGGTGATCAAGCAGCTCCAGACCGAAGGCCCGCTGACCGCGACGGACTTGGGCGGCGCCAAGAACAAGGGCGAGTGGTGGGACTGGTCCGCCTCCAAGGTCGCCGTCGAGCGCGCGCTGATGTACGGCGAGGTGGTCTGCACCGAACGGCGCGGCTGGAAGCGGGTGTACGACCTGGCCGAGCGCGCCATCCCGGACGCGTTCCTGCACGACGAGCTGGACGACGCCGAGTGCCTGCGCCGGCTCGTACGGCTGGCGGGCCAGTCCCTGGGCGTCGGCACGCGCGCGGACATCGCCGACTACCACCGCCTCAAGGGCGAGCAGGTGGACGCGGTGATCGCCGAGTCGGGTCTGGTGCCGGTCACCGTGCAGGGCTGGGACAAGGCCGCCTGGGCGGACCCGGAGGCGCTGGCCGCCGAGCCGCGCGGCCGCCATCGCACGACACTGCTGTCGCCCTTCGACTCGCTCATCTGGGACCGCGCGCGCACCGAGCGGATCTTCGGCTTCAGCCACCGTCTGGAGGCCTACACGCCCAAGCCCAAGCGGGTGTACGGCTACTTCGCGATGCCCCTGCTGTCGGGCGGCCGGCTGCTGGGCCGCGTCGACCCCGCCCGCGAGGGCCGCACCCTGGTGGCCAAGCAGGTCTCCCTGGAGTCCCCGAAGGCGATAGAACCCATGGCCCAGGCACTGTGGGAGGCGGCGAGCTGGGTGGGCTGCGACGCCGTACGCATCGAGCGCACCGACACCCCGGAGCTGGCCCGTGCACTGACCGCGGCGGTCGCGACGGTCACGGCGGGCTGACCGGAACGCCATGAGGAGGGGCCGGTTGCGGCCCGGCCCTGATGGGCGGCGCTGACGGCTAGCGGATCTCCAGGATCTTCTCGCGCATCGCGTACACCACCGCCTCCATCCTGGAGTGCAGTTGGAGCTTCTCCAGGATGTTGCGGACGTGGTTCTTCACGGTGTTCTCGGAGATGAACAGCTCTTTGGCGATGTCCCGGTTGTTCATCCCCGTCGCCACCAGCTTCAGCACCTCCAGCTCACGGTCGGTGAGCCGCGGCGCGGGCACCAGCCGGCGCTCGTCGGTGCGCTGGATCATCGACTTGAACTCGGTGAGCAGCTTCGACGCCATCGACGGGCTGATCTGGGACTGCCCGTCCGCCACCGCCCGGATCGCGGTCGCCACCTCGTCCGTGGAGATCTCCTTGAGCAGGTAGCCCGTCGCACCCGCCTTGATCGCGTCGTAGAGGTCGGCTTCCTCGTCGCTGATCGTGAGCATGATGATCTTCGCGCTGGGGGCCACCTCCTTGATGGAGGTGCAGGCCTCGATGCCGCCGCGCCGGGGCATCCGTACATCCATCAGGACGATGTCGGGCAGCAGGTCCGCCGCCTTGTCCACGGCCTCGGCGCCGTCGCCCGCCTCGCCGACGACCTGGATGTCCTCCTCCGCGGCCAGCACGATCTCCAGTCCCCGGCGGAAGAGCGCGTGGTCGTCGACGACCAGGACACGGATCGGTTCCTTGCGGGACCCGGCCGCTTCCATGCCGGTGGGAGCCCCGTCAGAACCGTCCGGGGCCGACCCGTCCTGCACCGGCCCGAAGCTGTCCGCCATCGTTCCTCCCCCTGAAGGCCATGGCCCGAGTTGGTGTGGCTGCACCAACCTCGCTCCGCGAAGCAGCGGTTGGCGTGCGACGCCATGATTTCATGCCCGGCCGACAGAGCGGTGGTCCAGTGGTCGCACAGTGGTGCCCCTGGGGGCGCACAAGCACTCCCGGGGCACCACCACACTGTTGTACGGCGCGCCGCACGCGTCCGTTCAGCGCGCCGTCCACCTGGTCATCCGCCGAGCGCACCGCCGGCGCCGCTCGCGTCCTCACCGGCGAGCGGGTCACTTTCCAGATGAATGACGCCGTAGTCGTAGGCGTGCCGTCGGTAGACGACACTGGGCTGCTTCGTCTCGGAGTCGACGAAGAGGTAGAAGTCGTGCCCGACCAGCTCCATCTCGTAGAGCGCCTGGTCGAGCGTCATCGGGGCTGCCAGGTGGGTCTTCTCGCGGACCACCAGCGGGCCTTCGCCCTGCACTTCGAGCGAGCCCATCCGAGTGGTGGGAACGCGCTCCTCCAGCGAACCGCCCACCGGCTCACCGCTTCCGTTCAACTGAGCCACGCCCGGCACGACGTCGGCCACTTCGGAGGCCGACAGCCGCCCATTGCCCCGGCGGGTGTGACGCTTGTCGTGCTGCTTGCGCAGCCGCGCCTCCAGCTTGCCGGTGGCCAGGTCGAGGGCTGCGTACGGGTCGCCTGCCGCCGCTTCCGCCCGGATCACGGGGCCACGCGAGTGCAGCGTGATCTCCACTCGGTCGGAACGGTCGGCCTGCCGCGGGTTGTGTTCCTTGGACACCTCGACGTCGAGGCTGATTACCTTGCCGTCGAGCTTCTGGATCTTCTCCAGCTTCAGCTTCTCGGCCACGTGCTTGCGGAACCGCTCGGGCACCTCGGTCTTGCGGCCCTTGACGACGATGTCCACGCAGAACTCCGTTCCCGGATCACTCCGCCTTCACTGCGGAGCATCTCCCTCTTGCACCAGACTCCGGTGGCACCGGAGCCTCGGACTGGGCGACTTTCACCTCCTCCTCCCCCGTCGGGAAGATCGCCACCCCACCAACCTCGGGGCCGGGCACCTACCCGGACGCGAGGCAGTGCATTCAGCGAGGCCGGCTCTCGCCATTCCTCACAACCGAACATAGCTCGGTCGGACGGATGTCGGCACCCGCTACCCGCACGTACCTCCGTTCAGGTGTTTCCTCCCTCTCACTACCTGCAACGATGCAGGTTCGCTGTCAGTTCCGGTTTATTTCGAACGAGGCCGGCGTCGAGGCCACGACAGCGGCCGCCGCCGACCGCTGCGCGCTTCCCCCAACGGCGTACCCCGAGGCACCCCCGACCGCCCCGGGCACGGTCGCCGCCCCCGCGACGGCCACCGCACGCGCCGCCTCCACCAACGACGCCCCGGTCGTCATGAGGTCGTCCACCAGGACCACCCGACCGCCCTCCAGGAGCCTGTCACCGCCCGCCGACACCTCCAGTGCTCCGGTCAGATTCGCCAGCCGCTGCGGGGCGCTCAGCCCCGCCTGGTCCCGCACCGCGCGCCGCTGCCGCAGCACGGCCGCCACGCGCGCGTCCGTCCCCGTGCGCCGCAGTTCGCCCGCCGCCGCCAGGGCGATCCGCCGCGCCGCGTCATGCCCGCGCGCCCGCACCGCCCGGCGCGCCGAAGGAACCGGTACGAGCAGCAACGTTCCGTCCCGGGGCGCCCCGGCGACCGCGCGCACCGCGCCCGCCAGCGCCTGCCCCAGTACCCCGGCCAGCCCCAGGGCCCCGCGCTCCTTGTGCGCGAGCAGCACCGCCCGTACGGCGTCCTCGTACTCGGCCGCCGCGTACACCACCGGCAGCCCCGCGGGTTCGGGGGCCGGCCGCACCCGCCGCGCCCGCGCGCCCAGCAGCGCCGCCGCGCACCGCTCGCACAGCGCCGTACGGGGGCTGCCGCAGCCACCGCAGGCGACAGGCAGCACCAGTTCGGAGATCTCCTGCCACCATCCCCGCATGGCCCCCACTCTGCCAACAGGAGGGCGACCCGGCCACCCCTGTGGAAAACCCGCCCCGCCGTCCTGTGGACAGCGGGGCGGGTTCGTTCTCCCTGCATCGAAGGCGCGTTCCCGGTGCGGAAGGCGCGCTCGTCAGCCCGGGTAGACCGGCGAGGAGCCCGTCTTGACCGCGGTCTTCCAGTTCGCACCGGGCGGCAGCCGGACGATGCCGTCCTCCTTCGAGTGCGCCACCAGCGGCAGCCGCTCGTCGTCCGCGGCGGCGATCTCGGTCACCCGGTTGGCGCCCGGCACATTGCCCGCGGCCGACGTCGAGCCGTCGGTCTGCATATAACGCAGCTGCTGCTGGAGCCCGCCGGACTCCTTGCCGACCACGACGAGGCGGCTGCGCCCGGCCCACGACACGGCCGTCACGTCCTCCATCTGCGGCGCGCCGGGGCGCAGTTCCACCACGGAGACCTGCGGGTGCTCCGGGTCGCCGATCCGCTCCACGCGGCCGATCCGCAGCGTGGTGTGGCCGCCCTCGGCCACCAGGAGCGCGATCCGCACACCGTCCGCCGACATCCGCACCTGCTCGATGCGCGCGCCGTTCAGACCGGCGACATCGACCTCCTGGGGCTGGCCCGCGCCCTTCTCCAGGCGCAGCAGCCGGGAGTGGTCCGGGTCCCGGTCGGCCACCCACAGGTCGCCGCGCCCGTCCCAACTCGGCGCCGAGAGCCCGTCCTTCGCCGGGTCCTTGCTCTGGCTGGTGACCAGCGTCTTGACGAGCTCGCCGTCGGACACGATCGGCGCCACGTACAGCGAGCGGCCGTCCGACGTCACGCCCGCCGCGTGCCGCTCGTCCCGCGCCACCGCGACCGTACGCAGCTTCTGCTCGCCCCGGCCCAGCGGCCCCGCCACCTGCTCGGTCACCACGTCGCCGTCCGCGCTGCCGCTGGCGTCGGTGCTGTCCGTACCGTCGCGCACCGCGTCCCGCATCCGCGCCAGCCGCCCCTGCGTGTCCAGGAAGTACTGCCCGGGCTTGGGCGAGATGCGGTCCGGCGCGTAGTCCTCGGCCTGGTCGCCGCCGAGCACGCAGAGCTGCGAGCCGTTGGCCCGGTCCAGCTCCACCTGACTGACCCGGGTCGCCGTCAGATCCCGCAGGGTGAACAGGATTTGGGCGGCCATCTTGCGGCACTGCGCCCCGCCGACATTGGACGCCCGCTCGTTGAGCGGCACCTTCAGCGCGTTGCGGTCGTCGAACGACAGCGCCGTGGTGCCGTCCTTCAGCTCCGTACCGCTCGGGAAGCGTGAACTCACCACCGGACGCAGCCAGTTGGTCGGGCCCTCAAGGACGGCCATGACCGTCTGGGTCACCAGGTTCATCTGCGTCTCGGGGTCGTTGCGCTGACGCACGTACACCGGGTCGGCGACCAGCAGCCGTTCCTGACCGGACGCGAAGTAGTACTTGTTGACGGAACGGTAGATGCGCTGGAAGTCCGACTGCCCCAGGAGCAGCCCCTCGGGCAGCGAGTCGATGCGCCACTCCTTGCCGCCGGGCCCGCTCTCGCGTACGAGATGGATCGTCTCGTTGTACGTCGACTTGGGCCTGGCCGGCTGGTAGGCGTGCTGCTTGTCCACCACGGCCACCGGCTTTCCGGTCACCGTGAAGGTGAAACTCGCGCTGTCCCCCTTGTCGTTGGCCCGGTTCGGCTCCGGGTTCGGCCCGTCGGCCAGCACCGTGGTGGCCAGATCCGGCTTCCACGCGCGCGCGGCCTGCGGCGTCAGATACTTGCGGGCCGTCGCGAACTGCGGGTCGTCACTGGTCATCGCCTCCAGGAAGCCGTCGACGATCTCGTCGGCGGCCGCCCCCTCGCGCGGCGGCACCGCGTACACCTGCACCTGCGAGTCGGCGCGCTGCGAGGCCTGCACCGCGTGCACATCCCCGCTGTCGGGCATCGACGCACAGCCCGCCACCAGCACACCGCCGCAGCCCAGCAGCGCGGCGGACCGCAGCCGACGGCCGCGCCCCCTCCCCGGATCAGCGCCCACGAGCCGTTTCCTCCTGGTCGGCGGCTGCCGGGGCAGCCGCTGCGTCAGCAGCCTGCGATGGTACGGATTCGCCGTCGGCGCGCCCGTCCGCGACCCGGGGCACCACCCGGGCCCCGCCGCCACCGGGCAGCGCGGTCGGATCGGCTGCCGGACCCGACGTCCTGGGCGGTATCGGGGGCCGGGGCGGCACGGGCAGCGAGGAGCGGTCGGCGGCCGGCTGGACGGGCACGCTCGTCAGCCGCAGCCCGTTGCCCTGCCCGGCGGCCGCGCCCTGGCGGGCCCGCTCCCGGGCCGAGCGCGAGTCCTCCGGCTCCAGCGGTATGGGCGACCCGCGCAGCGGCTCGTCGGCCGTACGCGGCAGCGTCAGGCGGAACTGGGAGCCGCCACCGGGCTCGCCCCAGGCCTGCAGCCAGCCGCCGTGCAGCCGCGCGTCCTCGACCGCGATCGACAGTCCCAGTCCCGTACCGCCGGTTGTCCTGGCCCGCGCGGGGTCGGCCCGCCAGAAGCGGTTGAACACACGGGTCGCCTCGCCGGGCTTCAGACCCACGCCGTAGTCGCGCACGGCGACCGCCACGGCCCCGCCGGCCGTCGCCATCCGCACCACCACGTCCCGGCCCTCGCCGTGCTCCACGGCGTTGACGACCAGGTTGCGCAGCACCCGCTCGACGCGCCGGGCGTCCGCCTCGGCGACCACCGGCTGGTCGTCGCCGACCACCCGTATCCGGGTGCCCTTGCGCTCGGCCAGCGGCTCGGCGCCCTCGATCACCCGTCGTACGACATCACGCAGGTCTATCGGCTCGGCCTCCAGCGCCGCCGCGCCCGCGTCGAAGCGGCTGATCTCCAGCAGATCGGCGAGCAGCGACTCGAACCGGTCCAGCTGCCCGGCGAGCAACTCGGCCGACCGCGCCGTCACCGGATCGAAGTCGACCCGCGCCTCATGGATGACGTCCGCCGCCATCCGTACGGTCGTCAGCGGTGTACGCAGCTCGTGCGAGACGTCCGAGACGAACCGCCGCTGCATCCGCGACAGCTCCTCCATCTGCTGGATCTTGAGCTGGAGGTTCTGCGCCATCTTGTTGAAGGCCTCGCCGAGCCGCGCGATGTCGTCCTCGCCGGTGACCTTCATCCGTTCCTGGAGCTTGGCGGCCGAAAGCCGCTCGGCGATCTGCGCCGCCATCCGCACCGGTGTCACGACCTGCCGGACCACCAGCCAGGCGATCGCGCCGAGCAGCACCACAAGGAACAGCCCCGCGGTCGCGAGGGTGCCCTTGACCAGGCTCAGCGTCTTCTCCTCCTGCGCCAGCGGGAAGAGGTAGTACAGCTGGTACGCCTGTCCGTCGACGTCCTTCAGCCGGGTGCCGATGACCAGACCCGGCTTGGGCTCCTGCCCGTCGAGGTACTTGATCGAGGCGTACGTCTTGTACGCGCCCGTCCCCACGTCGACCGAGTCCCGCAGGCTCTTCGGCACGCTCGCGACCGGGTCCACGCCGCCGGAGGCGCGCGGCCCGCGGTTGCTGGACCCCGAGTCCTCGGAGTCGGCGCTCAGGGCCACCACGTAGAACGCGCCCTGACCGCCACTGGCGAGCTGGGTCACCAGCTCACTGCGCCAGGTCACCGAACTGCCGGCCCGCCCGTCCGGGCTGCCGTCGTCCTGTCCGCCCGGCGCCGCCGGAGCACTGGCCTTGTCCTTGGCCACGGCGAAGCCGCCCGCCGACTGGCTCTCGGCGGCCTTCTCCTTGGTGACCAGAAGTCCGTTGCGCACCTGACCGATGACAACGAACCCGAGCAGCAAAACCACACCCAGCGACATCAGCAGGGTGGAAGCGACCACCCGCAGCTGGATGTTGCGCCGCCACAGCCGCACCGCGGGCAGCAGCGGACGCCGCACCCAGCGCACGAAAAGCCGTAGCACAGGGCTGCCGGGCGTCCCCTCCTGGAGGATCCGCCCGCCCCAAGACGTCTTCCGTCCCTCACCAGCAGCCCGCCCCCCACGGACCCCGGGCTTCCCGGGCTTCGGAGCAGCACCGCCGCGGGACATGTCAGCTCGGTCCGGCCTTGTAACCGACACCACGGACGGTCACCACGATCTCCGGGCGCTCCGGGTCCTTCTCGACCTTCGAGCGCAGCCGCTGGACATGCACGTTGACGAGCCGCGTGTCCGCCGCGTGCCGGTACCCCCACACCTGCTCCAGGAGCACCTCACGGGTGAACACCTGCCACGGCTTACGGGCCAGCGCGACCAGCAGGTCGAACTCCAGCGGGGTCAGGGCGATGGACTGCCCGTCCCGCTTCACGGAGTGACCGGCCACGTCGATCACCAGATCGCCGATCGCCAGCTGCTCCGGCGCCGGCTCCTCCGACCTCCTCAGCCGCGCCCGGATACGGGCGACGAGCTCCTTCGGCTTGAACGGCTTCACGATGTAGTCGTCCGCCCCGGACTCCAGGCCGACCACCACATCCACGGTGTCGCTCTTCGCGGTGAGCATGACGATCGGCACACCGGACTCAGCCCTGATCAGCCTGCAGACCTCGATGCCGTCCCGTCCGGGCAGCATGAGGTCCAGCAGCACCAGGTCCGGCTTGGCCTCACGGAATGCCGCCAGTGCCTTGTCGCCGTCCGCTACGAACGACGGCTCAAAACCTTCTCCACGCAGCACAATGCCGAGCATCTCGGCCAGCGCGGTGTCGTCGTCGACGACAAGGACGCGTCCCTTCATAAACGTCATCATCCCATTAGCTAATCGTTACCTGGCGTGACCTGGCACACAGCTCTCTCAGCCCGCCCCCGGTCACCGGGGAGAGCACACCTTCCTCGGTGACGATCGCCGTCACCAACTCGGGTGGTGTCACATCGAAGGCGGGGTTGTACGCCTGCGTTCCGAGCGGCGCCACGGGCAGTCCGACGCCGGTCCCCCACCCGGCCGCGGAAATCTGCGGTCCGGTGAGCTCCGTCACCTCTTGCCCGGGCCGCTGCTCGACCTCGATCGCCGCCCCGTCGGGCGTCTGAAGATCCACCGTCGTCACGGGCGCCACCACGATGAACGGCACGTGGTGGTACTTGGCGAGAACTGCGAGCGGATAGCTTCCCACCTTGTTCGCCACCGAGCCGTCGGCGGCGATCCGGTCCGCCCCGATCAGAACGGCGTCCACCTCTCCCGCCGCGAACAGTGAACCCGCGGCATTATCAGTCAGCAAGCTGTACGCCATTCCACTGCGCGCCGCCTCGTACGCGGTCAGTCTGGCCCCTTGCAGCAGTGGCCGTGTCTCGTCCACCCACAGCCGCCGCAGCCGGCCCGCCCGGTGCGCGGCCAGCGCGACCGCGAACGCGGTGCCCTCGCCCCCCGACACCAGCCGCCCGGTGTTGCAGTGCGTGAGCACGCTGTGGCTGCCGCCGGGCAGCAGCTCGTCGAGCAGCGCCAGCCCGTGCGCCGCCATCCGGGCACTGGCCTGCGCATCGGCCCGATGCAGTGCCCGGGCGGCCGCCAGCGCCGCCGCCCCGGCCTCCTGCGGGCCCGCGCCCTTCTCGACGGCCGCCCGGTACGCCCCGAGCGCCAGCCGCACCCCGTACCCGAGGTTCACCGCGGTGGGCCGCGCCCCCGCCAGCAGAGCCGCGGCCTCCTGCACGTCGAAGCCGCGTACCCCGGCCAGCGCCACTCCGTAGGCCCCGGCGATCCCCAGCAGCGGCGCCCCGCGCACCGCCAGCGTCTGGATCGCCCGCACCAGCCCCGGCACGTCCGTACAGACCAGCTCGACCTCCTCCGCCGGGAGCCGGGTCTGGTCGAGGAGCACCAGCACCGGCCCTTCGGGCGGCTCGTCCCAGCGCAGCTGGGACAGCCCCGGCGGCTCTGCACCTGCGGTGGATCGCGCGTCCTGATCAGCCATTCGCCCAGTCTGCCCGGTGAGCCGCCGACAAATGAAGGTGCCGGCGAGATACCGGGCCCGGTCCGCTGCCCCGGACCGCATGGCACGATGGCTGCCAACCCGAAGGAGCCGGCTCCCCGAGCCGGTCCCGCGACCAAGCCACGAGGTGGACGACCGTGAACGACTCTCCGGGCTGGGCTTCGCCCGGATCGGCCCCCTCCGACGGCGAGGACTCCGGCGCGCCCCGCCCGCCCGAGCCCTCCGACCGGGCCCGCGCGACCTCGCAGTGGTCCCGGAACCAGCCTCCGGCGGGCCAGTGGTCGCCTCCGGCCGCCGTACCGGGCCAGGGTCCTCCGCCGCCTCCGCCGGGCCGCCCAGGACCCCACCAGGGCGGCGGATGGGGGCAGCCACCTGCTCCGGGCGGCTGGAACTCCGGCTGGGGCCGGCCGCCGGCCGCCAAGCCCGGCGTCATCCCGCTGCGCCCGCTCGGCGTCGGCGAGATCCTCGACGGCGCCGTGTCGACGATGCGTGCGCACTGGCGCACGGTCCTGGGCCTGACGCTCACCGTCGCCGTGATCACCGAGATCGGGAACATCCTCGCCCAGCGCTACCTGCTCCCGGCCGCACCCGAGATCGATCCCAACGCCACGGGCACCGAAGCCCTCAACCAGGCCTTCGACTCCCTGCGGTCGAGCATGCTCGGCATGCTGCCCATCGCCGTCCTCAGCCTGATCGGCACCCTGTTCGTCACGGCCGTGCTCACCGTCGTGGTCAGCCGCTCCGTGCTGGGCCGGCCCGTGACCCTGCGGGAGGCATGGGCCGAGGCGAGCCCCCGCCTGATGACGCTGCTCGGCCTCCTCGTACTGATGCCGCTCATGGCAGGTGCGATCGTGGGGATCGGCATCCTTCCCGGCCTGCTCATCGGGTCCGGCGCGGGTGTGGGCCTGGCCGTGCTCGGCGGGCTGGCCGCTTTCGTGGCCGTCGTGTGGCTGATGATCCAGTTCAGCCTCGCCGCCCCCGCGCTGATGCTGGAGCGGCAGGGTCTCGTCAAGTCCCTGCGCAGGTCGGCCAAGCTGGTGCGCGGGGCGTGGTGGCGGATCTTCGGCATCACGCTCCTGACGCTGCTCCTGACCTTCATCGTCTCGCTGATCATCGCGATCCCGTTCACCGTGATCGGCACGATCGTCGATGACGGCGGCGCCAACAACCTCTTCGGCGGAGCCACCTCCGACTACGGCTGGCCGTTCCTGATCATCACCGGGATCGGCGCGGTCATCGGCTCGGCCATCACCTACCCGATCTCCGCCGGCGTCGCGGCGCTGCTCTACATCGACCAGCGCATCCGCCGCGAGGCGCTCGACCTCGACCTCGCCCGCGCCGCGAACCTGCCGGGCCACGAGACTCCCGGGAGCTGATGCGGTGTCCGCGACGGGGGGCACAACCATGGTGCGACTGCTGCTCCATGGGGGCGGCGGGCCGCCGGTGGACACTCCGCGTGTGCCCGCCCGCGAGGCGGCGCAGCACGAACTGTCCAAGCCGATGTACCACGAGAACGACCCGAACCTCCTGGAACGCGCCCTCGACCGCTTCTGGAAGTGGGTCGGCGGCCTCTTCGACGCGGCTTCGGGCGCGGCGCCAGGCGGCACGCTCGGCCTGGTCGTCATCGTGCTCGTCGTCCTGGCACTCGTCGCGGCCCTGTGGTGGCGGCTCGGCATCCCGCAGCGCGCCGCGTCGGCCGGTGGCTCGGTCTTCGAGGACCGCCCGCGCAGCGCCGCCGAGCACCGCGCCGCCGCCGAGGCCCATGCGGCCGCCCGCCGTTGGACGCAAGCCGTCCAGGAACGGATGCGGGCCGTCGTCCGCTCCCTGGAGGAGCGCGCCCTCCTCGACCCGCGCCCCGGCCGTACCGCCGACGAGGCAGCAGCCGAGGCGGCCCGACCGCTGCCCGGCCACGCCGACCGACTCCGCGCCGCGGCCCGCGAGTTCGACGACGTCACATACGGAGGCCGTACGGCGAACGAGGCCGCATACCACCGTCTCCGTGACCTCGACACCGACCTGGAACGCACCCAACCGGAGCTGAGCGCCCTCACCCAGGCTCCCGCGGCGCAGGTGGCTACTCGGGGAGCCGCGGAGTGACCGACGCACAGGCCTCCGCGGCCGCTCCTCCGGCCTCCTCCTCCGGCCGCACGTCCACCGACGCGACACCCCGTCAGATCTGGACGCGCACGCGCGGGCTGCTGCTCGCCGCGGTCATCCTCGTCACCGCCGGCATCGCCCTCGCCGCTGTCCGCTCCGGCGACCAGCACGGCCGCCTCGACCCCCGTTCCGCGGACCGCTACGGCAGCCGCGCGGTCGCCGAACTCCTCAAGAACCAGGGCGTCTCCACGCGTGTGGTCACCACCCTCGACGAGGCCACCCGGGCCGTCGGCCCCGACACCACACTCCTGGTCACCGTCCCCGACCTGCTCACCGAGTCCCAGCAACGCCAACTGCACGCGGCCACCGCCGAGTCCGGCGGACGCACGCTCCTGCTGTCGCCCCGGTCGGCCTCCCTTCCCGTACTCGCCCCCGGCGTACACGAGGAGGGATCGGCCTCCGTGAGTGCCCGCGAGCCCGCCTGCTCGCTGGCCCCGGCCGTACGCGCCGGAAGCGCCGACACCGGCGGCGTCCGCTACTCGGCCAACGGCCAGGGCAGCGACGCCTGTTACCCGGCCGACGGTCTGCCCACCCTGCTCCGGATGGAGACACCCGCCAACGGTGACACCGTCCTGCTCGGCGCCCCGGACATCCTCTACAACCACCGGCTCGACAAGCAGGGCAACGCCTCGCTCGCCCTCCAGCTCCTCGGCTCCCGTCCCCATCTGGTCTGGTACCTCCCCTCGCTCGGTGATGTCTCGGCCACCGACGGCGGCGACCGCAGCTTCTTCGACCTCATCCCGTCCGGCTGGCTCTGGGCCACCCTTCAACTCGCCCTCGCGGCAGCCCTCGCCGCCGTCTGGCGCGCCCGGCGCCTGGGACCTCTGGTGACCGAGCAACTCCCGGTCGCCGTCCGCGCGTCCGAGGCGACCGAGGGCCGCGCCCGTCTCTACCGCAAGGCCAACGCCCGCGACCGCGCGGCCGACGCCCTGCGCTCGGCCACCCGCATACGGCTGGCTCCCCTCCTCGGCGTGCCCGCCTCAGCGGCGCACGCGCCCGAACTCCTCGTCCCCGCCGTTTCCGCCCGGCTCCCCGCCACCGAACGGGACCTTCAGGTCCTGCTGTTCGGCCCGGCGCCGGCCGACGATGCCGCACTTGTCCGCCTCGCGGACGAACTCGACGCCCTCGAAAGAGAGGTACGCACCTCATGAGCGACCGAACCCCGGTGACCGGAGCGAACCCGGACAGCGCCCGCGCCTCCCTGGAGGCTCTGCGCACCGAGATCGCCAAGGCCGTGGTCGGCCAGGACTCCGCCGTCACGGGCCTGGTCGTGGCCCTGCTCTGCCGTGGCCACGTACTGCTCGAAGGAGTTCCCGGCGTCGCCAAGACACTCCTCGTGCGCTCGCTCGCCGCCTCTCTCGAACTCGACACCAAGCGCGTGCAGTTCACCCCCGATCTGATGCCCAGTGATGTCACGGGCTCGCTCATCTACGACGCCCGCACTGCCGAGTTCTCCTTCCAGGCCGGCCCGGTGTTCACGAACCTCCTGCTCGCGGACGAGATCAACCGCACCCCGCCGAAGACGCAGTCTTCTCTCCTGGAGGCCATGGAAGAGCGTCAGGTCACCGTCGACGGCACGCCGCGACCGCTCCCCGAGCCGTTCCTGGTCGCGGCGACGCAGAACCCGGTCGAGTACGAGGGCACCTATCCCCTGCCGGAAGCCCAGCTGGACCGCTTCCTGCTGAAGTTGACGGTGCCTCTCCCCTCCCGCGCGGACGAGATCAATGTCCTCGCCCGCCATGCGGAAGGCTTCAACCCTCGCGACCTCCGGGCCGCCGGAGTCCGCCCGGTGGCGGGCGCCGCCGATCTGGAAGCGGCGCGCGCTGCCGTCGCCAAGACCTCGGTCTCCGCCGAGATCACCGGCTATGTCGTCGATATCTGCCGTGCCACGCGTGAATCCCCCTCACTCAGCCTCGGTGTCTCCCCCCGAGGCGCCACCGCTCTGCTCTCCACCGCTCGCGCCTGGGCCTGGCTCACGGGCCGGGACTATGTCATCCCCGACGACGTGAAGGCCTTGGCCCTCCCCACACTTCGCCATCGCATCCAGCTGCGGCCCGAGGCGGAGATGGAGGGCATCACCGCCGACTCCGTCATCACCTCAGTCCTCGCCCACGTCCCCGTCCCCCGCTGAGGCGACGACTGTGGCTCTCACCGGACGCACCGCTCTGCTCGCCGCACTCGGCTCTCTCCCCGTTGGCGTGCTGGCCCCGAGCTGGGCAGGAATGCTCGCGGTCAACGCCCCCCTCACACTCGCAATGATGTGCGACTACGCCCTCGCCGCGCCAGTGCGAAAGCTCCAATTCACCCGAAACGGTGATACGTCAGTTCGATTGGGTGACGCCGCCGAGGTCGTCCTCACCATCACCAATCCCTCGGGCCGCCCCCTGCGCGCCGAACTTCGCGACGCCTGGCCGCCCAGCAGCTGGCCGTCCGGCGCCGAACAGGACGCCTCCCGGCACAGGTTGAAGGTCCCGGCCGGCGAACGCCGCCGTCTCACGACGAGTCTGCGCCCGACCCGGCGGGGCGACCGCCGCTCCGAGCGGATCACCGTCCGGTCGTACGGCCCGCTCGGACTCGTCTCCCGGCAGGGCGGCCATCACGTCCCGTGGACCGTACGCGTCCTGCCGCCCTTCACCAGCCGCAAACACCTGCCGTCCCGGCTGGCGCGGCTCCGTGAACTCGACGGCCGCACGAGCGTGTTGACCCGAGGCGAAGGGACCGAATTCGACAGCCTGCGCCCCTACGTCCCCGGCGACGACACCCGCTCCATCGACTGGCGCGCCACCGCCCGCCAGAACGCCGTCGCCGTACGCACCTGGCGCCCCGAGCGCGACCGCCACATTCTCGTCGTCCTCGACACGGGGCGAACGTCGGCGGGCCGCGTCGGAGACGTGCCCCGGCTCGACGCCGCCATGGACGCGCCCCTGCTCCTCGCCGCACTCGCGTCCCGCGCGGGCGACCGCGTCGACCTCCTGGCGTACGACCGGCGTGTGCGCGCCCAGGTCCAGGGCCGCGCCGCCGGCGAGCTCCTGCCCGCGCTGGTCAACGCGCTCGCACCGCTCGAACCCGAGCTGGTGGAGACGGATGCCCGCGGCTTGAGCGCCGCAGCCCTGGCCAACGCTCCCCGCCGCTCACTCATCGTGCTCCTGACAAGCCTGGACGCAGCACCCGTCGAAGAGGGGCTGCTTCCCGTGCTCCCTCAGCTCACCCAGCGCCATACGGTCGTGGTCGCGGCTGTTGCCGACCCCCACATCAAGAAAATGGCGGAGGCTCGTGGCACTGTGGACGCCGTTTACGATGCCGCCTCAGCCAGCAGGACCCAGGAACAGCGTCGCCGAACAGCTGAACAGCTGATGCGTCACGGCGTCACCGTCGTGGACGCCACCCCGGACGAACTGGCACCGGCTCTCGCCGATGCGTATCTGGAGCTGAAGGCGGCGGGGCGACTCTGACAGAGCGCTCTGTCAGCGGAGGGCCGCGCGGAGCGCGGACCATGCAGCCCAAAGGAGGAGGGGCCCTGGACGCAAAGACCCAGAACGCAAAAATGCCTCAGTCCCTGACCATAAAGGCCGGGGACTGAGGCTAAAATTTGTTCGGCGGCGTCCTACTCTCCCACAGGGTCCCCCCTGCAGTACCATCGGCGCTGAAAGGCTTAGCTTCCGGGTTCGGAATGTAACCGGGC